>CAZEUO010000024.1:0-19220 GCA_964515035.1 uncultured Planctomycetales bacterium
TCGGTAATCACATTCTCCACGACCATCATTCCCATGGTGTTCTCTCCTTTAGCGAGGTGATAGAGCAATCAAGCAATATCGGAGTTACTAAAATCGCTCAAAAACTTGGGTCCGCGGCTGTTTACAAATATGCCAAGCAATTTCGTTTTGGCGCACCGACAAATATTGAGTTGCCAGGGGAGGTGACTGGCATTTTAAAACCCGTATCTGCATGGTCTAAGACCTCGATCGGGGCGATTCCTATTGGCCAAGAGGTGACGGTGACGGCGATTCAACTGGCGTGCGCGATTTCAACGGTTGCCAACGGCGGAGTTTATATGCGTCCTTTTGTGATAAAATACATTAAAGACAAGCAGGGTGAAGTGATTGAAGAATTTAACCCGCAGGTCGTTGCTCAAGTGATTAGCCAGCAAACAGCGGATCGACTCAAAAAAATTCTCGCTAAGGTTGTAGAAAACGGAACGGGCAAGATGGCCAAGATTGAGGATTTTACGGCTGGCGGGAAAACCGGAACCGCTCAAAAAGTTGTGAACGGCACATACTCGCAAAGTCAGTTTTATGCGACCTTTATCGGATTTGCGCCGGCGGATGATCCGCAGATTGCCATGGTTATTGTTTTTGATGACCCCCATCCGAATCATTTTGGCGGCACAGTTTCGGCGCCGGTATTTAAAGCAGTGGCCCAGGATGCCTTACGGTATTTGGGTGTCAATGATGATGCCCAGAAATCCCAACTTGTTAGCCGTCCGGTGCCATCGGACAATAGATGAAAATTAATGAACTTCTTGAAGGATTAAATGTCGGCGCAATTCCTGCGCGCTTTAAAGATTTTGATATCCAATCGATTAGTTGTGATTCGCGAAACGTTGAGCCGGGCGGCCTTTTTTTTGCCTTAAAAGGGACCCGCCTTAATGGAACGGATTTTATTGCCGAGGCCCTCAAAAAAGGCGCCAAGGTTATCATCAAAAATAGCCATGGCAGCGGTTACCCCGAATCCAAAGATTTTTGTTTGCTAAGTACATCTGACCCCAGAAACATCCTTTTAAACGTTGCCCAGCGGTTTTACGGATTTCCATCCCGCCAAATTAAAACAATCGGCATTACCGGAACTAACGGAAAAACGACGATCTCCTATTTATTGGAGTCCATTTTTCATGCGGCCTCCAAAAAATGTGCCGTCATTGGCACGGTCAATTACCGGATCGGCCGGACTGTTATCCCTTCAAAGAATACGACTCCCGGGCTTTTGGAAAATCAGCGGTATCTATCTGATATGGTCAAAGAAAAAGCGGAGTTTTGTATTATGGAGGTTTCGTCTCATGCCTTGGACCAAGGGCGGGTCGAAGCCATTGATTTTTGTTGTGCCATTTTTACGAATTTAACCGGCGATCATTTGGATTATCACCGGACGATGGAGAATTATTTTTTAGCCAAATCAAAGTTATTTACCGGCCTCAATAAAAAATCTTGCGCCATTATTAATGTTGACGATGAATACGGCAAAAGGCTCGCGGCCATGGCCAAAGGAAAGGTCATCACCTTCGGGCTGCAAGGTAAGCCTGATGTCCAGGCCGAAAACATTCGCCTGACATTTTCCGGGTCTACATTTCTCATCAGGTATCCGGAGGGTAAGATTGACGTGAAAACAAAATTAATCGGGCGTCATAATGTCTCCAACATTTTATCTGCGAGCGCTTCGGCGTTGTCGCTGGGAATTTCCCCCGAAAATATCCGTAAAGGAATCGCGTTCTTAAAAGGCGTTCCCGGGCGGTTGGAAAGAGTCGACAATGCGAAAGGATTTAGTGTTTTTGTTGATTATGCACATACGGAGGACGCCCTCAAAAATGTCCTCAGTAATCTTAAAAACGTCAGCCGCGCAAAAATAATTGTTGTTTTCGGATGCGGCGGGGACCGCGATAAAACCAAGCGGCCCAAAATGGGAAAGATTGCAGGTCAACTTGCGGATTTTTCAATTGTCACCAGTGACAACCCTCGCAGCGAGGACCCGCAGGATATCGTTTCTCAGATTCAAAAAGGTTTTCAGGGCAAAAATTTTGAGGTCGTTCTTGATAGAAAAAAAGCAATTGCAAAAGCCCTATCCATGGCCAAAGCGGGGGACGTCGTTTTGATTGCCGGCAAGGGCCATGAAGACTACCAGATTTTTAAAGACAAAACTGTTCATTTTGATGACAGGGAAGTTGTGAAAGAAATTCTAGGATGTTAACAATTCGGGATATACTGAAAGCGACGGGCGGCCGATTGCTTCAGGGCAGTGAATTAAAATCAGTTTCCGGCGTGTCGATTGATTCCAGGTCTCTGAAGTCAAAAGACGCTTTTATCGCCATCAAAGGAGATCGTTTTGACGGCCATCGCTTTATCCCTCAGGCCGTCAGAAAAAAAGTTTCGGCAGTGGTTGTTTCAAAAGACAATGGCCGCGTTCCGAAACGCATTCCGGTTGTTTTAGTTGCCGATACGACAAAGGCGCTGGGACTGCTGGCGAGATATCACCGGGATCGTTTTGCAATTCCCGTGATTGCCATTACCGGGAGTGCCGGCAAAACAACGACAAAAGAAATGGTTGCCAGAGTTTTAGAACAGCGGTACCGGGTACTTAAAAACATTGCGACTCAAAATAATCATATTGGCGTTCCCATGACATTGTTAAAACTTGAAAAATCCCATGAGGCGGTTGTTGTTGAATTGGGGACAAATCATTTTGGCGAAATTGCCTGGCTGACACGCATTGCCAACCCTACGATTGCCGTCATGACGAATATCGGTGAATCGCATTTGGAATTTCTCGGAAGTCTGTCGGGCGTTTTCAAAGAAAAATTAAACATTGCCAATGCCATGAAACATCGGGGAACCGTTGTTTTTAACAATGATGATTCTTTTTTGAGACGTATTCCGGGGAAGGTGGTTCACCATCGCCTCATCAGTTTTGGCATAAATCAAAAAAGCCGCTTTCGTGCTACCGGCATTAACTTCAAAAATTCATCGTTAAGGTTCCGAATTAAAACCAGGAAAGGTTTTGAGCTCAATACACCGGCAAAACACAATGTCTACAACGCGCTGGCAGCGATCTGTTGCGGGGATTTATTAAACGTTAAGCCACGAGAGATGCAAAAGGCCTTGCGCGATTTTCGTTTCCCCAAGGGCCGCCAACAAGTCCAAATGGTTGGTAAATTGCGAATCATTGATGATTCTTATAATGCCAACCCGATGTCCCTGCGAAGCGCTATCGAAACATTAAATAACCTTGATGTCGTCGGCCGGAAAGTTCTTGTCTGCGCCGACATGCTGGAGTTGGGAGCGCAGTCCAAGAAACTGCACCGGCAGATAGGGGATCTCGTGGCTCGTTCCTGTGTTGATATGTTAATTACTGTTGGGAATCTATCAAAAAACATTAATCAAGCGGCGAGAAAAAGAAAGTCGTTGGAAGCGCACCATCATCCGACCTTAGCGAGTTGTTGCCGGCGGATTAAGCATTATTTAAAACCCAAAGATACGGTGCTTATCAAAGGGTCTCGCGCCATGAAAATGGACCGGCTGGTCGAAACTTTAAAGGAGGCTTAGGTGTTTTATTTTTTATCGGAATTTCGTGACCTGTTTTTCGGGTTCAATGTTTTCAAATATATTACCTTTCGTGCCGGCATGGCGGCCGTGACGACGTTTATCCTCTGCATTATCTTCGGGCCGGTTTTGATAAAATTTTTTAGAGAGCGGAAGATTGGAGAAAAAACAACGCGGGAGGATTGCCCGCAACTCGACCATTTGCATGGTACGAAAGCCGGAACGCCGACCATGGGGGGAATTTTTATCATTGGGAGTATCGTAATTTCGGTTTTGTTATGGGCCGATTTGTCCAACAGGTATATTTTACTGACGCTTTTGACCTGTGTTTGGCTCTCGATTTTGGGTGGCGTTGATGATTACGTCAAATTAACGCGCAAAGGCCGCCGGGGCCTCGGTGTCCGTGTGAAATTCTTTTGGCAGCTTGTTTTAGGCTGTATCATCGGGGTCTTCATCTTTCTTGATCCGACCACCTCGACAAAGCTTGATATTCCTTTTTTCAAAGACCTGGTCATTGATATCGGGATATTTTACATCCCGCTGGTTGTTTTAATTATTGTGGGGACGTGCAATGCGGTCAATCTAACGGATGGTTTAGACGGCCTGGCTATTGGCTGCGTGTTGATTGTGACAATTGCCTTAAGTATTTTATGCTATGTAACGGGGCATTTAAAATTTAGCGAATACCTCTTTATTCCCTTTATTCCCGGGGCCGGAGAGCTTGCGGTCTTTTGCTTTGCGATTTTGGGGGCGAGCCTGGGATTTTTATGGTTTAACTCTTATCCCGCGACAGTATTCATGGGTGACATTGGTTCGCTGGGGTTAGGGGGGACGCTGGGGATTATTGCAGTTTTTATTAAAAAGGAACTTCTCTTGGTATTTTTGGGAGGTGTTTTTGTTGTTGAAGCCCTTTCGGTTATCCTGCAAGTTTTATCGATTAAGATTCGACGAAAACGGATTTTTAAAGTTTCTCCTCTTCACCATCACTTGCAATTGACAGGCTGGAACGAATCGAAAATTATCGTTCGCTTCTGGATTATCGCGACCATCCTGGCCCTCATCACCCTGACATCGCTCAAGATTCGATAATCTATGGATTTAAATAATAAAAGAGTTGCGGTCGTTGGATTAGCGAAGAGCGGTATGGCTGTGGCTGAGCTCATCCAACGTGTAGGTGGAAAAGTTAAAATTTCTGAAAAAGCCTCTGCAGATTCCGTAGCCGCTTTCATAAAAGACTGGCCGCTAAAAAATAAAGTGGGGTTGGAATGCGGGGGTCACACGCAAAAATTTATTGAAAATAGCGACCTGGTTGTTTTAAGCCCGGGCGTGCGGATTGATGCCGAGCCGGTTCTGTGGGCCAAAGCCAAAGGAATTCCCGTTATTGGTGAAATTGAATTGGCCTGGAGTTTTTGCCCGTTAGAGGTTATCGCGGTCACCGGAAGCAACGGCAAAACAACAGTAGCAACGTTGATCGCCAAAGTCCTGGAGCGTGGCGGTAAGAAGGTTTGCTTATGCGGAAATATCGGCTCGCCTTTTTCAAAACACGCTATGGGTTTAGAGGGCTTCGATGCCGTTGTTTTGGAGGTAAGTTCTTTTCATCTGGAATCCATCGTTGATTTTCGGCCGCACGTGGCGGTTTTATTAAATTTCAGCCAGAATCACCTCGACCGCCATAAAGACCTTGAGGAATACTTTACCGCAAAAAAAAGAATTTTTCTCAATCAGAGAAACGACGATTACGCTGTATTAAATTATGAAGACCCGATGGTTCGTAGTGTTGCTTCCGGAATCAACGCGATTATTTCCTACTTTAATCCGCCGGGCATTAACCGGCGAGTGGAAATTAGAAATCCGAATCAGCTGGCGGCAATGGAGGTGGGCCGGATTTACGGGGTTTCCCCAGAAACCTGCCTGCAGGTTTTTGGCGAGTTTAAGGGTGTTGAGCATCGTTTGGAATGGGTTCGCACAAAGGAAGGAATTGATTTTATCAATGACTCTAAGGCGACGACTGCCGAGGCTGGGCGATGGGCGCTTTCAAGCATTCAAAGACCGATTGTGATGATCTGCGGAGGCCGCGATAAAAATATTGATTTTTCTGTTCTCCGAGATCTTGTCAAAAGTAAAGTTAAAAAAATGTTTGTGATTGGAGAAGCCAAGGATAAATTGACAAAGGCATTCGGCGACGTGGTGGCGGTTGGAGAATGCGGCAGCCTCAAAGATGCCGTTGAAGCGGCAAAGGCTTTTGCCGCCAAAGGTGATTGCGTTGTTTTTTCTCCCATGTGCGCCAGTTTTGATATGTTTAAAAATTTTGAAGAGCGCGGAAAAGTTTTTAAAGAAATCGTCTGGGCTCTTCAATGAGAAATATCCGGTTATCTATTGCGACCATTACAAGCCTGCTGGTTTGCGTCGGCGTTGTGATGATTTTTAGTTCCAGCAGCGTTTACGCGCTGCAGGAATTAGGGTCTCGGACGTACTTTTTAAACCGCCATCTTTTATTTTTGGCGATCGGAATCGTACTGATGGCGATGGTGATGACGGTGGATTACCGCGAATTTCAATCATTAGCGAAGCCGTTGATGATTGTCATGTTTGTTTTGCTCGTTTTGGTTTTAATCCCGGGGATCGGAAAACAAAGTTTTGGCGCCCGCAGATGGTTTAAGATTGGATTTTTTAGCATTCAACCCTCTGAAATATTTAAAATTGCAATGTTGTTTTATATTTCGGATTTTCTTTCGCGCAAACAAAGCAAAATCAAAGATTTTAAAGAAGGTTTTTTACCGCCCATCTTCGTTCTGGGCGCTTTTTGTATTCTGATTCTAAAACAGCCTGATTTGGGAACATCCGTTTTTATCGCCGCTATAGTTTTGTTAATGATGTTTATTGCCGGGGCCAGGCCGGCTCATTTAGGAGTGTTAATCTTAATGACGTTGCCTGTTATCTATCTTTTGGTTGCCAAGGTCCCGTATCGATTGGCGCGAATCATGGCTTTTTTAAATCCGTGGCACGATAGCCAGGGAATCGGGTTTCAGCTTTCGCAGTCACAAATCGCATTGGGATCCGGCGGGGTTTTTGGGGTGGGGCTTGGGAAAAGCATGCAAAAGCTTTTTTATTTGCCCGCGGCCCATACAGATTTTATTTTTTCAATCATTGGCGAAGAGTTGGGATTGTTGGGAGCTCTGACTGTGGTTATCTTGTTTTTGCTTTTTATTTGGCAGGGAGCCAGAGTGATTAAAAGGACGACAGATAGTTTCGGGTATTATTTGAGCCTCGGAATAGTTCTCATGATCGGTTTGCAGGCGATTATCAATATCGGTGTCAGCATCGGGGCTTTGCCAACAAAGGGGTTGCCGCTTCCCTTTATCAGTTACGGAGGGTCGGCGTTGATTGTTAACTTAATGGCGGTTGGTCTATTGCTTAATATTTCAAGGACTCAGGATCAATGAAAGTTCTTATTGCCACAGGTGCCAGCGGTGGCCACATTTTTCCTGCATTGAGTGTTGCCTGCGAATTGCGGGCATTGGGCCATGACATAAAATTTGTAACGACACCGGGACCAATGACGGAAAAAATTAAAGATAAGGGGTTTTCCTTTGAAACGATTTCATCCAGGGGAGTGAATTTTTCTTCTTTCATATCTGTGTGTACTTGCTTAGGATGCATGGCTGTCGCCTTCTTTCAGTCGCTGGGAATTTTATTAAAGTTTCGTCCCGATTGCATTGCAGGTTTTGGAGGCTATGGGGCTTTTCCGGTTGTATTGGCGGCCTGCTGTCTTTTTTTTCCAACCCTTATTCATGAGCAAAACGTTATTCCCGGCCGGGCCAACCGTATACTTGCCGGATGTGTCCGCCGGATTGCTGTGACATTTACCGATGGAAAGAAATATTTTCCGGCGCACAAAACTGTTTGGACCGGTTATCCTCAGCATATTGCGATTCCTTTACTTTCCAAAGAAGAGCTGCTGAAGAAATTGAATTTATTCCCCGGATGGAAAACAATTCTTGTTCTCGGCGGAAGTCAGGGGAGCCGGAAGATTAACCAAGAATTTCTGGAAACGATTCCCTTGTTAAAGCAAGACCTTGATTTTCAGGTGATTCATTTAACCGGGGTCAGTGATTACGAGCAGGTGAAATCGGATTACAAAAATACAGGGATTTCCTATTGTATATTTCCATTTTTCGATAGAATGGAAGAAGCGTATCACGTTTCGGATTGCGTCATTGCGCGTTCGGGAGCGGGTGTGGTTTCAGAGATTGCCATGTTTGGTTTGCCGGCCGTTTTTATTCCGTATCCTTTTGCGGGGGGGCATCAGACGGCCAACGCAAAGGTCTTATCCGGTGCCGGTCGGGCCGTTATTCTCGAAGAAAAGGATCTTTCGCCGCAGCGGCTCAAGGATGCAATCAACAAGATATTTAGCATCTCATTTTCAAACGAAACGGAATCGGCTAAACTCAAAAATGTGTACGTGTCGGGCGCCTCAAAACGACTAGCACAGGAAATTGTTGGGTTAAAACGATGAAAAAAATAATTGGAATTGTATTTTCATTTTTTTTCTGCCTTGTCATCATGGCGTCGGATTTATTGGCTAAGGCAAGCGAGGACTGGAAGGAACACAAAGGATACCACTTTATTATTTACTACAAGGATGTTCCGCCGGATTTTATTAAAAGCGTTGAAGAAACCGCCGAGTTGTATTACCAGGAGATTACCAGGAATCTTGGTTTTACCCGTTATACCGGCTGGGCGTGGGAAGACCGTGCGAAAATTTATATCTATGCCAATGCGGACGATTATGTTGCGGCGGCAAAAGCGGGAAGCTGGTCACATGGGGCAGCTGACTGGGTCAAAAAGGAGATTCACACTTACCCGGCGGCAAACGGTTTTTTTGATTCCCTGCTGCCTCATGAATTAGGCCACATTATTTTCCGAGAATTTGTCGGAGCGAATCCCTATATTCCTCGCTGGCTCGATGAAGGTGTTGCGATGTATCAAGAGAAGGCCAAACGCTGGGGAGTCAACCAGACTGTTAAAAAGGCTATTGAAGAAAACCGGTTTATTTCATTGCGGGATTTATCCACAATCAATTTACAGGGTGTTGATGACACAACTTTTATCAATTTGTTTTATGATGAGGCGGCCAGTGTTGTGTATTACCTGGTCACAGAACTGGGTCAATTCAAATTTGCCGACTTCTGTCGTGACTTAAAGGCGGGTAAGACATTAGAAAACGCTTTAAGTTCAACCTACATGCGCTTTAAAAATCTTGATGAACTAAACAATGCGTGGATGGATTACCTGAAACGATGAATCGGACTAAAAAACATTTTCATTTTATAGGAATTGGTGGTGTGGGGATGGGGGCAGTCGCCTGTCTCTTAGTCGCCAAAGGTCATAAGGTTAGCGGGTCCGACTTAAAGGAAAGCGAATTGACGGTGAAATTGCGTGAATTAGGCGCTGATATCGCAATCGGCCATAACGCCGCAAATATCGGACATCCTGATGTCGTCGTTTATTCATCGGCCATTAGCGGTGATAATCCGGAGCTGATCTGCGCCAAGGAAAAAAATATTCCCGTTTCTCAAAGGGCAAAGATATTAGCCCAATTGATGGAAGACCACAAGGCTATCACTATTGCCGGTGCCCACGGAAAAACAACCACGACGTCAATGGCGTCCTATCTTTTGATTAAAGCCGGCTTACAACCGACGACAGCGGTTGGTGGGATCGTTAGCGCGGTTTCAAACGGCGGTGCCTACAATGCTAGCCTGGGGCAGGGGAAATATTTTGTTGCCGAGGTTGACGAAAGCGACGGGTCATTTCTGTATTTCGCGCCGTTTTATTCCATTATTACCAATATTGATTTTGAGCATGTGGATTACTACGGTAACTGGGAAAAGATTTTGGACAGTTATGAGCAGTTTATCCATAAGACGCATCCGCAAGGAAAGATTATTGCCTGTGGGGATGATCAAAGGCTTCTCGGGTTGCTGAAAAAAAGCCGTCGTTCGTTTGTGACTTACGGTTTTAACGAGGGCAATGACATCATCGCCAAGAATGTGTCGTTACGAGGCTATTACTTGCAATATGAATGTGTTTATCGAGGTGAAAATTTAGGGCCATTGATTTTGCATGTTCCGGGGCAACACAATATCCTCAATTCACTCGCCTGTATTGCTTTAGCGAAAGAGATTGGAATTGATTTGCCGGTCATCAAAGAAAGTTTAAGCGAATTTCAGGGAGCTAAAAGACGTTTTCAACTTAAGGGCGAGGCGCGCGGGATTATGGTTGTAGATGATTACGGCCATCACCCGACCGAGATTCTGGCCACCATTGCCGCAGCAAAATCTTTCGGAAAAAAGAGGGTCATTGTGGTCTTTCAACCGCATCGTTATACGCGTACAAAATTTTTGATGGAAGAATTCACGCGATGTTTCGATGCCTGCGATCACTTGATGATAACAGATATTTATGCCGCGAGTGAGAAAGCCATTGAGGGCGTGAGTGCCAGTGGTCTTGTCGGAAAGATCAAGGCCGCCGGCCGCGTGCCGGTTGAGTTTTGCAAAAAAGAAGAATTATTATCCCATCTTTTGAAAATTGTGAAAAATGGCGATCTCGTTGTAACCTTAGGGGCCGGGGACATTACGCGGTTATCTGACGATCTCCTGAAGACGTTAAACAAAGAGCCTGGCGTAGGCAGTGAACCGATTTTGCAGGGGAAGTCGTAAACTTATGAATCCGTTGATTGGTCGCTTGGGACATATCGGTGTTTTGATGGGCGGATGTTCTTCCGAAAGGGAAATTTCATTACGCTCCGGGAAAGCCATATTCGATGCCTTAAAGCAAAGTGGTTGCCGGGTAAGTGCCATTGATATTAACTCATCTCAGGAAGACGCCATCGTTTCTCAATTGAAGGGTACCGGCATTGATGTTGCGTTTATTGCTTTGCACGGACAGCTGGGGGAAGACGGGGTGATACAGGGGATTTTGGAGAAAATGAATATTCCCTACTCCGGTTCCGGGGTTGCAGCCAGTCGTTTGGCTATTAGCAAAGTTGAGACCCAAAAACGTTTTCGGCAAAACAGTATTCCGATTGCAAATTTTCATGTCATTAGGAAAGACCGCGAACCGGTAAAGCAGGAGCAATTGGATGCGATTGTGGATTTTCCCGTTGTTGTCAAGCCGTCGAGCCAGGGCTCCAGCATTGGCATTTCGCTTGTTGAAAAGAAAGAGAATCTGCCGGCCGCACTGAACGAAGCTTTTCGTTATGATGACGAAGTTCTCGTTGAAGCATATATTAAGGGAAGAGAATTGACCATTGGCATTCTTGATGACAACGCCTTACCGGTCATTGAAATCAAACCATCACACCCGTTCTTTGATTTTACAGCAAAATATCAGGCAGGGTTAACCGAGTATATTATTCCGGCCAAGTTGCCGGATCAGATTGCGTGTTTGGTCAGGGAGGTTGCCTTGAAAGCGCACCGTGTACTTGGATGTGAAGATTTATCGCGCGTGGATGTCATGCTGGATAACAATAATCATCTGTTTGTCCTAGAGGTTAATACGATTCCCGGATTCACAGCGACAAGTCTGTTGCCGAAGGCGGCCAAGGCCAACGGTATTGAGTTTCCCGAGCTTTGTTTAAAAATTGCCGCCATGGCGTATCGTAAGCAGAAAAGTGCCCAAACCGCTATTACAAAAAACTCATAAAGATATTACGTAAGTGATGAAAGCCAAACCGCGAAAATCAAACCTGTCTGTTTCTTTTTTAAGGGTTATTGTATTGGTCGTTTTTGCGGCTTTTATTGCGTTTATAGGCTACGAAAAAATCATTGAAATACTCAAACATTCTACATATTTTAAAATTAAAGATATTTGGTACGAATCGTCATTGCGATCAATCGAATCCAGTGAATTAGCTGTCCTTAAAGGGAAAAGCCTGTTGACTGTTGATTTGAAGAAAGTCCAGGAACAATTGCAGCGCCGCTATCCCCAATATCGCCAGCTCCAGGTCGTCAAGAGGTATCCGAATCAGGTACTGGTTGTTGCCCGTCAGAGGTTTCCCTTTGCGAAACTGCGTTTGGCAGGAAAAACCCTGACTTTGGATGACAAGAGTGTGATTTTATCAGCGGGAGGCAACAATGAAAACAATTTGCCTTTGATCATGGGTGTTGAATCCGTACGAGGTAGGATTGCGGCCGGATCGCAGATTGACGGCGTGGATCTTCGTGTCGCGATGGCGATTATCACAATGGCACAATCCGACAGGGTGCTGTCGTATTTTCCGATTATCAAAATCGATGTCAGCAATTTATCAGAAATTCATTTTTTTCTTTCCAATAATTTGAAAATAATTGTTGATCAGGACCGCTTGGAGCATAAACTAAAGATGTTGGCCCTGGTCTTATCCCAGACAAAACTTGAAAAGGACAATGTCGGCTATATTGATTTGCGGTTTAAAGAACCTGTTCTAGGAAAAAAATGATGTTAGATAAAATTTATTGCGGGCTTGATGTCGGGTCTCACAATCTTAAGGCCAGTTTAGTTCGAATACGAAACGCTAACTCCTATGAGTTGCTAGGAGTGGAGGGCGTTTCAACAAAAGGATTTAAACAGTCCCATGTCAGCGATCTGGGAGAATTGTCCGGGAGTATCCACCGTGTCTTAAAAGACTTATCCAAGAAATCAAACGTGAAATTCAAAGACGTCTATTTAGGCCTGGGGGGCAATGCCGTTGAGGCGCGTTACAGCAAGGCTATGATTCCGCTTATGGATAAGGCCAGTAAAGTGATTACAACAAGCGATCTGAAGAAAGTCAACAAGCAGGCGCGCCTTTTAGGAATTAAAATTGACGAAGAGATTTTACACGATTTTCCTCAACAATATTTGGTTGATGATGCCAATAGGATTCTTAACCCCGCGGGTTTGTATGGGCGCAAGCTGGGTGTGACATCGTTACTGGTTGTCTCGCAGTCCAATCTTATCGGTAATATTTCAAAAGCGGTAAACCAGGCGGGATTTGAAGTGGCCAACGTTTTCTTTTCCAGTCTGGCAGCTGCTCAAACCGCCCTCAGCCGCGATCATATCCAAAAAGGAAGCCTCCTCATTGATATCGGGGCAACAACGACCAGTATTCTTTTCTTTAAGGACGGGTTTTTGCGTCATTTGGATGTCTTGCCTATCGGAGGGCAGCATTTGACACAGGGCGTTGCTGAATCGCTCCGGGTTCCTTTTGATTTAGCGGAGCAGATCAAAAGGTCGCATGCCTTGGTGTCTGATGAGGAATTACGCAATAACGGGGATATTCTTGTCAAAAAAGAAGAGGGGTACTTGACGGTCAAAAGGAAGGTAATTTGCTCGGCCTTGGATGTCCCGATAGCGAAGATTCTTGACGGAATTCAGAACACCTTGAAATTTTCCCACATTCAGGAGAAGCTCAGTATGGGTGTTGTTATCATCGGTGGGGGAGCACTCTTGTCCGGTCTCCTGGAGAAAGTGGAAAGCGCAACCGGCCTTCCTGTTGAAATCGGAAAAATTGGCATCAGCTTAACGGCTTTGAACAATGCGGCGTTATTTACCTCCTCGGTAGGGCTTGTCCAACAGGCGGGCGTAAAGCCATCTTTTGAACCTCTCGCGGCGACTTCTCCCCGAAATTGGGTCGATCACGTTTCCTATCGCGTCAAAGAGTTATACGAAGAATATTTTTAAGGCAGGTTTAATTTTCGGGCTTGCGCTTGGAGAGGTGAAAATTCATTTCTTTAAGTGTTGAGCGGGTCCGCATGAGTTCGCTGAAGATGTAAAGCGTCCAGAATGAATTAAAAAGCAATAGAACCGTGATCAGAATTAAATTGAATGATGAAAACAGCAAGAGCCGCTGAGCTACGTCCTGATGAACTTCGGCGCTGATATCAATGGTTTTCAGCGTGATCATGAAAAGCCCGACAAAGATAACCACCAAGACCGCTTCAAAAAATAAAATATAAAAATGGCGAATCATCCACTTCGCCATTTTATTATCCCAATACCTTACCTTTGACATCACGTCCTGTAAAAACATTCTCGCTCCTGAGTAGGCCGTTGTTTTCGTATTTCATTCTACCGCAAATTTCCAAGATTCGTAACGAATTTTTAACGTATTTTAAAGTTGTTTCCTTGTTATTTTAATATTGGTTGATATAATAACTTCACTTGCGCCCGTAGTTCAATTGGATAGAGCACTAGCCTTCGGAGCTAGGTGTTGGAGGTTCGAGTCCTCCCGGGCGCATTAATTTATCGTAGGTTCTTCTGCACAATAAAAACATGTCACTGTTAACAAAAATCTTTCGGCAAAACTCATTGTTTTGGGTTGCGGTCTCGGCTTTTAGCGTCGCTATTTTATTAATGGCCGCGACCTGGCAGATGAATTTCTGGCCGACCGATGCCGAAGATTATTACATCAGCGCGGCTGTCCGGCTGCCGGCTTTGGATTTTGTTTCTCAGATGCATGACAGTGTTGATGTTGCCAGAATCCGCTGGCTGCACGGCAAAGAAGTTTTTATCATCAACACGGCGCTGGCTCAAACAATTTTTAACGATTACGTTTCTTTGAGGCCGCTGGTTTTCATTTGTATTTTTTCGGTTGTCTTTTCGGCCGTACTTTTATTTTTACTGGCGCGCGGATTTTGGGGGCCAGGAGTGGGGGGAGTTTGCTTCACGATTTTTCTGACGAGTTTTTGGCCCTATGTCTACGTTTTGTTTGTCAAACATCAGCCGTTGGGGCTTTTTTATTTTCTTTTCTCGGTGTTTTTTCTTTTCTGTATCCGTAAGACAACCATTCCGCGATGGATTCTGTTGAGCATCTCAGGGCTGACGTTGTGTCTGTCTATCTTTGCTTCAACGGTATCGCTGTTGTATATCCCGTTCTACGTAGCCGCATTTTTTGTTTGCTTTTCCGATTTAAAGAGTGAGACGCTGGGCCGCCTGAAAAAAACCGTTATTGGTTTTTTTCAGGCGGCCCTAATGTCGCTGCTTGGATTTTTGGCCATGTTTATTTACCTGACCTTTCCCGATGTTGCCCATAACGTCAAAGGTTTTATTGAATACGCCAATATCAGCAAATCATTTAGCCACTTCTACTATAACCAGCCGGTTTTGATTCAATGGATTGCCCATCCGGAATTAAGCGTCCGGGGCGGATGGGAATGGGTCATTAAATATTTCCTGACCGTGATGCCGGTTTTATTCCCGGTTTATCTTTTGTCATTTGCGTATCTTGTGTGGCGCTGGGTTACAATCAAAAAAGATGCCATAAAATTCCGCATCTCTTCGCTGGTTGTTATTCTTTTAAGCGTTTCTTCCCCCATATTGGCCGAATGGCGGGGGGTGGCGCAATATGGTTCAAATTATTTCACGTCGTTTCTCGGGATTATTTTGCTCGTCGGATTTTCGCTTTACCATTTCTGGGAAAGCTGTTGGGTTCAAAAAGCCGGACGGCTAAAGAAAATTATTTTGATTGTTTGCGGGTGTGTGATTTTGGCGGTACATGCGGGCGTCAATATGTTTATTTTTCTTGATGATGTCTATCCCAGCCGCATGGCAACGACATTTATTTCTCAGGAAATTAAAAAACTGGGTGTTCACGAACTCAATAGTTATATGGATCATCCCTGCCGGCTGAACATTGTGGATTGTCTTCAGCCGTCGCTATTAAGTCAATTGCGTTTTTTGGGAATTGCCAATATTTATCAGGCGAAAGGCGGCTATATCCTGGTGCCGCCGATTGCGGGCAATTCTATTTACATCGACAGCACGCGCAATACCTATAGCGATTTTGACAAGGATATGTATTTAAACCAATTGTTCCGAAGCGGGAAAATTAATGATTACATTGTTGCGACATTTAAGACGCTTTCCTCAAGCCGGATCTGGCGCCATGAGGAAGAAATATTATCCTACCGTGATTTCATTTTAAAGCAGGATTTACTTAGCGGTCCTTTGCGGGGAAAAGCCCTGTTGTTGGATGCGGCTAAACTCCGGTCTGATTTCAAATCTAATCCTCCGCATCCCGATGACGTTCATTTGGTTTTTAACGGTGTCCGCAATATCGGAGTCAAAACCATGATTTACGTTTATGAAGGCGAAAGAAAAAGTGTTGAGAAACCGACGCTTTTGAAAACTTTTGTCATGCGGATGTACAAAGTCGGCAACCCAAAAGATCAGTTAATTGCCTACATCTATCGGCCGGATTTAAATGAACCGGTATGGATTCCTTTTAGCGGCAATTTTGCTTCCCGACCTTTGGATGGCCAATCGCTTTCTTCGGATCCTCAAGGGGCGAGTGTTACTTTTCATTTCTCAAAACCCCTAGGCCTGTTGCCGGGGCCCTATCGCATCGTCATTTATCGAACCGGCCCTGCCGATGACAGCCACTTTTATCGCATATATACGAATAGCCCGGAGATTATTGAAGCCGGAATTGAATCAACAAAAATTCTGCCTCCCTGATGCGGGTAAAAATCTCAAATTATCTTTACAACCCCTAGCGATTCTTATAAGATAGGGCGGCTTTTTTAATTTTTTAACTTATGAGCTCATCTGGTATTGTTATGCTTCCCGAAACAAGTGTATTAAAGCGGACCCCCCTTTATTCTGAACATCAAAAACTGCATGCCAAAGTTGTTCCCTTCGGTGGGTGGGATATGCCGGTTTCCTATGAAGGGATCCTTTCCGAATACGAGCATACCCGAAAATCCGTTAGCCTCTTCGATATTTGTCATATGGGGGAATTTCTCATTGATGGGGATCCTCAAAAATGCGGCCTGGATCGCGTGGTGACTCAAAGGCTTTCGGATATGCCGATTAAGACATGCCGCTATGGTTTGGCTTTAAATGATAATGGCGGCGTGATTGATGATCTGATTGTTTATCGTCTGGAACAGGAAAAATGGATGATCGTTGTTAACGGCGCGACAACCGACAAGGATGCCGCGCATTTTTTACGTCACTTAACCGTCCGGAATGTGTTTAAAAATATTTCGCCGTTAACGGGAAAGCTGGATATTCAAGGTCCCGCATCCCGTGACGCGTTGTCCACCTTGATTCCCGGCATCCAAAAGCTGAATTATTTTGAGTTTGATTATTTTAATTTCTTGGGAGAGCGTAATATCGTCAGCCGTACCGGCTATACCGGAGAGTTGGGGTATGAAGTTTATTTTTCCTGGGAACGCACTCCTGAGCTTTGGCAAAAAATTTTAGAAAATCCGGCTGTCAAACCGGCGGGTTTAGGCGCCAGGGACGTGCTGCGCCTGGAGATGTGTTACAGCCTCTATGGCCAGGAATTGGAAGAAAATATTTCGCCTTTAGAGGCGGGCCTTGAGAAATTTATTGATTTTGAAAAAGATTTTATCGGGAAGAACGCGCTTTTAAAACAAAAAAAAGACGGGGTTAAACGAAAGACGATTTACTTCACTTCAGAAACGCGCCAATCGCCCAGGCATCATTATAAAATTTTCTCATCCGAAGGAAAGGAAATTGGCATTGTGACAAGCGGTACGTTTTCACCGGCTTTAAAGCGGGGGATTGCGATTGGCTTTGTTGCCGTGAATGCCGATTTGTCATCCGGAGAAATATATTTTGGAGAAGAAAACAGCAAAGTGGCCGGCCAGCTATCAAAGAGGCCGTTTTATAGGCAAGGGTCGTTAAAAAATTAAAACAGGGAGCGATTTATGGAAGTCATCGGACATTATTTTTATACCAAGGAACATGAATGGGTCAATATTGACGGTTCAACCGCAATCATCGGGATTACCGACTACGCTCAATCCGCCCTCGGGGATATTACATTTGTCGAGTTGCCCAAGGTGGGAGGGGAAATCGAACAGTTTGAAGAAATCGCCTCCGTTGAATCCGTTAAAGCCGCCAGCGATATCTTTTCCCCGATGTCGGGGAAAATTATTGAAGTCAATAACCGCCTCGACGATGACCCGGGTTTGATTAACAAATCCTGTTACGAAAATGGCTGGATTGCCAAAGTTGAGATTGCCCAAGACGAAGAAAAATCCAACTTGATGAGCGCGGATGAATACGAAAAATATTTAGAGAAATTGGAAGAAAAAGAATCGCTGTGAACCCTTTTATAGCCAATACATCGCAGGATACCCAAGAGATGCTGAAGGCCGTTGGCGCCCGGTCGATCGACGATCTGTTTGTTGATATCAAGTCCCAGCATTGGCCTAAATCATTTGATCTACCCGAAGGAAAGTCGGAATTTGAAGTCCTTAGCCATATTCGTCATTTGGCCGGAAAGAACGCGTCTCACTTAATTGGTTTTATTGGCTGTGGATATTACGACCACTATATTCCTGCGGCGGTGGGCGCGCTTATTTCCCGAGGGGAATTGATGACCGCGTACACGCCTTATCAACCGGAGTGTTCTCAGGGAACGTTGCAGATCCTTTACGAATACCAAAGCTGTATTTGCGCTCTGACCCAAATGGATGTGGCCAACGCATCGTTGTACGACGGGGGGACGGCGCTTTACGAAGCTATGATGATGGCCTTACGCATTACCGGAAGAAACAAGATTATTCTGGATGGCGGCGTCAGCCCGATTTACCGGAAAATCTTAAAAAGTTACACCACCAATCTTCATATTGAATTTGTGGAAACGCCTGTTACGCATGGCCAGAGCGATCGGCAGGAAATTTTTTCCTGCCTGGATAATAAGACGGCCGCGATCATTTTACAAAACCCGAATTTTTTCGGTGCCATCGATGACCATTCCGATATCGTTAAAAAGGCTCATAGCCTGGGAGCGTTAGCAATTGCCAGTGTTTATCCGATTTCGCTCGGAATTTTGAAGACACCCGGAGAAATGGGTTTTGATATTACAACCGGTGAGGGGCAGAGTTTGGGGTTGCCGTTAAATTTTGGCGGGCCATATTTAGGTTTCATGGCGGCCAAAAATGAATTTGTCCGTAAAATGCCGGGACGGATTGTCGGAGAAACCGTAGATACAAAAGGCCGGCGGTGTTTTGTCAATACCTTGCAGGCCCGCGAACAGCATATTCGACGGGAAAAAGCCACCTCCAACATTTGTACGAATGTCGCGTTGTGCGCGATGCAATCGATGATCTACATGTCGCTTTTGGGAAAAGGGGGCTTAAAGGAATTAGCGCAGCTCAATTGTGACAAAGCGGAATTTACCCGCCAAAGTTTGGCAACGGTGCATGGCATTGAAGTCAAACGCAGTTCTCCGACATTTAACGAATTTGCGGTTCATTTGCCGCGCGATGCGTCCAGCGTTGCTGCCCAAATGATCGAAAAAGGTTTTGCGGCCGGTTTTCCCTTGGGACGTTATTATCCGGGCATGGAGAATTATCTTTTGGTTGCAGTCACCGAAAAGAGAACCAAGGACGATATTTTAAATTTTACAAAGGCCCTGAAAGACGTATTATGAAATTAATTTTTGAAAAAAGCATTCCCGGCCGCCGTGGTTTTCGCTCATCAATATCGGATGTCCCCGTTAAAGGCGAAATCCCCCCATCGTACCGGCGAAAAGCAGATTGCCCTTGGCCCGAGGTCAGCGAACTCGATGTGGTTCGTCACTTTACGCGTCTCTCGTCTTGGAATTACGCCATCGACTTAGGAACCTTTCCGTTAGGTTCCTGTAC
>CAZEUO010000024.1:19230-34973 GCA_964515035.1 uncultured Planctomycetales bacterium
CGAACTCGATGTGATTCGGCATATTACCCAGCTCTCACAACGGAATTTTTCCATTGATACAAATTTTTATCCGTTGGGTTCCTGCACGATGAAATACAATCCTAAATTTACCGAAAGCGCCGCGAAGATCGCCGGGTTTTCTGATCTTCATCCCATTTTGCCTCAATTAAAATCGGGAGAAAATCTGGTCCAGGGAGCTCTGCAGGTTCTTTATGACATGGACCGGTTATTATGCGAAATAACCGGCATGGACGATTTTACGCTTCAGCCTTTGGCCGGTGCGCACGGAGAATTGACTGGGGTGATGCTGATTGCCGCGTATCATTCCTCAAGGGGGCGAAAAAAGAAATACATCATTATCCCCGACTCCGCTCACGGGACGAATCCCGCCAGTGCGGCCATTGCCGGATATGAAATCATTACCATTCCCTCGACAAAGGATGGTGTTTTAGATATGACCGAATTAAAACGGCGTTTAAATCTTGATGTGGCTGCCGTTATGATGACGTGTCCGGACACCTTGGGAATTTTTAATTCGGATATCGATAAAATTGCAAAACTTGTTCATGATGCTGACGCACTTATGTATTACGACGGCGCTAACTTAAATGCCATGATGGGCCGCGCCCGCCCGGGGGATCTCGGATTTGATGTCGTTCACATCAATGTCCATAAAACCTTTAGCACGCCGCATGGCGGTGGCGGTCCCGGGGCCGGTCCGGTTGGAGTTAAAAAAAATCTTTCTAAATTTCTTCCAATTTCTCGTGTTGTGAAACGCGAGGATGGAACGTTTGCTCTCAATTACGACTATCCGCAATCAATTGGCTACATCGCCTCGCTTTACGGAAATTTTGCCGTCATTTTACGGGCTTATGCGTATATTTTAATGCTGGGAAAAGAGGGGTTGATGGAAACGAGTAACCACGCGGTGTTGAACGCCAATTATCTTATGAAACGATTAAAACCCCATTACCAGTTACCCTATGACCGCATTTGTATGCACGAATGCGTTTTGTCTGCTTCCCGCCAGGCCGAAAGCGGCGTTCACGCCATTGATATCGCCAAATTCTTAATTGACAAAGGCATTCATCCTCCGACGGTTTATTTTCCTTTGATTGTCAAAGACGCCATCATGATTGAACCGACGGAATCAGAGTCGAAACAAACTCTTGACCAATTTGCCGAAGTCATGATTGAGGCCGCCGAGCTTGCAAAAAATAATCCCGGTGTTTTTAAGGATTTTCCTCTCACGACACCCATTTCCCGTCCTGATGAAGTGAAGGCTGCCCGGGACCTTAACTGCAATTATTTTTCAAAACCCAAGAAATAGATCCAGGGGGTTTTAATGGTCCTGCGCGACATATCTTTTTTAAATCCCGCAGAGAATATTTTATTTGACGAAGTTCTTCTAAGATTAGCCGAAGACAATAAGGCGGCGGAGTGTTTACGGTTTTGGGAATCGCCGAGCCATTTTATCGTCCTAGGAAGGACATCGGACGCCAACGCGGATGTTCATTGCGAGAGGGCGCAGAAAGATGGAATTCCTGTTTTGCGAAGGTCTTCGGGCGGGGGGACGGTTGTGCAGGGGCCGGGATGTTTGAATTTTTCTTCGGTCTTATCCAAGGACTCCCATCCGGACTTAGCGCTTTTACGCAAGTCCTATCAGCATATATTAGGGAAAGTGATAGGTGCCCTTAAAACTCTTTCGGTTGATGCGGTGTTTTATCCCGTCTCGGATTTGGCAATTGGCTCCGCGCAAAAGAAAATCTCCGGAAATGCGCAAAAGCGAGGCAGAAAATTTATTTTGCACCACGGGACAATTCTCTATCAATTTGATCTTTCTGTAATCGATAAATATATAAAAAACCCTAAAAGTGTTCCTGAGTATAGGCAGAACCGGCCGCACAACGATTTTGTGACAAATATCGGTGTTGCCTGTGGCAAAATCAAAAAGGCTTTAAAATCCGCTTTCCAGGCTGAGGAAGAAAATCACGTTTTAACTATCGACGAGCGAGAATTGTTAGATACTTTTTTACATTCAAAAGAGATTGTGATAGATTAATAGCGATTACCAATGGTTTGATATTCATCAAGTCAAAGGAAGGTAATCACCAACAAAGGATATCCCGATGGCAAGAAAACACAAGCACTCCTTGGCGACAAAAAGAAAAATAAGCGCGGCCCAAAAAGGCCGACGCAATTCTTTTTTCGGCAAGACGCATAATGCCGCAACACTCAAGAGGCTTCGTTCCATATTGTCAGGAAAAGGCAATCCGATGTTCGGCAAGACGCATAGCCCTGAGGCACGCCGGAAAATCAGCCTCGCGGCCCGTCGACGTAATCGCAAATAGTATTCATCCGGTTTTATCCTAAGATTGAGAAAATCAAGATGATGAGGACGGTTTATTCGATTAGTTTTTTGCTTGTGTTGTGTTTTGCCGCCGTCAATATGAGTTTGGCGGGTCTCGTTGATTATGACCGGCTTAATCGAATAGGCGCTCGAAAGGCTCTGTCCGGATCCTATGGTGATAATGTTGATGAGAAGGAACTTCCGGGCTGGTTTAAAGTCGAGCCTAAGGTGACCATGGAGGAGGAGCGGGTTTACGATTCCAATCGAGATGGAAAACTGCAGAGGGCGGAAGTCAAGATTTTGCTGCGGGATTTTATTGATATCGTTTACGAAAAAAACGGTGCAATGTACAAGTCTCTGATTTTAAAGGAATATGATAGAAACAGAGACGGCCTCATTAATAAATACGAAGCCGAGGAAATTGATAAACAAGTCCGTTGACGTATTGAAATGATTCTGATAATCCCTTTGCTATTTAACGCAATGGGATTTTTTTTAACAAGCTGTGATATAATACCCCCATGATTTCTCAGGAAACACTTGCCGCCGGTTGTTCTGTGATGGTCGTCATGTTTTTGTTTACGGCTGTCAACGCATCCGCGGGTTCCAACCCAGAAGATCCTGCCGGCGCAGCCGGTTCCCCCAAAGCCGCAAACAATCCGATTCAGGAAATTTACAACCAGTATGTGCAGTGCCTTGAACGCGTTTACAAATCAATGGACGAAAATTATTTTCGCCCCATCCGGCGCGAGGATTTCGACCGGTTTAAAACAAAATTTGATAATGACATTTACGGCAAGTTAGGCAAGAAAGATATCCGAAGCAATTTTGTCTGCTGGCGCTCTGCGGCGTATCTTGTGGATGTCCTCAAGGATCCCCAGGATACGTTTTCAGCTTTTTTGCCGCCCAAGGCGGCCGACAAATTTGAAAAAAAAGTTTTAGGTGAAATGGTTGATCTCGGAATTACCGGGCAATTAACCACTGAAGGTTATCAGGTTTTGCATATTGAGCCGCGTTCGGATGCATTTTCCAAAGGACTGTCAGAAAACGACATGATTTTGTCTGTGGGCGGACAAGATGTTTTAAAATTAACAGAGGAAGCGATTCAAAAGTTGTTGACGCCGCTGGTGAATACAACGGTGCAATTGCGATATATTGTCCACCAGACCAAACAACAAAAAACAATTGATGTGTTGAGCCGAGAATATTACAAGCAGTCGGTTTTTATGTTTCCGGTGGATGTTCCCGGAATTATGGGCCTGGAGATTAAAACATTTAACCGAAAAACGGGCGAGGACCTTTTTCGGTTTCTTACTTTGGCCGAGAGCCAAAATATCATCGGGCTTATTATTGATTTAAGGGGAAATCCCGGCGGGCCGCCTTTGGCGGCCCAGGAAATCTCCGGATTTTTCCTTCCCGCCGGCGAGGAGCTGGCCTATTTTCAAAAGAAGGGGCAGCCAAAGGCGGCCCTGTCCGTTCCGAACGTTTCCGAAAAATTCCGGTTCAAGGGGCCGATTGTCATTCTTGTCAACAAGGAAAGCGGCAGCTCTTCGGAATTATTTTCTGGGGTCTTGCAAAAATACGGGCGAGCCGTTATCATGGGGACGAACACCGCGGGAAAGGTCTTTTTAAAAAGCATGTTTCGTTTTGACGATGAGTCAATGTTGTATTTAATCACGGCGCGGGGTCATTTTCCCGATGGGTCGGTGTTTGATTTTAACGGGGTGACGCCGGATTATCCTGCAACCGAGGAGAAGGCCGATTTGGTTCGCATTGCCGCTAATTTTTTAAAATCACAGTTAAGCTCTCATAACCCTTAAAAGGAATTAGACCGTGTCAACCTTACTATTTTTAATTCAGGTGTTAGTCGCTCAGGGCGTTGTAATCGCGCTCATTGTTTTTGTGCTCAAAAAAATTCTGGACCGTCAACTCATCGAGTCCGCTGTCAAGAAGCTCGAGACAATGGACTTTAGCCGCCTGGGGGCGGAGGCCACGGAATTGACAGTGACAACCCACAAGGCCCTGAATCCGAAAACCCGAAATCAAATTTCCGCCGTCTTGAATCGAAAAGCGGAAAAATTCCAAAAAACCATCCGGCTCGTTGAAAAAGTGGACCCCACCCTGAAAGGCGGAATCTTGCTTATTTTAAAAGATGTCGCTGTCGACCATAGCCTTGCCAGTCGCCTGAAAGAAAGCGGTTTATTCCAATAATATGGATTCGCGCAAAATCCTCATCATTGTTCCGGCCTATAACGAGTCTGGGTGTATCGGCCAAACGGTCCGGGAAATCCTATCATTGAAACTGCCGGCCGAAATCCTGGTGGTGGACGATGGTTCGAGCGATCAGACGGTATCGGAGGCAAAAAAGGCGGGAGCCAAAGTCGTATCGCTTCCGTTTAATACCGGCATCGGCGGGGCCATGCAGACGGGATTTCAGTTTGCCCTTCGAAATGGTTTTGATATCGCCGTGCAAGTTGACGGCGACGGCCAGCATGACGCAACGTACTTAAACGAACTTTTAAAGCCTGTTTTGCAAAATCAGGCGGATCTGGCCATCGGCAGCCGGTTTATTCCGCCATACTTAGGCTACCAATCCTCGTTTGTCCGTCGGATCGGGATTAATTTTTTTGCGGGGCTTATCAGTTTCTTAACGGGGGTGAAGATTACGGATTCAACCTCCGGATTTCGCGCCTACAACCGAAAAATGATCCGAATCTTTGCCGGATATTATCCGAACGATTTTCCCGAACCCGAAGCGATTGTGGTCGCAAAATCCAATGGGGCACGGATTTGCGAAGTTCCGGTTGTCATGCGTAAGCGCCAGGCCGGGCATTCGTCCATTCGCTACTTAAAAACCCTTTATTACATGATCAAGGTGACCTTTGCCATCATGCTGAACTTGTTAAAGAAAAAACGAAAGGAAAGCGAATCATGACGACAAAAACATTTGCCGGGATATTATCGATTCTGGCGCTGGTAACGGTCATCGAGCTGGTGAGGCGTGAAAAGTTGACGTTTAAATACGCCGCCGGATGGATGATGTTATCGGTGATGGCGATTATCCTGGCGTTTTTTGACAATGTGCTTTTTGCAATGGCGCGTTGGTTCGGTTTTGAACTGACCAGCAATTTTATCTTTTTCTCGCTGTTGTGTTTTTTTGTTTTCTTAAGTTTGCTTCTGACGACATTTTTATGCCAGCAGAATATCCGCAATGACACGATGGCCCAAAAAATCGGTATCCTGGAAATGGAAGTCAATCAACTTAAGGAAGAAATCACCGGGAAATCCGACTCGCATTTATGATTACGCCTCACGCCCAAGATTGGAACCGCTTTTGGTCAAAGCAATCCGCGCAATCGAAAACTCCAAGCTGGTCAAAGCAGAGGATTATTAAAATCATTGATCCGGTCTTAAGCGAAGGAAAGAAAATTCTTGATGCCGGATGCGGCAGCGGGTTTTTTTCAAATTATTTTTGTCTTCGCGGATTGGAAACTGTTGCTCTTGATTATTCGGAATCGGCACTGGCGATGACAAAAACAGCAACAGCCGGGCGGGCGGAAATGGCCAGGGGTGATTTGTTATCGGATCGCGTCGTCAATGATTTGGGCCGGTCATTTGATTTTATTTTTTCGGATGGGTTGCTGGAACATTTTTCGTCAGATGACCAGGACCGGATGATGCAGAATTTTCGCGCGCTTTTAACTAGGGGGGGAAGGCTCATAACATTTGTCCCAAACCGGTTTTCCCCCTGGGAAATTATCCGGCCGATGTTTATGCCCGGAATTGACGAAACCCCTTTCATTTTAAGCGGTTTGGTTCGCCTGCAAAAACGAAACGGGTTTAAGGTTTTGGCATCCGGCGGTATCAATACGCTGCCGTTTGCGTTTTCTCCGGATAAAATTTTTGGCCGGTATTTCGGAATGTTGCTTTACACAATTGCCGAGAAAAATGTCTGAACCATTCGTCAGTATTGTCATCCCTGCCTACAATTGTGAATTAACAATTTTTCGCGTTTTAACCGCCGCATTATCCCAGGATTTCCCGCAAAATCATTATGAAGTCATCGTTGCCGATGACGGTTCGAACGATTCTACTTTTGACATCGTCAAAAGTTTTAAACCGGTCAAATGTTTTCAGCAAAAAAATGCCGGGCCCGCAGCTGCCCGAAACCGGGGCTTCAAAGAATCAAAAGGCGAGGTTGTTTTCTTTACTGATTCAGATTGCATTCCTGAAAAAGATTGGATTAAAACGGCCGTTAAACATCTTCACGATCCTGCGATTGCGGTTGTCTGCGGCAGTTATGGAATTGCTAACGACACCCATATCCTGGCGCGCTGTATTCATAAAGAAATTCTTTTTCGTCACCGTCGGAGAATGCCGGAATATCCGAGCTCCTTCGGGAGTTATAATTTTGCCGTCCGCAGAAAAGTTTTTGAAGAAGCCGGGGGATTCAACGAGGACTATCCGAATGCCAGCGGTGAGGACAACGACCTCAGTTACAAAATTCTCTCGCATGGATACAAAATTTACTTTGAACGCAACGCGATTGTTAATCATTTTCACCCCGAAAATATTTCAAAGTATCTTAAGGAGCAGTTTCGTCACGGATTCTGGCGGGTCAAAATGTACAAAGACCATCCGGCGATGGCCCGTGGCGATGATTACACATTCTGGAAAGATATTGTTGAGCCCGCAATCGTTTTGGTGGCGGCGGGCTCAATGGGTTTAGCCTGGGGCGGGTGGGAATGGGGACAATGCGTTGCCCTCGATACTCTTTTGGTACTGTTGATTATTGAGTTTTTTTATGGATTTTTGATGACCAAAAACACTTTTGAAACACTCGTTTTTGGATGTGTCATGTTTTTTCGCTCCTTTGCCCGCACGCTCGGATTTTGCTGCGGCCTGCCTGTTTTTTGCCTCAATTTTCCAGCAAAAAAAGTTAAATAACTCTTTCCCGTTTATAGCACTTATGATAAAATCAATCAAAATTAAGTGCAGCTTTATTTCAACACCCCGTATTTAAATATAAGTAATACTAATAACCCTAATTAACGGTTAAAACTGCATGTCCTACCACACATTATTAGGCTTTAAAAAAGAGCCCTTCTCTACAAGCCCCGATCCCGAATTTTTTTATCTCACCCGCGAGCACGACATGGCCCTGACGAATATCTTAATTGAGCTGCGCTTAAAGCGCGGGTTGACGGTTATTTTTGGCGATGTCGGAACCGGAAAAACGACGCTGTCGCGAAAACTCGTTGGGGAATTGCGCAATCGCGGGGACATGATTTTTCATATGATTTTAAACCCGGCCTTTGAAAGTGAAGAACAACTTTTAACCTCCATTGTCCGTAATTTCAACATTGAGTACCATCCCCAATCCGGTAATCCGATGACCGGGATTTTAGACCTGCGTGATGCCATCGAAAAATTCCTGATCCAAAAAAGCGTTGATGAAAAACTAACGACAATCCTCATTATTGACGAGGCCCAAAAACTTAACTTAACCACGCTTGAAGTTTTACGCGTCCTCTTAAATTTTGAAACCAACGAGTACAAATTAATCCAGCTTGTTTTGCTGGGGCAGTTGGAGTTGTACGGCAAGATCGTGAACATGCCGAACTTTTTGGATCGCATCAGTTTTAAATATACACTCAATCCTCTGGGCGCGCAGGAAACAAAAGAGATGATTGATTTTCGAATTAAAACTGCCGGTTACAATTCCAACATGCAATTATTTTCATCGGAGGCTGTCAGCGAAATTTATAATTATTCCCGCGGTTATCCGCGCTCAATTACGATGCTCTGCCACCGCGCTCTTAAGGAGTTGGTGATGAAGAACAAAAACATTGTGGACCGCGACTTGATCCGGGATGTGATTGAAAAAGAACGCCAGGCCGGCTGGGAGCGCTCTCAGATGACGGCAAAGGGTGTTTATCAAAAAATTCAGGATACGGCGGGCTAGGATTTATGGCGGAAAAAAAAGAAACGGCGGAACAAAAGCTTTTAAAGATCATCGAAACCCAGGAGGGCCAAAAGCCGGAAGCTCAAGCGAAGCCGGCGGCAAGCGATGCCGCCCTTCAGGTGGCTGCGGCCGTCAAAAACACCGGATTGCCTCCGATTTCCGTTTCGTCCATCTTGTCGCCTTTGACAGCTCTTTTGAGAGGCCACCCTTCCGCTGCGGGCGCGGGGGCGGCTTTCGGGCCAAGGGAAATTAACAAAATTTTGGTTGTCGTGTCGGTTGTGATGGCGCTTTTTTTCTCAAATAGTTTGATTTCGGGGATGCGGTTGTTACGGCAAAAAGTCAGCTTCAGTTATGAAAGCGGCCTAACCCAGAATGAACGTGATTTTTCCGCAGCCTACAAAGCGCTTTCAGAATATCTCTCCTCTATTCAAACCAGAAATATTTTTCAACCCTTCGAAAAAAAAG
This sequence comes from uncultured Planctomycetales bacterium, assembly GCA_964515035.1. GTDB lineage: Bacteria > Omnitrophota > Gorgyraeia > Zapsychrales > CAZBRU01 > CAZEUO01. The sequence goes on from CAZEUO010000024.1 coordinate 28,011, forward strand.
AAGTGGTTGAGGAGGAATTTCCCGAAGAAACAAAACGCATCGCCACTCTGGCAAAAAATTTTAAGTTAGTCGGAATCTCTTGGTTGGATTCGCCCGAAACAGCCTCCGCGATGATTGAAGACACGGTCAGCGGAGTGACGCATTTCCTCAGAGAAGGCGAAAAAATCAACGACGTGGTGATTAAAACCATTTACGCTGATCGGATTATTATCAGCTACGAAGGCGAAGACTTAACCATCCGATTATGACGAAAAGAAATAAGAAAATATTTACAACAGCTGACGCCTGGATTGTTTTTTATTGTGTCATATTTCTGCACTGTATTTTTTCCGCCCTTGCTTTTGCGCAAACTCCCGCGGCGTCCAATCCCAAAACATCCGCCCAAACGCCGGTGTCCCAAGCGCCCCGGGATTCGCTTCAGCCGAGTGTTCCGCGTGCCGCCAGCCCCATGGACATCCCCAAAAAAATCGAAATCGATAAATCAAATGAAACCATTTCAGAACGCTTGGCACGAAAGATTACGCTGGATGTGCGCGATATGAATATTGTCGATGTCATCAAATTTTTGGCCTTGAAAGGCGATTTTAATGTTGTCACCAGTAAAAACGTGACCGGCCGGGCATCATTATTTTTGAAAAGCGTTTCCATCAAGGACGTCTTGGACATCATCCTCATTTCGAACGAACTGGCTTTTCAGATTGAAAACGAAATTATTTACGTGATGTCAGGTGCGGAATACGAAGCGACCTATGGCAAAAAATTCAACGACAAAAGCAAAGTCGAGATTGTCCACTTGAGTTATGCCAAGCCCAGTTATGTCTTGGCAGCTCTTGAAAGCGTAAAAAGCGCTTTGGGAAAAATTATTATTGACGAAGACACCGGCTCGGTTGTCTTGATTGATACCCCGCAGGTGATTGCCCAGATGAAAGACGCCATTGCAAAAATGGAAGCGCCCATGGAGACCTACATTTACACGTTGCAATACGCCAAGGCCGATGTGATGGCGGAAAAATTACGGGCGCGAATCGACGCCAATGCGGTTGGTTCAATTCTTGCGGATGAGCGATCCAATCAGTTGATTGTTCGGGCGCTCCCGGGGCGCTTGCAGGAAGTTGAAGCCCTCATTCAAAGCATGGATGCCAAGACGAAAGAAGTGCTGATTGATGCGCGCGTCCTGCAGGTTGTTTTTAAACCGAATTACGACATCGGCATTGATTGGGATTTGAATTTTCGAGGCAGCCCGGATAAAGAGCTGCAAAAAGTTACCGTCAAAAGTGTTTTTATGGATGAAGACGGCCTGACCTCAAGCGATAACCTAACCTCGGCGTTTACAAAGTTAGCGGTCGGCAATATTTCTGTCGATGCCTTTGAGGCGTCCATTCGCGCTTTGAGGCAAGTCAGCGATACCAAAATCCTTTCCAACCCTAAAATTCTTGTGACCAATAATGAAGAAGCCAAGATCCATGTTGGTGATACCGTTCCCTACATCATTTCCACGACTTCCGGAACGGGTGACAATGCCATTACGAGCGAAGATGTTCGTTTTGTCGATGTGGGTTTGAAACTGCTGGTAACGCCCACAATCAACGATGATGGTTTTGTGACGATGCGCTTGAAACCGGAAATCTCAACTGTCACCGAAAAAATTGAATCGCAGGGCGGAGGTATTCCGCAGGTCAATAAGACCATGGTGGAAACGACCGTTTTAGTCAAAGACGGCAATTCCATTATTCTTGGAGGGTTAAAAAAAGAGGACAAAACCCATTTCAAACGGGGATTTCCCTTACTCATGGACATTCCGGTTTTGGGCCGGGCTTTTAGCTACACAACCGATTCCATTACAAGCACGGAAATCGTCATTTTTATCACGCCCCGTATTGTTTCGGGAGCCGGCGGATATGATGAATATCGCGGGACAATTAAACCTTACAAGCCTTATGAAGGCGGAGTTGACGATTTAGGGATGGATGGTGAAGAAATACCAGCGGTGACAATGGAGAAAAAGAATGACGGATCTTCCACGAAAGAGTAATCACTTAATGTTGTTGAACCTTGTTTTTGTAATGCTTTTGTCCGGCTTTTTATGTGCTCAAGTTTTGGCCCAGGATGCGGAGGTTGTTCAAACTGAAATTGGGTTAGACCAGATTGCCGAATCGCAACCCGGCGAAGCGCCGAAGGCGATGGCGGAGGACCCGAATATTGAACTTTCCGAAGGTGTGCGCCAAATGAAGATGATTAATGAAAGCCTGAAAAATGCAATTGACGAAAATAAAAAACTGATTCAGGACAATCGAGCCCTGGATGACGAATTAAAACAACTGCGCGGCTCGAGCCAAATCAATACCAACCGGATAACATTTTTGACAAATCAGCGTGATGATATCCAGCGGCGTATGGAGGAAGCGGAAAAGGTCAGCCGCGAATACGCAGAGCAAATCGAGAAATTAAAAACCGAGATGCTGGAAAAGGAAAAAGAAGTTGACGCGCGTTTGGCGGCGATCGAACAGGAATCCGCGGCAAAAAAACAGGAAGACGAAAAAGCTATGGCGATGGTCATGCCGCGATCACGCGATGAAGAACAGGCGATAAAAGTCCAGCAGGAGACGCGTGTCATTCAGGAGCAGGCGAGAGAGACGCTGCAGAAATTTGAACAAACCAGCCAAAAAATGGTCACCAAGGTTTCAAAGATTGAAAAAGAAAACCAGAAATTGAAAATGGATTCACTGAGGCTTCATTACAACTTAGCCAATACTTTTTTTGAACAGGGGCAATACGGCCGTTGTGCGGTTGAATACCGCAAGGTCGTTGAGCTTTCGCCCATGGATGCCGATGCGCACTATAATCTGGCCTTTGTCAGCGGAGAATTTTTGCGTGACTTTGAAACGGCTTATAAGCATTATCAGCAGTATTTGTTTTTGCGGCCCAATGCCCAGGACGCGTCAATTGTAAAAGATAAAATGCTCGATGCTCATTTGAATTTAAAAACAAAAATCGAGTCGCCGATTGAAGAGCAGGTCAATGTGGAGCGCCGGCAGAGTGATCAAATTGATTCGTCGCCGCGGAGGTTTCAAAAATGAAGGGGAAAAGAAGTTTGCCGGTTTTCTTGCGGGTCATCATCGTTTTGATTTTTTGTAATTTTTTATCCCTTGACCCGGCGTTGGCCAATAACTTATCCATCACCAATGTCACTTTGGAAGACCGGGACGCCAGCGCCGAAACGGCGGTTGTCGAATTTGATATCAACTGGGATAATTCCTGGCGTAGCGCAGAAAATCATGATGCTGCGTGGGTCATTTTGAAGGTAACCAAAAGCAGTACCGTATATCACGGCATGATGAAAGACTCAGGGGTGAATCCTGCCGATACCTCACCCGGCTCCAATAAAAATTTAGAGGTGTATGTTCCTGTAGACAAAACCGGCGCGTTTATCCGCCGCAAAGTGACCGGAACTGGCACTGTGACATCAACCAATGTGCGTTTAAAGCTTGACTATGGATACGGCAGCGGCGACCCTGATTTAAATGCCGCCGCGACCGATAGCTTAGTAGTCAAAGTGATTGGGATTGAAATGGTTTATGTGCCGACAGCGGCTTTTCGGGCCGGCGATACCTCAAGCGATTCCGCCTTTAGACGAGCGGCTTTGGGCGATACCGGCCCTTGGTATATTGATAGCGAAGCGACAATTCGTACTAATACGGGATCGTACTATTACACAAATGCAGGTGTAGATGGAGGCGAAGATGTGACAGGGACGACCCTTACAATTCCTGCCGTTTTTCCAAAAGGTTATACCGCTTTTTATTGTATGAAATATGAAATCACGGAAGGCCTTTGGGTCGATTTTATTCAGTCTTTGACAAGTGCCCAACAAACGACTCGTGATATCACCGATTCAACAGGTAAAAATAGTGATAGCGTTATCGATCGTAATACAGTCTGTCAAGGAACTTGTACGGGGAGTTATGGAACGACCAGTATTTCATCAGATCGGCCTGACCGAGCGGTAATTTATGTAAGTTGGCCGGATCTTTGTGCCTTTCTTGATTGGGCTGCCCTTCGTCCCATGACTGAGCTGGAATTTGAAAAAACCGCTCGGGGGCCGTTAAGCGCTGTTTCCGCCGAATATGCCTGGGGAAGTGCAAGTCTTACACAGGCGGTAACGTTTTCAACAAGCCCCGAACTTGGCTTGGAGACAATTACAACAGCTAATGCCAATGTAACTCAAAATTCCACCACGCTAAGCAGGGGAGATGATTTTTTGGGGGATACTAATTATTCGATAGGACCGCTTCGTGTTGGAATTTTTGCCACAAGCACATCAACGCGTGAAACCTCAGGTGCGGGTTATTACGGGGTTATGGAACTTTCCGGTAATGCAAGTGAAAGGGCCGTGACCGTTGGGAATCCAACGGGGCGCAATTTCTCAGCAAGTTCAACGACAGGTCATGGGGATGGTGTATTAACGACAGTGGCCAGTTATGAAGGAAATGCCAATGTGACAAATTGGCCCGGTACGGATGCGACACCAAGCCGAGGGATAACCGGAGCAACGGGTTCAGGATGGAGAGGTGGAAGTTGGTGGGATGATTCAGTATGGGACCCGCCAACATTACGAATTTCAAATCGTAGATATGCCGCTTATACTTCTGCTAGTAGAGCACAATATTTCGGCGGCAGGGGTGTGCGGACGTATGATGGGCCTTAAGGTTCTTATGAAAATAGCTTTGGAGTCACAAAGACACCAGGTCACATGTCACAAGTGAGAGCAATCAAAAAAATGTTTAGTTTAGAGAGAGCTTTAATTTTTAATTATGGTGTCATTGCGAGCCCGAACCTGCCTGCCGGCAGACAGGCAAAGTGAGGGCGAAGCAATCTGTTTTTAAAATAGATTGCTTCGTCGCCCTACCGGGCTCCTCGTAATGACGAGAGACTAATACGTTGCTTTGGAAGTTTTATCAAAGTTTTAACTTGTGACATGTGACCATTAGCTCAATTTTATAGTTTTGACATTCATTCTATGCGCTTAAATTCATTCATTCTTCTTTTGTCTTTCCAACTTCTTTCTATGATTATTTCTCCCATAAGTTTTGCCAACAATCTCATCATTTCCAACGTTTCCTTAGAAGATCGTGATGCCGGTGCGGGTACGGCCATTGTCGAGTTTGATATCAGTTGGGAAAATTCCTGGCGCAATACAACCAACCACGATGCGGTTTGGGTTATTTTAAAAATCACAATAGCAGGCTGGGATTATCACAGGCCTTTGTCAGATTCCGGTACCGATCCGCCGGGGACTTCCACAGGCTCCAATGACGATATTGAAATTTACGTTCCTAGTGATAAAATGGGCGCATTTATTCGTCCGAAAGCGACTAGTTCGGGCCCTATTGGGTCGGAAAATGTTCGTCTGAAAATAGCCCATGGTGCCGCTGGCAGTTCCGTGACGGTGCGAGTCTTTGGAATTGAAATGGTCTACATCCCTCAAGGGTCTTTTCGTGCCGGGGATACATCCGGTACAGCGAGCTTTAGGCAAGCCTCGGCTGATACGGACCCGTGGTATATCAATAGCGAAGCGACGATTCGTACCAACACGGGGTCATATTTTTATCAAACCGGGAACAATACCTGGGAGCAGGGGCAGGGAGAAACCTTTACAATTCCCGCCGCGTTTCCAAAAGGATATAACGCTTTTTATTGCATGAAATATGAAGTGACTGAAGGATTGTGGGTTGATTTTATAAGAACAATCGTAACGGGTGGTTTCGACGTTTATCGTGACGTTACAGCTGCTTCGGGAAAGAATAGTGATGCTGTTGTTAACCGCAACACATACTGTCAAACATCGGCAGCGTGCACGGGATCTTACGGGACGACGAGTTATTCCTCAAATCGACCTGACCGGGCCATGAGTTATTTAAGTTGGATGGATTTAGCGGCATTTTTGGATTGGGCCGCTCTTCGGCCGATGACGGAATTGGAATACGAAAAGATTGTCCGCGGCCCCTTAAGCGCTCTTTCAGGAGAATACGCGTGGGGGTCTGCGAGCGTCACGGCGGCGGTTACAATTTCTACCAGCCCTGAAACCGGCTTGGAAACAATAACGACGGCAAGCGCCAATGCCAACTATAACAATACGACTTTCAGTAGAGGGGACGACTTTTTGGGTTCGGCGAGCACTCAAGGTCCATTGCGGGTAGGAATTTTTGCGACTGGATCATCGACGCGGGTAACATCAGGCGCCGGGTACTACGGTGTTATGGAGCTTTCCGGAAATGTGGCAGAAAGAGTTATCACAATTGGAAATTCCGCGGGGCGGAATTTTACCGGTCTTCATGGGGATGGTGCGCCCGGGGGATATTATGGAGACGCGGATGTTACCGGTTGGCCTCATACCGATACGGCAGATGCAGCAACTGGCGTAACCAAGGCCGATGGCAGTGGGATTCGCGGAGGAAATTGGAACGATACAACGGCGGCGCGCTTAGCGATTTCTGACCGTACGACTGCGGCAAAAATTGATCACGGCCGGGCCGCCGGGTTTGGCGGGCGGGGTGTGAGGACGTACCCCTAAAGAAAAAATGCAAAGGTCACCCCGGCCCGCCAATCGACAAGAGCCGGGGCGGGCAAAGACACAATGTCACAACGTCACACGAGGGAGTTTTTCGACTGGTGACCTTGTGACTTGGTGACCTGGTGACTGCTTACAGATTAAATTGAAAAACAAGTCTTGCCGGTTTTTTCCGACCAGTTGAAATCGGCAGGGCATTGTAATACAACGACCAGTTGATACCGGCATCATGACGAAAAAAAGCCACGTAAGTAGAAATCCTTGTGTCCGCAAAAGGACAAGCCTAGCCGCTGCTTTGCTTGTTTTTTGCGGATTTTTATTTATCTTTTCGCCTTTGGCATCTGCCCAGTACTTGGGCGGCGGCTACGACGGCGGTTCAGCGGCTTCTTCTGAAT
>CAZEUO010000024.1:34983-36370 GCA_964515035.1 uncultured Planctomycetales bacterium
TGAATCCGAACTTGCGGGCGTCAATACTAACAGTCCCGATCATCTGACCTTTACCGGCACCATTCCCGATTCTTACCCCTTGCAGGTTTTTTCTCCCCAGCCGATTGTTAAATTGATGGATAAAAATGAAAACATTATCGACAATGACGCCGATACGGTCACATTGTCGCTTTATAACAATCCCGGCAATGCCACATTGACAGGAACTGCGACAAGAATTTTGCTTAATGGTGTGGCGGATTTCTCTCTTAACGCTAGTGGGCTTTATTTAACAAAACCAGGCGAGCTTTACATGTTAAAAGCCACGGTCACAACCAGTTCGACGCCTGCGAAAACGGTTGTGGGATATTCAAATAGCTTTCAAATTATTCGTCCGGAAGTGAAATCAGATGTTTATTACGATGAATCGGCCGATAAGTTTTATATCCGGGCGTGGTTGGAAAGTGGTGGAGTTAAATTTCCGCTTCCTTCCGTTCCCGCTGGAACGGACAACTGTTTAATTGCAATTGTTGCGGCGAATTCCACGGGGGCGGCTTTCGATACGCTTTTAACTACGGATTTCGATACGGACACAACAAATGAATGGTTTATCAGCAAAGCTGATACTTTTGCCCCAACGCTTGCTGAGCGAGATGAATCCTATATCGGATACATTACGATTACCTATAACACGAATATGACGTTTACCGGTAGCGCCACATACAATTTATATGCTGCGCAAATTCGGGCAATCAAAGACAAAACCGATGATATTAACTGGACCAATATTACCGATATCAAATCAGCCACCGATACGATCAATTGGCAGGATGTGGGGGTAATCAAATCCGCGACAGACACGATTAACTGGCAGGATATCGGGGTCATCAAGAGTACGACTGACACGATTTCTGCCGTTAATTGGGATGACATTGAAGTCTTAAGCAAACAGGGAGTTAACTGGAGCGACATTACCCGCATGACGACGGTTGGGGTCAATTGGGAAGATTTGTATCGCTTAACCGCAACGGGTATCAATTGGGAAAGTATTTCGGTTATGGGCGATGCCGTAAATTGGGTTGATTTGGATCGGATGAGCCGGGTGGCCATTAACTGGGAAGATATTTCGGTCATGGCCTCAAGAGGTGTTAATTGGGAGGATATTCAAACGCTGTCCAATGCCGGCATTAACTGGACGGACTTGGATTTTATGAGCGAGGCCGGGGTGAATTGGTTTGATATTGCCTACATGAGCGGTTCCGGCCAGAATTGGACGACCTGGGTGAATTGGGACAGTTTAGCTGAGCTGACAACGGCCTCGGTTAACTGGAGTGATATGACGGTCATGGCCGGGGTGGGGATCAATTGGGATGATTTGCAATCAGTTTCAACAGCCGGAGTCAATTGG
>CAZEUO010000025.1:0-7878 GCA_964515035.1 uncultured Planctomycetales bacterium
TAGCCCAGTTGTGCCTAATCTAAGGGAACGGCGGTTCGATCCAAAATGCGCATGACCACTTTTTCTCCCCAAATCGTCGGGATTGTCGAAATACGCAAATCAACAACGCGTTTATCCTCCAACCGCACCATAATGGCGCCATCCTGAGGAAGCCGTTTTTCGGCAATGTCTAACTTGGAGAGAATTTTAATGCGCGAAATAATCGGAAGATGCAAATGTTTTGCCGGCGGCGGAATTTCATAAAGAATGCCGTCAATACGATAACGAAGGCTGATACGCTCTTTGTAAGGCTCAATATGGATATCGCTGGCGCGCTCGTCAATGGCTTGGCGGATAATCAAATCGACGAGTTTGACAACCGGGGCTTCTTCGGCCCGCGCGATGAGTTTATCAAGGCTTAATTCGGTTTCTTCTTCAGGTGTCGAAAGGCTTTTGGCCAGGTCGCTGGTTGTATTGCTTGCGTAAGATCTTTGGACTTCGTCCCCGAGCATGGACGATTGCGTCGTATTATAAAATTCTTCAATGGCTCGAATGATATCGGAACGCGTTGCGAGGATAAGATTGATTTCACACCCCGAAACCTTCCGTAAATTGTCCAACATAAGAAGGTCCAGGGGATCAAAAGCGGCGCAGGTTAAAGAATTCAAATTGCGGGATATTGGAAGGACAAGATTTTTTTGCGCAAAATCCTTAGTAATCAATTGGTCTAATTTTTGATCCAGTTGAGGCGCCAGCAAACCGGAGCTTCGCGAGGCATAGGGCAGGTTGAGCTGTTTACCCAGGGCTGCAACCATATCCTCTTCTTTAATAATCCCAAGCTTGATAAAAATCTCACCGATACGCCCTTGCTCCTTGCGTTGAACGGCAATAGCCCGATCCAGCTGGTCTTGGGAAATTAGCCCTTGTTGCAATAAGATTTGGCCGAGTTTAAAGAAAATCATTGACGATTTCCGTAATTAGCGTTTATTACGTTCGAAGGACGTTAATGTCTTTTCGATTGCGTTAATCCGTGCCGGCGCCGCGCTTTGTTCGCGGATAATATTTTCTGGCGATGACAAAGCCAGCTTTGCTCCCGTTTCATTAACGATATGAGGGGTGATAAAAATAACTAACTCGCGCTCTGCATTATCACTATCTTTATGGCGGAATGCTGCGCCAAGAAGCGGGATATCGCCGAGTACAGGCATTTTAGTTATCGTTTTACTATAATCTGTCCGCAAAAGTCCGCCCAAAATTATCGTATCCCCATTGTAAACACGAAGAATGGATTTAGATCCGCGTTCTTCTGGGTCCCTAAACGTTTGTCCGGAGAACGTCCCTCCGGTTCGGGCTTGAATAACCTTAGGGACAATGGCCATTGTAATTTCGTTTGAAAGTACGTTGGCCTGCGGTGTTACGGTTAAAAAGACTCCGGTTTCAATGCGCTCAGCTTCTGATGTTTGTGTGGCGACTCCTTGAGCGGCTTGTGTGTTTGATGAAACACCGATAGCTTCTTTAGTCGAGATTTTAATTTCCGCGGTTTCATTATTTAACGTCAAAATGCGCGGCCGAGCAAGGTTTTTTGTATCTGTTTGGGTCCGTAAAAATTGCATCGCAGCAGTCAATCCCGCGGCGCTGATTGTTCCAACACGGAATTCCGGATCCTCAAAGGTGAACCGACCGCTATTCAAAAGTCTGTTTTGGTCCCAGGGATAAAGATGGTCGCGTTCTGCCCCGCTAAAAGTCAACGGTGTGTCACCGAGTCTGATGCCGAGCTGGTCGGCGGTATCCTTGGAGATGTCCAGCATTTCCACTTCAATGAGGACTTGCGGAATAGGGACATCGAGGCGTGCAATGGTTTCCTCGATAATAGGAAATTGATCGGAGATGTCGGTAACAATGAGACCGTTGGTGCGAGGATCTTCAACAACATTCCCTACCGAGCTCAAAGCAGTTTTTAAAGCGGCTGCAATACCGGTATTTTGAAGGCTCGTTCCGGTTCCCAAGCTTTGAGAATTGCCGCTACTACTGCCACCCTCTTCGTCATCTTCGACTGTTTTAATTTTCATGGTTGTATTGAGTTTTGATGATAATACGGTGGCATGCTTTAAGTAGTATACGCGGGTGACGAGCTCGCTTTTTTTTGCGGATTTAACCACAAATATGTTGCTTCCCGGCTGAATTTCATAGGTTAAATTATTTGTCTGGAGGATATTTTCCAAAGCCTCCTCGACCGGGACCTTATCCAAATAAAGGTTGACCATTTTGTCTTTGATGCTGTCTTCAGCAATAAAATTCATTCCGGATTGCTGGGAGAAGATTTTGAGGATGTCATTAAGCGCGGCATCGGTAAAGTCCATCGATATTGTCTTTGAGTATTGCGGATAAATAAAACGACTTTCTGACAGTGCGGATGCATCAATCCGGGATGGCAAAAACACCAGACTCAACACAGTGATCATAAGCGTTAAATAAGAATGTTTCATTGATTTCGATCTCCCTTCTCATCGGCAACTTTTATACTACCATAGAGGTTTTTGTTTGACGTACGCAATAAAAAATGTTTCTCCATTGTAAACAATATCAATTCCAGCCTTGGTGATGCTGGCGATGGTAAAATCATCAACGGTGTCACCGATGGCGACAACTTTTTTATTAACGATGGCTTGAGGACGCCTGGTATTCCAAACCAACCCATTAATTGTGACTGACGGAGGTTCACTCACATCGGGGCGTTGTTTTGCTATGCTTTCGGGTTTCAATGTTTTTTCTTCGTCTGCGGGCTTCGAAGTTTCCTTAACCGGCAGTACCGGAATGAAAGGATTTTTAGCGGTTGACGTATTCGATGGCATCGCGGCAAAGGAAATTTGAGTGCAAAAGAATGCCACAAAAATGAAAATGAATACGTTAACAGTTGTCATAGGTCTAATTTTCATTTTTTAGTTCAATCGAAACAATGGTTGCTTCAACGGTAATCGTTGGTAACTCTCCACCGTCTTGTTGTTGATTTCGCTGCCGACGCGACGTGTCGCTTGGTTTTATCGTTGCGCTCCAGTGGTCAATACGCAAGTGATATGGAGAATTTTCAATTTCGCTGACGAATTGCCCCAAATTCTTATAATCGGATGCGTTCAATGTCGCCTTGACAGAGGTTTTGACAAAGAGGTCTTGGGTTTCGCGTGCCGCCGGACCGAGTGAGGCAATTTGGATTCCATTGGCAATGGCCAAGACATTGATTTTTTCAATGATCGCATCGGGTTCGCCTAATCCCGAGGGGAATGACTCGACAAATTGATTGAACTCTTTTTGGCTATTTTCAAAAGATTGAACCGTATTGACTTTTTTGTCCAAAGCCGAAAGTTGAGATGTCAGGACATGCGTGCGTGATTTTTGATCCGTCATAATAGAATTTACCGCGATGATGGTTGAAGCGATAATGACTAAGTTCAAAACCCAATCACGGCGATTTTGAAAGACCTGAATCAACCGTGCCAATTCAGCTTGCTTGGAACTGAAATCCTTGAGTGTCGACATATCTAGTTGCATGTCAATTGAAAGAACGTAACAGTGTTATTATCAATGACGTCTTTTCGGGCTCCTTGGAGGGTAATCGTGTCAAAAACGTTTAACAAGTCTTTGTCGTTACGTAAACTCAAAATCAAAAGGTTAACCTGGGCCACTTGCTGTTCCGAGTCGCTCAAATAGACATATCCATCTAGCATCAAGGAAACTTTTGATGTCACAGAAATTATTTCACGGTTGGTTTTACTGCGAGTCTGGACATCTTCGTAATTGACGACAAAATTCTTTAACCATACTCCTTGAGGTAACAAATCCGGGATACGGCTTAGAAAAAACGCAACTCCACTTTTTGTTCGTATCGCCTTTAATTGCGAAAGCTTATTTGTGATTTCGCTTTGCTTTTTTTTAATATCGTCAACGGTCAAGCTTTGGAAGGTTGTTGTTTGTTTTTGCAGATATTTTAACTTTTGCTGGTACGAACTTGCATCTCGGCTAGAAAATAGAAAAGTGACAAGGACCACACAAAGGCATCCCACGGTCAGTTTTAGGCTTGCAGCAAAATTCACCGGGACCGTGTCAATCTTTTTTCCAGCGTCTTGGGCCTTGCTCATTCCCTTGGCAAGATCAATCTTAAACGGAAGCGGAAAAATATTTTTGTAGCAAGCCCCTAGGGCATAAACGCTTCCGATATCGATTTCTTCTTCACTTGCAAAAAGTGCATTGGGTTTCAAAAGGCTGATGGGTGTTTGCAATTCGTTGCCGAGCGTCTGCGCCAGATCTTGAATTTCGGCCGATGAAATAAAAATTAATTTTTCAATATTGCCTGAGGCGTGTTGTCGGCGGTAATAATCGATTGAAATCTTAATCTCATTAAGTAATCGTGCTCGTAAAGCGCTCGTATCAAAATTTGTTTCCATCCCCGCGTTTGTAAAAAAAGAGAAGTCCCGGACGAATTGGGGAAGGCCTCCATCTAAAATGACAATTGTTCCCCCTTTTGCGTGGGCTTGGATAATTGCGACTTTTTGCCGGAGTTGTAATTTTTTGTTAAACATGAGGATGCGCAACAGGCTAAAGGAGGACGGTTCTGCGAATTCCGTCTTTAATCCAGCCTGGTCAAGGATATTCCGGTACCATTCCAAGGCATCCTTCTTAATCGCAACGAAAAGAATACGAAGGCGTTTCTTACTCTTTTCGGCGGTGAGTGATGAGTGAAATGAATAGATCAGGTCGTCAATTTTAAAAGGGATATAGCGGCGTGACTCGAAATCAACGACACCCCTTATCTCGGAGGCAGCCATCCAGGGTATCGAAAAGGATCGTAAAATAATATCTCTGGTGGGAAGGGAAAGGCATGCATTGGTCGCTTCAATGTGGTTATCCCGCAAGGCCTTTTGTAAAATGGCTGTTAGCTTAATCGTTTCAGGAAGGTTTCCAGCCAACTGCTGGTTTTGGTCGAATAAACTGTGGGGCGCGTCAAAGGCATTAAGAACCTTTTGCCGTTCTACTTCAATAACGCTGAGCGTGTTATTTCCAAAAAATATTCCCAGTTGTTTCTTATTTGACATCACGGACTTTCCTCGATTGGGATCGGAGCCACTTATCGACCTCGCGCTTATCGAAACGCCACACCCCCCCCAGCTTAATCCCGGAAATTTTCCGCTGGCTTAACCAATTGTAAATCGTTTGTTTCTGAAGCTTTAGGTACTTTGCTAATTCGTCAACATCCAGTAAGCTGTTCATAAGCTTCGCCCCGTCGTGTGCCGATTATAACGAACCCTAATTTGTTTCTCTAGATTTAATTAGACTATAATGGGTTTACTTTGTCAACACGAGAGTGGAGATTTTTTAACTTCAGGGAAAAAATGGCGGTTTTAATAATCGATTCGGATGTCGAATTGATCCGTGCCTTCTGGTCCGGCGTCGGGTATTGTCGAAATCGTTGGTGTAAAAGTCTTTCCATCAAGTCCGGTAGGGAGCGGAATTGCCGAAGATCCGTTTGTCGTGATTTGCATATAGTTGAACCAATGAGCGCCTTTGGCAAGCTCCTCAGCTTTAATGCGGTCGATTTGGTGCTGGGACGATAAGCTCTGGCTTGTGGTTGTACTGATGAGGGAAACGGCCAGTATCATAATGGTGAGCGCAATGACGACTACGGTGATAAGGACAACACCTGAGTTATTATTTGTAATTTTCATTTTTTTGTACCATTGCCGTTTCGTCTTCGTGTGCGATGTAACTTTCGCAGCGCGGACAAATCTTTAATTGAGATGTTTCGTAGTCGAAAAACACATAGGCGCAGTACGGGCACTGATGTAAATTTTGGGAATCAATCGGTAAGTCTTCGTCCCCCCTTAAAGTATAAAATATCCAGTGGCCGATGACAAGGAATGTTGTTAAAAATAAATACAGGCACACAGCTAGGAAGAAATCAATGTGAATCATCGGGGCTTAATTGTAACGGTTGCCGCGGTGCTAGAATCGGATCGGTTGATAATGTTTGTCCATGGGCTGACTCGGCGTCCTGCGGCAGTAAAAATTCGCTAAGGGTTTTCGTATCTTTTTTGGGCCGCCCGATGGGTTTAGCCGAGAGTGCCGGTTTTGAAGTGGTATTGGCAGGGACAGCCGAGAGGCGCCCGGTTGAGGACCGAAGTTTTTTTTGCATGGTGGCAATCATTTCATCGGCAACCTTATTGTCGCTTGATTGCGGCGCGAGGTCTGAGCCGGTGACATCATGGCGCTGTAGAATTGACCCCAGGAAAACAATGACCGGCTGGTTTGAAATTTTTTTGCTCTGAAAATTAAATATTAATAAGCCTAAAATTGCGGCGTGAAATAAAAATGAAACGGCTATAGCCCGGAAAGCCAACCGTCGATTGTCAAAGGCAACGGATAATGTCATTTTTCTTGAGGGGACGCAATATTGATTTTTTCGATTCCCAATTCACGGCATAAATTCCAAATGTCGATAACGCGCCCTAATGATGCCCGGTGGTCCGCCTTGATTAAAATCGGCCTATCTTTGTTAACCGATTTTGCTAATTCGCCTCGCATCTCTCTCATTGTTATGACCGACCCGTTGAAATAGATTACGTTCTCGCTGGTGATTGTCAGGATAATATTTTCTTCCTTGATCGAATCGCTGGTGATGGCTTTGGGTAATTGAACCTTGATACCGATGGCTATGGCAAATAGTGACGTGACCATGAAGAAGAACAAAAGAAGAAATGCAATACTGATAAATGGGGCAATATCCATTGCCGTTAAACCATATTCGAGTGTGGCATGGCGCTTAAACCTCAACTTTTAATCCTCCCCGCTTGGTCCCTTTCATTTCCGAAATTTGCGACAGTAGATTGACAAGTTCCGTTGCGCCGCGTTCCATTTCCAAAACAAAAGTATTAACGCGGTTGACCAGGTAGTTGTAAGAGACAAACGCCGGGATGGCCACCAATAATCCAGCGGCGGTTGTTATTAACGCCTCCCATACTCCGCCGGCTAAACCGGCAAGTGTTAAGGGGTTCATGGCATTGGACTGTATTTGAATTGAATAAAAACTTCCCGCAATACCGGTAACGGTACCCAGCAACCCCAACAATGGACTCATGTGGGCGATGGTGGCAAGCGCACTTAACTTTTTTTCCAGTTTTGGAATTTCAAATAAACTGACCTCTTCCATGGATTCTTTAATTTCTTCTCGGGAAGATCCGAACTTCACAATTCCGGATTTTAAGATTTTAGCCAAAGGGGAATGGTTACTTTCGCATAGGGCAATGGCTTCTTTGATATTGTTGGCCTTGACCAAATCAAAGAGGGTTTGCTTTAATTGCTGGGTGTCGGTTGTGATCGCGGCAAAATACATCAGTTTTTCGATAACAATGGAAACCGCAAAAATGGAACACAACAATATCGGCCACATGACTGGCCCTCCTGCCAAAAACCATCTCCATGCGCTGATTTCCCAAAGGCTCATGTTATTCTCCTTAATGAGTGCGTCACTTATGGAGCGAAAGCGACGTAAGTGACTGCACGAATTAACCCCGCCGCATTCTTGCAGAATGCAAGAGGCGGGGCCAAATCCGTCATCAACTTATGTCACCGCGTTCCATAAGTTGAGACGTCTTTGGCGTTGCTATTGATCCAATCCAGGCGTTCCTGCGCAAATTTAACCTCATCAACGGTAAATTCAAGAATCTTGCTGTAGGCAAGTTTGGCGTTTTCCCAATCTTCGGACTTTTCAAAAATCCGGCCTAGCCTCAAATAGCTTTTAACAACCCAACGAGATTCCTTAGGGTAAAGATAGGGAATTCTAAAGAAGGCATCCGTGGCCTCTTTACCGTTATTTAACGTTTCATAAAGATCCGCAATGGCAAATTGGAT
>CAZEUO010000025.1:7888-10503 GCA_964515035.1 uncultured Planctomycetales bacterium
TTCGGCGTTACTGATTTTACTTAAACCCCCCTGTGCCTCAATCGCTTGTTGAAAAGCCTCAAGGGCGTTTTGATAGTCTTGATTTTCTTTGTAAGTATCGGCTATTTTTAAATAGGCATCACGGGAAAATTCAGGCGAATTGACCGTAATTTTTCGGTACGATTCAATGGCGCTATCCGGATTGGCGTCCTTTGAAAAAATGTCTGCAATCGACAAACGCGCCTTAGCGTACAGTTCCCCGTCGGGGATCTCGCTGATCATTTTGTATTCACTGACCGCTTGGTCCAAAGTTCCTTTTGCTTGAAAGGATTGGCCGAGGCCAAAATGAGCGAGGGCAATCTTGTCGCTTCCGGGAAAGTATTCGATAAATTGCTGGTAGTAGGTAGTAGCGTTTTCGTAATCGGACGCGCCCAGATAAAAATCCCCCAGCCACAACAACGATTCTTGCTCGGCCTCGGATCGAGGGTATTTGTAGGCAATGATTTTAAATTTCTTGGCCGCTTCTTTGGGGTCTTCAAGATAGAACATGCACTTAGCGATGTTGACCTCGCAGTTGCTGACAAGCGTTGGTTGATCGGGAAAGTTTTTGATAATTTTTGTGAAGGCCTTTGTGGCTTCGGAATAATCTTGAAGGTTAAAGAGGGCAAGCCCCAGGGTATACAAAGCGTCGGATTGGAATTCACTGTTGGGTGAAACATATTGAAGAAAGCTGGAGAGATGCTCTTTGGCGCCCGCCCAATCCCCCTTTTTAAAATAGGCTAACCCCAAGTAGTATTTTGTGTCGGACAAATATTTACTGGTTGGAAAATTATTTAAAAGCGCCTGGAAAGACATGGCGGCACTATCGAGTTTATTTTGCTTTAAAAATGCAATGGCCTGGCGATACTGAATGTAGTCGGCAAAAATGCTATTGGGATAATCCTTGAGGATTTTATCGTAGGTTTCGAGCGCCTTATCCAACTCGCCTAAATCCTGATAGGCATCTCCAATTTGGCTAAGGGCGCTGACCTTTGCATCCTGGTTGGTGGTTCGGGCAACGACGTCCTGAAATGTGGCAATGGATTTTTCGATGTCATTATTTTTAAGATAAGTCCACGCCAGGCCGAAAAAGGCGTTTTCGACATTTTCGCTTTGACTCGGATCTTGGGCGTAGTGATCGATAATGAATTGATACATGTTAATGGCTTCCGCATAATTTTTCAAAACGTAGAGGGTATTGGCCTTGCCGATGTAGGTCTCAAGGACTCGCGGGCTGTTGGGTGCTGTGGCCAGAAGGTGGTCGTAGGCCTCCAGGGCCCTTTGGAAGTCTTCCGTTTCAAAAAAAAGGCTGGCTAACCCTAAATCAACGTCATCGGTGGGAAGGCCTTTTTCCTGGGCAAACTTTTGGGCTTCCTCAAACGACTGCAACGAACTTGTCAGGTCTTTTAATTTGAAATGACACCACCCCGTGCTGATTTTTGAGGATAACAAAATTTTACCGTCTTGCGATGTTTCTAAGGCCTTTGTGTAAAACTCAATCGCCTTCTGAAAGTCATCCGAATAGTAATAGGATTCGGCGATGTAAAAATAAACCTGATCCTGGCGGGTGGACTGCGGAAAGGTCGTCAGGTATTTTTGCAGGCCATCAATGGTTGACGGGTAGTCGCGTAAATGATAATCGCATTCGACCATTTTAAAAAAACTGTCTTCGACAACTTCATGATCTGGGTATTTTGCTATAAAATCTTTGAAAATATTTTTTGCCTCTTCGTATTTTTTCTGGTCAAACAGAGCCCATCCCAGCGAGTAAAGAGCCTGCGGGGCATAAACCGAGTTTGGAAAAAGATCAATGAGCTGGCGGTATTGGTTTTCGGCCTGAATGTAATCCGAGCCCTTCAGATAAGTTTCTCCCAGCCAGTAGAGGGTAATATCTTTGAATTCCGCGTTCGAAAGAAGGCCTTGGAAGATATCAAAGGCCTTCAGATATTGTGTTTTTAAAAAATAACACTGGCCGAGCAGAATGTTGGCCTGGGTTCGTTTGGCGGCTTGCGGAAATTTTTCAAGGTATTGTTCGATATATCGCGTCGCGACGTCATAAAATCCGTCATCAAAAGCCTTTTGGGCAACGAGGAATAATTCGTTTTCATCTTCGGCGGACCAGGAGGAGGAAATTGGCGACCCAACGATAACGAGTGAAGCGATGAGAACAATCACATTGGCGCTTTTATGAAATTTCATAGTTGTATTATAACACTCGAAAGGCTTTTTTCAAATTTAGCGGATACGCGTATAGGGTTTTTCGAGCGGTCTGACAGGAAATCTCTAAGGTACTTGCCGGTGTAGGATGCTTGGTCTTTAATAATTTTCTCCGGAGGGCCGCTAAAAACAACTTCCCCCCCCTTATCGCCGCCATCCGGCCCTAAATCCACGATGTAATCCGCGTTTTTAATGACTTCCAAATTGTGTTCAATGACTAAAACCGTGTTTCCTTTATCTACAAGCCGTTGGAGAACGCTTAAAAGTTTTTCGACATCGGCAAAATGAAGGCCGGTTGTTGGTTCATCAAGAATATAAAGGGTTTTGCCGGTTGCGAATTTACATAGTTCACTGGCAAGTTTAACTCGTTGGGCTTCACC
>CAZEUO010000025.1:10513-23750 GCA_964515035.1 uncultured Planctomycetales bacterium
TCTTCCCTGTGGAACGCTTGGCCAGTTCCAAAGAGAGTTTCACCCGTTGAGCCTCCCCACCAGAAAGGGTCAAAGCCGATTGGCCGAGTTTAATGTAACCCAAACCGACATCCAAAAGGGTTTGTAAAATAGTTTTTATGCGCGGAATATTTTCAAAAATATCGATGGCCTCAACAACCGACATATTTAAGACTTCGCAAATATTTTTTCCCTTAAACCGGATTTCCAGCGTTTGCTCGGTAAAGCGCTGTCCTTTGCAAACTTCACATTCGACATAAACATCGGGCAGAAAATGCATTTCGATTTTTTTGATTCCGTCTCCCCCGCAGGCCTCGCACCGGCCGCCTTTAACGTTAAAGCTGAAGCGGCCGGGCTTGTAACCACGCATCTTGGATTCCGGTAACTGGCAGAAAATATCGCGAACATAGCTAAAAACTCCGGTATACGTAGCCGGGTTGGAACGCGGCGTGCGTCCGATCGGAGATTGGTCAACGACAATGATTTTATCGATATGTTCGATACCCTCGAGCTTTTTATGGGCACCGGGTTTTTCTTTGGAATTATAAAGCCTTTGGGAAATGGCCTTATAAAGAATATCGTCGACCAGCGTCGATTTTCCCGAACCGGAAACGCCGGTGATACAGACAAATGTGCCCAGGGGAATCGAAACGTTAATGTTCTTTAAATTGTGCTCGTTGGCGCCGGAAAGTTTTAAGAATTGAGTATTAATGATTTCGCGCCGTTTTGCGGGCGTCGGAATTTTTAATTCACCGCGCAGGTATTGGCCGGTTAATGATTTTTTGGATTTTAATAATCCTTCAACATTACCCGCATAAACGATTTCGCCGCCGAATTCCCCTGCGCCGGGCCCAAGGTCGATGACGTAGTCTGCGGCCCGGATGGTGGCTTCATCATGTTCAACGACAATGAGCGTATTTCCGATATTTTTTAACGACTTTAGGGTATTAAGAAGCATATCGTTATCTTTTTGATGAAGCCCGATGGAAGGTTCGTCGAGAATGTAAATAACGCCAACAAGTCCGGAGCCGACTTGAGTGGCCAATCGAATGCGTTCGGCTTCCCCACCGGACAGTGTCGCGCTTTTGCGGTCCAATGTGAGGTATTCGAGCCCGACGTTGATACAGAAATCCAAGCGGCGGATAATTTCTTTCAAAATTTGTTCGCTGATTATTTTTTTGTCTTTGGAAAGATTAAGTCCAGCAAAAAATTGTTTAGCCGCTTTAATGGAAAGTGTTGAGACTTGAGAAATATTTTGGTCAGCAATCTTAATCGCGAGCGATTCTTTTTTTAAGCGCGTCCCCTTACATCCGGGACACGGCAAAACCGACATAAATTTTGAAATTTCATCCTTGAGCCAATCGTTATCGGTTTGCAGAAAAAGGCGCTCTAAGTAACCTGTAACGCCTTCGAACTGCCTTCCCCAGATTTCATCACCGGAACCATTTAAAATAAGGGTACGATTTTTTTTGTTTAGATCGCGAAACGACGTTTCAACATTGATGCGGTAAAGATGGGCCACTTCACGCAGCACCGCCCGGTAATACATCATGAAGCCGCGGCGGCCGTGTGACCAAGGCGCGACGGCGTTGATCCAGGGCTTTGACGGATCAGGAACGAGAAGTTCCGGATCGATTTCCATTTTTGTTCCCAGGCCGTTACATTTCGGGCATGCACCGTAAGGAGAGTTAAATGAAAAAATACGCGGTTCAATTTCTGACAGACTTGTTCCGCATTCACTGCAGGCGTAGCGTTCGCTAAAAAGTTTATCGGGATGTTTCTTGTTGAAATCAATGATGACGATGCCGTTGCCGACTTTTAACGCTGTTTCGATGGAATCATTGAGGCGTTTTTTGATGCCGGGTTTAATCGTCAAGCGGTCAACGACGACCTCGATATGGTGGATTTTAAATTTATCCAACTTGATTTTGTCGGTTGATTCATAAATCTTTTCGTCAACGCGAAGCCGCACAAATCCGGCCTTGGTGACTTGGTCTTGGATGTTGCGGTATTCGCCTTTTCGCCCTTGAACCAAAGGTGCGAGAATGTTAATCGCAATCCCCTCTTCATTTTGCAGGATTTGTTCGGTGATTTCTTGGGCGGTTTGGCGTTCGATTTTTTTTCCGCAGTTATAACAAAATGGCGTTCCAACACGGGCGAAAAGAAGCCGCAGGTAATCATAAATTTCTGTTTGGGTGGCGACGGTCGAACGCGGGTTGCGGCTGGTAGTTTTTTGTTCGATGGAAATGGTTGGGGAAAGCCCTTCAATGTATTCGATGTCGGGCTTTTGCAATTGCTCCAAAAATTGCCGGGCATAGGCCGAAAGGCTCTCGACATAGCGGCGCTGTCCCTCGGCGTAGATCGTATCGAAGGCCAGTGACGATTTTCCCGAGCCGCTTAATCCGGTGACAACGACAAAGGCATTGCGCGGAATGGTGAGGTCAATGTTTTTTAAATTGTGCTCTTTGGCACCGCGGATAACAATACTGTTATTTTGCATGGCATGTGATCTGGCGAGTTGAATTGGTGTTTAAAACGCATGTCCAAAATAACCCCTGCGACGGCACTTAAGGTGCCGCATCAGGGGTTATTTTGGGGTAAAACGTTATCGTTTCTTTTTTCTCTTTCCGCCTTGAACCATCTTGGCGCAGGAGATATCACCACTTTTGTCGATGAAATAAAGGAAACCTGACTGCTTCTTGATTCCGACCTTGGCAACCTTCTTAGGCGATCCGCCTTTTTTGCTGCCGCGGGCCATCTTAGCACAGGAAACATCACCTTTCTTGTCGACGAAATAAAGATACCCTTTTTCTTTCTTAACTCCGACCTTAGCGACTTTTTGAGCCATTTCTATTCACCCCCTTCCTTAAATTATGTTCCGATTTTTACCGCGTTAAAAAATTGTTTCAATGTCTGAATGGCCGAAAGGACCGCCAGATAACTGGTTTTGGGGTTATCCGGACAGACGACATTTTCCGTGCGCGAAACCATGCGCCCGGCCTCTCCGATACAATCAATTTCGTGGGAGTTGCGTTTAAAATCCGGCGCCGTGATAATCCGCACGCGCATTTTATTTTTTGCGCCGCTGGCGAGTGCGATGGTGGCGGCGACGTTAATATTTTCCGGGAAAAGTTCGACAGCCGTATCGACATCGCCGTCAAAAATGACGGTTTCGGATTTGATACGGTCTAAGTTGAGTCCTTTTTTTTGGATGTGGGTATTTTCAGAAAATCCGGAAGGCGGTTTACGGGTGGTGAGGGTAATACTCGTGATTCCGGCCATGCTGGCGGCCTTGATGGCGTCCAATCCGCTGATGGCCCCGGAGGGTAGAAGAACAGAAGAACGATTTTTTTCGGCGAGTTTAAAAATATCCTGGGCGTTTAAAAGTTTTCCGACACTCATCGCGAGTACGCTTTTCTTGGCCTGTATGACTTGCCTGACAATGTCTTTGGTCTCTTTCGACTTAACGGCTTCAATAACAAAATCGCAGCGCTTGATTAACTGTTTCAACGACGGTGTAACGATATTTTTAACTGAAACTTCGTCGGATAACCGTCGGGCTTTCTCAACATCTATATCATAAAGGCCATTTAATGTACAATCTTTTTTTAATTCCGTGACGACGCTGCGGGCAATGCGTGAGCCGATCGCCCCGCAGCCGACAATACCGATGCGCAGTTTTTTCCGTCGGGAAATCATGAAATTTTTACCATAACATTGTCGATGAGGCGGGTCTTTCCAAACCAGGCGGCCAGCGCGATTAAAATATGCCCTTTAAGGGTTTCGGCGGGCATGAGCGTTTTAGAGTCGACACATTCGACATAATCAATTTTTGCCGGAAAGGAATTGGTAATTTGTTTACGGATAAACTCGCTGATTGCTGAAGAATTGCGCTCGCCTTGCTTAATCATTTGTTTGGCTTGCGTGAGCGAGCGGTAGATGACCGTTGCCTTGGTGCGTTCTTCGGAATTCAAATAGGTGTTACGTGAGCTCATGGCTAATCCGTCTTTTTCACGGACAGTTGGAAGGATTTTCACGTTGACGGGTAAATTCAGATCGTTGACCATGTTGGTTAGGATAATCGCCTGCTGAGCATCCTTTTGCCCTAAATAAAGCGTGTGCGGTTGAACGATGTTTAATAATTTTGAAACAACGGTTGCAACGCCTTTAAAATGATTAGGCCGGAATTTTCCGCATAAAACTTCTGACATGCCACCAACCTTGACGACGGTTGCGTACCCTTTCGGGTACATTTCGTCGACCGACGGATAAAAGATTATATCAACTTGTTCTCTTCTTGCAAGGCTTTCGTCATGTTTTAAATCTCGAGGGTATTTGGAAAAATCTTCGTTGGGGCCGAATTGTGTGGGGTTAACAAAGATGCTTAATACTGAAATGTCATTTTGTTTTTTTGATGCGCGTAAAAGCGCGGCGTGGCCTTTATGGAGAAAGCCCATGGTTGGGACGAAGCCGATCGTTTTGTGCTTCCTCCGCAAAATAGCGGAAGCATTGTGCATGGCCGTGACGATTTTTATGATATTCATAGCCGAGTTTCTTGGTAATGGATGGCGCAATTTCATTTAAAGGGATCATCACAAAATCCCTCATGATCATGCGCGGGTGCGGAATGGTTAGTTTTGGTGCGTTAACAGTTTTACGGCTATAAAGAAGAATATCAATATCGATTGTCCGCGGGCCGTAACGGATTCCGCGCTTTCGGCCTAATTCTTTTTCAATGGACTTTAAAGTTTTTAAAAGATTTTGAGGTGAAAGGTTTGTTTTAGCTTTGAGGGCGGCGTTTAAATACTTCCCCTGCTTGGGGCCGCCAACCGGATCAGTTTCAATGACGGTCGATAATTTAGTGATGGCAATACGGTTTTCGCGAAGGCGCTGAACCGCTTTTTTAATATAAAGGGCACGATTTCCTAAGTTGGAGCCTAACCCTAAATAAACTGTAACCACTATAAAACCTTCTTCAGCCTCTCGACGGCCTGATTCAATCTATCCTGGGAAACAGTCAAAGTCATGCGAATATACCCTTCCCCGGCTTCGCCAAAACCATTTCCGGGAGTGGCGACAATATCACCCTTTTCTAAAAATACCTTAGCCGTTTCCATCGAACTTGAAAAACTTTTTGGAATTTTTGCCCAAACATAAAACGTGGCTTTGGGCGGCGTGATCTTCCAGCCAATCGAACGAAGCCCGTTAATAAAGAAATCCCGGCGGGTTTGATAAACCGTTCTCATGTCTTCAATTGTTTGCGGGTCGGTTTTGAGCGCGGCAATCGCGGCGACTTGAATCGCTTGAAAAATCCCTGAATCATAATTGGTTTTCACTTTACCCAAGGCGGCAATCAAGGTCGGATTTCCGCACGCCCAGCCGATGCGCCAGCCGGTCATGTAATACGTTTTGGAAAACGAATGAAATTCAATTGCAATATCTTTGGCTCCATCGATTTCCAAAATACTGATTGGCTTTTGCCCGTCAAAATAAACTTCCGAATACGCCATGTCCGAAATAATGATGATATTTTTTCCCCGGCAAATGCGAACCAGGTCCGTATAAAATTCTTTGGTTGCGGTTGTGGCGGTCGGATTGTTCGGAAAATTGATGACAATAGCTTTGACGTCTTTGGCGGCCTCAATTTTATTAACATCAGGAAGAAAATTGTTTCCGGCTTTGAGCGCAATATTGACAATCTTTCCACCGGCAAATTGAATGGTTGGCCGATACGCCGGATAAGCCGGATCGGTTAATAAAACTTTATCTTTCGGGTTGATAATCCCAAGCGGCAAATGCGCGAGCCCCTCTTTTGATCCAACCAAAGGATAGATTTCGTTATCCGAATTTAAATCAACATTAAAGCGGTTCTTAAACCAAACGCCGATTTCTTTTCGCAGCGCCGGTAGGCCAGCATCAAAAGCATAATGATGGTTGTTGCCGTCATCGAGGGCTTTTTTCATGGCTTCAATGATATGCGGATGAGTCGCCTGATCCGGATCACCAACACCCAGATTAATGACGTCTCGTCCTTCCGCAATCGCCGCCCTTTTAGCTTTATCTATTTCAACAAAAAGGTATGGTGGGAGCTGTTGCAGTCTCTCTGAAAATTCAATTCCCATTCAACTAATCTCCTTGATTATTAAAGTCCGAGGACGTCTTGCATGTCGTATAGGCCAGATTTTTTGCCAGCGAGGAATTTGGCGGCGACAAGCGCACCTTTGGTATTATGCATGATGCTTTTGATTTCTTGCATAAATAGCGAGTGTTAGAAAATAATTATCCAGCATAGGCAGCGAAACGTCGTTTTTACTTCTATCCGTGTAGCAGTCACAGACAACTTCTCTTAAGCGCGCAATCTCTCTTGTCCTGTGAGGCAAATGGGTGCGATTTAAAATCGAATCCATAAGGTCAATGGCTCGTTCAAGAGCTTTCTTTCGGCTTGCCTTATCGTTTTTTTTCTCCCAATGCCCGGCGCGGTGAATTTCTGCACCGACATGGCTTAATTGCTCTGTTAAGGGTAACTTATTCCACTGTAATGAATCCATTAATGACTCTCAACAAAAAGTCTGATAACGGATTGAATCTGGTTTTGAATTTTTACATCTTTCACTTCCATTGAACGGCTTCCTAAGGCGGGTTTAATATTGATCAGCGCGGTAAATTCAACGCAATCGTCTTTTGACTTAAAAGGATAAAAATTAAAGCCCCACAAATCATTGGAAGCGGAACCGTCACCAAGCAAAACGGCCTCCGCGTCAGCATGAAGTTCACCGCCTAACGCGATCACCTTGCGCTTAATATCCGCAACGCCTTTAATCATATCGCCGTAGCCGTCCTGCGCAAGTTGTTTAAGGGCGTCGGAACTTATCTTACTTTTTATAATTTTAATTTCCATTACTTTAACCCTAGCACGTCTTGCATGTCGTACAAGCCGGATTTTTTATTAGCGAGGAATTTGGCGGCAACGAGAGCGCCTTTGGCGAAGATGTCGCGGGTTTTGGCGCTGTGGCTGATTTTTAATACATCAACATCGCTTTCAAAAGTGGCTTCATGATCACCGATGATTTCCCCTTCACGAATCGATTTGATATCGGCGACCTTTTTGCCCGAAGCGGTTTCAATGACTTGAGCTAAAGTTTTGGCTGTTCCCGACGGCGCGTCTTTTTTATGAATATGATGAGCTTCAACAATTTTTACGGTGTAAGCGCCGGCGGTTTTTTGCGCCAGGGTTTTGGCCAAGCTAAACAAAATATTCACCCCTACCGACATATTCGATGAAAACACAATCGGAATAGTTTTTGAGGCGTCTTTGATGATTTGAACCTGTTCGGCAGTCAATCCGGTTGTGCCAATAACCATTTTAACTTTTTGCTTCACGCATTCTTGCAAATGGATGATCGTGGCATCGGGGCTGGTGAATTCAATCAGCACATCGGCACCTTTAATGGTTTGAGGATCAAAGGTAACTTTGATTCCATCAACGACCTTGCCGACAGATTGATGGTCTTTGTGTTCGAGAAGAACGGTGGCTTTCAGCGCTTTGTCACTTTTCGCTAATTCATGGATGCGCGTTCCCATTCGTCCTTGTGAACCGCTTATCGCTAGTTTGATCATATTAAAATGAAATTTCCTTTATTGGTCACCAGGTCTCAAGACACAAGGTCACAGGTCGAAAAGCTTTTACGTGCCCGCCCCGGCTCTTGTCGATTGGCGGGCCGGGGTGACGTTGTGACTTGGTGACTTTGTGACTATTTTCGTAACAATCCATAGTTTTTTAGTGCGCTTTTTAGCTTCGCTAGGTTCTCATCCGACATTTCGCATAAGGGCAGTCGTAGCTGCGGAGAACACATTTTTAATATTCCCATGGCGATTTTAACCGGAATGGGATTTGTATCAATAAACAATGCGTTAACTAAAGGTAACATTTTGTTGTGCAGTTGTTCAGCTTTAGCCACATTGCCGCTTTCGAACATTTTAATCAAATCGGAGACGTCACGCGGAATAATGTTGGCGGCAACCGAAATAACGCCTACTCCACCTATTTGTAAAACCGGTAGTGTCAGCGCATCATCACCGGAGAGCAGCGCAAATTTTTTGGGGCAAAGTCGTTTGATCGTTTGCATCTGCTCTAATTGTCCTGAGGCCTCTTTGACACCGACAATATTTTTAAAATCTTTGGCAAGTTTGGCGATTGTGTCAGGTTCGATATTGCGCCCGGTGCGGCCGGGAATGTTATAGATAATAATCGGGATGGCAACGCTTTCGGCGATCGCTTTAAAATGAAGATAGATGCCCTTTTGGCTCGGCTTGTTGTAATAGGGGCAAACGATGAGAGCCGCGTTAGCGCCGGCTTTTTCCGCATGTTCGGTCAACGAAACGGCCTCAGCCGTTGAGTTAGATCCTGTGCCGGCGATAATGGGGACTCTTTTTTTGGCGGCGGTGATACAGATTTCAATTACGCGTTCGTGTTCAGCGGTAGACAATGTAGGCGACTCGCCGGTTGTGCCGCAAGGAACAATGCCGTTTGTTCCATTTTTAATTTGAAATTCGACCAGATCCTTTAGAGTCTTCTCATCAACCCGGTCTTCTTTAAAAGGTGTTACGATGGCAACAATGGAGCCTTTAAACATAGTATTCGCCTTTCGCAATAAATTTGGCACTTCCTTTTAGCCAAACATCAGACACTTCGTAATTGTTCAGTTTAAACGACACGGTTAAGACTTCCGTGCTTAACGTTTTCACTTTCATCTCTACTCGGTCTTTACTTTTCACATTCGGATTGGCTTTCAAAAACGCAATGATGGCCGAGGCGACACTTCCGGTACCGCAGGCTAAAGTTTCACCTTCGACGCCGCGCTCATACGTGCGTACACTAATAAAATTTTTGTCGATTTGTTCGACAAAATTTGCATTGGTGCCGCGCGGGGTAAATTTTTCATGATAACGAATGGCGCTGCCGATTGTTTCAACATCAATTTTTTCAATTCCGTCAACAAAAACAATCGCATGCGGAACGCCGGTGTCGATATAGTCAAGTTTTAAACGGCGGTTATTGATCGAAATAGAGACGTTCGGTTTAAAATCTTTCGGGTCGCTTAAACGGATGTTGGCAATTTCCCCTTTGGCTTCGGCCATGACAATGCCGGCGAGCGTTTCAATGGCAAACCTTTTTTTCTTCGGTTTCTTTTCGCTGGCGATATAGGCGGCAATACAGCGCGCGCCGTTGCCGCACATCTCCGCCTCCGAACCGTCGGCATTTAAAATGCGCATGCGGTAATCAGCTTTTTTTGATTTATCCAGAATCAAAAGCCCGTCGGTCCCTAACCCGGTTTTTGGCGAACAAATATTGATGACAAGGTCTTTTAAGCTTCCGGAAGGGTTTTCGACAACCACAAACCCGTTTCCCGCCCCTGCCATTTTTGTAAATTTAATTTTTCTCATAATTCAGTTCTCTACTGACAATTCCATCCGGAAGAACATTTTAAGTGGGAAGTAATTGTCCCGTCACTCTTAAAACGCATGAAACATTGGTAAGGACTATTGCATTCCCCGTTGCCATTGCCAATAACGATGACCCACTCATTTTCAAAGTTCACAGGATCAAAACGTTCGGCGGATATCCACCATTTACCAGTTTCGCTTATTTCTTTTGCAATTGCTTCAGTATTTAATGCGAAGTTGATAGCATCTTTTTGATTTCGTAACGGTAAAATAACTTTTTTGATCTTAATAGTATTAATGTAAAAAACTCTATCCGCCGCATAAATGTTATTGCTTACGCTGCTAATAAGACTCAAGCTGATTAAAAGACAAAAAAGTTTTTTCACGTTAACGTAAAAATTTTGGTATATTTTCCCCTTTTATAAGATCTTCAAACGTTTCTCTTTTACGCACAACGTCAAATTTATTTCCGTGAACCAGCACTTCAGGAACACGGCAGCGGGCGTTGTAATTGCTCGACATGGTAAATCCGTAGGCGCCGGCGCTCATCACCGCCAAAAGTTCGTTGCTTGAAACTTTTGGTAAGGTGCGGTCTTTGGCAAAAAAGTCGCCGCTTTCACACACCGGCCCAACGACATCAGCCGTAATCTTGCCGCGCTTTTTTGTGACAACCGGAACAATCGTGTGGTACGCGTGATACAACGATGGCCGGATCAAATCGTTCATGCCGCCATCGACAATGATAAAATTTTTGTAGCCGTTATCTTTTAAATATAAAACTTTTGTAACAAAAATACCGGCGTTGCCCACAATGAACCTTCCGGGCTCCATAATAATTTTCAAACCCGTTTTAACCAAGAACGGCAAAATAAGATCAGCATAGACTTGGGCGGTTTGGGGGTGTTCATCTTTATAAATAATCCCCATTCCTCCGCCGATGTCGAGGTATTCTAAAGTGATACCATCTTGGCGTAAAATGTTTAGGAATTCAATAACTTTTTTGGTCGCATTAATGAACGGTTTGCCGGTTGTGATCTGTGAGCCGATATGATAGTGCAAGCCGTTTAATCTGACGTTCATGTATTTGTGGCGCGATTTAAAAATCCTGCGCGCCGAACGTAAATCAATGCCAAATTTCTTTTTTAATGTACCAGTTGTAATCCATTCGTGTGTCGCCGCGGCAACATCCGGGTTGATGCGTAGCGCTGCCTGAACTTTAATCCTAAGTTTTTTTGCGATGCGGTTGATTTCGGCTAATTCCGGTTCGGATTCGATATTAAAAAGCAATATTCCCGCGTGCATCGCGGAAGTGATTTCGTCTTCGGTCTTCCCGACCGAGGCGAAGACGATTTTTTTAGGGTTCGCTTTCAAAAGCAATGCTTTTCGCAGCTCGCCACCGGAAACAATATCCAGCCCCGCCCCTTCGTTTAATAGCGATCTTACGACCGAAAGATTATCGTTGGCCTTCATGGCAAAGCAAATCAAGGGCTCGACCGGCGCGAAGGCCTTTTGGATTTTGGTGAAATGGTCAACGATGGTGTTGTGGCTGTAAAGGTAAAACGGTGTTCCCACCGATTTCGCCACATCCCTGACGCGTACGGATTCACAAAACATTTCGTTATTTTTAAAATGAAAATCGTGCATGTTATCTCTTTATGGATTTTTTTGATTCGACCGATATTTTCGGGTCGAAAAGCTTAACAAATTCTTTCTTTATTAGCTTCGGGCTAAATTTCTTTAGTTCGCTCTCTGACATTGATTTGATTTCTTTATTCTTTTCAAGCGAGTAACTGATTAACTTTCCGATCGTTGTATGCGCATCTTTGAAAGCTACTTTCTTATCGACAAGGTAATACACCAAATCGGTTGCGTAAAGCGACTCATCTTTGAGGTGTTCTTTAATTTTTGCTTCATTAAACTTAAGCGTTTGCATGATACCGGTTAAGATTTTCAATTCATATGAAACAACTTCCAGCGAATTAAAAAGCGGCTCTTTATCGAGCTGCATGTCGCGATTGTAAGTTAGCGGAAGTCCCTTCATCATGGTCAAGACGCTGACCAAATTTCCAAAAAGCCGTCCGGCATATCCGCGAATGAGTTCTAAGGTGTCGAGGTTTTTCTTTTGCGGCATGAGCGAGCTTCCGGTACAAAAACTTTCATCGATCTCGATAAAATCAAACTCTTTTGTCGACCAAATGATAAAGTCTTCGGCTAAACGCGATAAATGCATGGCAACAATCGACAAGGCACTGATGATTTCAATAACAAAATCCCGGTCGCTGACGACATCCAGTGAATTTTTTGTCGGCTGCAAATTAACGGATTTTCCGCCCAAGCCTTTAATAAGTTCAGTCGTATTTTTTGCGTATTTGTCGGCATCGATTGGCGTCCCCGCCAATGAACCGGCGCCCATTGTGACAATGATATTATTGGCAATAAATTCAACGCGTTTAATATCGCGTTTCAGCATTTCAACATAGGCATTTAAGTAATCCTTTAAATAAACCGGTTGCGCGTGCTGCAAATGCGTAAAGCCGGGAATAATTAGCACTTTATTCTTATTTGCAAGTGTTGAAATGGCCGAGATCAAAGTTTCCAGTTCACTTTTAATCTTAATCAGTTCCACTTCGCTGTAAACTTTTGTCGCGAAGACAACCTGATCGTTGCGCGACCGGGCGGTTTGAAGCTTTAATACCAAATCCCCGACTTTTTCCTGAAGGACGTTTTGAATATTCGAATGAATGTCTTCGGCAGCTTTATCAAATTGAAATTTACCATCCTCAATTTCACGGTAAATATCGTAGAGGGCTTTTTTAAGTGTGATGGCTTCGTCGTTTGAAAGATATCCTGCCTTGTTTAAAATACCGACATGGAGGATCGATCCGATACAGTCATCTTCGGCAAGTTTATAGTCGAATTGAATCGATTTTGTAAACTCCTCGACAAGAGGATTTGTTTTTTTGTTAAATCGCCCGCCCCATAGTTTTTTGCTCATAGCCGCCTCTCTTGGTCCCGCACGCATTTGCTAAAGCAAATGTGCGGGATAAATTCCGACGAATGACTTACGTCGCCTGCGGCTCCGTAAGTCATGTCGTCATTTAATAAGGCATTCCAAAAATTTTAATGAATCCTTCAGAAAGCTTTTGATCAAAAACGTCTTTTTTACCGTAGGTTGCCAATTCTTCTTTATAAAGCGAATAGGGTGATTTACGTCCGGCAATGATGCAATTTCCCTTATAAAGCTTCAAACGAATGGTGCCGGTGACCTTTTCCTGGGTTTTGTTGATGAATTGGTCGAGTTGTTTCTTCAATGGTGTTTCCCAAAGTCCGTAATAAATCATTTCCGCGTATTTTTGAGAAAAACTAAATTTGTGGTGCGCGGTTTCACGATCTAACACCATTGCTTCCAGTTCCTGATGAGCGATGTGCAAAATTGTTCCGGCCGGCGCTTCATAAATTTCACGAGATTTGATCCCGACCAAACGATTTTCGACCATATCCACACGGCCAATGCCGTTTTTACCGCCGAGTTCGTTTAATTTTGAAATCAGCGCAACCGGACTTAATGACTTCCCGTTTACTTTTTTAGGTATACCCTTTTCAAAATCAATTGTGACATACGTCGGTTTGTTCGGCGCTTTCAGAGGACTCGTTGTCATTTGATAAATGTCTTCGGGTGGTTCGACCCATGGGTCTTCCAAAACGCCGCATTCAATCGAAATACCGTAAACGTTTTTATCGATTGAGTACGGACTTTTCTTGGTCACATCGATCG
>CAZEUO010000025.1:23760-33877 GCA_964515035.1 uncultured Planctomycetales bacterium
GGCCTCGACCGGAATCCGGCGCGACTTGGCGTAATCGATTTCCTCTTCGCGGGTCTTGAATTCCCAAAGACGCACCGGCGCGATACTTTCTAATTTCGGATTTAAAATTTTCGCCGTTAATTCAAAGCGGACCTGGTCATTGCCTTTTCCCGTACAGCCGTGGGCAATCGCCGTTGCCTTTTCTTTATTGGCGACTTTGACCTGATATTTAGCGATGATTGGCCGTGATAATGCTGTCGCCAAAAGATATTTGTTTTCATAAACCGCGCCGGCTTTGAGTGCGGCAAAAACGTAGTCTTCCACAAATTCTTTTTTCAGATCCAAGATGTAAACCTTTGATGCGCCGGTTCCTAAAGCGCGCTTTTTGATTTTTCCAAAATCTTCATTTTGCCCAACATCAGCGATAAAAGCAATGACGTCGTAGCCTTTGCCTTCGAGCCATTTGATGGCGCAGGACGTGTCGAGACCGCCCGAATATGCTAAAACAACTTTTTTCATTTCTTTTCTCCGAGTAACATAAATAAAATGGCCTTTTGAACGTGCATGCGGTTTTCCGCCTGATCGAATATTACCGAATGCTTTCCATCGATGACGTCCGCGGAAACTTCCTGTCCGCGGTGCGCGGGTAAACAATGTAAAAAAATATAATTTTTGTCGGCTTTGGCGGCGAGTTTGGCATCGACTTGAAAGCCTTTAAAATCTTTTAAACGTTTTTTTGTATCCGCCTCCTGGCCCATACTCACCCAGGTATCGGTATAAATCGCGTGTGCGCCTTTGACAGCATCCGCTGGATAATGGGTTAATTCAATTTTTGATCCGGAATTTGCGGCGATTTTTTTGGCCAGCTGAACAATTTTTTTGTCGGGTTCGTATTTTATGGGCGTTGCGATACTGATATGAACTCCGACTTTCGCGCACCCTTCCAATAGCGAATGACAAACGTTGTTTCCATCACCAATGTAGGCCAACTTCAGGCCTTTAAGCGTCCCAAACTTTTCCTGGATCGTAAAAATATCCGCCAGCGCCTGGCAGGGATGCGCCAAATCCGACAAGCCGTTGATGACCGGAACCGTCGCGTATTTGGCCAAATCGATAAGGTCCTGATGTAAAAAGGTTCGCGTGACGATGGCATCCAAATAACGCGAAAGCGTTTTGGCGGCATCCGATGTTGATTCGCGCTTTCCTAAATTAATTTCATCCGGCCCTAAGTAGAAACATTTCCCGCCCATTTGCCAGATGCCGACTTCAAAAGAGACACGCGTACGATTTGATGGTTTCTGAAATACCAAGGCGATGGCCCGCCCGGCCAAAAAATTCGCTGCCTTTGTATTATCTTTTTTGAGCATTGCCGTTAAGTCGAGGATATGTTCAATTTCACCGGCAGACAAATCTTGCAATGTCAGTAAATCTCGTTTCATTTAATGGCCTTTGGTAGTGGCGGTTAAAAGCGCCGCTTCAATGATTTTCAGCGCTTTATCCGACTGTTTTTTGGTGACATTGAGCGCGGGCATTAAGCGCAAAACCCGTTCGTGCGTACAGTTAATAATAAGGCCGTTGGCCAGGCACTCTTCCACGACACCTTTACCTTCAAAATTAAGCTCGATTCCGAACATCAGCCCTATGCCGCGTATATCGGAAATGCAGGAGACGCGCTTTTTAAGTTCTTTTAGTTTTTGAAAAATATAGTCGCTCATAATACGGGCATTTTTCAGCATTTTATCCTTTTCAATCGCTTTAAAAACGCCGATTGCGGCTTTGCATACCAGCGGGCTTCCGCCAAACGTTGAGGCGTGCATTCCCGGTTTAAAGGTATCGGCAATTTGTTTTTTAACAATAAGCGCGCCGATGGGAAGTCCTCCGCCAAGCGATTTGGCTAATACCATCAAATCGGGCACGACCCCGTATTGTTTAAATCCGAACATTTCTCCGAGGCGGCCGATACCCGTCTGAACTTCATCAAAAATGAGCAGAATATTCTTTTCATCGCAAATCTTTCGAATTTCTTTGACGTACTCGAGACCGGCGACATTGACCCCGCCTTCGCCTTGGATTAATTCCAGCATGATCGCAACGGTTTTTTCGCTTACGGCCGACTTAAGCGCGTTGATATCATTAAAAGCTATTGTTTTAAATCCTTCCAGAAGCGGATAAAAACCATTCTGATATTTCTTTTGTCCCGTGGCCGACAATGCACCGAGGGTGCGGCCGTGAAACGAATTTTCAAATGTAATAATTTCGCTTCGCGTTCCTTTTCCATAGGCCCGCGCGAATTTAATGGCCGCCTCACACCCTTCTGCCCCGCTGTTACAGAAAAACACTTTTCCAGGGAATGACAAGCGAATGATCTCTTTTGCCAGTTTTGCCTGGTGCGGATGGTACAAATTATTGGGAATATGAATAAGCGTTCCGATCTGGTCCCGGACAGCCGACATCACTTTCGGGTGGCAATATCCGACGTTACTGACCCCCCACCCCGGGAAAAAATCCAAATATTTTTTTCCGTCAATATCAATGAGCGTCATCCCCTTGCCTTTGATAAAAATCACCGGCAGGCGCGTGTAGGTCGAAAGAATATATTCGTTATAATTTTCAAAGATTTCGTTTTTTGTCATGACTTTATAATTTCCGTTCCGATACCGCGGTCTGTGAAGATTTCGAGTAACAGCGCGTGTTGAGTTCGGGCATCGATAATATGCGACTTAATGACGCCGCCATGAACCGCTTCCAGACAAGAATTTACCTTCGGAATCATGCCTGAGTGGATAACCTTATCCTGTATCAACTTTTCAACCTCTGTAATTGTTAGAGTCGAAATCAACGATTGCGGGTCTGCCGGATTGCGCATGACCCCGGCAACGTTTGTCAAAACAACCAGCTTTTCGGCCTTCATCGATACCGCAATGGCGCTGGCGACTTCATCGGCGTTGACATTGTGCGCTTGTTTTTCAACGCTGATCCCCAAAGGCGAAATGACGGTGATGTGCCCTTTTTTCAGGTGCGTTTCGATTGCGTCCTTATCGACATTATTTATTGTGCCGACAAAACCCAGATCTTTCGACGCTTTCTTTTTTTGAACGTGAACAATGTTTTCGTGCCCTTTCAGGCCGGTCACATCCCCGTTAAGTTTCTCAATTTCTGAAACGATTTTTTTATTGAGTTTATCCAACTCATCGATGACAATTTCCAGTGTGTGTTCATCGGTAATGCGGATCCCCTCATGAAATTCGGCCTTTTTGCCGAGTTGATTCAATCGCGCGCTGATGTTGGGACCGCCGCCGTGGACAAGAATCGTTCGAATGCCA
This sequence comes from uncultured Planctomycetales bacterium, assembly GCA_964515035.1. Lineage (GTDB taxonomy): Bacteria > Omnitrophota > Gorgyraeia > Zapsychrales > CAZBRU01 > CAZEUO01. The sequence goes on from CAZEUO010000025.1 coordinate 27,063, forward strand.
ACATCACTTAAGAAGACAATGTCTTCGAGAACGTATTTGCGGATCGTGTTATTCTCAAGGATGCTGCCGCCGTATTTGATGACAAAAACTTTACGGCGAAATTTATGAATGTAGGGAAGCGCCTCAACCAGGACGCTTGCCTTCTTAATTATATCGTCCATTGATCCGCACGTATTCGAGAGAGAGATCCGAGGTGTAAACGGTGGCCTTGGAGTGTCCTAGCCCTAAGTCAACACGGATTTCAATTTGTTTTTTTGCAAAAGAACTGAAATTGATTTTTAAATTCTTTTCGGTTATTTTTTGGATGCCGAGAGCCCCAACCGCAGCGGCGACTCGTCCCCAATTGGGATTACTGCCGTAGGCGGCGGTTTTGACCAGATTTGAATTGGCAATGGCCAATGCCGCTGTTTTGGCCTGCGATACGGTCTTTGCCCCCGTGACAGTTATCGTTATAAATTTTGTAATGCCTTCGGCGTCCCAAACTATTTTTTTAGCCAGATCGGTACAAACAAAATTCAGCGCTTTGGAAAAAACATCAAAATCTTTGCCGGGCTTCGCAATCGTTTCATTACCGGCGAAGCCGTTGGCCATAACGGTGACCATGTCGTTGGTGCTCATGCAGCCGTCGATAGTGATGTTGTTAAACGACTGGTCAACGGCGATTTTTAATGCTTTTTTAAGCATGGGCGCGCTGATGGCGGCATCGGTTGTAATAAAGCCAAGCATTGTGGCCATATGAGGCGCAATCATTCCCGAACCTTTGGCGATGCCTCCGAGCTTAACGATCTTGCCGTTAAGCGTGATTTGTACCGCAATTTCTTTTGCTGCGAGATCCGTTGTCAGGATCGCACGCGCGGCTTTAGAGCTGCTCTTCGGATTTAGGCCTTTAACAAGCTTGGGGGCGGCCGCCTGAATTTTTTTAAATGGCAGCGGCCGCCCGATAATTCCCGTTGAAGCAACCAAAACGTCACTCTTCTTAATTTTCAGTAGTTTTGCAATTAGTTCTGTTGATCGCTTCGCATGCAATAAACCCGATTGCCCTGTAAAACAATTCGCGTTGCCGCTATTGGTAATAATGGCTTGGGCGCGGCTATTGCGTAAATTTTCCTGCGTGATAATCAACGGTGCGGCCTTAATAGAGTTTTTTGTAAAAACACCAACGCAGATTGCCGGGTTGTCGCTTGCAATCAGGGCTAAATCCGGTTTTCCGGATTTTTTAATTCCGCAATATAGCCCGTTGGCTTTAAACCCATGTGCAGCCGTAATGCCGCCAGAGGTGATTTTCATTTCAGCCCCGTTGCTTCGTCGTATCCACACATGATATTTAAATTTTGAACCGCTTGTCCGGATGCGCCTTTCATTAAATTATCGATAGCGCTGGTAATAACCAGCATTTTTTTAGAAACTGCCAGGCCGATGTCGCAATAATTTGTCTCGACAACATTTTTGATTTCCGGTTGAACATTAGGTTCCAAAACGCGAACAAACTGCTCGGTTTTATAAAATTTCTTAAATATGTCGTAGATTTTTTCGTAAGCCATCTCCTCGTTAAGCGTCACATAAATGGTCGATAAAATTCCTCGGTTAATTGGTAAAAGATGCGTTACAAACGTCACATCAACTGCTTTTCCTGCAAGCTTAGAGAGGTGATCGGTAATTTCGGGTGTATGCTGATGTTTAAGGACTTTATAAGCCTTAAAATTTTCATTTACTTCGGAAAACATCATCGACAATACGGCTTTTTTTCCGGCTCCGCTGACCCCGGATTTTGCATCAATAACGATTGATTCAATCAATTTCGTTTTGGTTGACACAATCGGCGCCAGCCCCAAAATGACTCCTGTCGGGTAACAGCCGGGATTGGCAATGAGTTGCGCGGATTTAATTTCTTCCCGGTATAATTCCGGAAGTCCGTAAGCGGCTTTGGAAAGATTTTCGCTATCGGTATGATCTTTACCGTACCATGCTTTGTAAGCTTTTGGATCCTTCAAGCGGTAATCGGCGCTTAAATCAATAACCCGTTTTTTTGCTTTCAGTAATTGGGGGGCGATCTGCAGAGCGATTGTGTGAGGAACAGCTAAGAATATCGCATCACACAGTTCGACAGCTTTTTGCGGATCATAGGTTTTACATTCGAGCGTGGTTTGCCCTTTGAGCGAAGGCAAAACATCGTCAATTTTCCCTACCGTATTGTTTGCGCTGACATATGTAACGCGAACTTGAGGGTGATTGAGAAGTAGTTTTAGTACTAATTCTCCTGAATACCCGCTAATTCCTACAATTCCGACCTTTGTCATGGCGACCTTTCTAATTTGAGAAGAATTTATCTTAAAATAAAAAACCTATCTCGTCAACTGCTTTATGAGGAGATAGGTGTGTAACTATTTCGAAATTTTAAGCTTACGACAAATTAACGCTTAACCCATTGGAATTTCTTACGTGCACCTTTCTGCCCCGGTTTCTTGCGTTCCTTCATTCTAGGATCACGCCTAAGGCAATTGGCTTTTTTCAAGGTTGGCCGATTTTCTTCAGCACAAGCAGACAAAACCCGGGACAGACCTAAGCGCATTGCGCCGGCCTGGCCGGTTAAACCGCCGCCGCCAACGTTTGCAATAATATCAAATTTATTGAGGGTTTGAGTCATTTTTAAAGGTTCTAAAATGGCAATTCGATCTGTTTCGCGCGCGAAATATTGTTCAAACGGACGGTTGTTAACCACAATCTTTCCGGTCCCAGGGGTTAAATTAACCCGCGCAACGGCTGTCTTACGGCGTCCGGTTGCACCATATTTTACGAGTTCGACCATTAAATTATTTAACCTCCAACACGATCGGATTCTGGGCTATGTGAGGATGCTTGTTGCTCGCGTAAACACGAAGGCGCTTGCGAATTTGGTAACCTAATGGACCGGTGGGAATCATCCGCTCGACCGCGAGTTTCATTGCTTCGGTCGGTCGCTTTCGTAACATGTCTTGTAAGGCGACAATGCGTTTTCCCGACGGGTAACCGGTATAGCGTTCGTAAGTTTTATCCGTCATCTTTTTACCCGTAACACGGAATTGATTGGCGTTGATGATGACAACCATATCGCCGCAATCGACGTGGGGCGTGAAAATGGCCTTATGCTTTCCTCGTAAAATAGCCGCAGCCGTTGTCGCAATTTGCCCGAGGATTTTATCCTTGGCATCAATCACGTAACAGGCGCGTTTGATATCCTCCGCTTTGGCCATGTAGGTTCGTTTTAGCATATTTCCTTCTTTAAAAAATTACTTGAAGACGCAGGTTGAAAGTATATCATTTTCGAAATAATTGTCAATAGTTTACTTTGACTAAACACAGCCCCTTGGCCGGTGCGGTTCTTCCCGCGAATTTTCGGTGCTTTTTCGTTAAGATATTTTGAATGTTTCTTCTCGGGAATCGTTCACTGCCGATTTCCAGTAATGTTCCGACGATGTTGCGAACCATTTTATGTAAAAAGCTGTTAGCTTCAAAATCAATGATAATAAAATCGCCGCTTTTGCGAATCGTTAATGCTGTTATGGTTCGAAAAGGATTTTTGCGGGCCTCATCGGCCGGCGGTGTGGCTTGAAAGGATTTGAAATTATGGCGGCCGATGAGGCCCTTAGCCGCCATTTTCATAATACGTAAATTAAGCGGATATGGATAAAAATACGAAAAATCCCGTTGCAATGCACTGCGAGATTTTCGATTTAATACCGTGTAACGGTAAACTTTACTTTTTGCGCTATAACGGGCATGAAAATCGGATTTTGCGTCTTCAACGGTTAAAATTCCGATATCGGCCGGCGATAACGCATTTAAGGCGCGGTGAACTTTTTCCGCAGTCAAAGTAGTGTTAACCTTAAAATGAGCCACCTGTCCCAACGCATGAACACCGCTGTCGGTTCGTCCCGAACCAATAATTCGAATCGGTTTTCCGAATAGTTTCTGGCACGCCTTTACGAGTTCGCCCTGGATGGTGCGGTCTTTGGAATTTTGAATTTGCCAACCACGGAAGTGAGTCCCGTCATACTCCAAAGTTAGCTTGAGTGTACGCATGGGTGCGTGGGGCGAGGCTATTTGATTAGCTCTTCGGCAATCTGAACCGCGTTAAGGGCGGCGCCTTTGCGGAGGTTATCGGAGACAATCCAGAGCCAAAAAGCGTTTTTGACAAACGGATCCCGGCGGATGCGGCCGACAAAAACATCGTCCTTGCCCTCGCAATCCTTGGGCATTGGGTAGAGTTTGTTCTTCGGGTCGTCGATGACAGTGATGCCCGGCGATTTGGCAAAGAGTTTCCGGATGGCATCAGTTGTTAAAGGTTTTTTGGTTTCGAGATAGACGGCTTCCGAATGTCCGGTTTTAACCGGAACGCGGACAGTGGTCGCGGAAATTTTGATTTTTGAATCATGTAAAATTTTGTGGGTCTCCTTGATCATTTTCCATTCTTCAGTTGTATAATCGTCATCGCTGAAACTACCAATTTGGGGAAAAATATTAAAAGCAACGCTTTGGTCCATATGGCGCTCAACGCTATTGTCTGAATTGGTGGCCCAAGCTCGGAATTCTTCTTCGGCTTGAACAATGCCTCCCCGTCCGCTTCCGGAAACGGCCTGATAAGTTGCAGCAATGATTCTCTTGAGGCCGGCTTTTTTATGAATAGGTGCAAGCGCAACAACCATTTGAATTGTCGAACAATTGGGGTTTGCGATAATGCCCTTGTGCTTTTTAACATCGGCAGCGTTGGCTTCGGGAACAACTAACGGAACATTTTTGTCCATGCGAAAGTCCGCTCCGTTATCAATGACGACGGCACCGGCTTTAACGGCGTGCGGCGCGTAAGTAACGGCAGCACCTTTTTCACCCTCGGTACCGGCAAATAATGCGATATCCATTCCTCGAAAGGAATTTTCTGTAAGCGACTCCACTTGATATTTTTGACCGTCGACAGTAATTTCACGATTGCTGCGGGCAAATACTTTTAACTGGTTAACCGGAAATTTTCTTTGCCGTAACACGCGAAGCATTTCTTCGCCCACGGCGCCCACTCCCACAACTGCGACATTATATTTTTTCATGTTTCTTTCTTAACTATAAATTTTTTACGACCAAATCACCGACCTCCGCCGTCGAATATCCCATTTTTCCGGCGGCCAGATCTTTTAATTTCGTTAAAACAATCTTCTTAACCGACGCCTCAATGGCGGTTGCGGCTTTGGTTTCGCTGACTTGTTGCAAAAGCATTGCAAGAGCGCAAATGGCAGCCAAGGGATTGATAACATTTTTTCCCGTGTACTTTGGTGCTGACCCACCAATAGGTTCAAACATGGAAACGCCTTCGGGATTGATATTACCGCCGGCCGCAATGCCCATTCCGCCTTGAACCATGGCGCCTAAATCCGTAATAATGTCGCCAAACATATTGTCTGTGACAATAACATCAAACCATTCCGGATTCTTAACAAACCACATGGTTGTGGCATCGACGTGGGCGTAATCGGTTTTGATATCCGGATATTCTTTCGCGACCTCGTAAAATGTTCGTTCCCACAAATCCCAGGCAAAGGTTAAAACGTTTGTTTTGCCGCAAAGCGTCAGCATTTTTTTTCTGCCGTGCTTACGGGTATATTCGTAAGCGTAACGGAGGCAGCGTTCGACACCGGCGCGGGTATTATAGGAAATTTGGATAGCGACTTCGTTTTTTGTCCCCTTATCTTTAAATTCGCCGATTCCTTTATAAAGGCCTTCGGAGTTCTCGCGCACAACGGTGAAATTGACGTCTTCGGGATTTTTATTTTTAACCGGACAAAAACGCGCGTCATACAGTTTCACCGGGCGCAAGTTAATGTACTGGTCAAGTTTAAAACGAAGTTTGAGAAGAATCCCCTGTTCCAAAATGCCGGGTTTAACGCCGGGATGCCCAATGGCTCCGAGAAAAATCGCGTTAAAATCTTTAAATTCGGTAATTGCGGAATCAGGAAGGGTTTCCCCTGTTCGCAGGTATCTTTCCCCGCCAAAATCATAGTGCATGGTTTCATACTTAAATCCAAATTTACTCGCGGCAGCTTCGAGAACTTTGATTCCTTCGCGGACGACTTCCGGGCCGGTTCCGTCACCGGGGATAACGGCAATCTTATAATTTTTCATTTTACACCTGTTAACAGATTGGATGATAAGGTAAGACGATAATATATCATCGGTTTAGGCGTTATGCAAGAGAGTTGTTATTCGCGGAATCGTTTGACGACAACCGTGGCGTTGTGCCCTCCAAATCCAAGGGAATTGGACATGGCGACATGAATGGTTGCCTTGCGGGCGGTGTTGGGGACGTAATCCAAATCACAGTCGGGATCAGGTGTTTCGTAATTGGTTGTCGGAGGAATGATGCTATCGCGAATGGCTTGAACGCAGGCAATTAATTCGACACCGCCAGCCGCACCCAAAAGATGCCCGGTCATGGATTTCGTTGAACTGACGGGGACTTTTTTTGCAATATCCTTAAAAACAGTTTTAATGGCCAGACTTTCAACCGTGTCATTAAGTTTTGTAGATGTTCCGTGGGCGTTAATGTAGGAAATGTCGTTAATTTTAAGTCCGGCATCTTTGATGGCGAGTTCCATGGCGTGGGCAGCGCCCCTTCCGCTTTCATCGGGTGCGGTAATATGGTAGGCATCCGAGGTTCTTCCGTAGCCGACAATCTCCGCTAAAATTTTTGCACCCCGCTTTTTAGCATGATCCAAGGATTCCAAAATCATGATGCCAGCCCCCTCGGCCATAATAAAACCGTCCCGATTTAAATCAAATGGACGGCTGGC
>CAZEUO010000026.1:0-968 GCA_964515035.1 uncultured Planctomycetales bacterium
GTTCACCCAGCATTTCCCGCAGCCCGGATGGGTTGAGCATGATGCCGAAGAAATTTGGGCCTCGTGTGTTTCCGTGATTAAACAGGCGATTGCAAGAAGTAAAATCCGTCTAACCGATATCATTGCCATCGGCATTACCAATCAACGCGAAACAACCGTCCTTTGGGATAAAAAAACGTCCAAGCCCGTTCATCGCGCCATCGTCTGGCAATGCCGCCGGACCGCCGGCCTGTGCGAAAAATTGCGGGCGCGAAAATTAGAGGCAATTTTTCGCACCAAAACCGGGCTGGTCATCGACGCCTATTTTTCCGGGACAAAAATTAAATGGCTTTTAGATAATGTCCCGGGATTACGAAAACGCGCTTTAAAAGGTCAAATTGCTTTTGGAACAATCGATAGTTGGCTTATTTGGAAATTGACCGGCGGTAAATCACACATTACGGATTTTACCAATGCCTCACGGACACTCTTGTTTGATATCCGCAAGTGGCATTTTGACCCGGAATTGTTAAAAATTTTAAACGTGCCGCGTGAAATCCTTCCGCAGGTTCAAAACTCCGGAACACTGTTTGGTAAAACCAACGATGTTTCTTCAGGGCTCATCTCCGGGATTCCCATTACCGCGGTCATGGGGGACCAGCAGGCCGCGCTTTACGGCCAAGGGTGTTATTTGCCAGGAACGATAAAGAATACTTACGGAACCGGTTGCTTTATGGTTCTCAACACGGGACACAAGCTTTTATATTCCAAAAACGGCTTACTTTCGACTTTGGCCTGCGACGACCAGGGAAAACCGGTTTTTGCGCTGGAAGGGTCTGTCTTTATTGCCGGTGCCGCTATTCAGTGGTTGCGCGATCAATTAGGTGTCATAAAAAAATCAAACGAAACCGAAAAAGCCATCAAAGGCATCTGCGATACCAACGGCGTTTATTTTGGGCCGGGATCTCAGGTCAATGCCGCAGGCCTTG
>CAZEUO010000026.1:978-5103 GCA_964515035.1 uncultured Planctomycetales bacterium
ACCAAACACATTATCCGCGCCGCGCTCGAATCCATTGCCTATCAGACAAAGGATGTTTTTGATCTCATGCAAAAGACATACGGCACAAAAATTGCCGATTTGAAAGTCGACGGAGGGGCATGCAAAAATAATTTTCTTATGCAATTTCAGGCCGATATGCTTAATTGCCGAATCATCCGCCCACAAGTGATCGAATCGACCGCGCAAGGAGCCGCCTATTTAGCCGGTGTTGCGATAGGGCTATGGAACGGTCAGGATGATTTAAAAAGACTTCACGCAACCGAAAATTTTTTTCATCCCGGCATGGACTCTCGTCAACGCAAAATCCATTATTCCGGGTGGCAAGAAGCCATCCAGAAAGCAATTGTGAAATGATACGCTCGATTGACCGTCTCGCTGGAACCCATTACGATTTGCTGGTCATCGGCGGCGGCATTAACGGAGCGGCGATTGCCAACATTGCCGCCGGCCGTGGTTTGAAAGTGGCGCTCATTGAAAAAAACGATTTTGCCAGCGGCACATCCAGTAAATCCACCAAGCTCATTCACGGCGGCATCCGGTACCTGGAAAATTTTGAATTTGATCTCGTTGGTGAATCGCTTCGCGAACGTTTTACTCAACTGAAGAGCGCCCCGCATCTGGTCAAGCCCATGGAGTTTCTCATTCCTGTCTATCGGGGTGACAAACGCCCGTTGTGGATGATGTGGCTGGGTGTTTTTCTCTATGAAAAACTTTCCGGAAAATTTTCACTGGGCAGACATAGGAATCTTTCAAAAAATGAAGTCCTGATACGTGAACCGAATTTGAAAAAAGAAGGGCTTCAAGGCGGAGTCACCTATTTTGATTGCCAGATGGATGATGCAAGGCTTTGCCTGGAAAATGTCCTGACGGCCGCTCAAAAAGGGGCGGATGTCGCCAACTATGTCACGGCAGTGTCATTTGTTACTGAAAATAACCGCGCCATCGGTATTCAAGCAAAAGATTTAATAAGAGATATCGATTTTGAAATCCATGCTAAAAAAATTGTTTGCGCTGTCGGCCCCTGGACCAATTCCTTTTTAAGACTCGATACTCCCAATGCAAAAAAGAAGATTCGGACCACCAAGGGAATCCACATCGTCTATTCCGATCTCATTACCAATACCGCGCTTCTCATTCCGACAGATAGCGATAAGCGGATTTTTTTCGTTATTCCTTTTATGGGCCTGTCGCTGATCGGCACAACCGACACAGATTTCATCAAAAATCCGGATCACGTTACGGCGGATGATGCTGATATCGATTATTTATTTAAAGGAGCCAAACGTGTTTTTCCGAATATTGATTTTAAAAAAGAGAAAATCATAACGACTTTTGCGGGTCTGCGGCCGTTACTGCGCCGCGGAGGAATTGCGCCGTCGAAAGTTTCCCGGAAACACGTTATTTTTGAAACACCCTCCGGCATCACCTTTGTCATCGGAGGTAAATATACAACGTACCGTAAAGTGGCTCAGGCGTGTTTGGCCCAGGCTACGGCAACACACGAGACAGCGGATGAGGCTGTTTACCCGCTTTACGGGGGAGGAACAATCCCTGGAGATTTAAGGGCTGTTGCCGAAAAATATTCGCTGGGGCTTGACGCCGTAAAAGCGCTCGCCGAAAAATACGGCTCACATTATGAGGATGTCTTAACGCTAACCGAAGATAAACCTCATTTGAAGGAACCGATTTGCAGCTGTTCGCCGTTTATTAAGGCCCAAATTCTTTATTCCATCAAAACCGAAATGGCCCAAACAAGCGATGATATTTACGAACGCCGCCTGTCATTATGCTTTAGCCAGTGCGGAGCGAAAGAATGCCGTCTAACAATTCAAAAAATGGTCAACGAACTATGCCCGACACAAAAAGAGCTTTAATCTTCTTTTGTTTCATTTCATTGCTATGGCCCGGGCGGTGTTTGGCCCAGGCGGACTTAGGCCAAACACCGCCCGTTGTTCTCGAAGTCCGTGTTGATGAAAAACTTGGCTTCAAAATGAAATGCCGTCCTGAATGGGCCATCGAGAGCGATGAGGACAATCTGTTGATGGTTATTTCAGAGGCGCCAAAACCGGAGGTGTGGGTCCTCTTATCCCGTACCCCGGCACCGGGCGAAACAATCGAAAAACTAAATCCGCCTTCACTTCAATGGATGGGCGAATACGACGATGGATATATTGTTTCAAAGATCAGTCTTAGCGGCCTCCCGGCCGTTAAGGTTGAGGCCCAACCCAAAAACGAACCATCAACACGAATTTTAGACTACTACATTTTTCAGAATGACTTTCTTTACCGGATCCAATTTTCCGTCTCGCCAAAAGAACAATGGGAAAACTACTATTCCCTATTTACCGAAATGATGGAAAGTTTTCGAATATTTTGAATTCACAAAAAGAGTTTTATGGGTAATTAATACCAAACACTTTTACAGTGGGAAAAATGCTTAAAAAAGTTTTTCTGACAATTATTTATTTTTATTTTTCGATGTGTTGTGTTTATGCCTATCCGGATTTGTCCCCGAGCCAAGCACAACGGATTGAAGAAATCAAAAAACTCCTGGGAGACGCCGACCGCCGCTCGATCAGCGACGCAATTCATGAGATCAAAAAGTCACCCGCGCCCGAAGGATCGCTGCAAATCCTCGAAGCGGTTGCCGCAGTTTACAATGACCTCAACTTAAAATACCATCCTGCCAATCAAGCGGCGAGAGAACGGCTGCTGGATAAAATCCACTTAAACATGGCTTATTTTCAATTAGGCGGGCCGGATGTGGAAAGGCCATCGGAAAGCGATTTAACGATTTTAATCCGCCGAAAACTAAAGAAACATCTGTCACCACAACTCCGCTCTGACCCGCGGCTTTTTCATTCACTCGACTAGAGAAAAACAATGAATTGGGACAAGGGAACCGAGAAAAAATTTCTGCAAATGACTGAGAGAATTCCGATTTTTTTGCGCGGCATTGCCCGCGATAAGGTTTTCAAAAAAGCCGAGGCCTTGGCCCAAAAAGACAACCGTACCGAGGTATCTGAAAAGGACATGGTGGACGCGTTTTTTTCCGAAACGCCCTTTGGATTTCACGGCCCCATGAAAAGTGATATGGCGGAATTGAATATTGATTATACGCAATACGGCCACGGTAAATAATGTCCCGCAAATTGCAAGTTTGGCATTTGTGTGCCTGTACGCGCCGGAAACTTTCAGAACTTTTTAATGACAAAATACCGTCTAGCAATTATAGTGTTTACGGTAATATACGGGAAGGCGGTTTCGTATTGATGTGGAAATTTCTTACACAAAGGTTCACGCACCGATGATCAAGTGGGATGATGCGTACGCGATCGGTGAACCGTCCATTGACGAGCAGCACAAAAAACTTTTCCAATATTTTCATGATTTAGAAAGCGCTCTTAAGCAACGGGATATTGATAAGGCGATGTTTTTACACGTCCTTGACTACTTGGAAGATTATGCCAAAATGCATTTTGGCAACGAGGAAACCTGTATGCACCGGTTCCATTGTCCGATTGCGCAAACAAATCAGACGGCTCACCGCCGATTTATCGAGTCCTACGGCTATTTTCGAAAACTCCTGGAAAAAGAAGCAGTCTCCCAGCAACTTTTCAACGCCCTTTTGACCTGGGGCGAGGAATGGTTAATCGATCACATCTGTAAAATTGATTCCCAACTTAAACCGTTTGTAACGTGCGATGACAAAAAGAAGAAATGATTTGCGCATTGTCTCAGAGCCGATACGTTTATAACTTGCAATAGGCCAATAAAGTCACCCGGACGACCATGATCCAGGGTGTCTGAAAGACAATAAAAAAGAGCCGCTAAAAATGGAAAGGAGTTTATTATGGGAAAAGACCTAGGAAAAAGCGCAACCGGCCTCGATGCCAACGTTGCTGCGATGTTAAGCTATCTGGCCGGATTTATCACGGGGATCATATTTATACTCATCGAAAAAGACAATAAGTTTGTCCGTTTTCACGCCATGCAATCCATCATTGTTTTTGGGACAATTTTTGTTCTTCAAACAGTGTTTGTGTTTTTTCCGTTTTTTATTATGCTTCTGCCGCTGTTGGGGCTATTAAGTTTAATTTTGTG
>CAZEUO010000026.1:5113-32677 GCA_964515035.1 uncultured Planctomycetales bacterium
GTGGATTGTCCTGATGGTGAAGGCATACCAGGGGGAAATGTTTAAATTGCCAATTGCCGGTGACATGGCCAGCCAGAAAAGTTAAGAACGCATTCATTTAACCTTCCTATGACGCAACTCAAAATCTGTTTTAATGTTTTTTTGTTGCTCGTTTTGGTAACTTTCGTTTTCGCTCAGAGCGAAAATCCACCCGCACGAGTTCCCGAGGGGATGGAGGAAATCCAAATGACCGGAAGCGCTTCGCTCATCGTCCCGAAAGGTGCTAAAACCCGCAAAGTCGGCGCCCAGATCATTGTTGAGGGGACTAAGGAGTACATGTCCCGGCGCTTTTTTGAAATGGATGCGCAATTGAAAAAAATTGAAGCGCGCCAAACCGAGCTTGAAAAAGAAATTGAAACACTCAAAAAAACCATTAAACCTACGAATGAAACACTCAATTTACCTGTTTCGATTCCCGCAGCCAAGGGTACCCCATAATCTGCCGGTACGAGAAGCGCAAATGGGATAAGTTTGGAGACTATGGCAAAACCTTCCTTTCTTAAATCTTATAACTCGTCAGTCATCCTCATTATTTCAATCATCACGGGATCAGCCATTGGACTGGCGCTAAAGGATCGCGCCGTTACCCTTAAACCTCTCGGCGATATTTTCTTAAACCTTCTTTTCACAATTGTTGTTCCGCTGGTATTTTTTTCAATCTCATCAACGGTTGCCAAAATGTCTGATCTGAGGCGATTGGGAAAAATCATCGGATGGATGGTTATTATTTTTATCGTCACGGGGATTATTGCCGCCGTTATTATGGTTATTGGCGTGTCGCTTTACCCGCCGGCACAGGGAATTCAAATGACCTTTACTCAACCGGTGAATGTCGAGCCTATCGGTTTGGGTGATCAAATTGTCCGTACGCTGACCGTGCCGGATTTCATAAATTTATTTTCGAAATCGAACATGTTTGCCTTGATTGTATTTTCCTTTTTAATCGGGTTGGCGACGTCCGCCTTGGGGCAGGCGGGAAAGCCGTTTACGCAATTTCTTGTTTCCGGAAGTGAAGTCATGACAAAAGCCATTGGCTACGTCATGCTGTATGCGCCGGTCGGGTTGGGCGCGTACTTTGCCTATCTTGTTGGTGTTTTTGGCCCGCAGTTATTCGGAACATATCTGCGTGCCATGGCGCTTTATTATCCGTTAGCACTCGGGTATTTCTTTTTTGTGTTTTCGTTTTACGTTTGGCTTGCCGCCGGTATACATGGCATAAAAATATTTTGGGTTAATATTCTTCCGGCAGCGTTGACAGCCTGGGGGACAGGTAGCGGGCTGGCAACGCTGCCGGTTAATTTGGAATCGGCAAAGAAAATCGGCCTTCCTGATGACATTCGAGAGGTTGTCGTGAATATCGGAGCTTCCGTTCACAGTGATGGCTCCGCACTGGCCGCGGTTATGAAAATGGCGCTTCTTTTCGGAATCTTTGGAATGCCGTTTTCTGGGACACAAACGATTGTGGCCGTCGTTGCGGTTGCTCTGTTATGCGGAACGGTGATCAGCGGCATTCCTTCAGGCGGAATTTTGGGAGAAATTCTTATTATTTCAGTTTTCGGTTTTCCGGTTGAGGCGATGCCCATCATTACGATGCTTGGAACGTTGGTCGACCCGCCGGCAACAATGGTCAATGTCGTCGGTGATAACACAAGCGGCATGCTTGTGGCCCGGGTCATGTGCGGACCCGGGTGGATGAAAACAACATCCGCATAATCCTTCAAAACAGATTCGTTTGGCAAAACAATTATGAACAACAGGCGTGATTATTTACTGCTCATAGTTTTGGTTATTCTCTCATTCGGCCATTCTTTGGGAAACGGATTTGCGGGAGATGACATCGTCAAGCTGGTCAATACGGATTATTATTCCAACCCCCAAAATTTAAAAACAATTTTTTCAAAAGACTACTTGATCTCCGTTGACCAATTCGCCCGAAGCAACGTAATTTATTCCGGAAGCGGGGAGGTATCCTATCGACCGGTGGTCACGTTAACATATTTTTTCGATCGGGCCCTTTGGGGGCTGAATCCGTTCGGCTACCATCTTTTCAACCTGATCATTCATCTGGTCAATGTTTTTCTGGTCTATCATTGCCTCACGTTAATGGTTCATGACAATAAAATTGCGTTATTGAGTGCAGTCCTCTTTGCCGTTCACCCCATTCAGGCAGAAGTTGTCAACGCAATCAGCTATCGTCATGGCCTGCTGTCGGTTTGTTTTTCCTTGCTGTGTATGATTTCCTACGTTGCGTATCAACACAAACACCGCCGCCGAGATCTCGTATTAAGCGCCGGGGCGCTATTGATTGCATTATTGGCTAAGGAAGAGGCCGTCAGTGTTATTGGCGTGCTTTTCATTTACCGCCAGATTTTTAAAAAAGAAAAAGAAATTCCTTTTAAGGTGTTTTTTTTGTACCTTTTCGTTATCGCGCTATATTGTTTTATCTACTTTGTCGTGTTTCCAAGCACGTTAAAAGGCAAATATCTTTGGGCCTCGGGCAGCCTGCTTGTTCATGCCGTAACGATTTTAAAAATTATCCTGTATTACCTTTATTCACTGTTTCTGCCCTGGACCATCAAACCCCTTCCATTCAATTTTGTTCCCGCCGTGGAAAATCCCATTTCGACATTATCCCTTTTGGGCCTGGCCGCTTTTCTGGGGGCATTGATGGCGCCGTTTATTGTCTTTAAAAAGAATAAAATTTTGCTTTTTGGTTCTCTCTGGTTCATTTTCGCGTTAATTCCTTTTACGGCCATCATTCCCACCAATCCCATCGCTGACCGCAGGTTATATTTTCCGTGCATCGGAATTTTTATGATGATGGGTTATTTTGCCAATCCCGTTTCAACTTTTCTTTCAAGGCAAAATTCGGATAGGGGATACCGGTTATTGTGTATCATTTTTGTCGGTTTATGCATGTACCGTTCGTCGTATTTAACCCAATTCTGGAAAAATAATTTTTCCTATGCCGCGGAAATAATCAGGCTCTACCCCTGGGATAAAAAGGCCTACTACGTTTTAGGGGAGGAAAACTTTCGCGCCGGAATTCTCGCGATGAAGACAAATAATTGCCGGGAAGCCGCTCCGTTGTTATCAAACGCAAAACTTCTTGGGGTTAATGACGACAGAATTAAAAAAATGCTTGAGGCGTGTGGAGAAACCAAAGATGCATTTGGGACAAAGAAAGAAAATTGAAAACTGGATAACCTTTGATACGCTGTTTACGCCAAAGTTATGAGCCCGATTCTCGCCATCCAAAATCTGAATAAAACTTATTCCGGAGGCCTGCCTGCCGGTCGGCAGGGACTCCAGGCATTAAAAAACATTAATCTGGAAATCCGCAAGGGCGAAATCTTTGCGCTCTTAGGGCCCAACGGCGCCGGCAAGACAACCCTCATCAACATTATCTGCGGTATCGTCAATCCAACCAACGGAGAAGTTCGCGTGGACGGGTATGATATCATCAAGGATTTTCGTAAGACTCGCTCGATCATCGGCCTGGTCCCGCAGGAGCTCGCCATTGAAACCTTCGAAACTATTTGGCATACCGTCAATTTTTCCCGCGGGCTTTTTGGCAAGCCGCCGAATCCGGCATTCGTCGAAAATGTCATTAAGCAACTATCTCTGTGGGATAAACGCAACAGTAAGATTATGACGCTTTCCGGCGGTATGAAACGCCGCGTCATGATTGCCAAAGCCCTTTCGCACGAGCCGCAGATACTTTTTCTGGACGAACCAACCGCCGGAGTCGACGTCAATTTACGCCAGGATATGTGGAAGCAGATGCGCGCCCTTAAAGACTCCGGGGTCACAATCATTCTCACGACCCATTACATTGAAGAGGCCGAGGCGATGGCAGAGCGCATCGGCGTCATTAATCACGGGGAAATTATTGTTACGGATAACAAAGCTGATCTTATGAAAAAACTCGGGCGAAAGCAGTTAGTTCTGGATTTAAAAGAGCCGATTACCACAATTCCTTCGGCCCTGTCGAACCGCTCGCTTTCGTTAAATGAAACCGGCGCGCAACTCATTTACACCTACGACTCCAACAAAGATGACAACGGAATTGCCGGGCTTTTAGCTGATTTATCGGCCGAAGGCATTCATTATAAAGATTTTCATACGGACACAACTTCGCTTGAAGAAATTTTTATCCGCTTGGTAAAAAATTAATGAACCATTACTCCGTTACCGCAATCTACAATTTTGAAATGGCCCGCTGGTGGCGGACAGTCGCCCAAAGCATTGCCTCGCCGGTTATCTCCACCGCACTTTATTTTGTGGTCTTCGGTTCCGCCATCGGATCGCTTATCACCGAGATTGATGGAATCAATTACGGCTCATTTATTGTACCGGGGCTAATCATGCTTTCGATTTTGACCGAAAGCATCTCAAATGCCTCGTTCGGCATTTATTTTCCCCGCTTTACCGGTACAATCTTTGAATTGTTGTCGGCACCGATTAACTATTTTGAAATTCTTTTGGGGTATGTGGGGGCGGCGGCCACCAAATCGATCATTTTAGGGATCCTCATCTTGGGAACCGCCGGTTTCTTCGTGCCGCTTGAGGTTAAACATCCTTTTGTTATGCTCTTCTTCCTGATTCTGACATCGGTCACCTTCAGCCTATTCGGCTTTATTATCGGTATCTGGGCGGACGGATTTGAAAAACTACAAATTATTCCGATGCTCATCGTGACACCGCTGACGTTTTTAGGGGGGAGCTTTTACAGCATTACGGTACTTCCACCGGTTTGGCAAAAAATTTCCATGCTCAACCCGGTCGTTTATTTAATCAGCGGCTTTCGCTGGAGCTTTTATGAATCGGCGGATGTCAGTTTACCCTTAAGCTTACTCGTGATTTTCATCTTTCTGGCCGCCTGCATTATTTTGGTACGCTGGATTTTCAAAACGGGCTACCGGTTACGTAATTAATTCTAAAAACGCAAAACCATTTACAAGGAGAATTCAATGAGCAAAATACGGGTTCTGGTTGGCACGCGCAAAGGCGGGTTCATTCTCGAGTCTGATGGAAAACGCAAAGCCTGGAAAGTCAACGGGCCCTTTTTTAAAGGCTGGGAAATTTATCATATGAAAGGATCACCGACCGATCCGAATCGGATATTTGCCTCGCAATCCAGCGGCTGGTTTGGGCAAGTCATTCAACGTTCCGATGACGGCGGCAAGACCTGGCACCAGCCCGGAACACCACCGGGAGAACCGACCACAACACCAGACGGCATGCCTAAAGGGGAAAGCAACAAATTTGTTTACGACACCTCAACTAAAACCGGAAAACTTCTGACGACTCATCAGTGGTATGACGGCACTCAACACCCCTGGGAATTCAAACGCGTCTGGCATCTCGAACCATCCCTTGATGATCCGAATACTGTTTACGCCGGTGTGGAAGACGCGGCGTTGTTTAAAACCAACGACGGCGGCAAAACCTGGCAGGAGCTTTCTGGTTTACGCGGACACGGAACCGGGCCGCAATGGACACCGGGCGCCGGAGGAATGTGCTTGCACTCAATTCTTCTTGATCCTAAAAATCCTAAACGAATCTTTGTTGCCATTTCAGCCGCAGGAACCTTCCGCACCGATGATGGCGGGGAAACCTGGAAACCCATTAATAAGGGTTTAATATCCCAATATATCCCCGATCCCGATGCCGAAATCGGGCACTGTGTTCACCACATTGCATTACACCCTTCACGACCTAACGTTTTATTTATGCAAAAACATTTTGATGTCATGAAAAGTGACAATTCCGGTGACACCTGGCACGAAGTCAGCGGAAACCTGCCGGTTGACTTCGGATTTCCGATTGACGTCCACGCGCATGAACCCAATACCATTTACGTCGTTCCCATTGACGGTGATGGGGGGCGCTTTCCGCCGGAAGGAAAACTGCGCGTTTATCGAAGCCGCAGCGGTGGAAACGAATGGGAGGCGCTCACCAAAGGATTGCCGCAGGAGAATTGTTACGTCAATGTTTTACGCGATGCAATGTCGGTCGATTCCCTTGATCCCTGTGGTATTTATTTCGGCACAACCGGCGGACAGGTTTACGCGTCGGCCAATGGCGGAGATAGTTGGGACCCGATTGTCCGCGATCTGCCGTCTGTGCTATCCGTTGAGGCGCAAGTCCTGTGATTCGCGTCGTTCTCCCGCCGCATTTAAGAACCTTGGCGAACGTCAATACCGAAATAACCCTTGATGTCAAAGGCCCGGTAACACAGCGTTCCATTATTGATGCGCTCGAAAAGCGCTATCCGATGTTAACCGGAACGCTGCGCGATCATACCACCCAAAAACGCCGGGCCATGGTAAGGTTTTTCGCCTGTGAAAAAGATCTCTCCAACGACTTGCCCGACACGCTGCTTCCTGTTGAAGTCGTAACGGGGAAAGAGCCCTTTATTATCATCGGTGCAATTGCGGGCGGCTAGTCCCACCGAGTGAACTAAATTTGCCTTCGTTCGCCCTAACCGCCTATTTTCCTTTGTTGACTTATTTAGACATTGTTTAAAAACTCAACGTAATTTTCCATTCACGAAATTCTTCAAAAGCAGGACCTTACTTTGTAATACACCTAAATTAAACAAGTTACAGCTCTTCGTGAAGAAATTTCTGGTCTTGGCATGGTTCCTGCTGCTATTTCTAATAGTTAGCGTTTTTATTCGATTTTTGCCTCTTTATAGCATTTTAATCTATTTTGGGAAGAAAGGTAATGAAAGCGATTATGTCTGCTTTGTCCCGACCGGACGAGGAAATTTTTCTGACCTCCACTCAGGCAGCGGCTTTGCTAAACGTCAGTGTTGTTACCCTGCGCAAATACATCACCACGGGTAAAATTAAAACCATAAAAACGCCTGGTGGCCACAACCGTATCAGTAAAAAGCACCTACTGGAGGCGCTGTATGAATAAGAAATCACGCCTAAAAGTTTTACGAATTATTTTCGATTTCAACCTTAGACCACGGGGTGAAAAATGAAAATCGGCGAAGCGTTTATCAAAGCAGGGCTAATTAACGAAAATAATCTTAAAATTGCCTTAAAAAAACAAGAAAAAAATCACGCCCGTTTAGGAGATATTATTATTCAGGAAGGGTGGGTTTCAGCAGATCGGATCGGCCCTGTTCTCGCGGAATATTTCCAAATCCCTTATATCGATTTGAAAAAAATTTACAAAGATATCAATCCCGAAACTCTTAAAGCACTTCCAGAAGACCTGGCCCACCGCTTTCATGTTATCCCCATCGAATTGAAAGGCAATGTTTTGACGGTCGTCATTGCTGACCCTCTGGATCTCATGGCCATGGATACCTTGCGTATTAAAACTGGTTTCAAGATCCGCTGCGTCCTGGCGCCTGAAAAGGAAATTAGCGAAGCCCTGGAATACTGTTACCGCAATTTGGAACAGATGGGTACTTACATTGATAACTTTATTAATATTGCCGACGATAAACCTTATACCAGCGACGAAACCGACGATCAGGCATTTGGGGCAGGCGACCAGCCGGTTGTTCAATACGTCAAGTCGTTGATTATCCACGCCTACAATAATCGTGCCAGCGATATTATCTTGCAGCCCAAGCAGTCCAAAGCCGACTTGCGGTTTCGCATCGATGGTATTTTGTATCATTTCGATTCGCCGCCAAAGATTATGCTTTCGGCCATTATTACTCGTATTAAAATTCTTTCTGGCCTAGATATTGCCGAGCGGCGCTTGCCACAGGACGGACGCTTTAAGGTTGTGGCAGGGCAAAGCACCATTGATATTCGCACATCGATCTTTCCGACCATTTACGGGGAAAGTATCGTTTTGAGACTTCTCGATACCTCCCAGCCGCTTTTAGGAATTGATAAATTGGGGATGGATGAGGAAAGCCTTCAAAAATTTAAACATCTTCTCCAGCATAGTTATGGGCTGATTTTGGTGACCGGCCCAACGGGAAGCGGAAAAACGACGACGCTGTATACAGCACTCAATGAAATCAAAACCGCACAACGAAATATTCTCACGCTGGAAGACCCTGTTGAATACCGCATGCCTTTTATGCAGCAATCACAAGTCAATCCCCAAATCGGTTTTACATTTGCCAAGGGCCTCAGGTCCATCCTGCGTCAGGACCCCGACATTATTATGGTCGGCGAAATTCGCGATAAAGAAACGGCTGAAATCGCCGTCCACGCGGCACTGACAGGACACTTGGTATTTTCGACACTGCATACTAACGATGCCGCAGGGGCGATTGCACGTTTAACCAATATGGGCATTGAGCCTTTTTTGATCAGTTCTTCTCTATTGGGCGTTATTGCGCAGCGGCTCATCAGAGGTATTTGTCCCGGATGCCGCGAAAGTTACGAATCCCAAAAGGAAATTTTACAAAAAATTAACGGTGAAAGCAAAACGATCACAACATTTTATCGCGGCCGCGGGTGCGCAAACTGTTTAGAGAGTGGTTACCGGGGCAGAAGCGGCATCTATGAACTTTTGCTGCCGAATCAGGCCATCCGCCAATGCATCCTACAAAATCGTTCCAGCGATGAGATACGAAAAATTGCCCAGCAAAATGGCATGAAGACATTACGTCAGGTCAGTATTGAAAAATTACGGGCCGGTATTACAACACCCGAAGAAGTATTAAGAGTGACACAAGAAACCGAGGAGTAACGCGTTGAATTTTACCTACATCGCAAAGAATAAGAAAACTGGAAAACGAATCAGCTCCTTGATTACTGCGGAAAGTGTTTCCAGCGCTGTTAGAAATCTTAACAGCCAAGGGCTATTACCACTCACCATTAAGGAAGCCAAAAACGGGAAATTCTTTGTGAATGGAAATGGTAAAGTCGTCCATCGTTTTTTAAGACGTAATTCCGTCAAAAGCGCCGAAATATCGATTTTTACACGGCAATTGGCAGCGACGCTGGCAGCGGGTTTGTTATTAAGCGATGCGTTAGAGACCGTGGCCGATGATTTGGAAAATAAGTATTTTCAGGAAGTCATCGAACAAATTCGCAATATTATTCTAGGAGGGTCGTCTATTTCCGATGCCTTAGCCAGATACCCTGCCATTTTTTCAAAATCGTATATCTCCGTTGTCACAACCGGTGAAACGACCGGAAAACTCGACCAGACATTAAACAGCCTGGCTGGCTTCCTCGAGAACGTCGAAAAAATCAAACAAAAAGTCAAAAGCGCCAGCCAATATCCTCTGTTTGTTTTTGGTTTTTCGTTACTCGTTGTCGTCACGATGGTCTTGTGTGTTATACCAAAATTTAAAGAGATGTTTGAACAATCCGGAGTCCCTCTGCCGTGGTTAACACAGATTGTTCTTGGAATTAGTGATTTTTTCATCGCCCATATTGTATGGATTTTTATCATTTTCTTAAGTTGGGTCATCAAGTTGCCTAAGGTCTCTTACGAGTGGGATATGATGAAGTTAAAACTACCAATCTTTGGTAAAGAAATTATTCATAAATCCATTATGTCAAGGTTTTGCCGTACACTTGGGTTTTTACTCTCCTCCGGGGTGGGTTTACCAATCTCTCTTGAGATCACGTCCCAAGTTGTTAATCATCAACCGATACAAAATGCGATTCGTGAAATTAAAAAACGGATTATCGCGGGGTCGGCCCTCTCTGATGCCATAAAATCAACAACACACCTTTTTCCCCGCCTTGTGACAAAAATGAGTGCTGTGGGAGAAAAAACAGGGCGTATGGATGAAATGCTCAACCGCACCGCGGATTACTATGACAGTGAACTCGATCATAGCATCCAAGGAATGATGAGCCTGCTGGAACCCACCTTAATCGTTTTTATTGGTATGGTGGTGGGCACTGTCGTTATCGCGTTGTATTTGCCAATCTTTAAAATGTCATCTTTGATTCATTAAAATATATGCGACAAAACGGATATACATTGGTTGAGGTGCTGACAGTCGTTGGCATTATTGGTATCATGGCATCGCTTTCAGGGCCGATGTATGCCCAGCACGTCCAAAGGGCCAGAGCCTCTGAGGCGGTTGCCGTCATGGCGCTTGCCCGCCAGTCTGAGCGGGATTATCGAATCACAAACCACACGTATTACGATGTGGGCGGGGGCAACATCCTCAATGCCCTCCCAGAAAGTGTAACCTCAGGCATTCCCACGCCAAACGATGCCGGTGTGGATGTCGATGCGGGGGTCTCGCAATATTTTTCAAATCAGGCCTTTTCCGTTGATGCGACCAGCCCCTCATCGGCGCGCTTTACGAACCCTGGGGTTGTTGACTTCCTCATCATTGTAGACGGTGTCGCAAGCGTAAAATGCAGCGACCTGATCACAACCAATTGCGCTATTCAAGCTGATAAGGCCGTCAATGTCGATATGGAAATGGATAATAGCGGCCGGATTTTTGTTTCAAATGATAACGGAACTACGTGGAGGGCATATTAGAAAGCCATGGCTCGAAACAATTCGAACAACGGATTTACGTTAATCGAAAATGTGATTTCGATGATGCTTTTAACCATCGTCTTAACCGCGGGGATGAGCCTCTATCACAACGCCAACCAGTTTTCAAAATTGGTGATTCATAAAAAAATGACAACCGAATTGGTTAATTCGAAAATTGAGACACTCAAAAAAGACGGCTACAACAATCTGCCTAGCCCGGGAAACCCGGAGGTTTTAAACATTCAAATCGGCGGTTTAGCGGCAGCACAAACGACAACGGTGATCAATATTGATGAACCCGTTGATGGCACAACTGATTATAAAATGGTGAATGTCGAAGTCGCCTGGACAGAAGCCGGAAAAAATACAACCCGAATCATCGAATCGACAACATTCATTTCCCCATGAAAAAGAAAAAAGGCTTTACCTATACCGAATTATTAATCAGTATTGTCCTTTCCTCGTTCGTTGTATTATCGATTGGAGCCGCCAGTACCATCGGCCGCCGTTCCTACGAAAAGGTTGTTGAAGAAACCAAAATCTATTCGGATATTGCTTATGGTTTTAAGCTTCTGCAAAATCGCATTCGTCAAGCCGACAGCTTAACCACCCAACCGGCCGCAGGCGCGTGGGTGAGCGCAACGCTGATTGTCAATAACCGGTGGGTGTTTGGATTGTACCGGGCCGAAGGGAGTCCGACAATTGATTTTGTTTATCTCAATGACAAAAATGATGAGACGGCGCGCGAGGTCATTTTCTCGGTCGCCGAAACGTCTCCAGTGAGCTTCACGGCGACTGTCAGTTCAAAAGCCGCAACGGTCAGGCTGAATGGAGAAAAGAAAAAAATTCGCTTTGATATTTCAACCACTGTAATACGCCGAAGTTAATTTTCGGTACAACGAAAGATTTAACGCTATGAGATCCTTAGGTAAAAATGGTTCGGTATTGGTTGTCACCCTTGGATTTATTTTGGTTTTTACCCTCCTGGGTGTCAGTTCTTTTCACCATGCCGGCTCAGAAAATGACGCGGCCGAAAAAAGAAAGCTGTCGATGGCGGCTTTTTGGCTTGCGGATGCGGGTGTGGAAAGGGCAAAAAATAAATTAATGAAGACACCTCCTGTTATGATGCCCGCGGCCAATGCGAGTGAAAGCTTAGGCCAGGGAGAGTATGATGTCTTTTCCATAGTTGACCCCGGTTGTACGGTCTGCACAGAGCGATGGCGGGTGCACTCACAAGGCATTGTCGGAAATCAAAAACGCACAATTGAGGCGATTGTTGCCGAACACGATATCACTGATGTCTTGACAACCGAAGGCCCGATCAAGAATTTTGATGATTGCCCGATGGGCAGCGTCTTGGTTGATTGCGACCTCGTTAAGGAGAATAAGGATATTAGTTTGGAAAGCATTATCGGCGCTTCGAAGGCCGATCTGATGGGTGCGGCAACCCATACGTATATCAATCCGGCAAATGCCGAGGATGTCAACCCTATCGAAGGCATTACGGTCATTTATCTGACAGAAAACAATCATTCCTTGAATATTACAACTGACAATCAAACATCGCCTGCGTTTGTGTTGATTGATACAACCCAAGTCACCGCACATCCGACTCCCAATATTACGATCGCTGGGACGGGCGATTTTATAGGTGTGATCTGGATCATTGGGAATGCCCATTTTGAAGGCGATACCGCAATCAGCGGTGCGGTCTTTGTTGAATGCGGGTCAACCTCCCAAACACAACTCTTAGGCAACACGACACTGAACTACGATGCCAACGCCATTGATGCGGTCATAGAGATGGTTGGGGGGGAGATTGGCGGCAGCTCGCAGGCCGGAGTGCCGCATTTGATTTCCTATCAGGAGCTATAAATGAAATTGACATTGAATCTTGGCAACAAAAAAAACTTTAAAGAGCAAGCGCTTATCAATATTGACGCGGTCTCGCCGTCTGTCCTTAGAACTCAACTCGCAGAAAAAATGAACCGGTCAGGCGGCGCAAATGCCGGTGTCCAATTGTCCATTTGTGATACCAATGCGCATGTCCGTTCATTTCGCTTTGAAAACATTGCCCTGGCAGATATAAAAAACCAGCTTCAGACACAAGCCGTTGAACTGTTGGGCCTGCCGCTGGAGGATATCGCCATTGATTTTCAAATTTTGCAGACAACGCCTGGCCATCTCAACGGAATTTTTTTGTGCATCTCAAAAAAGCTTTTGGAGGAGTACATTGCCGTTCTCGATAGTTTTCAGTATGTTGCGGGTAAGATTACCGCAGGAATAATCGATTCGCTGGATCATTTTTTTGCCGCTTATAACGTAAAGACCCAGCGTTTTTGTTTTCTTGATTTTTCCGTGAAAAATTTAGTTGGCGTTGCCGTATTTAACCAGTCAGAATGCGAATTAATCAGAAATATTCCCTCCGACAACATCGCGCAGATAAAAGTTGAAATCATACAGTCCCTACGAAGCGCGGCTGCAAAAAGCCATGTCAAAAAATTGGATAAAATTTATATTAGCGGTGAATCGGACAGTAATCACGAACTTTTTAACGAGTTACCAAAGCATTTTGAAACCACGATCGAATGCATCCCCATTAAGAATCACGCGCACACTAAACAAAATCGGGAATCGTTTTTCAGTTTGAATCTGACAAAAGATTTTATCGTCCCATTGCCCTTACGACAATCCATCTACCGGACAATACATTTGACGTTTCTTGGAAGTGCCGGTTTGGTTTTATTTTTAGGGTGTTTGATTATTTTCCGACAATGGACCATTCACACAACCAAATCCGCTTATACGACGACAGAATACAGCTATGCCCTGGGCCTCAAGTACCAGGTCGAGAAGGCCAAATAATGAAGAATAAGTATATCCGTTTCATTTTGACCAACCGTAAAATTCGACGGGAGGCGCTTTTGATTTTGATCGGCCTATGTGTTATTTTGGCAGAGGGGTACGTCATAAAGAATCAAACAAAAAACCTTCAAAAATTTTTCGCTGAAAAAAAACTTGTAGAACAAGTCCCCCAATTTGAACAATTCCTGAATTCGGGAAAAAAGTCTTTCACGCTTGCTCAGGTGACGGCGAAGGGGATAAAAAACTATCAGCTGACGGGAATCGGTTCGTTGGACCGCGAATTTTATGCCGTTATCAATAATAAGGTCCATCGCATCGGCGATACTATCGAGGAGTATACCATCACCGCAATTGAACCAAGTGAGGTTGTCCTCAGAAACAAATACGACAATAATTCTGTTTCACTGACGCTATACAGCGACGAAGAATCTGGCGCTGGAATGGAAAAACCAACCGTCATCCCTTGATTCCTGACTATTAAGCGAAAGAAGGGTCAATGTTTAAGTTTGATATTTCCAGGGAGCCGTAAGGTCGCGATAGCATTTACCAATAATTTTCTGACGCAAACCGAGGACCGGAATCTTTACGTGGATAAGGTGACGATTACAAAAATTAATCCGTAAATGAGCCGCCCCCAATTGTGCACGCTGGTGCACAATTGATTAAAAAATTAAGATGGTAACAAAATACAAGAACAAAACCCTACCCCTGGCCATCTTTTTTGGCGTCCTTTTCATAAACCTCACCTTTATTTCAAAAAATTATCATTTTGATTCCATTTCACTCGCCATGTGGGCAGAGCAGGGCCGATGGTACGTCGAAGGCCAACAGCAGCACATATTGCTGACGGCGATGAACAGTTTGTTTTATTCACTGTGTTCAATTGTCTTCCCCGTACACAAGGCCGTTGTTTCCTTAAGTATTTTATGCTGCATCGCCGGGGCGTTAGGTGTCGCCTATTTTTTCGCGACACTTAAATTGCTTTTTCAAAACCGTGCGCTGGCGCTATTTGGCGCCTTAGGATTAGCATTCTCGTTAAATTATTGGCAATATAGCACGCTCACCGAAACGCATATCCTTCCGACGTTTTTTCTCATCCTTGCGGTGTATTTTCTGGCCCGCTTCCAAACAAAAAATAGCGCTCGCACCGTCGTTTACTCCGGGATCGCCATGTCTCTGTCGCTTTTCGCTTCTGAAGCGAATAGCGTATTCATTCCCGCGCTGCTTGTATTTCTCGTTTTTTCCGCGCCTCAAGACAAAGGACGCAACACATTACTTTTTTTAATAACAATTGTATTGACGTGGGCCGTACCATTTTTCATTCTCGGCATACTGTTGCGTCCGGCGCCGTCAACAATGGGAATCGCGAGCGGCGATTTATTAACATCGGCATCTTATTTCTTATCCTGGTTTAAGGGATCGCTTTATTCCATTCCCTTTGCCCCGGAAAATATTTTCGTCATTATCACCAAATTCCCGCGAGCGGTTTTTGCCAACGCCGGAAACCCGGTTGCAACCGTACTTTTTTACGCAGCTATTTGGCTATTGCTTTTTTATAATCGCCGTGATCTTATCAAAAATAACCTGAGCATTCTGTTGTCATTTATTGCTGCCACAGGGTTTTTTGCCGGGACAATCCTTTTTTATGAGCCCTATAATCTGCAACGCTATACGCCATTGCTTATTTTTCTCTGGCTTTTGATTTGCCGTTTGATGATGAAGCCATTTTTCACAGGGATGTCCTTTTATAAAAAATTAGCGTTCGGTTTTGGTATTTTTATTCTGATGGCCAACAATTTCACGGCTTCCATTTTTCCCAGAAGCAAAACTGAAAACAATTTCCAACTTGAGCAGGCTTTGTTGATTGACACCGTAACTCAAAAAGGGGATATCGTTATTATCAACGGCAGCGGGGCAATGTATCTGCCGCCCTTGGAATTACGATACATTCCATATTTTACGAAGTGCGGAGTGTTGTCAATTCACGAGTCTATCGAAAAGGAAACGGCCGCAACCCACATGGAAATCCTTTTGAAATCTTTTAAAAATACGATAGACTCAACGTTGGAGGAAAATAGGAAAGTATTGATTCTGGATAATGTTTTAACGCTTAACGATCGCCCTTATCCGGCGATTTATTCTGAAGTCAGGGATTTTATAACAACGAATCATCGAGTCATTCCGCTGGCAAAAAAGGGGGCTGTTACGATCTATCAAATACAAAAATAATTGGTCTAAATTTTTGCCCGCGGGCAACAATTGGCATTTTTACGCTAAGATGTTAGTATTGTATCCCGACACCCCAAAAGCGGGGTGCGGGATCAATTCGGGCAATGACTTACGTTCGCTTACGCTCCGTAAGTCATGTCCTCATTGATAAGTTATCGGGTCGGACCCCATACAATTCGCCATGACATCCAACGGAATCAAAGCATGAAATCCTTCTCAAAAGCCAAAGCGCCGCCTTCGCCCATCGTCATCAACAGAGACGGCAGTTTGAACATCCACCGCCCCCGCGAGTGGGGAAAAGTTTTTTCCGACCTGTACCATCATTTCCTCGCCATATCCTGGCCAAAATTCTTTCTGATCCTCATCGGGGTCTTTTTTGTGTTTAACGCGCTTTTCGGACTGTTGTTTTTTACGGCCGGACCAGGGGCACTCAGCGGGGTCCGTACCGGCAATGAGCTCGAGCGCCTGATTGATTCGTTTTTTTTCAGCGTCCGTTCTCTGGACGGAGTTTCGCCGGTAGGAGTATGGCCGAACATTTTGGTGACGGTCGAAAGCTATCTGGGGATGCTGACGCTTGTGATCGTCACGGGGCTGTTGTACGCCCGGTTTGCCCGTCCACAGGCGCGATTGATTTTTAGTAACAACGCGATTATCAGCACCTATAACGGCCGATCGTGTTTCGTCTTCCGAGTCGCCAATGAACGCCTGAACCAAATCGTCGAGGCCTATATGACGCTCACGCTCACCAAAAACGAGACGAGCTTAGAAGGCGAAACCTCGCGGCGGTTCTATGAGATGAAGCTCGAACGCAATTATTCACCACTTTTCGCGCTCAGCTGGACGATCCGCCACTTTATCGATGCGGACAGCCCCTTATTCGGCTTGAATGCGGAAAGGATTGAAAAAGAGCAGGTGGCGATCTTTGCCTCGCTCACGGGAATTGATGAAACCTTCTCGCAAACAATCACCGCGCGCAGCGTCTACCGTTGGGACGAGATCGTCTATGGCAAACGTTTCCAGGATATCCTGCAGTGGCAAAATAATAAAATGTACATTAACCTCAAAAGAATTCATGATGTCGTCTAAAGAACCCCAAAAAGAGCAACCGCCTTACCTCGAGCGTATTGATGAACTCGCGAAGGTCAGCATTGTCCGCTTAAAAGGTGAGATCACCCGCGAGATGATCCCTGTCATTGAGAAGCGAATCCAGGATAACCGCCGGCTGGGAAGTAAAATTGAAAAGAATGTTATCATTGATTTTGCCAAGGTTGTGGACGTTGACAGCGCCACGGTCGCGTTTCATATCATTCGCTTGGAAGAGTATCACCGGAAAGGATTTGAAGTGGGGTTCATCAACCTTAATGATGAGATGAAAGTTTTGCTGGAGATGTTTAAGCAAAGTGCGCCTTTTAAGGTCTATCCTTCTGAAGCCGGCGCGGTCAAGGAACTCAATCGTTAAAAAAGAGGCAACACGAAGTATTGCGGGACCTAAAGTGCGAACGGCCGTTCACAATTTCGGTAATTTTTCTCTTGAATTGTTAGCCAACCAATGATATATTTACAATGTAAATATGAATAAATTAGACTTTGTTTGGAGTGAGGATAAGGACAGGCAAAACCAAAAGAAGCACGGGATTTCTTTTGAAGAAGCCAAAAGCGTATTTTTTGATGAAAGTGCCATTGAATTCTTTGACCCCGAACATTCAGACGATGAAGATCGGTTTCTTATGTTGGGTTTGAGTTTTCGTTTGCGGGTGCTGCTCGTATGCCACTGTTTTCGGCAAAAAGATTCATTGATCCGGATTATTTCCGCCCGAAAAGCGACTCGGCGCGAGCAAGAATACTACAGGAGGAAACCATGAAAACCGAATACGATTTTTCCAAATTAAAAGGGCATAAAAACCCCTACGCGACACGGTTAAAAAGACATGTTACCATCCGCTTAGGCAAAGACATTATCGAGTATTTTAAAAAAATGGCCGAGGAAATGGATGTTCCATATCAAAAATTAATCAATTTGTACCTGCGGGATTGTGCCCAACACAACCGCAAACTGCACTGGGTTTAAACTCTATGTGGCATTACATCCCAGTTCGTTATAAGACTAAAGAAGGCACATGGATTTATACGGTTCAAGAGTACTTTCGAAAACACGGACATACGGCTGCCAAGGAGGGAATTGCTCCTCTTGGAGAAAGTAAAAAAGAATTGGTTGACTGCCTTAAACTGATGCTCAATGATTTGGAAAAATATCCAACCAAGACCGCTAACTTTAAAAATATGGAGTAAGTATTGCGGGAACTGAGTTCTCGTGCGCCACACCAATTAGCATTTTTGCGGTAGGACGGTACGTTTGGGTACATTGTTCGGGTTTGACCCTAAAATTAAAAAGAGGGGACAACCCTGTTAATGATTAATTGTTAAAAGGATGAGCATGGATGCTAGTTTTTGGCTTCAAAAGTGGGAAAAAAATGAAATCGCTTTTCATGAAAATAAAACTAATCCGGCGCTGGTCAAATATTTCAACGAGCTTTCTTTAGTAAAGGGGAGCCGAGTATTTTTACCACTATGCGGTAAAACGCTTGATATTGCGTGGCTGCTTTCTAATGGTTATCCTGTTGCCGGAGCTGAATTGAGCGAAACGGCTATTAAGCAATTATTTATGGGGCTCGGGGCTAAACCAAAAATATCCGAAATTGGTAAAATTAATCATTACAGCGCCGAAAATATTGATATATTTGTCGGTGATATCTTCGAATTGTCTGGAAAGATGCTTGGGCGTGTCGATACGATTTATGACCGAGCCGCTTTGGTGGCCCTGCCGGAAGAAATGCGCAATCGATACGCAAAGCACTTAATGACAATAACGAATAAAGCGCCGCAGTTGCTGCTTAGCTTTGAGTACGATCAAAACGTGATGGAAGGCCCTCCTTTTTCTGTTAGCAACGAGGAAGTCAATCGACACTATAAAAATTATTATAATTTAACGCTCCTTGCAAACACCGCAATACCCGGTGGATTGAAAGGATGCCCGGCAAAAGAAAATGTTTGGCTGCTAAAAAATATCAAACAAAAATGATGAGCTTGTTTTCTTCTGATGTCACACCAATTGGCATTTTTGCGGTAAGGTGTTAAACTAAAATAGGTTTCTGGAATCCGACCCCATTTATTTAGAGAAATGAAACAAAAACTAATTATCAGTATCACCGGTATATTGTTATTGACGGCATTCGCTTTTGCCCAGGAAACCTCATTAAAGGAGCTCAAGGATCAGGCGTTTGCGTTATTCCAGCAAAAGAAATATCAGGAGGCCATCGATATCACAAATAAAGCCTTAGAAATTGCCGAAATGAATTATGGGTTCGACAGCGCCCAGGCCGCGGAATTTAAAGGAAACCTGGGCGCCCTTTACCGTCTCCAAGGGGAAGAAGACAAGGGGCTTGGCCTGATCGAAAATGCCCGAATCCTTCGCAACAGACTCGGCGTGACAGGCATTCCATTAGGAATTGAGACCGAAGCTGCCCTTGATCGCATGCTTGAAAATAAAACCCGGGCGTTTCATCAAAGCCATGTCCCACAAAATTGGATTGCCTATCAAAGCAAAAAATACAAGTACGAAATCAAATACCCTCCGGAATTCCGGATAAATTTTGTGGGTTTGGAACCTGCCCGCGACGGCCGCGTGTTTAATATCACCGCTGATAATTCCATGTTTCATGGTTTAAATGGCGCTTTTCTTCCGGACAAAACGTTGAAACAAATCGCCCAGGACCAAAAAGTTTCCATTCCCAGCTTGCAGGACCTGGCCAATGGACCTATCGAAAAAACGTTAAAATCTCAAGTTATTTCTTGGAGTAAAATCGAGATTAACGGAATTCCCGCGATCAAACAAGAACTCAAGTTTCAGGAGACTCAAGAAGTCATCAGCTTAACGGTTTTGATGGATCATTTTATTTTTGTCAGTTCTCTGGCACCCAGTATTGGTTTTGATGCGCGCATTGTCGAAGACATTATATCAACGTTTCATTTTATTAATTAATTTCGCCGCGGACACCAATTCGCGGGCTAGCCCGCGAATTTCGTCCGGTCGGCCGGAATTCAAATTGTTGCCGGCCGGCAACAATTGGCCTCAAGAACTTTATGTCTTAAGGAGGAATGATGCTTGATCCAAAATTAGCAGAAGCGTTGCGAAAGCTCAAAGACGCCTTGAATGGGGCAAAGCTCAATGACAGCCAATCCAAAGAACGTCTCAAGGAACTCGTTGTTTTCATTGAGGAAAAATTAGACGCCCGGTCCGGAAAGGAAGGGCGCAGTCAATTGCGTCAAGCGCTGGAAACCAAAGTGGTAGACTTCGAGAGCTCGCATCCGGCGATCAGCCGCATTCTTGAAGAAATTATCGACATTTTGACAAAGTTGGGGATTTAAACCCCGATTCCGGCCGCGCCACACCAATTAGCATTTTTGTGGTAAGGTGTTAAACTAAAATAACTTACTGGGGTCTGACCCCATATATTTCCTTCTTGGGAAGTACGACAAATTCAAAGACGCGCCGGAACCGGTCCTGAATGAGAAGGGTTCAGGTTGATGATAAAACATAAAAACAGGTGACAGTCACCTTTTTGCGGCTGCTCTCATCGTTGATTTAAAATCCTAATTTTTGCCGCGCGGCAAAAATTGGTAATTTTGCGCTAAGGTGTTAAACTAAAACAAGTTGCCGGGGTCTGACCCCATATATTTGCTTGCATACTTATATATTAATTCAATGTAATAAAAAGGAGCAAAAATGCAATCCAACATCAGTAGTATTATTTTTGAAATGGTCATTATGCTACCTTTGGTGTGGCTGATTTTATTCTTTTCCCGATCAAAACTATTCCCAAAAGCATTATCACAAGAAGAAAGAAGCAAAAAAACTGTAACCCCTCTGATTATTAGTGCTCTATGTATTGGTGTTTTTGGCCGTGCGCTAACAGGAGGATCTACCCCAGTTGACTTAGAAAACCCGAAAATATTTCTATTTCTTTTCTTAATGTCACAAGCTAGCTCATTTCTAATGATCTTTGGTTCTGCAAACTTATCATACAAAAAGGGGTATCATTGGGGGTGGGGGTTCCTAGGCGTTTTTTCTCTTATTGGACTGGCTATTATTGCTTTATTAAAACCAAAGAGCAACCCAAAATAAAAAATTAAGCAGAAAATTCTGTACGTGCCTCCAAACTCTGAGTGTAAAATCATGGCAAATTGTTTAATATTAATGCTTTTGGTTATGGTAAGTGGCCCAAAGAGAAAAACAGGTTCAAAGTTCAGAATTCCGGGGACACGTACCTAATTAAGATCCCGATCCCGCCAAAAAACGGCGGGACGGGATAAATTCGCCCATCAAACTTACGTTCCTCGCTTTACTCGTCCGTAAGTTTGGGGCTCATTTATGAATGAATACGTATGATAGACACAATTAAAAATAAGAAGGTTTTCTTAGAAACATACGGTTGTCAAATGAATGAATATGACAGCGAATTAATTCGCTCGATTCTTCTCAAAGCCAACTATTCTTTCGTCAAAACCGACGTCGAGGCAGACATTATCATGCTCAATACATGCGCCATTCGAGAAAACGCGCACAGGAAGATTTATGGGCGGATATATGATATTCGTAACGACCGGCGAAAAAGGATGAATCTGCCCAAGAACGACGCGCGCATTGATGAAACGCGCGGGCCATTGATTGGCATATTGGGTTGTATGGCGACAAATTTACGCAAGGACCTTTTAGAAGATCAGGGATTAAAAATTGATTTTATTGCCGGGCCGGACAGCTACAAGAAATTACCCGAACTGATTCAGGGCGCCAGCGAAATAGGCGAGAAGACATTTGACTTAACATTGTCCGAATTTGAAACCTATTCCGACGTTTATCCGGTACGTGAAAAGGGGATTAATGCCTGGATTGCGGTTATGAGAGGTTGCAATAATTTTTGCACCTTCTGCGTTGTGCCTTACACGCGCGGACGCGAGCGCAGCCGTTCGCCGGAAAATGTTTTAGATGAAGTGCGCAAGCTGGCCGATGAAGGTTTTAAACAAGTCACGCTTCTCGGCCAGAACGTCAACTCCTACAAATACGAAGACTGCGATTTCGCCGGGCTGATTGAAAAGGTGAGCAAGGTTGACGGAATCAAACGCATTCGTTTTACCTCACCGCATCCAAAAGATTTTCCGGAAAGCCTTCTACGCGTTGTCGCCGAGAACCCCAAGGTGTGCAAAAATATCCATTTGCCTTTGCAATCCGGCAACGATCGCATTCTTCAGCTCATGGACCGAATTTATACCGTCAAAGAATACCTCGCCTTGGTTGATAAAATCCGCAAGCTGAATCCCGCAATATCGCTCACAACCGACATCATCGTTGGTTTCCCAACCGAAACTGAAACCGAATTTGAAGACACCTTAAAAATCGTGCGCCAGGTCGGTTATGATTCCGCCTTTACCTTTAAATATTCACAGCGCAAAGGCACCATCGCCGAAAAGAAATTCCCGGATGACATTGATGATGATGTGAAAACCGACCGGCTCATGCGCCTGGTTGATTTACAGCGTGCCATTTGCCTCGAACGAAATCTGGCAACAATCGGCCAAACCCTGGAAGTCCTGGTTGAACAAGAGGGCAGCGCCAAATCCCCGAATGACACGCAAAGCCGCAGCGATGATAACCGCACCGTGATTTTCCCGCGCACCGAGCATAAAATGGGGGATTTCCTCCAGGTTAAGATTACCGGCGCGACTACGAGTGTTTTAAAAGGTAATGCAATTTGATTATGATGTTTCCAATGTTTCCGAGGTTACCAAAGTTGCCAAGGTTACCTTTCTTAAGTTACTAAAGGTTACAAAAGGTTAAAAATGTCAGAAAGACCATATGAAAAATTAAAGTTTTATCAAGATACCTGTGAACTGCGTAAATCGATTGCGGATATTACAGTAAGATTCGAAAAGAGTCATCTCAAATTAGTTAGTCAAATGCGAGATGCCGCTCGTTCGGCTAAGCAAAACATTCGGGAAGGCTATAGTCGCGGAAGCTTACCGGAGTTCCTCAAGGCGATTCGAATAAGCCAAGGATCACTGGAAGAATTGAGCGGCGATCTCGATGACTGCTTGGAAGATAAGCTGATCACTCTTGAAGAACATGTTCAACTTAGCAAATTATGTAAAAGTGCCCTTTATATGAGTAATCAATACTTGAAATCAATGAGCAAATCTTCCAATAAAGGCAAATGGACAATGCCGGGGAAGTCTGATTCGTAACCTTGTGTAACATCAGGCAACCTCAAAAATGTCTAATCAATAAGGTAACCTTGGAAACCTCGGAAACCTAGGTAACTTCGGAAACCTTAAATTACTAGCCTGCCATCTAAAATGCCCCTTAAATCGAAAATTCACTCTTACGCCACCGAAACGCTGGGTTTCGACGATTGCCGCTTCACCGACCTCAAACTCGACAAGGCGATTGACAATTACAAGACTTGGCTGAAAAAAAATGATATCGGGGACATGATTTATCTACGCGACCATTTGAATCATAAAGCCGACCCGCAATTGCTTCTCGAAAACGCCAAGACCGCGATTGTCTTAAGCAAAAATTATAAGAATACAACCGCCCAAAAACTCACCAATCATTTTAAAATCGCGCGCTACGCTGTTGGCAAAGACTATCATCAGGTGATGCGCGAAAAGTTAAACGAATTGTCTCAACAGATTAAAACGCTCATTCCCGATGCCGAATGCTATTGCGGGGTGGATTCAAGCCCGATTGCCGAGCGAAGCCTGGCGATTAAATCCGGAATCGGTTTTCTCGGAAAAAATACAATGGTCATTAAACCGGGTTTGGGGTCGTATCTTTTTATTGGCGTTATTTTAACCAATCAGGAATTTGAGGCTGACCAACCTTTAAAATGGAACTGTGGCCAGTGCCGGCTTTGCATTGACGCTTGCCCGACACAAGCCATCAACAATGACTTCACACTTTCGGCAACCAAATGCATCAGCTACCAAACCATTGAACGTAAAACCGCTCTAACGGCAGGGGAGATTCGCAAAGCCGAGGGGTGGATTTTTGGATGCGACATTTGCCAGGAAGCCTGTCCCTACAATCACGAAAATACGCCTTTGACGACCTGGGAAGAATTTTTACCAAAATCCGGTGTGGGATTCGATTTTTTTGATAAAGTATCAGATACAGGCACGGTACCGATGATACCCAAAACGACACCGCTTTACCGTTCCCGTAAGCGCCTCGTTCCAAACTGGCAGAAGGCACAACAAATTTTTAAATCAAAATAATATGGCCGATATTTTAAAACAACTTAACGATCTTATTCAAAAGCGCATCCTCATCATCGACGGCGCCATGGGTACGATGATTCAGCGTTACAAATTAGAAGAAGCTGATTATCGCGGGAAGCGCTTCAAGGATTGGCATAAAGATTTAAAAGGCTTAAACGACCTTTTAAATATTACCAAGCCCGAAGTCATTGAAGAAATTCATGCGCAATATTTGGAGGCGGGCGCCGACATTATCGAAACCAATACTTTTAACGCGCAGTCAATTTCACTCGCCGATTATGGGATGGAAGCAGCTGCTTATGATATCGCGAAAGCGGGGGCCGATTGCGCTCGTCGAGCAGCGGATAAATTCTTGAATAAAAATCCTTCCCGCGCCGTTTTTGTTGCCGGCGCAATCGGCCCGACAACCAAAACCTCATCCATTTCAACCGATGTTAATAATCCCGGCGCGCGCGGTTGCACCTACGATGAACTAGTCGTTGCCTACAGCGAACAAGTGCGCGCGCTTTTAGACGGTGGGGTGGATATTCTTTTGGTGGAAACAATTTTTGATACGCTCAACTCCAAAGCCGCATTTTTTGCCATTCAAAAATTATTTGATGAAGGCGCCCGCCGCATTCCCATTATGGCGTCGGTCACCTTTATTCAAGCCGGCAGTAACCGTGGTGTTACCGGACAAACCGTTGAAGCCTTTTGGAATTCTATTTCACACGTTCCACTATTTAGCGTCGGCATGAATTGCGCTTTAGGCCCGCGCGAAATGCGTCCGCTCATCGAAGAGCTTTCACAAATCGCACCCGTGTATGTTAGTTGTTATCCCAACGCGGGTTTACCGAATCCACTTCTTCCCACAGGCTTTCCCGAAACTCCTGAATCACTCGCGCCGCAATTGGAAGAATGGGCCGAAAACGGCTGGCTTAATATTGTCGGCGGCTGCTGCGGAACAACGCCCGATCACATTCGTCACGTGGCTGAAGCAGTTAAGAAACTTGCACCGCGAAAAGTACCTACGGTTAAACCTTATTTACGTTTAAGCGGACTGGAAGCATTGACGCTGACCCCGGAAACAAATTTTGTCAACGTCGGCGAACGAACCAACGTTACCGGATCGCCTAAATTTGCCAAACTCATTTTGGAAGGAAAGTACGAAGAGGCCATTTCCGTCGCCCGCCAACAGGTTGAAAATGGCGCGCAAATCATCGACGTCAATATGGACGAAGGCATGCTCGATGGCGTTAAGGCCATGACGCAATTTTTAAATCTCATTTCTTCCGAGCCCGACATTGCCCGCGTTCCGGTCATGGTTGATTCCTCGAAATGGTCGGTTATTGAAGCAGGCCTAAAATGTTTGCAGGGCAAGGGTGTCGTAAATTCCATTTCCTTAAAAGAGGGCGAAGCCAAATTTATTGAACAAGCCAAACTCGTACGCCGCTATGGCGCCGCCGTTATCGTCATGGCCTTTGATGAAAAAGGCCAGGCGGATAATTTTAAACGCCGCACTGAAGTTTGTAAACGCTGTTACGATATTTTAACGAAAAAAGTTGGCTTTCCGCCGCAGGATATTATTTTTGATCCAAACATCTTAACGGTGGCAACTGGCTTGGAAGAACACAATAATTACGCCGTTGATTTTATTCGCGCCACAAAATGGATTAAGGAAAATTTACCACTCGCGAAAGTCAGCGGGGGAATTAGCAATATCAGTTTTAGTTTTCGCGGCAACAACGCTGTCCGTGAAGCCATGCATTCCGCATTTTTGTATCATGCCATTCAAGCCGGTTTAGATATGGGCATTGTGAATGCCGGACAACTCGCCGTTTACGAAGAAATTCCCAAAGACCTTTTGAAACTTGTTGAAGATGTTTTATTAAACCGCGGACCCGATGCGACCCAAAAGCTTTTGGACTTTGCCGAGAATGTGAAGCAAAAGGGCAAGGCCGATGTCGTTGACGAAGCTTGGCGTAAGGAAACAGTTGAAAAACGCCTGTCGCATGCGCTGATTAAAGGAATTACCGATTTTATCGATGTCGACGTTGAAGAGGCCCGGAAGAAATTAAAAGCGCCATTGAAGGTTATTGAAGGGCCCTTGATGGATGGGATGAATATCGTCGGCGATTTGTTTGGTTCGGGAAAAATGTTTTTGCCTCAGGTTGTTAAAAGTGCGCGAGTCATGAAAAAAGCCGTTGCCTATCTTTTGCCATTTATGGAAGAGGAAAAGGCGGCAACCGGCAAATCCCGTGATGCCGGAAAGATTTTAATGGCAACCGTTAAAGGTGATGTTCACGATATTGGTAAAAATATTGTCGGTGTTGTTTTAGCCTGTAACAATTACAAAATTATTGATTTGGGCGTTATGGTTTCAAGTGAAAGAATTTTGGAGATCGCGCAAAAAGAAAACGTCGACATTATCGGTCTCAGTGGCCTCATTACGCCTTCGCTCGATGAAATGATCCATGTTGCCAAAGAATTACAACGTAACGGGCTGAATGTCCCGCTTCTGATTGGCGGCGCTACAACCTCGGCGATGCATACAGCCGTTAAAATTGCGCCACAATACAAACACGGCGTTGTTCATGTTTTGGATGCTTCGCGAAGCGTCGGCGTAACCGGTAAGCTTGTTAGTAAGGAAGCCAAAGGTGAATTTCTTTCTGAAGTTGTAAAAGATTACGACAAACTTCGATCCGCGCATCAGAAAAAAGAAAAGGGTATACCGCTCGTTTCCATTGAAGATGCCCGTAAAAATAAGGCTCCCATTGACTGGAAGAAATTTGTGCCGGCAAAACCCGCGTTTTTAGGAATCAAGGTTTTGCCGGCACAGCCGTTAAAAGACTTGGAATTCTGGATCGATTGGTCGCCGTTTTTCTTAACCTGGGAATTAAAAGGGAAGTATCCGAAGATTTTTAAAGACCCAGCGGTCGGGGAAGAGGCTAAAAAGCTTTTCGACGACGCCCAAAAACTGCTAAAAAAAATTGTTTCACAAAAATGGCTCACGGCGAACGCCGTTGTTGGATTTTATCCGGCCAACTCAATTGGCGATGACATTGAAATTTATGTTGATGACACCCGAAAGAAAGTTCTCGCTACCGTTCACATGCTTCGTCAGCAAAACCCAAAGTCGCTGAATCAACCAAATTTTTCGCTTTCGGATTTTATTGCGCCAAAAGAGAGCGGCAAGCCTGATTATTTAGGCGGATTCGCGGTGACTGCCGGAATCGGCATTGAAAAACATGTCAAAGACTTTGAGAAAAAAAGCGATGATTACAACGCCATTATGCTAAAAGCTTTGGCCGACCGTTTCGCTGAAGCATTTGCCGAAATGATGCACGCCCGCGTACGCAAAGAGTTTTGGGGTTACGCGAAAAAAGAGAAACTTTCAAGTAATGAAATCGTTAAAGAAAAATATCAAGGCATTCGTCCGGCACCCGGTTATCCGGCTTGCCCTGATCACACGGAAAAACGAATCCTCTTTGATTTGCTTAACGCCGAAAAGGCGACATCGATTCAATTGACCGAAAGCTTTGCCATGTATCCGGCCGCATCAGTCTCCGGATTTTATTTCTCCCATCCCGAATCTAAATATTTCGGAATCGGCAAAATCGCCAAAGATCAAATCGTCGACTACGCCAAACGCAAGGGAATGGATGTTAAAAC
>CAZEUO010000027.1:0-29998 GCA_964515035.1 uncultured Planctomycetales bacterium
CAACGCGGCCGCGGCCGTAACAATCTTAAAGACCGATCCCGGTTCGTACATGTCCGTTAACGCGCGATTACGCCGGTTGTCCATCGGGCTTGATGATGGATGGCTTAAATCAAAAGTCGGGCGGTTGGCAATCGCCAAAATTTCCCCTGTCTTTGGGTTAATCACCACAATCGACGCGCCACGGGCATTATGTTTTTTAAAGGCCTTTTCAAGTGCATTTTCGGCAATGTATTGAATCGTCTCATCAATGGTTAAAACAATATCAAATCCATCCTTGGGGGCAATGAACCCTTTTTCAATCATTAATTTTCTTTGTCGCGCATCCCGCAAAATGTGCGACCAGCCGTGTTCTCCTTTGAGGAATTTGTCATATTTGAGCTCCAAACCCTCGAGCCCGTTATTATCCATCCCCGCAAAACCAATGACATGGGCCGCCAGGCTTTGGTTGGGGTAATACCGTTTGCTTTCCTGAACAAAATCCAGTCCACGAATCTTTAAAGCCTTAACGGATTCCGCTTGGGCAACCGATAATTTTCTGGCTAACCAAACAAAATATTTACCTTTCCCCAATCGTTGGCGCAAAAAATCCTTATCCATCCCCAACAAAGATGACAAACGCCTGACAGCTTCGTCCTTGTCGGTTTTCTTCATTATCTTAGGTTGGGCATACAACGAATAGGCGGGTAAATTTAAAGCCAGGGGCCGTAAATTACGGTCATAGATCGTCCCACGCCTTGGTTCTAATTTAACCACATAGTTATGCTGCTTTTCGGCTAAGTCTTCTAAAAATGAACCTTTAAAGATGTGAACGAGGATCAGCTTTGAGGAGAAATAAAAAAGGCAGAAAATAAAAAAAAGAAAAACGAGGCTAAATCGAAATGGGTTTTTCCGGATAAACACGATTTTTTGGTTTTAGAATTTCAATTTACTTAACGGGTTCAGCCTCAGCCTGCGATCGCAAAGAAAACATCCTGGCCAAGAGATTCGGTTTGGTGGATCCTGAAATTCTTGCCGTTGCCAACGCCGGTTGGGCGGCCAATTCCAAGGGGGCCTCCAACTTCACAATATTTCTTTGATCGAGAAATTTCATTTTTGAATTATCCGATAATAACCGGACCCCGAGATTGTTTGATGATTTTAGCTTATAAATGTTAAGTGAAACATCGCTGTGGTAGTCCCTGAGTTTTTGGAGTTCGGTTTTTTTACCCTCGCCCTGATAGCCCAAAGAGTAAATCTGCACCTGCAAGTCAATGTACACTAGTGATAAAACTGTTACCAAAAAAATCGCGATAAAAAATTT
The DNA here is from genome assembly GCA_964515035.1 of uncultured Planctomycetales bacterium. Classification (GTDB taxonomy): domain Bacteria; phylum Omnitrophota; class Gorgyraeia; order Zapsychrales; family CAZBRU01; genus CAZEUO01. The sequence goes on from CAZEUO010000027.1 coordinate 1,301, forward strand.
TGATAGCCTCATATTATGTCCTCTCTGCAACACGCAGACGTGCACTGCGCGAGCGCAAATTGTTTATAACCTCTTCTTGCGACGGCCGCATGGGTTTTTTAAAAATGAGATTCAGTTGGCCGGATTTTGCAAAATCCCGAAATTTGTTTTTGACGATTCTATCCTCAAGGGAATGAAAGGCGATCACGCAAATCCTTCCCCCCTTGCGAAGATAGGAAACGCAATTGGTCAACGCCGCATCAAGCGCTTCCAGCTCTCTGTTAACGGCAATGCGAAACGCCTGAAACGTGCGGGTTGCGGGGTGAATTTTTTCTTTAGAACGATAAGGTATCGCCCGCAAGACCGCCTGGCTTAACTCCTGGGTTGATTCAAAAGGTTTCTTTTCTCTCTCCTGGACCAAACGCCTGGCGATGCGTTTGTGCCAGCGCTCTTCCCCAAAATTTCTCAGAATCGATGAGATTTCATATTCTGAAAGTGAATTCACCAAATCATATGCTGAGATATAACTATTTTGATCCATTCGCATGTCCAAAGGCCCATCAGATTTAATGCCAAAACCTCGCTCGGGATTATCCATCTGAAAACTGGAAATCCCCAAATCCATGAGAATGCCGTCAACTTCCGCAATTTTCAAACGTTTTAAAATTTCGTTAAAATGGCGGAAGTCATCATAAACAAGGTGACAAATACCATGAAATTCTTTTAATCGTTCTTTGGCTAAGTTCAGGGAATCATTGTCCCTGTCAATTCCAACCAGGCAGCCCTCCGGGCCGATTTTTTCGGTGATCCCCAAGGCGTGCCCCGCTAAACCCAAGGTGCAGTCGACAACACATTGTCCCGGCCGTAAATTCAGATACTCCAGGACTTCCTTGTTCATCACCGGTGTATGAAACGGCTGATTTGTCATCGCTTTATCTTCCATGGCTTCGATTTGTGAAAGGCTCCTCATTAATTGAATTCTTTTGCCATTACGAAACGTCTAAAATCTTCTCGGCAACGGCTTCAAAACCGTTTTTCGAGTTTGAAAAATACTCTTTCCATAACTCGCTGTCCCAAATTTCGATTCGGCTCGAGACGCCGATAATCATGGTGTCGCGTTTGATTCCCGCAAAATCCTTTAAATACTGCGGCACGATAAACCGTCCCTGCCGGTCGGGCACGACTTCAACAGCCCCCGAAAAAAACATTCTGTTAAACGTCCGGCCCTCCTGCCTGGTAAAAGAAATACTTTTAAATTTCTGTTCCTGAGGTTTCCACTCATCCTCGCTGAACATGAAAATACACTTGTCCAAGCCGCGGGTGAGAAAGAATTTCTCGATACCGCTATCCTTGGCAATGTCCCGAAACTTAGCCGGAAGGACAAGACGACCCTTCCGGTCAATACTGTGAATGTATTCACCGTAGAACATTTTGTTTCCTTCTTAAACCACTTTATGCCACTTTATTCCACCCAATGGGCAGTATATTAAAGGCTATGGGCCATGTCAATACCTAAATTGACAAAATTGACCCACCTAACGAATTTGAGGATAATTAGTTACGTTATTTAAGCGAAAAAATCGGAGGATTTTCGAAGGAAGGAATTCGATAAAATTTTGGCAATTACAGATACAGCCTAGAGAGCAATTTTAAAGCCGTGTTTTTGTCTTTGTGCAGTTGGGAAATCAGGAGTTTCGGGGAAGAGAATTTTCTTTCATTTCGAATTCTTTTGATCAATCTGATCTCGATATCCCTGTGATAGAGGTTTCGGTGAAGATGAAAAATGTGGACCTCAATTGTTATTGCTTTTTGTTTATGAAAGGAAGGCCTTGTGCCGATATTGGCCATGCCCTGAAATATTTTTCCGTCGACTACGACCTCCGCCGCGTAAACACCGTGTAATGGAATGATTTGTTTCAGTGGACGAATATTGGCCGTCGGAAATCCGAGCGACTTTCCCCGCCCGTCACCTTTCACAACTTTACCAAATATCGCAACCGCCCGGCCGAGCAACCTACCAGCCAATTCAACCTTTCCGGCCTGAATAAATTGACGTACAAGCGAGCTGCTAACCATACGATGTTTGATTTTAACCGAGGCGACAGCATCAATTTGAAACCTAAACTGTTGGCCAAATTTTTTGAAGAAGGCAATGTCCCCGCGACGCTTATTGCCAAATCTAAAATTCTTACCGACAAAAACTTTTTGGGGATGAAAAGGGCGCATGATGTAATCTTCAATAAATTTCTGTGCCGTTAGTCGGGAAAAATTCTTTGTAAATTTAATTAAGATACAGACATCGACCCCGAGATCACTGATAAGTTTTAAGCGCTCTGCCAACGGAGTGAGGTACTGCAGCTTTCTCTCAGGGGCTAAGACATTTTGCGGATGCGGGTAAAAGGTCATGACAACGCTTTGTCCGCCGGTTGCTTTGGCCGCCCGAACGGCCTTTCGGATTAAGAACGCGTGTCCGCAATGAACTCCGTCAAAAACTCCAATCGCCAAAAATAAACTTTTTTTAGCGGGTTTAATTTTTCCAATGTCGGATGTGACTTTCATGAGCCTCTTCCAGCTTAACTGCTTGGTTGATCACAAAATCGCCGACACGCGTACGGCGAATCTGGGAAATACACCCTCCACAGCCAAGGATTTCTCCGATGTCTTCCGCCAATTTTCGGACATAAGTACCCTTGGAACACTCAAGGTGAAACTTAACCTCGGGCAGGGAAAAATGAATCAATTTTAATGAGTTAATAGTAATTTTGCGAGACTCTCTTTTTACTTCGATTCCTTTACGGGCCAACTGGTAGAGCCTTTTGCCGTTGACCTTGACCGCCGAAACCATCGGAGGGATTTGCTTGGTCTCACCTGTAAATTGTAAAAATGTTTTTTCAACTTGCTCCTGGGTAACGTTATCGTAGGGCGCTTGATTTAAAACCTTGCCTTGAGTGTCAGCCGTATCTGTTTTTAAGCCTAACGTCAGAGTCGCTTCATAGGCTTTATCGAAGGACGAAAACCTATCAAATAGCTTTGTTGCCTTGCCCAATAAAACTACCAATACACCTGTCGCCATCGGATCCAACGTTCCGGCGTGACCGACGCGGCGCATGTCAAATTTCCGTCGAATGACGCTCACCACATCGTGGGATGTCATTCCGCTGGGCTTATCAATGATGAGAAATCCGTCCATGGTTACCTTAAAACCTTACTCAGTTGGGCGAATATTTTCCGCTTAGCCTCTTTTACTTTTCCCTGCACCCAGCAACCACTGGCTCTTTTGTGGCCTCCGCCTTTGAATTGAGAAGCCAACTTGGCTACATCTACATTCCCCTGGGAACGAAAATTAATGCGCGTTGCGCGGTGTTCGTGTTCCGTAAAAATAACAATAACTTCAACACCTTTGATAGCGCGTAACAGGCTGAATATTTTCTCCCGGATGTCGAACTCTTTGGAAACCGTTTTGAGTAAAGGTTTGGTTAATTCAACGGTGGCCACGCGGCCATGATGCGTCATTTGAAAACCGTTCATTAATTTGACGAAGTTCTTTAAATCCGCCAGGGGAACAGTTTCATAGACCTTCTTGTAGAATTGCGCCACCGAAAATTTATGCGTCATCAGTTCGGCGACAACGCTGTGGGTCCGGGCGGTTGTGTTATCAAACCGAAACGACCCCGTATCGGTCATGATCCCCAAATACAGCAAAACCGCCATATCTTTTGTCAGTTTGCATTTACCCTTTTTTAACAAATGGAAGACCATTTCTGCCGTCGATGAAGCCGAATAATCGACCAAGTTAACGTCCCCGAATTTGTCATTGGTGACATGGTGATCGATGTTAATCACGGGTTTACCCTTTGTCATCAGTTTTCGGACCCTATCAACGCGATTCAGATCCCCGCAATCAACGATAATAGCGCAATCGAAAGAAACCGGCTGGCGGTTGAATTTCCTGACCAAATGCGCTCCGGGAAGAAACGCATGCATGGGTAAAACCTCCTCGGTATTGACAACCGTCACCTTTTTACCTTGTTTTTTTAAGAATAACGCCATGGCCAATTCCGAGGAAAGCCCGTCGATATCGGGATTCACGTGGGTGGTAATGAGAAAGGATTCGTGGCGCTTTAAAGCGCTAAGGACTTTCGCGTAACTCATTTTTTATCCTTTCAATGGTTTCTTCAATGCGCATACCGTATTCAACGGAACTATCGTAGACAAAATCAACTTCAGGGGTATAGCGCATACGGACGCGCTTTCCAATAAGCTTACGAACATAACCGCGAGCGCTATTGAGCCCCTCCTGAACTTCGTGGATATTCTTAACTGAATTTAAAACACTAAAAAACACCTTGGCATGCTGTAAATCGCGACTAACGACAACCTCCGTGATCGTTACAAATTCCAGCCGCGGGTCTTTAACGTCTTTTTGAAGGATGTTGGAGATCTCTTCCTTGACCGCCTGATTAATCTTTTCAATGCGAGCCATAATGTCACCTTTCCCCCTATCGTGAACATAAACTTTTTGCTAATTTCCGTTCGCCGCTGCGGTCCTTGATTTTTCCGTCAATTTTCTGGTTTAAAATTTCCTCTAAGATTGACCCCATACGCGGGCCCGGCTTAACCCCCAGGCGTTTTAAGTCACTTCCGGAAACCGTTAGTGAAACGGATTCGTATTTTGTCAAAAAGTCCTGGATCCGTTTTTTAAGAATACCTTTTTGCGAACACGAATAAAGATAAACGAGGCCTTCCGGGCCAAACGGTTTTAAAATATGAAAAATGTCATGCGGCGCAAGTTTTCCGACGGAAAGTCGTTTTAAGGTCTTCTGACAAAATGCACTTAACAAAACTTGATCCCGGTCATTTGCGTTGAACTGAAATTTTTCCAATAGACTTTCAACTTTTTCAAAAGGTAAACCGCGCAACAGCGCCATAAAATAAGCAATCCAGCCGTTCAACGCAAAATGTCGTAATAATTTTTTCTGAAAAAATGCAATGTTGCCTTTGACCGCATCCAAAAGAGACCCAAGATTCTGATCAAAAATCCAGTTTTCGTCAATGAATTTCATGCCACCGAGATCAAAGAGGCGCCGAACATTCTTTTTAACCTCATTTTCCTGCAAAATCTTTCTGAACTCCTCAAAATATCGCGGAGACTTGACCTGCGCTACGGCATTTTTCGAAACCGCATTTTTTAACAACGCCAACGTTTCTTTTTCGATGATAAAACCAAACCTCTGCTCAAAACGTACCGCCCTTAAAATCCGGGTCGGATCATCAATAAAACTTTTCGTATGAAGCACGCGAATATTTTTTTTCTTCAGGTCCTCAAAACCGCCAAATTCATCGATGAGTTCTCCCAACCGATTGCGATTGATCGCAACCGCCATGGCGTTAATGGTAAAATCCCGTCGGAAAAGGTCTTCATACAACGCTGCCGGTGCCACAACCGGAAGCGCACCGGGATGAGGATACACTTCTTTTCTGGATGTGGCCACATCAAATTTCAAACCCTGGGGCAGCGCAACTGTCGCCGTCTGAAATTGGTTGTACACCGTAACGGCGGCTTTAAACTTTTTGGCCAGCAACTTTGCAAAAAGAATACCGTCACCCTCGATAACAAAATCAAAATCGAGATTTTTTCTTTTTAAAATAAGGTCACGGACAAACCCACCAACAATAAAGGCGCGTAAGCCCTGCCGGTCGGCGTCATGAGCAACACTCAGAACAACGCTTGAAATTTTTTTATCAACAGAATTAAATGAAATCTTCATATCCCTACCCTGATTACGGTCGCGGATGAAACTGTTTGTGAACCGTCCGCAGTCTTTCTCTGTCCACATGCGTATAAATTTGTGTCGTTGCAATATCCGAATGCCCCAGCATTTCCTGGACGGAGCGCAAATCAGCCCCATGTTCCAAAAGATGAGTCGCAAACGAATGCCGAAGCGTATGCACTTTAATTGTCTTTTTGATGCCGGCTTTTTTTGCGTAAAACTTGATGATCTTCCAAACGCTTTGGCGGCTGATCCGTTTTCCCAGACGACTGACAAAAAGATTCGGTGTAAATTGCTTTTTAACCAGCTTGGCCCTCGCTTTTTCCAGATATCGCTTGATGGCAATCTGGGCGCGTTGACCCAAAGGAATGATGCGTTCTTTCCGGCCTTTGCCGATACAGCGGACATAGCCGACTTCAAAATTAACATTTTCCGAGCGTAAATCCACAAGCTCAGAAACACGCATACCGGTCGCGTATAGTAATTCGATGATCGCATTATCCCGAATATTCTGCCATTTGCGCCCCTGGGATGCCTTCAGCATCGATTCTATTTCCAACTGCGATAAAACATCCGGGACGCGTTTCCATAACTTCGGTGTTTCAATAAGATTCGTAGGGTCCTCCCGGTTTAAACGCTCCCGCACCAGAAAGCGATGAAACATTTTAATGGCCGCCAGCCTGCGATAAATGGACGTGGCCGACATCCCGGAATCTTTTTCTTTATGCATAAAAGAAGTTATGTTTTCGCGTTTAATGACTGCGATTTCTGAAATTTTTTGCGACAACAAATACTTGGCGTACTTTTGCAAATCCCGTCGATAAGAGCTGATGGTATTTGTGGCCAGCCCCCGCTCAACGGAAAGGTAATTCATGAAATCATCGATCAATGCTTTCATGGGGAATTTTCGGGCAAGGCCTGGATGCTATTTTTCACTTTATCAAAAATATATTCCATGCGAATCTTCTTTTCCAATAAATCGATGTCTGTTTTAATTGACGTCGCCGCCCGAATGACAACGGGCGATTCGATTTGGGCCTGCAACTTTGCAAGTTTAGCAATAGCATCCTTGAGGCCACCCTGTAACTCTGGCACAAGAAGCACTTGCATCTGCGAAAGCGTGGAAACGACCTGATTTAAAAAATAAAGCTGTCGCTTGCGATTGGTCGAATCGACAATGCTATCGGATAATTCGCCATGCCAGATTTTCCAAAGGCCGTAACTTTTTTTATAAAGCGCTTCCGCGGTCAAAACCGTCTTCGGATATTCGATGGGTTCCAGAATGGGGATTTCTTCCGACTCCTGTACCTTTTTCTTTTGCCGTGTAAATTTTTTGCGCAGCGGCTCACACCCTGTTAAACCGGCCACAAACATAAAAATGATGACGAAGGAAATCGCCGTCCTGCTTAATCGTCTCCCGTTAGACTTTCTCATGAATCATCTCCTTAAATTCTTTTTCATTTAAGATTTTTACGCCCAATTCTAATGCCTTGGAATGTTTTGATCCGGGATTCTCCCCGGCAACGACAAAATCTGTTTTTTTGCTGACACTCGAAATGACATCGGCACCCAATTTTTTAACAAGCGCGCCGGCCTCATCCCGGGACAACCCGCTCAATTCCCCGGTAAACACAAATTTCTTCCCCGACAACGTCATTGATGAAGCCGGCGCCGATTTCGGCTCAAGCGTATTGACACCGGCCTTCTTAAACTTCTCTGCTAGTTTTTTGGCATCCGCCTGTTTAAAATAAAACTCGACGGATTCTGCCATCACCTCGCCAATTTCGTGGATTTCCTGAAAATCCTTTGCCTGCGCCGTCATGATTTTATCCAGCGTTTGAAACTTTTGCGCCAGCGTATACGCAGCCTTTTCGCCGATATTAGAAATACCGAGCGCGAATAAAAGTCGTGACAAAGGCCGCTTTTTGCTTTTTTCAATGGAATAAAGGAGGTTCTCGGCCTTTTTATCGGCAAACAGTTCCAGCTGCAGTAAATCGTTTTTGTTTAAAAAATAAATGTCGGCAAAATTTTTAACGAGTTTCTTTTGCAAAAGTTGAATAACAACCGCCTCACCTAACCCTTCGATATCCATTGCTCCCCGCGAGGCAAAATGAACGAGCCCACGCTCGAGCTGTTTCGGGCAAGACGGATTAATACAGCGATAGGCAACATCATCGGACTTTTCTTTGGCAATTTTGCCGTCACATTCAGGGCATCGTTGCGGTGCTTTAAAGGCGCGCCCTCTTTTCTTACTGGGCTCAACAACCTTAATAATTTTTGGAATCACGTCCCCGGCGCGTTCCAACAAGACGCGATCTCCGGCCTGAACCTTGAGGCGCTTAATTTCATCAAAATTGTGAAGTGTGGCCCTGGAAATGGTTACTCCGCCGCATTCAACCGGTTCTAATTCCGCCACCGGTGTGAGGACGCCGGTCCGCCCCACCTGAATAACGATTTCTTTAATGACCGTCGTCGCCTGATGCGCGGGAAATTTATAAGCAATGGCCCAGCGCGGACTTTTTAAGGTCGCCCCCAGCGTCCGCTGCTGCGTGAGGGAATTCACCTTGATGACAACGCCATCAACTTCATAGGGAATGGAATCACGTTTTTTCTGATACTCCAGGCAATAAGCCATGACATCATCAAATGTCTTGCACAAACGGCTGTGGGGATTGATCCTTAATCCCAGTTGTTTCGCCCCCTGCAGGAAATCCCAGTGAGTGGCAAACGCCTTCCCCCCTTCTAAAACACCGTACGAGTGAATAAAGCAATTCAATTTTCTTTGTGCCGTCAAAGTCGAATCCAACAGTTTCACGGAACCGCTCGTCGCGTTACGGGGGTTGGCAAACAAAATCTCATCGTTTTTCTTCTTATTTTTATTCAACAATTCAAAATCTTTTATTTCCATAAAAATTTCGGCACGAACATCCAGCGTTTTCGGGGCAGAATCGCCTAATAGTTTTAAAGGAATCGACCTGACGGTTTTTAAATTATGGGTCACATCTTCGCCGGTGAATCCGTCACCGCGCGTGGCCCCCAAAACGAATTGGCCGTTTTCATAAGTGAGCGCGGCACTTACTCCGTCAATCTTTAATTCGGCGACATAATCTGCCTTCTCGCCCGCAAGCCCCTTTATGACCCGCCCTTGCCACTCTTTCAATTCCTCCAGGGAATAGGCGTTATCCAAAGAATACATTTTCACTTTATGTGCAACCGGCTTGGCGGCTTCCTGCATTTTAACCCCCACCCGCTGAGTTGGAGAATCAGAAAGCTGCCATTGAGGAAATTGTTTTTCTAACTGAATCAGACGCTTCAATAAATCGTCATATTCCTTGTCGGAAATTGTTGGCTGCGACAAGACATAATAACGATAATTGTGATTTTCAATGTTTTCGCTTAGTTTTTGAATTTCTTTTTGGGCTTGGATTTTATCCATGTCATTGTCCCAAAATCAAACGGCTGGCTAAAAATTCCGGCAACCCGGCATTCAGAATTCGTCGTTGCGTCTCCGTAACATCATAATCAACGCGTTTGATGGAAATCATTTTGGTCTTAGTATCAAAAATACAATAATAGGCGCGGGAATCCCCATCGCGCGGCTGACCGACGCTGCCTAAATTGACAATATACCGGCGGTTTTTCTCGACTTTTAAATTAGAAAACGAAAAGTCACTGACCCGATGGTTCTCTTCAACAAAAACCCCGGCGACATGCGTATGTCCCACAAAACAAACCGCCCGATCCATCAAATCAAAAGTCCCACGGGTCTCCTCGCGATCAAACAAATAATGAAAGCGTTCAGGTTCTTGTAATGACCCGTGCACTAAAATAAAATCGGCATTTTTGTGTATCAGCGTCAGGCCTTTTAGAAAATTGCTGTCCTCAGACGAAATATTTTTCTTGGTCCAAACAATTGCGGCTTTAGCCGCCGGATTAAAATCCGATGTGTCGACCTTACCTAAAACGGCCCAATCGTGATTTCCGGCAACACATACCGATGGTAAATTCTTTACTCGATCGATGCATCGAACGGGATCGGCTCCGTAACCAACCACATCGCCCGCACAAAAATATTGATCAATGTTTTCATTTTGGAAAGCATGAATTACCGATTCTAAGGCAGGAAAATTCCCGTGAACGTCAGAAAAGAGTCCGTAACGCATAGAAAGACGAGCCGAACAAGTTAATTCGTAATTAGAAATTCTTTGAAACTGCCTTCAGAGGGATGGAAGACGATCTCTTTACACCGAATATATCCGTCGAAATGTTTATCAATTCCACCCAATAATTGTTCGATTGAACTTTTATTGCCCTCAAGGCGGATTTCAACGCGGCCGTCGCGTAAATTCTTCACCCAGCCGTTGAGTTTGAGTTCCTCGGCATAACGCTTAACCGTATAACGGAATCCTACTCCTTGAACTGCCCCGGAATAAACAACATGCGCTTGGACCATAGGAATTCCAAATTAATCGGGGAGGTGGGATTTGAACCCACGACCTCAACGTCCCGAACGTTGCACGCTAGCCAGCTGCGCTACTCCCCGTTTGCCTGCTCTTTACTTGTCTGCAAACGGTATTTTTTGCCGAAGGCAAAAAATACCATATCTATTTCAGAGCCAAAAATTACCCAAGTCTTTTGATTCCTACGTTAGATCTCCTTTACACTAAACCCAATTTCTGCATCACAAACAAGTTTGTCTTTTACGTACGCCTCAGCCTTAAGGATTCCATTTTTCGCAAGAAATTTAATCGTTCGGATCTCAATTCTTAGTTGATCACCTGGAACCACCATCGCGTGAAATTTAACAGTAACTTTACCCAAAAAATAAATCAGCTTTTTGCCGATAAGATTTTTGCAGTAATAAAAATAAATACAGCCGGCCTGCGCCATCGCCTCGACAATTAAAACACCCGGCATCACCTTTTCGTCCGGAAAATGCCCGGTAAAAAACTGCTCATTGACCGAAACGTTTTTGATGGCGACCAGTCGTTCGTTGGGCTTCACTTCAATAACCCGGTCAATCATCAAAAAAGGAAATCGATGCGGGATAATTTTTTTTATTTCTTGGATATCTAATTCCATTTTGTCACCTTTCCCTTCCGGTACTATCTCATGGCCAGGCCGCCATCAATCTGGATAACCTGTCCGGTAATATATTGGGCTTCGTCACTGAGTAAAAATTTCACGGCATTGGCAATGTCTTCGACCGTTCCCAGGCGATTCATAGGAATCGTTGCGATAATTTTTTGCTTCTGTTCTTCGTTAAATCCAGAAAGAATGTCCGTAACAATATATCCGGGTGCAACCGCATTGACACGCACGCCATAAGCGGCCACTTCTTTGGCCAAAGACTTCGTGAAAGCATTGATTCCGCCTTTGGAGGCCGAGTAATTGACCTGCCGCGGCAATCCGATGATTCCCGCAACCGACGAGATATTGATAATTTCACCGCTTTTTTGTTTCAAAAACGTGACAATGCAAGCCCGGCTGGAATTAAAATAGCCGGTTAAATTGGTATCAATAACTTCCTTCCAATCGTCTTTGGTCATCAGCATCATAGCTTTATCGGCAATAACGCCGGCATTATTGACCAAGATATCAAGGCGCCCAAGTTTTTCTTTTGTATCGTCAATCCACTTCTTTACCTTTTCAAAATCTTTAATGTCAACATGGCTTGCTAAGCACTTGACGCCTTTCGCCTTAATCTCTTTTTCAAGCGCAGCGGCTGCATCTTTGCTTTTGTTGTAGTTAAAAACAACGTGGCAACCGCAACCGGCAAGCATGAGCGCAATGGCACGGCCAATCCCGCGGCTACCACCCGTGATAACCGCAACTTTTCCTTTTAACCGGTTCATGGCTGATACCTCGAAAGAACGACGCAGGTGTTGCTGCCGTTCGGGCCAAAGGTAATAATCAAAATATTTTTAAGCTTTGCTTTTCTGGATTTGTTGGGGACGTAGTCCAAATCACAATCGGGGTCTTTCTCTTGATAATTAACCGTCGGAGGGATAAAATCCTTATTCAACGCCCCTAAACTGGCAGCAACGGCAAAAGACCCGGAAGCACTGTAACATTCCCCCGTCATCGACTTAACCGCACTGATCGGAATATGATAAGCGTATTTTCCAAAAACCTCTTTGATGGCATCGGTTTCAATTTTATCCGCGGCAACCGTCGAATTGGCATTAGCACAAATGTAATCGATATCTTTGGGCCTCAGGCCGGATTCTTCGAGAGTCAGCCGGATGGATTCTTTTAAACCCGTACCCCGAGGATTGTATTTATTGATGCGGAAGGGATCAAAGCATGTTCCAAAACCTAAAATCTCGGCTAAAATCGGCGCGTTTCTTTTAACGGCATGGTCATGATCTTCGATAGCGACCAGACAGGCCCCCTCCCCGAACGTCATACCATTGCGGCGTTTGTCAAAAGGGCAATTGACAAAGGACGTTCCCGGTTTGGAACCCGACATAAACTGCAATGTATAAAATCCAAAAAATGTGTGGTAGCACATCTCCTCAACCGACCCGGCATAAATGATTTTGGCCCTTCCGTATTGAATGAAATCATAGGCGTAACTCATGGCATCAAGGCTCGCTGTAAAGCCGGTTGAAATCGTTGTGTTAAATCCTTTGATGTGGTGCCAAATCGAAACCTGGCTGGCCGGAGAATTAATAACCGTATTGGGGAATAGCGCCGGATTCGTGTAGCGCGGGCCTTCTTTTAATGTCACTTCGTCAAAATCGGCAATGCTCTTGATACTGCCGAGTGTGGTGCCGACGGAGACACCGACATCATCGGTGTTTTCTTCCGTAATTGTAAATTGGCTGTCATCAATAGCCAGTTTTGCGGCAGATACCAAAAGTTTCGTGCTGCGGTCAAGATTGCGAAGCCCTTTTTGCCCCATATAGATCTTGGCATCGAAATCACTGACCTCGCCGCCCTGATTCACGGCAAACGATGAGGCGTCAAAAAGTGTCACGGGCTTAAAGCCTACTCTTCCTTCTTCGAGGGCCTGCCAGTATTCCTCTTTGCCTTTGCCGTTACCGGCAAGAATACCGAGCCCAGTGATGACAACACGTTTTTTAGCCATGATTTTGATTAAGCGAAAACAGCGGAATATCGGCTGCGTTTTAAATTCCCTAAGGTCAGCAACTGTTTTAGCTTCTTAGGGTTACGGATGTATTTTGCCAAAATATCGGTCTCGATATTAACCTTATCTCCAAGACCTTTCATTCCCAACGTTGTTATTTTAAGCGTATGGGGAATAATGTAAATAGAAAATTTGCCTTCCCGCACCTCCCCGACCGTCAGGCTGATTCCATCCAAACAGATCGAACCTTTGGAAACAATGTTAGGCATGAGCTTCGTATCAATTGCAATTTGAAATTCTGCGTAATGCGGACGCGTATTTTTTTTCGTAATGATGCCGATCCCATCGACATGTCCCTGCACAAAATGCCCGCTGATGCGGCTATTGGCTTTTAAGGCGCGTTCAAGATTAACTGTCGACCCGATTTTAAGATACCCTAACGTTGTTTTCTTAAGCGTTTCTTTCATACAGTCAAAGGTTGCAGTCAAAGATGTTTTTTGGGCCACTGTCAGGCAAACTCCGTCGACGGCAATGCTCTCGCCAATCGCCGTTTTTTTAAAAATCTTTTTGGCGGTGACCGTCAGTAAAATGAGATTTTGTTTTTTTTCAATCTGCCGGATAATTCCAAACTCTTCAACGATTCCCGTAAACATAGCCCTCAAATAAATAATCCTCCGCAATCTTTTTAACCGTCAAATCCTTCAATGCCGGAAGATTGGCGACAGATGTAACCCGCATTCCCGAAACAGAACTCCTCGCCCCCTGATCACCCAAAATCCTCGGAGCGATAAAAATGCGCATCTTATCAACCAGATGTTCCTGGATCGCGTTGCCGATTATTTTAGCACCCCCTTCCAGCAAAAGGTTGGCAATCTCCATTTTTGCAAGGCGGTAAAATAGCCATTTGAGATTGATGCCTTGATCTTTTTGAGGGCAAATAATTACCGTAACTCCCCTTTTTCTAAGAAGCGAAAATTTCGCGTTGTTCATGGTGTGCGTTGTGGCGATTATGACATCTTCGGGTTTTGTGTGACGAAACAAGCGAGCCTTAACGGGAATCCGGAGTTTTGAATCAATAATGACTTTTTTTAGCTGTTTCGATTTCGATTGAGCGCTCAGCCGTGGATTATCGGCCAGAACCGTATTGATGCCGACCAGTATGGCGTCAAAATCATTGCGCAAGCGACGGGCATAATTGCGGGCGGCCGGGCCGGTGATCCATTTCGACTGCCCGGCCGCCGTCGCAATTTTTCCATCAAGCGTCTGGGCCGTTTTGGCAACGACAAAGGGCATTCCCTTGGTGATATATTTAAAAAAGGATTCGTTCAGTTTTTTCAAATCGTTTTCCAAATATCCAACCTTAGTTTTAATCCCGGCTTTTTTAAGAAGCCGAAGAGATTTACCATTATTGCGGGGATTGGGATCGATCGTCCCGATGATGACTTCTTTAATTCCGCTTTGAATAATCCGATTCACGCAAGGCGGCGTGCGGCCAAAATGCGAACACGGCTCGAGCGTAACGTAGAGTTTTGCTCCCCGGGCGGCGCCCTTAGCTTTCTTTAATGCCATAATCTCAGCGTGGTCAGCGCCGCAATGATGATGAAATCCTTTGGCAACAATCCGGCCGTTTTTAACAATCAACGCGCCAACCATCGGATTGGGAGACGTTCGGCCCTCGGCTTTCCGAGCCAAATCCAAAGCCATTTTCATATAACCGGAATCTGTCATGTTATTTCCCACAGGCTTCTTTCATTTTCTCAACCAACTCATAAGGAATCCGCATTTTGCCGATAAAGGTATTGGGTTTGGCTTTCCCATGCCCGTCGGAACCGCCCGTAACCAAAAGATTATGTTTCTTGGCAATGCCCAAATAATATTGAATTGCCGTATCGGAATAATTGGGATAATACGCTTCGATGCCCTGCAAACCGGCTTCAATCAAACTCGGGATTAACTCATCCCGGCTGGTTGCCATCGGATGAGCCATCACGGCTAAGCCCTTGGCTTCTTTGATTAAAGTAATCGCGTCAAACGGAGAAATTTTATATTTACTGACATACACCGGGCAATCTTCGCCAAGGTATTTTTGAAAGGCCTCCGGAATCGAGGATACCCACCCTTTTTCTTTTAATACGGCTGCCAAATGCGGGCGGCCAACCGAATCCAGGGATAACGCGCACACGTCCTCGAGCCCCACATTATTAACGCCAAATGTCTTAAGTTTTTCAATCATCTCTTGGATGCGTTTAACACGGGCACTACGCATTTTACTGAGCGCGCTTTTTAAGGCTTCATTGTCGCAATCTAAAAAATAGCCGAGGATGTGAATATCTTTGCCTTGTAATTCCGAGGACAATTCGATAGCCGCGATAACTTCCAATTCGGAATTTGCAGCGGCCTGCTGGGTGGGTTTTACGCCTTTGACGGTATCATGATCGGTAATGGCAACGCAGGAGAGCTGGCGCTCAAGCGCCTCAGTAACAACATCTTGGGGAGAAAGAGTGCTGTCGGAATATTGAGTGTGGATATGAAGATCTGCAAATTTCGTCACGATTGTTTTTGTTTGATTTCAATTTCTTTTTTATGAATCTGGTCCAGGATGCCGTTAACAAATTTGCTGGAATCCAGGTCACCGTATTTTTTGGCGAGTTCAACAGCCTCGTTAATTGTCACCTTCGGGGGGATGTCCGAAGAATACCTCAATTCAAAGATTCCCAGACGCAGGATGTTCCTGTCAATGATGGCGATACGTTTGAATTCCCAATTGGTCGCATATTCGCAGATCAGCTGGTCAATGGTTTTTAAATTCTTATCAACACCCTCAATCAAATATTGGCAGAAACTTCGGATCTGTGGGTCTTGAATGTCTTCGTCTAAAAGAAATTCCTTGAAAATCTCGGAAAAGGGATTGTTTTTGATGTCCGCCTGATAAAGAACCTTTAAGGCCAGTTCGCGTGATTGAGTTCTTTTACGCATAATTAAATCTTTTTCAAAAGATCGATCATCGAAACGGCGGCAACCGCCGCATCCTTACCTTTGTTTTCGCCTTTCGGCTGCGAACGTTGAAGGGCCTGCTTCATCGTGTAGGTCGTCAAGATGCCAAAAATCACGGGCTTGCCTGTTTCCAGAGAAACGTGGGCAATGCCTTCGCTCGCCGCGCGGCAAATCAAATCAAAATGCAGAGTCTCACCCTGAATAACCGCCCCCAAACAAATCACACAATCAACAGATTTCTTTTTGGCCAGCTTCGATGCTACGAGCGGAATTTCAAAAGACCCCGGCACCCAAACAACCGTGATATTTCCTTTATCGACACCCAGGCGAATGAGTTCTTTCAGGCAGGGTTCTAATAGCCGACGGCTGATGGCTTCGCTAAAATGCGAAGCAACGACAGCAACGCGATGATTCCCGTTCGGAAATTGTTTGTCGTGTACGCCGGCCATGGTCATTTCCTTTGAAAGGTATTAAAGCAGGTGTCCCAATTTTTCTTTTTTCGTTTTCAGATAATTTTTGTTTGCGGAATTTTGGGGAATTTTGATGGCGATACGTTCGACAACCGTCAAACCGTAACCCTCCAAGCCAACAATCTTTCGAGGGTTGTTGGTCAAAAGCCGGATTTGTTTAATACCTAAGTCGGCCAAAATTTGGGCCCCGATTCCATAATCGCGTAAGTCAGCCGAAAACCCAAGCGCCTCATTCGCTTCAACCGTATCCAGTCCGCTGTCTTGCAAATGGTAGGCTTTCATTTTATTGAGCAGCCCAATTCCCCGGCCTTCCTGACGCATATAAAGAAGGATGCCGGAGCCATTGTCTTTAATGGCTTTTAGCGAACTGTGCAGTTGATCGCCGCAATCGCAACGCTTCGACCCAAAAACATCACCGGTCAAACATTCCGACTGGACGCGGACCAATTCGGGAACGGTTCCGTCAATTTTACCCATAACAAGCGCAATGTGACAAACACCGTCAATCTTTGATTCGTAACCGACCATTTTGAAATCGCCAAATTCCGTAGGAAGCGTTGTTTCAACCTTTTTTTCAATTAATTTTTCATATTTACGGCGGTATTCGATGAGGCTGTCAATTGAACAAATTTTTAAGGCATGCTTTTTAGAGAATTCCTTAAGTTCCACCGTACGGGCCATAGTCCCATCTTCATTCATGATTTCGCAAATGACAGCAGCCGGATAACAGCCGGCAAGCGTCATCAAATCAACGGATGCCTCCGTATGACCTGCGCGTACCAAAACCCCTCCCATTTTAGCCCGCAAGGGAAACAAATGGCCTGGCGTCACAAGGTCGGAGGGTTTAGCGTTCGAATCAATCAGAACCTTAACGGTTTGGGCCCGGTCAAACGCGGAAATTCCGGTTGTCACGCCTTTAGAGGCATCGACTGAAATAGCCCAGGCCGTATTGCATTTTTGATGCTTACGGTTTACGTTCGTATCCTCGAGCATGGGATGCAAATCAAGCTCATTTAGGCGCAACTCCGACATCGGAACGCAGATTAATCCCCTGGCCTCTTTGGCCATAAAGTTGACATCTTCCGGCTTAACAAATTCAGCCCCGATCATCAAATCCCCTTCATTTTCACGGCCTTCGTCGTCGACAACAATAATCATCTTGCCATTTTTTAAATCTTCAATCACTTCCGGAATGGAATTAAACATTTTCCTCGCCGTCCTTTGTTGATTATTTAATTTAAATTTTTTCCGAGTATTAGATTCCGCCCCGCCTTCGGCGTTGCGGAATTATTTTGCGCACTAAGTTACGTCGTCCCGCTAAGCGGGACTCCGTAACTTATGCGCTCAATAAAAAATCCCGAGATTAACTCCCGGGATTTGTTTTTCTAATAAAAAGGGACAGCACCGGATTAAAATACCCGGTACCGAAGATAGACCCCCTCATTAGTCGCTTTCTCCCATCTAGGCTTTCTTCCTACCGCTCAATTCTAGTTCCACGGCAGGATCTCCGTAACCAGTACGGAACTATTGGCTCAAGATTCTCCCAAACTCAGGACCACTTGATCTGCTGACCTCCCAAAAAACGGGAGCGCTCGTAGGCTTGATCCGCGTTAACTCTGCGAACTCACTACCAGCCGGGAATTACACCCAAATAGTGACATCTATCGTCACTCAATCCCGAAAGCTGGATGTAATATATTCAAAATATAAGCTCTTGTCAAGGTTTTTGTCCCCCCCTATAATACGCTTATGCCACTGGAGCAAAGAGTTGCAAAAATTTTGACCCGCAGAAAAAAAACCTTAAGCACGGCGGAATCGTGCAGCGGCGGTTTGCTGGCTCATCGGTTAACCAACATTTCGGGAAGCTCAAATTTTTTCAAATTGGGGCTCATCGCCTACTCCAATAACGCCAAGCAAAGGCTCCTGCGCGTCCCTGCACAACTTCTTAAAACCTTTGGCGCCGTGAGTCCGGAAGTTGCGCTGGCCATGGCCGACAACGTCAAAAAAGTTTTAAATACAGATTTTGGGATTGCCATCACCGGAATCGCGGGGCCGACCGGCGCTACCAAAACTAAACCTGTGGGGCTTGTTTATATTGCCGTCAGTTCCAAACATCGCTGCCTTTGTAAAAGATTTCTCTTTAAAGGACGCCGCAGCACAGTTAAGTCTTTAGCTTCGACCGCAGCTTTACGCCTTTTATTAACCCTGCTTTGACCATGAACACGTTTCGCGCTTTTATTGCCATTGGACTTGATGACCCCACCCATCAAGCCTTAAGTGAAATCCAAATTCTCTTAAAAAAAACCGGAGCCGATGTCGCCTGGGTCAAACCAAACAACGCCCACTTAACGCTAAAATTTCTCGGAGAAATCTCCACCGAGAAGATAGGGCCGGTCGCGGCTGCCGTCGAATCAATCTGTCATAAAAAACATTTTACCGCGGAATTAACCCGCCTAGGGGCATTTCCTACCGTCGAGCATCCGCAAATTATTTGGATTGGAGTTGAAAAAGGCGGGGATCACATTCGTGAAATAGCCCGTGACCTGGAAGAATCGTTGGAAAAAATAGGTTTTAAAAAAGAAAAGCGCGGATTTGACCCGCATGTCACCCTGGGGCGTTGCCGTTCCAGCCTCAATCGTTTCACTTTATTTAAAGCGATGAAAGACTATCCACCACGAATGATCTCTCAAGAGATCCGACAAATTATTTTTTTCAAAAGTACTTTAGCCCCGCAAGGCCCTGTCTATGAAGCGATTAAAATATTCCCGCTGGTCTCCTAGGAAATCCCGCTATTTTCGTTTCATCATCTTTTTGACATTCCCGGCGATGTCCTCAAAATACTTTGCCATATTGTCCCATTTGATGTGTGTTTCTTCCTTTGCAATCCCCAAGCGAACATCATAAACTTTTTCGGTCTCAAACACCCGGCTTTGCTGGATTACAAAAATAATAACAAAGGCAATGATTGCAATTCCGATAAATTTACCCATGTCCCCCTCCGGAATAATTTGGTATATATTGCAAATTAATGTAACTTATTTATAATATAAGTAAGTTTTAATGATGATCCCAACCAGCCCCCATTAACGAAGAATATCCTTTAAAATCAGCGCCACATGCATGATGATATTGGTATATAAACCCGCAATGACATCATCCATCATGATGCCGAAACTTCCGGCCTTGGATTCAAATCTGTTTGCCGGAAAGACCTTAAACATGTCGAATGCACGGAATAAAAAAAACGCCGTAATCAAAACCGGCGTTGTCACCGGTAAAAGATAAAACGCGATCATGGCCCCGGCAACTTCATCGATCACAACGCAGGAAGGGTCTTTGTCGTTCAAAGTCCTTTCGACCCGTCCGCTCGTCAAAAACCCGAGTGCCAAAAACAGGACTGTTGTTCCAAGATACAGCACGATGTTATGCTGAAGCAAAAGAAAAATAACTAAACCCGCAGCGCTCGCCAGTGTCCCCGAACCCAGCGGGAAATATCCCAACCCAAAAATTGTGGCAATCACTCTACTCAACGTCATGGATATGAATCAGGTTTCGGTTATTCCAAATATACGACAGGCCGGAAATGAGCGTCAACCCGACCGTAATCACCATCAAAACATCAATGCCCGCCCGCCACCAGATTTCGATAAAAGACGACCACAGAGAAATACTTGTCAGGAATTCCCGGAAAATCAGAAAACCAAGAATCGAAAAGATAGCCACAATCTGGGAGACTGTTTTATGTTTTCCGGCGCGTTCGGCTGCCAAAACTTTACCTTTGGTCATTGCAAATAACCTTAACCCTGTGATGATAATTTCCCGGCCCAAAATCAAGACAACCATCCAATCCTCGACAATATGCATGCGAACAAAAGCTAAAAATGCCGCCAAAATCAGGAACTTGTCCGCAATAGGATCCATCAGTTTTCCGAAATCACTGGTTAAATGGTACTTCTTTGCTAAATATCCGTCGTAAAAATCGGTAATCGATGCCAGGCAAAAAACCAGCCCCGCAATGGCCATCGCCGCAAGGCCGGATTGGGAAATAAAAAATATAAACACAAAGGTTAAAACAAAACGGGAAACGGTCAGTTTATTGGGGAGGTTCATACGGACTCCCCGGATAAATCGTATTCGAAGGCATCCGTTATTTCAACGCGCACAAAATCACCGGGATTTAACCTCTTCTGTGAGCGAACATAGACCAGCCCGTCAACATCAGGCGCATCAAATTCACTGCGGCCCAGATAAATAGCATCCTCGCCTTTCTGTTTTTCATCGATTAAGACATCAAGCCTTTGGCCTAAAAATCTTTCCTGGACTTTCCGAGAAATATTGCGCTGCTGTGTCATGAGAGTATCGAGGCGTTCTTTTTTGGTTGTTTCCGCAACATGACCGTCAAAATCGAATGCCGTTGTCCCTTCTTCCTTGGAGTAAACAAAGACGCCGGCCCGTTCAAAACGAGTTTTTTGAATAAACGCGAGAAGTTCGTTAAAATCCTTATCCGTTTCCCCGGGAAACCCGACGATAAAGGTCGTCCTGAGACTCCCCTGCGGGATTTTCTCGCGGATTTCGGAAATCAAATCAACCGTGGCCTGCTTTCCGATTCCGCGATTCATGCTTTTTAAAATCTTATCGCTGATATGCTGAATCGGCATATCAATATACCGGCAAATTTTTGTTTCATTGGCCATCGTATCGATCAATTCGCTGTCCATGTGAGCCGGAAAAGCATAAAGCAAGCGAATCCAACGGACGTTCTCTGAGACACGTGCCATTTCTTTAAGGAGCCTCGCCAAACTTTTTTCGCGGTAAATATCCATGCCATAGGCTGTAATATCCTGGCCGACTAAGTTGATTTCTTTAACGCCCTTTTTATCCAGGAACTTTATTTCCTCGATGACGGACTCGATGGTCCGGGACAAAAATTTTCCTTTAATCTTGGGGATCACGCAAAAGCTGCACTGGTTATAACAACTTTCGCAGATTTTCACATACGCAAAATGCTGCGGGGTGAGGGAAACTTGCGGATGAAATTTAGCTTTTTCTAAAGCCAGCGCGCCGACATACGCGTCAACACCTTTGAGTTCGGAGGCTAACTCTTTGGCGTAGCGCTGGGCCAAGCAGCCGGCAACGATTATTTTTTTAATTTTTCCTTTTTTCTTAAGTTCAATCAAGTCCAGAATCACATCAACCGATTCTGCTTTGGCTTCTTCGATAAACGAACAGGTATTGACAATCGCAACATCCGCCAACTCGGCATCGACAACATGATGCCCATTTTTCTTCAAGCGCCCTAAGATAATCTGGGAATCTACGAGATTACGGGCACACCCAAGATTGATGATCCCAACCGTTAACTTTTTTTTGTTTTGGCCCTGAGAGAGGTGGTAATGCTTGAGCGCACTCGTCGTGCGTGAGGAGGGAATCATTCGACAACCGAAAAGCCGCTTTGGTTGATCACGACTTTTTTGGCCTTGCGGTTTTCTTTTCCTAATGGTCCTATAATTTTTCCGTTTAATTCAAATTCAAGCTCCCCGATATCTTTTCCGGACAATTCAACGCGGTCATGCGCGTTCCAGGTTTCAACGGCCCCTTTACGCAAAGTCGATCGGAAGACGACCTGCCCGTCCACTTTGACCTGCAGCCAGTTGTCTTTTTTCGCACGCACCGCCAGGCTGATCGGTTGACCGACAGCGTTCCCTGCTGACCCCTTCGCTGGCGCCAACGAGGTTTGAGAAGACGTCTTTTGGGCCAGCGCCTGCGAATTGAGCTTAGGTTTATCCGCTTTTGACGACGATGCGCTGGCTTTCGTCGAGGTCTTTTTCTTCGAGCTTTGTTCGGCTGCGCGCGACTTCTCGCCGGAGCGGTTAGAAATTTTATGCACAACAAAGGCAATCAAACGGATGGCAACGATCAGCGCCAAAATTCCGGTTAAAATTTTAATAATGAGAGACTTCTGTTCTGGGGTTAAAATTAATTTAAAAGACGGAGCGGAAAAACTTTCTTTTTTCTCAACTTTTGGCTGAGGAATTTTTTCGGGGTGGTAATCGTCAAGGATTTCGCCGACATCAACTTTTAAAAACTGGGCATAAATCTTTAAAAAACCGCGGTAATAAAAAGACGATAACGTCCGGATGGTGTAGCCTTCTTCAATCGCCTTGAGGGCATCCAACGGAATTTTCGTCGACTCGTGGACAGTCTCAAGCGAAATCCCTTTGGACTCCCGCAGTTTCTTTAAGATTTGACCTTTGTTGGAGGGGCGGTTTTCCATCGTAACCATTATCCTTCTTGGGGGGCATTGGAAGAGTTTTTCATTAACCATTCCTCACGGTTAATCAAAATATCCCGGGGCTTACTTCCGACAAAAGGCCCAACCAGGCCGTTTTGTTCCATCATATCAATTAACCGGGCGGCGCGGGAATACCCCAGGCGCAAGCGCCTTTGCAGTATCGTCACCGAGGCCTGGCTTGTTTCCATCACCACCCTGACCGCCTCTTCGTAAAGTTCATCATCACGGCCGCTAAACGTCCCGGCGGCACCCGCCGTCTGCTGCTTGATAATGTTTTCATTATACACCGGCTGTTGCTGGGATTTAATAAAATCAACAACTTTTTGTATTTCCTGGTCAGAAATAAAGCAGCACTGTCCGCGAGTCGGTTTGGCATCCCCCGGCTTCATGAAAAGCATATCGCCTTTTCCGAGAAGTTTATCGGCACCGTTCATGTCCAGGACCGTCCGGGAATCAACTTTGGAGGCAACCTTAAATGAAATACGGGCCGGAAAATTGGCTTTAATAACACCGGTGATGACATCGACCGACGGCCGTTGTGTGGCTAAAATCAAATGAATTCCGACGGCACGCGACAGCTGGGCCAACCGCGTGATGGCGCTTTCAATTTGCTTCGCGGCCACCTGCATCAGATCCGCCAGTTCATCGACGACAACGACAATATAAGACATCTTACGACCCTTCGCCAAATACCCTTCAATATTACGCACCCCTTCCTGCGCCAAAACCGAATAGCGGTTTTCCATTTCGCCGACGACCCAGTTGAGGGCCGCGGAAGCCTTTTTGGCATCGGTAATCGCGGGGCACAACGCGTGAGGAATGCTGCTGTACATCGCCAATTCGACCATCTTAGGATCGATAATTAAAAATTTCAATTCATCCGGTGAGGCGTTAAAAAGCATGGACATGATGATGCTATTGAGGCAAACGGTTTTTCCCGAACCCGTCGTCCCGGCAATCAAAAGATGCGGCATGCCGCCTAAATCCGCGATCATCGATTCGCCGGCAATATCTTTTCCCAAAGCCAGATTGAGTTTAGAACCGCCCGACCGGAATTCGCTTCTGGTCAAAACATCCTTTAAGAAAACAAGGCTCGAAGAACTGTTGGGGACTTCAACACCCACCCTATTTTTTCCGGGGATAGGCGCAACAATGCGAACTGTCTGGGCTTTCATGGCCAATGCGATATCGTCGGACAAAGTCGTGATCTGCTGGACCTTAACACCGGGGGCCGGTTCAAGTTCGTAGCGCGTAATCACCGGGCCCCGCTCGATATCGGCCACACGGACTGTCACTCCAAATTCGGCCAGTGTTGCCTCCAGCGTCTTTGCACCGGCAACAAGGTCATCTTCAATTTTCCCGGAAGACAAGGCCGGCGAATCGCTCAGTAAATCCAAAGTCGGCAAATGATATTCCCCGACCATCTGCGGCTCGGAATTGATGACAACGGATTCTTCTTTTTTCACCGGTGTGGCAACTTTAATCTGCGGTTTTACGAGCGGCCTGAATTCCGCCTTCGGCGTTAATACAATTTCATTCTTGGAGCTTAATGACTTGATCGGAAGCTTAAATTCAAATTTCTTAGCAGGCTTTTCCGGGGGTTTTTGCGCAATTTTTTCTTTGGTGTGATCCTTAATTTGAAACGGCGGTTTCTTTAAAGAGAAAACTTTTTCTTTTTGTTGCGGAACGCCTTCTTTGATGGCAACAAACCATTCCTTTAGCCTATCCGAAATTCCGAATAAAATCGGCGAGACCAGAAATTCCCCGATCAATACCAAGGTCAAGAGCCCCAGCGTCACCAAAATGATATACGCCCCTGTCCATCCAAAATAATTGACCAAAAAATCCGAAACGATCAGCCCCAGCATCCCGGAACGCTGAAACCGCAGCGTCGGATTTTGGGAACCGATCATGCTAAAAAGCGAGCTTATTACACAGAAGATCACGGCAAAACTGATCAGCTTCGAAAATGAGAATTTTAATTCCTTGGAGGCCAGTTTATCCCAGCCGAAAAAAAACAAAAAGACCACAATCGCGTAGGCGCTGGTACCGATGACAAAAAAAATCGCACCGGCGGTATAGGCACCGGTTAAGCGAATTAAGTTTTTGACGGGAACATTGGGAGACGAGGTGTACCAGGGGAGGTCTTCAGGGACAAAGGAGAGAAGGCTGGCAAATAAGATGAGCGCCGCCGCAAGAACAACAATGCCTTTTATTTCGTTTGCAATGTGCTCACGTTTCATTCGGCCTGTTTTTTACTTAAGTTGACTCTTTTCAGCTCATCGACCTCGATGACTTTAACTTTAAACTCGTCACCGATTTTTACGACTTTGTTAATATCTTTCACGAATTCTTTGGAGAGTTCTGACACATGGACCAGGCCTTCTTTGCCGGGCAAGAATTCGCAGAAAACGCCGAAATTCATAATGCGTTTGACCTTGGCATCATAAACCTTTCCGATTTCAGGTTCGGAGGTTATCCCTTTGACAATTTCAATGGCCTTACGTGATTTGGCTTCATCCGTTGAGGCAATCAGCACCCGGCCGTCATCTTCGATATCAATCGTGACACCCGTATCTTCGATGATTCTCTTAATGGTCTTGCCCCCCGGCCCGATCAACTCCCCGATTTTTTCGGGATTAATCCGAAGCGTCGTAATACGCGGGGCATAAATCGAAAGCTGTTCGCGCGGAGATGCCAACACCGCATGCATTTTATCCAAAATAAAAAACCTGGCTTCCCGGGCGTATTCCACAGCCTGGGACAGCAGGTTCAAACTGATCCCTTTAATTTTTAAATCCAGCTGAATCGCTGTGATCCCTTTGCGTGTCCCAGCTACTTTAAAATCCATGTCCCCAAAATGGTCTTCAACACCCATAATGTCGGTTAAAAGGACACTTTTGTTTTCGCCGGTCACGAGACCTATGGAAATCCCCGCAACCGGATCTTTAATGGGGACACCCGCGTCCATCAAGGCCAACGTCCCGGCGCACACGGTCGCCATACTTGAGGACCCGTTGGATTCCAAAATTTCCGAAACGATTCTGACGGTGTAAGGAAATTCTTCCTTGGCGGGCATCATCGAGCGAATGGCCTTTTCGGCTAATGCCCCGTGGCCGATTTCACGGCGTCCGGGCCCGCCCATCCGCCCTGTTTCTCCGACGCTGAATGGAGGAAAATTATAATGCAACATAAAGCTTTTGTAAGTTGTCCCTTCCAAGGCTTCAATCATTTGCTCATCATCGCCGGTCCCTAAAGTGATCGTTGCCAAACTCTGCGTTTGACCCCGGGTGAACAAACCGGAACCGTGAATGCGAGGCAAAATACCGACTTCGCAAATGATTTCCCGGATATCTTTGAAGCCGCGCCCGTCAGCCCTGCGGTTTTCCTTGAGGATCATACGGCGGACTTCTTCGGATTCGATTTCTTCTAAGGCAATCTTAACTTCTGTTGCCGTAATTTCTTGCTTGTCTGTGTTGAATTCCGCAAACACTGTGAGGTCTTTTGTTAAATTCTCCAATAAAGCTTTGGTGGCGTCGTCCCTGTCTTCTTTTTTACCCAAACGATAAATTTCACCGATCTTGCTTAGCGCCATGGCTTTGATTTTCTTGACAAATCGCTCATCCAAAATCTCGAGAGCCACATCCGCCTTCTTTTGTCCGGTGGTTTTTGCCAACTCCTGCTGAATTCGGGTGACAGATTTTAATTTCTCCAGGCCAAATTCCAGGCCTTTTAAAACCACCTCTTCCGACACCTCCTTAGCCTCGCCTTCGATCATGACAATCCCGTCATGCCACCCGACAACAATCAAGTCCAGCGGACTTTTTTCCCGCTCCTTGTACGTCGGATTCAAGACATACTGAGTGTCGATATAAGCAACCCTAACGGCCCCGACCGGGCCTTCAAACGGAATATCGGAAATCATCAACGCGGCGGAGGCTCCGTTGATCGCCAGGACATCAGGATCATACTCACCGTCGCTGCTCAAGACAAGCGAAACAATCTGAACATCGTTATAAAATCCTTTGGGGAAAAGAGGCCGGATAGGCCGGTCAATCATGCGAGCGGAAAGAATCTCACCTTCGGTAGGACGTCCTTCGCGTTTAAAAAAGCCGCCCGGAATACGCCCGGCGGCATAAGTTTTCTCTTGGTATTCAACAGTCAGCGGAAAAAAATCGATACCGGCGCGTTTTTGTTTCGACATGCAAGCTGTGACTAAAACAACCGTGCCTCCACAAGACACAGTCACAGCGCCATTGGCTTGTTTTGCGAATTTTCCCGTCTCAATAATTAAATTTTGACCCCCGAAGGGTATTTCGACACGTCCAGAGCTCATCGCATTTGCCTCATTTTCGCAAATCGAGCTTGGTTAATGTCGCTTCGTACTTTTTGGGGTCGGATTTCTTGAGGTAGGTTAACAACCGTCGTCTCTTGCCGATCATAATCAAGAGGCCGCGCCGGGAATGGAAATCCTTCTTGTGGACTTTGAAATGGTCGGTTAAATGATTGATCTGCTCGGTGAGAAGGGCGACCTGGACAGCCGCAGAACCTGTATCCTTGGTGTGGATTTTGAAACTATCAATAACTTCTGTCTTCTTTTCTCTTACTAACGGCAAAGCTCACTCCTCCTTCGACTCTTTTCTTATCTTTTTTATAATGTGGAGATTATACATGCATTCCCCGGACTAGTCAAGCTCTAAAAAAATGTCCGGCCATCGTAATAGAGAAAGCCACGCATTCGGCAGCGACTTTTCAATAAATACTAGTAAGCCAAAGTCCGGATCACTCCGGCAAGGCCGCGAACCACCTGAGCCATGTTGACATAATTCAGCGTCTGGAAAGTGTCGGATAGGCGATTATAATGCGGATTTCGGTAAGGCCCCGTATCCGTAATCAAAATTGCTTCAAATTCTTCCTTCCAAAACACCCAGTGATCGGAATTGATAAAATCAAATCCGACAACCGCCTGCACCGGTAAAGATAAATTCTTTTTCATGATCGGCTCGACCACCCGTAAAAGATTCAAGGACTTCAGGTTACCGATGATACCGATAAAATTTCCCTGGTTTGGCAGAAAAAACCCGAAAATCGGCGGGTACTTCTGGGAGTTTTGGTCATTGGTATAATAGCCTAACGAGTCTAAGATAATCGTCGCCGAGAGTTTCAAGCCAAGTTGTCTAATTTCCTTAAGATAGCGGACACTGCCCATGTCCTCACCACCAAAAAACGGAGGCGCCGTGTTAACAAATGCCACAAAATGGATTGTCGCATTGGCTTGCTGATCCGCAAAAATCCTGGCCAACTCTAATAACGAAGCCACCCCGCCCGCATTGGCATCCGCCCCCGGACCAAAATAAGAGTCGTAATGAGCGCCGATCGTAATGATTTTTTCAGGGTATTTGACGCCTGTCTTTTGGGCGATAATATTTTTAACCGTCCTGCCCTGCACCGCAATTCTTTGCCACTGGACCTGGTAACCCAACTGTTCCAGATAACCCGTAATATACTGGACCGCGTTTTCTAAATTATCAAACTGCTGAATTCCGCGCCAGCCAATATCCCGGGACAATCGAATAACGTGGGCGTGAAGAGATTCAGACGTTGCTTTATCGTCGCTCGTAAAGGCTGAAAAATTCGACTTGGACATTCTCCATCCTGTCCTGGAACAGATGAGTGCGACGATGATCGCTATCGTGAAAGCAATTTTTAAGATTTTTTTCATTTTAGATAATTTCTGTCATTGCGCCCGCCTTCAGCGGGACTCGCAATGACGTGTACTTAAGAAATGACAATACAATCCCGCCCTGAGGCCTTCGCCAAATAAAGAGCCTTGTCGGCCTCCGCAATGAGATCGCGATAATCCTTGATTTTATCCGACGGGTAACCGCTAATACCGACGCTGATTGAAATTTTAAAAGGCGCGGAGTACGGCAACTTAAAATCAATCGCGGAAATAATCTTCCGCAAACGCTCGGCGGCAATCTTGGCGTTTTCCGGCTTGGTCTCGGTTAAAATCATAAAAAATTCATCCCACCACTTAAAAAATCATCACAAAATTTCTTTAAAATCAAAATATATCATTAAAAAATTATTTTAAAA
>CAZEUO010000028.1:0-1195 GCA_964515035.1 uncultured Planctomycetales bacterium
ATGAGTTTCTCGAATCCTTCCACGCCGAAGCGGTGCGATCCATAGCTCACCACCACTACCCGGAACTTCCGGGCCGCCTCAAGCATTTTCACAATGACCCGCTCGGCATCCGGGGGGCCGTAATATTCAAATAGCTTGTACGCCCGGCCCGTCAATTTGGCAAATTGATCCATCGACTTTTGCACAATCTCGGGACAGGCCTCATAATACGGATTAACTGTTTCTCTGGCTTGAAAATAAACGTCCGGGTTTTGGGCCGTCCCGCGCAACACCGGCCGGTCAGGCGAAAGGCCGCGCTGACGATGCGCCGCGATGAGATCTTCATCGATCATGGCGCGAATATCATCAATGTTGAGTTGCTCAATTTTTGAAATCTCGTGCGAAGTCCGGAAACCGTCAAAGAAATGGACAAACGGTATCCTTGATTGCAGCGTTGCGGCCTGGGCAATCAGGGCAAAATCCATGACCTCCTGAACACAATTTGATGACAGCAAAGCGAATCCTGTCGATCTGACTGCCATCACATCAGAGTGATCGCCGAATATCGAAAGCGCCTGCGCTGCCAACGACCTTGCCGCAACATGAAAAACCGTCGGGGTCAATTCACCGGCAATTTTATACATGTTAGGGATCATTAAAAGTAAGCCTTGAGAAGCCGTAAAGGTGGTCGTTAGCGCCCCGGTTTGCAGCGCGCCGTGGACCGCCCCGGCCGCCCCCGCTTCGCTTTGCATTTCCTGGACAACCGGAACGGAACCCCAAATATTTTTCTCCCCGGCCGCCGCCCACTCATCTGCCCATTCCCCCATCGGCGAAGAAGGGGTAATCGGATAGATGACAGCGACTTCATTAACCTTAAAGGCAATATAAGCCGCCGCTTCATTGCCGTCAATTGTGACAAGTTTTCGAGACATGATCGGCCTTTCGCTTGTACGTCTTAACCTGGTTCGCTTTAAACTTTTAACTACGGTCAACGTTCAACCTCAAAAAATGCACCGAGCAGGAAATGCAGGGGTCGTAATTGCGTATCGCCTGTTCGCACTGCCATTGCAATTTCTCCGTTGGGAGATTGATATTCGGTTCTACGAAATGCCAAAGGTCTTTTTCGATTGTGGCTTGATTGACCGCCGTTGGAGAAACAATTTTTGCATCCAATACCGTGCCGTTATCATCGATGGTATAGCGGTGGTAGCAAATC
>CAZEUO010000028.1:1205-2646 GCA_964515035.1 uncultured Planctomycetales bacterium
CCCGCGGGGCGCTTCCGTGCAGCCATATCCCGTTCCCGCACGCGGTTGAACATCGACATAAGGCCGGTCCGGTTCTTCGTAATTCTCAACAATACGAAGGGCTTCATCAAAAGCAAAAAGCGTCTCCACGGCACGTACGATAATACTCTTAAAAGGATTTGCGCATGTATGACCCAGCCCCGCCTCTTTGGCGGCGTCCTGAACTATTTTGGGAAACTTGTCAAAGTTAAGGCTGTAGCGCGCCAAAGGGCCGACATGGGCTGCACCGCGGCCCTTCACTTGCGTGTGCAAAGCGGTTGAATGCTCAACGTGATGCTCGATTAAATTCTGATCGTACTCTTTAATCGGAACATCCATGCCTTTACTGGAAACAAGACGCCCCTCGATAACGGCGTATTCATCCGGATGACGCATGGCGATCAATTCATAATCCTGATTGAAATCGGGAAACTTTAAGGTTGCAACCCACTGCAGTGTTTTTCGGGCCGCATCAACACCCCATTTCAAATCATCAATCAATTTACGCAATTCACCTTTGGCCGGAGTTTTATAAAACCCCCCAATACGCAAATTGATGGGATGGATTTCCCGGCCCCCTAAAAGGATCATAATGTCGTTGCCAATTTTCTTCATCCGCAGGCCCATTTTAACGATATCCGGATAATCTTTGGCCATTTGGATTGCATCTTCGTACCCGAGAAAATCAGGCGCATGCAGCATAAACATATGCAAAACATGGCTCTCAATCCATTCTCCGTTGTAAATAAGGCGCCTTAAGGCACGCAACTGGCCTTCAACTTTCACGCCGCAAATATCTTCCATGGCATAAGACGACCCAAGTTCATAGGCAATCGGGCAGATGCCACAAATCCGAGCCGTAATATCCGGGACCTCCATAAAATTCCTGCCTCTTAAGAAGGCTTCAAAAAAGCGTGGCGGCTCAAAAATTCGAAGTTTGACGTCTTTGAGCCGGTTTTTCTCAATATTGATATACATCGACCCTTCGCCTTCCACGCGGGCCAGATAATCAACCTTGATGATTTTATTTTTCATAAGCTTCGCTTTCTTTTTTAAAGGCCTGCGCATTGGCGTTGAATCCACGGTAAACCCTGACAATATCGATATCTTTGACGCCAAGACGCTGCCATTGATGACCGAGTGATTCCGTATTCGGTGTCTCCTTGGGACCAAAACACCCATAACAACCGCGATTGTATGATGGACAAATTGCCCCGCAACCCGATTGCGTCACCGGCCCCAAGCACGGTATTCCTTGCGCGACCATGACACAGACTGTCGATCGCAATTTACATTCCATACAAACGCTATAGGTCGCAATATGGGGTTTTCGTCCGCTTAAAAGTGCACAAATTAATTCTACGAGCTGCATTTTATTAATCGGACAGCCACGTCCATCTTAATTATACCAGCGGTAGATAAA
>CAZEUO010000028.1:2656-6815 GCA_964515035.1 uncultured Planctomycetales bacterium
TTTATTAATCGGACAGCCGCGCAATTCAAAATCAACAGGAACGTGATCGGCAATCGGTGTTGATTTATCGAGGGTTTTAATATATTGCGGCTTCGCATAGACAATGGAAATAAATTCCTTAACGTCCTTAAAATTACGCAACGCCTGAATACCGCCGGATGTCGCGCATGCCCCAATTGTAATCAATATCTTTGACTGTTTCCTAACTTCCTTAATCCTCTCGGCATCGTGCGGTGTCGTAATTGATCCTTCGACTAAAGAAACATCATAAGGCCCCTTCACAACCGCCCGTGAGGCCTCTGGAAAATTGGCAATGTCAATAGCGCCAGCAACAGCGAGCAATTCATCCTCGCAATCCAACAGGCTTAATTGGCATCCATCACAGGAAGCAAATTTCCATACGGCCAGTTTTGGTTTATGTTTTTTTGCCATAGTTAGAGCTCCCGCTTATTAAATAAATCCTTGATTTTTTCGAAGTTAAAGACCGGCCCATCCTTGCAAATAAATGCCGGTCCTAATTGGCAATGTCCACAAAATCCTACGGCGCATTTCATGTTGCGCTCCATTGAAATATAAATATCTTTCGTCGTAACGCCGCATTTCATCAGTTCCCGGACACAAAAATGTATCATGATCTCCGGCCCGCAAATCATCGCGATAGTATTCGACGGTTCGAATCTAGCCTTGGGAATCAGCGTTGTCACAACGCCGACCGTTCCCAGCCATTGTCCTTTGGCCTGATCCACCGTAAGACGCACCTGAAGATCAAATTGGGAACGCCATTTCTCAAGCTCTTTCCGGTACAAAATGTCTTCCGGACTGCGAGCGCCGTATAAAAGAACAACTTTTCCGTATTTGCTTCTATTGGTAAGCAACCAATAAAATACGGGGCGCAGTGGCGCCAGTCCTATCCCGCCGGCAATAATCACAACATCCTTACCTTCCGCCTTATCCACCGGCCAGGAACTTCCAAATGGCCCGCGCAAACCGATGCACTGACCTTTCTTTAGTTTGCTCAACGCATTTGTCACGCCACCCACCGCCCGAATCGTATGAATCAACTCGGTGGCCTTTTGAGAATCACCACTAATGGAGATGGGGACTTCGCCAATTCCAAACACATAAAGCATATTAAATTGTCCAGGGCGAAAGGAAAATGGCCCTGAACCATTGCTTGCTTTTAATTTTAGAGAAAACGTATCGTGAGTATCTTGACGGATCTGATCAATAAAGAAACTTTTAGGGATCATCGGATCTACATGAGTTTCGTTCATAACAATGTCCTTTTATCCTTTTGCCACTTTCTGGCCATAAATATCCAGGAGTTGCATTCTCGTAACTTCCAAACGCTGACTCAAGACCGAGGCAATCTTTTTCAGAAGCTCATAACCCAAATGATGGTCCTTCTCGCACTTTTCGCGAAGACACTTGCCGTCAAAGGATAGAACGCTCGTAGCTTCAATCGCCCGCGCATCAAAACGCCAATTGTGCGGCGCAATCAACCATGACCAACCCAGAACCTCACCGTCTTCAATGGATTGGATTTTAATTGTGCCGCGCGGTGGTGTAAATATTTCAATAACAATCTTACCATGGCGAATGATAAAGAATTTGTCAGCCTTCTGGCCTTCCCTGAAAATAACATCTCCTGCTCTATAATTCAGATGAGAGGCACAACCCGCCATAAAATCAATGTGATGAGACGAGAAATCCTTAAAGAAGGGGTGCTCCGTAAGAGTCATCTGAATCGTCTTCTTTGTGACTTTTCCCGTTGTTTTCATAAGTTATTCTCCTTTACACGCTTTGCTCTTTTATGATTTTATTTTCCTTGATCGCTTGAACTTCTTCAGTAATATCAATTCCGACCGGACACCAGGTAATACACCGCCCGCAACCCACACAACCGGAAGTCCCAAATTGGTCAATCCAACTGGCCAGCTTATGAGTTATCCACTGGCGGTAACGGGCCTTGGTGGAGGGACGGATGCTACCGCCATGAATTTTGGTAAAATCCAGCGAAAAACACGAATCCCATTTTCGCCAACGCTCGGCATGGTCACCGGTTAAATCTGTCACGTCCTCGACAGTCGTACAAAAACAGGTCGGGCACACAAGCGTGCAGTTGGCGCAGGAAAGACAACGCTTCGCCACCTCATCCCAACGGGGATGGTCAAAATTATCATAAAGAAGCCTTTTGATATCCTGCGTCTCTAGTATTCGGCCCATTTGATTTTCCGCTTTTTTACTGAGAGCGGCGGCCGTTTGGACATCCGTTTCGCTTGCTTGTTGATGAGATATTTTCTTAAGGACTTCCAAGCCTCGGTCACTGCCAACTTCGACAATAAAATAATGCCGGCTATCTTGTAAAACCTCCGTCAGCGATAAATCGAAGCCCGATGTGGCTTTAGGGCCCGTTTTCATGGAAACACAAAAACATGTTCCTCCGGCTTGCACACAATTGACAGCGACAACAAAAAGATTTGCTCTGTTCGATTTGTATACAGGGTCGCCATATGCCCCGGATAAAAATACTTTATCCTGAATGGCAATGGCATTTAATTCGCAGGAACGGACGCCGATAAAGGCCATTTTTTTATTCTCGTCTTTTTCTTCAAATACTTTAAAGCCTTGCTTTTCGCGTTTGGCTTGCCAAAGCTTGATATGGGGCGGATAAAGAAATTTTTTCCACGCCTGGGGACCAATAACATAACCGAAAAGAGCGGCATCACTGCGTTTTTTCAGACGATAAGTACCACCGTTTTGCTCGTCCGTCCAACCAATAGGCAACTCTTGCGCGGAAGCAATCTTGTCGTAAATGATCGCCCCATCGCGGACCGTCGGCCCCGCAATCTGAAAGCCCTCTTGCTGCAAAACTTCAAACAATTTGTCGATTGCATTACGTTCAATAATAAACATGCTCATCTCCGTTATATTATTTTTAGTTCCTTAAAGTCCAAAAAATTTTACGGCCAACCCGCAGAGGCATATGGTGGCCCCTGCCGCCGCATGATCGTAGCGTGCAAACTTTGTCAACGGCAAGACATTAAGCCCAAAACATCCTATAAAAACAACCCCCAACATGGTCATGACAGTCACGAGACCAAAAACTGCCGTTACGGCAATAACGTTTCCCAGGCTACCCGTGGCCGCCGGATACATAAGGATCGGAATCAGCGGTTCGCAGGGCCCCAGAATAAATATCGTAAGAATCACCCAGGGAGTTATGGACTGGTTTTCTATCGGCAAATCGATTCTTCCCCGTATAGCCCGGCGCATCCCCCAGGCAAAATAAAGAAGGCCAAATGTAATCAGTGCCCATCCGGCAATATCTCCCCGTAATGACTCAATGGCCTCTAGTTTGGCAACCGTAAAACCAAAAGCAATACCTAAAAACCCCAAACCAACGGAACTAAAAACATGTCCCAGGCCGCTAAGAAGCGTCACAAAAAAGGTTTTCGATTTCGACCACCTGCCCGCTTTGGCCATGGCAATAAATGGCAAGTAGTGGTCGGGGCCGAAAATCGTATGAAAAAACCCGATGGTTGCCGCCGTGATAATAAGAATGAATAATTCTTGGGAGATCATGAATCGTTCCTTTTTTAACCAGTCAATTACAACGGAAGGGTTATTCTAAAGTCTGCAACAGCCGAGACACTTCTTTTTTTTCTTCTTTCTTAAGATCCTTGTCGGCAGCCATATAGATTCCTTCCTCTTCCACCTGAAGATGGTGGCGGAGAAAGTAAATCAAATAGGTGCCCTTTTCTTTTAGTTTTTCGATGATCTGGATACGGTGCGCGTCGCCTTTTTCCTGGGCGAGATCACGCGACAAGAATTCTAAGACTTCAATATTGACTTTAAGTTCTTTATGTTCGGCTTGGAGAAGGTGTAGTAAAGGATCGAGTTTGGGGATGCGGGTATGAAGGAAGGAAAAAACGGCTTCTTCTTTCTTAACGTGGGTTAACAATTGTTTTTTAAAATAAGCGACGAGTTTTTCCAACTCCTCGGTATTTTTCCCTAATTGAACTTTTCCTTCATAACGCAGATGAGTAAGAACTTCATCCAGCTGGTTGGTTTTTTCCAAAGCCTCTTTATGTTCCTACTGAAGGATCTCAAAATCGCTTTTGGATATGCTCAAAAACAAAGTCGAATCAACTGCGCT
>CAZEUO010000028.1:6825-22314 GCA_964515035.1 uncultured Planctomycetales bacterium
ATTCTTTCATACCTAAGGCCTCACCTATTTTCTTAAGTGTACCCTAGCTATGATTTCTTGTCTGTGACCAACGTCACTTTGCGAGGTCTTCCGGGGTGTTAGCATTACTCAAGGCGCGGACGTGCTCCTTTGGAATGGATATAAACGTGGCATGAATTTCTTTCACCAAGCCAGTCATCGCCAATTTTCCATGAGTTATATGCTCCCTCAAAACAGGAAGAAGTACGGCAGGATAGCGCCCAACAAGAGGTTCAATGCACTTCTGGTGACTTAATATTACCGGTAACTTAACATTGGGTTGCAGGAGTAGTGAGAATAAATCCGGCGTTACCCTAAAAAGATCACAGGGAGAAACTAAATATTCTGAGTCTAAGCCGGAGCTAAAAAGAGCCTCCAACCCCCCAATCGGGCCCAACTCCTTATAGTTGTCTTGAAGACGCCTGACATGCCTTAAAGAAGCAGGAACATTCTTTGAAGAACCAACCAATACAACCTCTTTGCAGATTGCCTGAAGGGCACGATAAACATGTTCAACCATTGTCCTGCCGCTGGGAAGCACTAGCAGGGCTTTAGGCGTTCCCATCCGAATACTTTTTCCGCCGCATAAAATTGCTCCTGTATGCGGCCATTTTGCTGAGCGTTCGGTTGTCATCATTTTTGGGGGAGTCTTGTGACTTCTATTATCTCGCCTTTGCTGAGAACACCTTCCTGAAGAACCTTGGCATACATGCCATGGCGCCCTATCGCATCCTCTTTCAATTGAGGGTGAATAGCATCCATCACATAACAAGGCTTTCTAACCTTTGAGATTTCCAAGACAACACCACCTGAAAACCTCAAGATTGTTCCTAAAGGCACTGTATTCACATGGAGGTCTGAGACGGTAAGATTTTCTCCCGCTACTCCCGGAGTTAAGGGGTATCCCTTTGCCTTCAACCCCTCTAATTCCTCTGCGTCTTGTAAACACACGGCTTGAAGGGGATTGTTATGTTTTTCATGATTATGGCCGTCACCTTCAAGCCCATTCAAAGTAATACGAACAGAATCAACGGGCCATTTGGGGACTCCTCCTTTGGAAATATTAATTGACAAAATTTTTGATTTGCGAGGCGTTACCATAGCTACCCTCCTATCTGATACATGGGCTGCTTAATGTGGTCAATGCGATCGATAGGTTTCATCCCCATGACCGCCTCCACAACCTGGCCATATTTTTCTTTAGGAATATAGCGTAAATTAATTCCCGCCTCCAACATCAGACAGGCTCTGAGAAACCCTGTGGCTGTCAGACGCAGCCGCGAACAAAAACCGCAAAATGACTGTGATTCCGAAGCGATAAAACCAACATGCGCCCCTGAAGATGTTTTAAAATTAAAGGATGTCGAGTCGCAATTCATCGATTGAGGAGTCAGCGATTCTCGCTCTTCAATTTTCTTGATCATCTCTCGTGCCGAAACAAACAAGCGGGAATGCTGGGAATAATATGGCCCTATTTTCATAAGTTCCAAAAACCTAACCTCAATGTTGTTTTTCGCCGAAAAATCGACGAAATCCAGAACTTCATCATCATTAACGCCGCGCATAATAACGACGTTCACCTTAACGCGGAAACCCGCCTCTTGAGTCAGGTTTACGGATTTTAAAACAGTCCGAAAATGGTTCGTCCTGGTGATAACGTTGAATCTGTTTTCCTTCAAACTATCCAAACTGATGTTGATAT
This sequence comes from uncultured Planctomycetales bacterium, assembly GCA_964515035.1. GTDB lineage: Bacteria > Omnitrophota > Gorgyraeia > Zapsychrales > CAZBRU01 > CAZEUO01. The sequence goes on from CAZEUO010000028.1 coordinate 8,546, forward strand.
GTTGGCAACGGGTTTGTTTAAGAAAAGACAATTTATCCCGCAGAATAAATCCATTGGTCGTTAATCCTAGTTTCCGTAACGCCAACTTGGATAATCCTGCAATAATCTCCTCGAAATCGCTTCTAAGCGTCGGCTCACCGCCGGAAACCCTGATTTCATCTATCCCTAACTCCACTAATCCTGAGGTGATTTCTACCAATTCCGATGAACTCATTAAGTGTGATGTGGGGAGAAATTTGACGGCCTGCGGCATGCAGTAAAAGCACCTGAAGTTGCAACTGTCCGTAAGTTGAACCCGTAATTTATGAATGAGACGGCCATGAGAATCAACGAGGCGAGATTTTGGTAAAGAGGGTAAAACGCTTTCCATATCATTCCTTTCCAATTTGGGAAGCGGTTCCGTTTCCAGAACCACCGTCGCCCCCAACGTCCCGCTTAACTACAGCGAGACAGGCATCGGGGTACCGTCCCGGCACCATAACCTTTGTTTTAGGTGACCGGGATCAGGGAATTAATTTGATATCTTCAAGCCTATAACTTTTTTACATCATCATGGACTGACTTCACTTCGTCGTTGACTTCTTTCAAACCCTGTCTGAAGGAATTCAAAGACTTCCCAATTCCTTTGGCGATTTCGGGTATATTTTTTGCCCCAAACAAGAGAAGGACAACCAAAAAAATGACAATCAGCTCCGGCATTCCTAATCCAAACATAGATTGACTCCTTTCTTAAATTTAATTACGTTATGGCTTTTTAAATTGACGGCATCGGCGCAAAAGTTCTTTTTTTTCATTGTCACGCAATTGCTGGTCAATTATTTTGTAAACACTTTCATTCTCAGCTTGAATGTGATTTCGTACGAGGCCCACCAGGTAAATCCCCTTTTCTCTAAGTTCCCCGACAGTTTTAAAGTAATCAGGACGATTTTTACTTTCTTTGACCTTCGTAAATAGGACGTCGAACTCCTCAAGATTGGCCTTAAATTCGTTACGCTCTGCTCTCAAAAAACGTAAAATCGGCTCCAATTTAGGAACATAGGTTTCTAAAAATGGGAAAATGATTTTTTCATCAAGCTTAATGTGTTGTTGTAATTTATTTTTTAAATAGGCAGCGACCCTCTCAATCGATTGGATATTTCTACCGGAAAAAAGCTTACCCTCAAACTGCAGGTTTTTCGTTGCCTCTTGAAGTTCATCAAGTCTTAAAACAACATCTCGGTATTCTTTTTCGAAAAAAGCAACTACTCCTTTAAGGCTTAACGTTTTTAAAACCATTTTTATGTCCTTTGGGTGCTATGCTCAACCATCGCAATCGCTTGTAAATCATTGACTGTTTGACAGGCTGTCGCACACATTGCACAGCCGTCGCACGCCAAAGATGATATGATCGGTTTTTGGTCGTTCATTGTTATCGCTTGTTCACGTAATGGGCAGGCCAAATAACACAATTGACAACTCAACCCCTGCCAGGCAAGGCATTTTTCAATATCAATGACAGCCTTTTTAATGCCATCCAAAACTTTATTGCCATCATCTGCCTTCTCTTTAAAGCTGTTAATCGGAAAATTTTTCCCCATAAAAGAGCGTAGCGCAAGAATGACCCCTTGCGGAAAACTCCTCAAAAAATCCCTACGGCTGATGGCATCTGTTTCTTGGGTCATGAGGTTATTTTTATTCTCGATTGGTAAAGTTCAAAACACTGACGGCAAATCCCCATGGACGGATTCCATTCTGGATTATTTTTTTGTATCTCTTCAGCGACCCAACGCGTTTCATCGGGCCAATCTTTTATTGTATCGTAACTGGGAAAATAACATAAAGGGCAAAGAAGCCCTTGATCACAAAACGTATGATGCAAGCGTTTATCTTTGGCCAACTCAATGAGGTCGGCCTGGATCAGGTTTTCGTCATTTCTGACTTTAAGCAAAATAGCCCGTCGCTCTTCATGGCTTAAGAATAAAAATACCTTTTCGAATTCTACTTCTCTTATTTCTTCAGAAACCATGGTCGGCCAATGACGCCGACGGATACGCGATTCGATAGAGAGGTCCCACAGGATTCGAAACCTGTCTCGTATTAAATTATCCTCAATTTCGTTAAGCCCCCCGAGAAAAGAACGGGGCGAATAACAAAAAGCGGGTTGCAACATATCAGAGATATGCATAATTTCATGAAAAAGAAAGGCCTTTAGCTTTAGCGGTTTAAGCAACAAATGGGCCTGCAAACCAACGATCACTGTCTTTAATTTTTCTTTCACATACAACTGCGCCCCTGTTTCTTTCTTGCCGTAGACTCTTTTAAAAAAGGTAAGGATATGGGGTTCGGCGAGCAGCTGAAACTGCAATAATACTTCTTCAAAAATTTTGTGCAGCTTTAGCTCATGGAAAAAGTCTCTATACAAATCCTTAAAGGCCCGATCTTTTAAATCTTGATTCAACTGCGACTCGTAAATCTTTTCCCGCTTAAGTTGAAACAACCGCAGATATTGTGAATCCACGGACTGTTCTTGCTTATGAATCCATAGGAACACGGCCTCTTCGATCAAACTGGGGTCAAATTCAAAAGCAGGATATCCCATCATCTTTTCTACCTTATCCTTGATTATTGGTTGAGCAGGAAACACATCCAGCTTCTATCTTTTCTTGAACAATACGAATAGGCAAACTATCCGGTCCCGGTTCAATGCCCAACGCCTTACAATCCTGAAAAACAAAATACGAAGAAAAGTCAGCTATCGATTTCAGCAAACCGCTTGTTTTGACCTTTGAAAGTTTCGCACAAAAGGAGGGCAGCCAGCTTCCTAAATGTTCCGAAAGGAATTTTAAAGAAGCCTCTCGGCATAGCGCGGCCTTGTCCTCATCATTGTGACCGCAGGCAAAGACTTCCTTCACAATAAGATAAAACATAAATTCGCATTCAATAGCGATGTGATCGACGCGCTCATGGACTGAATCATTCATTTTCAAACCAAAGGCCGTATAAAAGGCCGCAATATCCCCTAATTGCTGGGGTTGGCGATGGCTGTGTTCTTCGCCATACTCCAATTCATAAGCGGGAACAACGCCGTGGGCCGTATGCCCAAAACAGCTTTCGTATTCGTCAATCCATTTTTGCTTAGTGATTTTATCGAATTCTTGAATTATTGCATCAAGAGCGCCAGCGATAAGATTTTTTTCAGGGTAGCTCAATGTCGCGACCGCTTTGCGCCAGATGGGAAATTCATCTTTAAAAGAAATGAAATCCGAAATATCGGATGGGTGACGAAAAAGAACAGAAAGCGCGCGATAAAGGACGCTACGAGCCAAAATTTCTTCTTTAGATTGAGTTTTGGTGGATGTTAGGTCTGACATAAAAAGGCTCCTCGATTTGAGTTCGCACGATTTCTTCCCCGATTTGGTTATATCCAATAATGGTATCGTTATAAAGCGTAAAAGGTTTGCCATGAATCTGGGTTTCAAAGACCTTCGGCCCCTCCTGAAGTTCGTAACGGAAAATAATCTTGTTTGATTTTCTAAAAAGCTGCAAAACAGCTAATAATTCCCTGTCCGGAACCATGTAAGTGTCAATGGCATGGTCAACGCCGGGGCCAAACATTTGTTTAAGAAAGGAACGCGACACCCAGCGCGGCGGAATGTAAAAACCGTTGGGTTCGGTGCCAAACTGCGGATAAATCGGTAATGCCACTTTGGCCACTTTGACTAAATAGTAAATCGGATTGTAACGGTCTTCGGCCCATTGGCCGTTTTTGTCAATTTTCACTAATCCTTGAAGGCGAATCTGCCCGATACAAGCGGCCATGCACCGGGTTTCCATGGGTTGGCCTTTTGCTTCAGGGTCTTTTCCTTCGAGACGAGGATAACAGGCAATGCATTTTTCGGTAACGCGGGTCGAGGGACGGTACATTGCCTTTTTATAAGGGCAAGCCTCAACACATTTACGGTAACCCCGGCAACGCGCCTGGTCGACTAAAACAACCCCGTCTTCGGGACGTTTATAAATGGCGTTACGCGGACAAGCGGCCAGGCACCCCGGGTAAGTACAATGATTACAAATTCTGGCTAAATAGAAAAACCATGTCTTATGTTCAGGGAGTTTTACGCCCTCCTTATGAAATTGACCCTCAACTCCTTTTTCTCCTTTAGGGCTGTCTTCATAAATATTGGGCGCCCGCCATTCCTCATCGGTCGGTAAATACCCCAGCGCTCTTTGGGAGCTATCGCCGATATTTTTCTTAGCCGCTTCAAATATTGTCAACCCCTCAAACTTATCTTTATTCCAAGTTTGTCCGCCGGGATTTACGTCTTCCAGCATTTTCAATAATTTTACATCCCAAAACTGGGGATAACCGCCGTAGGGTTTGGTCTCAACATTATTCCACCACATATATTCCTGGCCCTTAGAAAATGTCCATGTCGATTTGCAGGCCATCGTACAGGTTTGACAGCCAATGCAGCGGTTTAAATTAAAAACAAAGGCAAACTGCCTCTGGGGGTGATTCTCCTCATGGGGGTACTCCATGGATCGATTTAACTGCCAGTTATACACTTGACTCATGTTCGCCTCCACATTTGCATAGCCTCATCAATAACAGACAGGACAAAATCATCCCCCTTTTGCTTCCAAACCAGATAGGGCCCCTGATAGAAGGGACTTTGAAACATTTTTAACAGCTTTTCTTTGCTCCAGCCTTCGCGGGCAAATTCCTCGGCGAAACACAGCGCCATATCGCGCAACTGCTCTTCGCTTTGACCCTCTAACTCAACACCGACCATGGCGTAAGGATCTTCGGGGTCAAATTCATCTTTTGGCATAAATTACCCCCAAAAATCATCTTTGGCTTTGTTATCCGCACTCACAAAATTTCCCTCTAAATATTTTTTCATCGTCTCATTTTCATTGGACGGCGTATAGCCGGTCGTCGCCGGGGCCCAAGTACCTTTGCCGCCCATACCTCCGTCTTCGGCCTTAGTTACCCTGACCAGTGTTTCTTTGGGAACAGTATTAACGGCATGGTTATCGGCTTCTCCGCCAAAAATGAACGACATAAATACCTTGGCTTTGTGAAATAGGGAATCCGTTTGATGCATCGGCATATGCCAGTTGCGTGTAACGCTCTGCTGTGAACCATAACGGTAATTGGCCTGATACATTCCTCCCTCGGAGAGGGCCCTTTTATCAGGACGAGTCTCATGCGATTTAACAGACTTTTCTGTCGCGATATAGGTCCCGTGTTTCATCATCACGATGTTGTAAGGATAGGCGGAATTGTATTTTACTCTCAGCATTAAGCGGGAAACTTTGTAAAAAGCATCATCGGGCTTGGCCCCAACGTAGGGACGGTCCGCAGGATTGGCATCGACAAATACGTAATCACCGTCATTGATACCCAGATCCTTCGCGGCCTGCGGATTCATATGAACCTGCTGTTCGCCCACACCCGGAGCTCTTTTATCCATGCGGTAAGGATCGCCAAAGTTGGAATCCCAAATCTGATGCCAATCAACATTGCTCCACATCGAGTGAACGCGATGGCGGGTTTTTGGCGTAATACAGAAAAATTTAAATCCCCGTTCCCACAAAAAGTTTTTTGTTTTACTCACTTCCGCCCAAGGGAGTTTAATATTCCTGACAGTCCGCTTATCCCAGTGCTCTTCCTCCGCTGGAATCCCGTAATCATTGGGACGAATGTAAGGATTTGACGACACAATGACATTGGGAAGATAGGGTGTCGCCTCCACCCCTTCCCGGTGAACGATAAAATTCTCTCCGTAGTCGATAGCCTCCGGAACATCCGAATAGGCATGCAAACGTCCCGTATCGGTATAAAACGGCTGGCTTTCGTGAACCTGCTCCCAAAAAGGAATGCGCGGATAGGTCCTAAAAAGCATCAGCGCCGCACCGGGCGGGCCGTATTTTCCGTTCATAATATCTTCGAGTTTGTAACCGGTCGTTGTGGTTGAAGAATCTAAGAGGCGCTGAATATAAACTCCCCTGTTACCTTCAAGCGCGAATTTCCAATGATCAGAGAATCGTTTATCACCGGTTAATTCTCCCAATTTCTGCGCAATTTGAGACAAAATAACAATATCATCGCGACTGTCGAATATAGGAGGAACTCCCCCTTTCCAGATTTGCAAAAACGGATTGGAGCATGAGGCCGTCACTTCCAATCCCTCAAATTCCAACCAACTGTTTGCCGGAAGGGCGATATCCGAATACTCAATCGTTGCCGTCATCTGGATATCAATGGAAACAATCATTTCGACATTAGGGTCAACGTTTTTAAGCATTTCATAGCAGTGTTTGGCGTTGTTGATGAGGTTAACATTGGTAAATAGCATGACTTTTGTGGGGGTAGGCATATGGGTATCACCGGTAAAAACTTTCCGTCCGGCTTTCGGCGTTTCAACAATCAAGGGCTTATCGCCATGATTCCAATAGGCCGGTTCTTCATCCTTAAAATAGGCGTGGGGGTTAATGTCTTTTCCGTGAGCGTTGGAGTCAAGATTGGGGTGAAACGGATCTTCAGCCACCCATCCCTTAAATCCCGGCCCCGTCCATGGTGAACCCTGAAAGACGGCGGCTTTATAATTCCCTGCCCAACCATAAACTCCTGCGCCGCGTTTACCGATATTTCCCGTAAGCATAAAAGGAAGATGGGCAGCCCGGTTCATTTCAGTACCATGAAACCAGTGATTGATGCCTTCACCCTGATGAATAGCAGCCGGTTTGATGGTTGCGATATCTTGGGCGAGTTGAATGATCAGGTCCTTGGGAGAATGGGTCATTTCCACGACAGAATCCAGATCATAATCCTTCAGATGAATTTGATACAAAGAAAAGAGCGTCATGACTTCGATTTCTTTTCCGTCGACGGTTTTGACTTTAAATTGTCCTTCGAGGCTAGGGGCAATTCCCTTCTTCGCCATGGTCTCACCGACATCATCACGCGTCACGGCAACCGGTTGACTGGTGTTTTTATCCCAAACAACGAAATCGCCGAGTTTCTCATATTGTTCCTGCTTTAAACCCTGATATTTAAAACTAGGGCCGTCTTTGGAAAGACCAAGTTTATAATCTCGGAATATCTCACCGGCGCGAAGGCGTTTTAAATTGTCGGTCCGGACAAGTAAGGGAAAATCGGTAAATTTAATGACAAAATCTTTATCGTACCAGCCCTTTTCAATCATAAGGCGTGTAATGCCCAGAAAGAGCGCCGCATCGGTTTGAGGCCTAATCGGAATCCAGTAGTCGGATTTTGTCGCCGGCGGAGAGTATTCCGGCGCAATCGTAACCAGTTTAGCGCCGCGCTCCATACATTCGATAAACCAGTGGCTATCAGCCATCTTATTTTCAACAAGATTCTTTCCGTCCTGAATGATGAGTTTACTAAAACGCAGATCATTAAAATCGCAATCGGCATTTTGCAGACCATGGACCCACGGCTGCCCCGGAGCCTGATCACCGTGCCAGGTGTAATTTGACCAAGTTCTTCCTGCTTTAGCTTGCTTTTCATCAACGCCGCGCAAATACACATCCAAAAGGGCCATGGTATTGCAGAGCCGGTACATGCCATATTTTCCGAAGACTCCCAAGAGCCCCATGCCACCACGCAACTTAAAGGTGCGAGTACCAGCCCCATCCATGGCATCGACCATTTCTGGAGGGTAACCTTGGTTCAAAAGTAGTTTTTTTCCTTCATCACCGTTATAGCGCTTTCCGATGGCGATGAAGGCTTTCCCCATATAGGTATAAATATCATCCCAGGAGATTTTCTCGAATGTGTCCGTGCCGCGGGAATTGAACTTGTATTTCTCCTTATTATCCAAATTAAGTTCGGGAAAACCGTCGTCAGCCCATTGCCGCCATCCCCGTCGGATAATGGGATGCTTTAACCGATAGGGGCCGTAAGCTAAGCGATGAAAGGTATACCCTTTGGCGCACTGACGCGGATTCCAATTCGGGGTAGCATTATTGCCGTATAAATCCTTGTAATCCTGATAGTCATATTGAGCGCCTAACCTGACGACAATACCGTTACGGACATAGGCCATAACACGACAGGCATGCGTATCATTGGGAGAACAGACCCAGGAAAAAGAACTGTCATAACGATACTGGTCGCGATAGATTTTTTCCCAATCACGGTTTGGATAATACTCAAGGGGGTTTTCAATGTCCAAAGCCGGTTCGAAGGCCCACAACGATAGATCTTTTGTTAAAAGAAACCCCGCACTTGTCAGACCTGTGAGTTTTAGGAATTGACGGCGTGTCAGCTTCATAACGTTTACCCCCTCATTTTAAATATCATTTCAAAATTAGCTTGTTCCAAATGGAAACCATTTTCTGACCGTTGCGATCACCACCGGAACCATCCCAAATCGCAAAGGCAACGCTTACCTCACCTGCTTTAAATTGCACGTCTTTCTTATCGGCAGAACTTCTCTGGCGCACAAAAACGACATGCCATTTGCCATCTCTATTAATCCCTTGCGTTTGGATTTCATTTTTGAGTGATTTCTGCGTTGTATACGACCCTAAACCTTCTGAGGTTGCCGCCTCGGATGCTCCATGCTGTTGCGGATCCGAAAGAGGATTCCCCGCTCCCCAGCCCGTGATAAACTCCGGATCATGGAAACGCGTCTTTGAATCTTTTATCTCAAAAGGGGCGCCAGGCTGATAATCCTTTTGAGCCTTATACCAATCAACCGCCGCATGGGGATAGCGAGATTCAATATCCGTCCTCTCTTTTTCATCGCCCTGCCAAGATGCTTTCCAATGCCAGATAGAAACGGGATTATCTTTTTCTCCCATACCAAAGAAAGGCGGATTTTTATCCGAAGAAAACTGGATAGCTGCCCCATCGGGAAAGGACTGAACTGCGACACTGTCGCTGTCATCGGAAACATCTTGCCAAGACAGATAAAACCCAATCTTATCTTTACTATATAAAACTTTTACCTCAACGCCTTCCACGCGATCATCTCGCCACCAAAGAGGCATTAGTGAGACAAAAACCGGATTCGCCTTGGACCACTGATCCGCAAAGGGATCTAAACTTATCTCAACATCAGTACGCTGGGCATTTATTTTTTGCTCATGTAATAAATGCGCCTGTTCTGCGGCGCCCGACTCAGGTAGCGTTTGGACATAATGAACCAGATCCCAAATTTGTTCTTCCGTCATGGCCCCTAGATAATTGGGCATCGGAGATCCGGGCATCCCCCCGACCATCCGGCAATATAACTCCGGAGAGCTCGAGGCTCCCTTGAAAATTCCCGTCGTTAAGTCCCTTGCCTTAACGGGATAATCTAAAGTATCAATCATTTTTTCTTGGCCGTCGCCTTTTCCCGTCTTCCCATGACATCCCGCACAGGAAGCAAGAAAAAGTTCATTTCCCTTGTTTAACGACTCTGGTGTGACCTGTGGTTCTTGGGGGATTTTGATGATATTTTCTTCGGATATTTTTTTATTCACCATTTTCTCAATTAATTCCCAGGGAATACCGTTTTTAATCATGTCTTCTGTGATTTCACCGGAGGTTTTAAACCTTTCTTTTTCTGAAAGGTACCGGACATAATAAACAAGTGCCCAGCGATCTTGGGGGCTCAGAGATTCCCAGGGTGGCATGGCCGAACCCGGCATACCGCGGGTAATGGCTTTAAACAAGTCCTCATCTGTCGCCTCCATGCTCGTTGTCGAAACAAGGCGGAATTTATCCTTTATAAAATCTCTGGGCTTGGGGTACAAAAGATAGGCGGCTTTTCCGTCGGCATCGCCCTGGGGACCGTGACATACGGCACATTGTTTCTGATAAAGGGCCTCTCCTTTTTTAAAGAGTTGATTTGTCAAGGGTGGTTTGTCTTGGGCCAAAGAACACCGGCAAACAATAAGGTTGCAAAAAACGACAAGAAAGAAAGTGGCGAGAAGAATATTTTTTCGTAAGAGAGTTTTTAACTTTTGCATGTCAACTGTCCTCTTAAATGGAAAAGTTTAATGTTTTTCTTTCATTTAATAAATCCGCCAGGGTTGTTGCTTGAAGAAATTCTAAATAACTTTCGCGGATGTTTTTCCAACGGTTGTGGAGCGGGCACGGAGATGACTCGCAGCACTTTTCAAGGCCAAAAACACAATTTTTCCAACGATCGACATTTTCGGTCGACTCGGCAATATCAAAAAGCGTAATTTCGCTTGGGTTCTTGCTTAGACGAAATCCACCGTTACGGCCCTTTTGTGAAACAACAAGGCCCTGAAAGGATAAATTTTGTAATAATTTTGCGAGGTAATTCTGCGGAGCTTTGATCCTTTTTGCGATGGTTTTTGCGCCTTCGCACTTTTCTTTGGGGAGTTGAGCCAACTCAACTAATGCGCGGATATTTTGGATTGTGGTTTTGTTTAGCATGATAATTCCGATAATCACATGCGATTTGTCAGAATTATATAGGATTTTAAAAAGGGTGTCTGTGACGTGCGTCACTGTATAAAACGGGGCAGGTCGAATCCGCTTAACTTCTCTTTTCGATAGCGATTAAGAGATTTTTAAAGATTAAGATGTGGGCGGGAAAGCAGATATACCAGTAGAATCTTCCCAGAAAAGACTTGGTATCAAAATAAGCCGTTAGGATTAGCTGTCTTTTTTCATTCTTATCATCAATCGTGAATTTCAGCCAGGCCTTCCCTGGCAACACCATCTCGGCTCGCAAAAGCAATCTTTTGTCTACCACGATATCTTCAACGCGCCAGAAATCAATGACATCATTTATTTTAAGATCGGTCTCGCTTCTTCGTTCGCGGCGGGCCCCGCCGCCTTTTATCAAGCGGTCTATCAACCCTCGCAACCACCACATCCAATCGGCATAAAACCAACCTTCCCTCCCTCCTATTTTACAAATGCATTTAAAAAGAGCGGAGGCAGTTTTTTCTACAGTTAAGGAATATCGCAACTTGTAAGTAACCTGGCCTTTGAGCTCATGAAGTTTAATGGCCAGCTCGTGGGCCGGAGGATAATCGCCAGTCCAACGCGTATGAATTCTGTCCTGCTCTTCCCGTGTGAGGGCCTCAAGAATTGCCCTGGAGTAAGCACGCGGTTCAAAAGGAACAAGATTTCTTATCGAGTCATCCTGGCAAACCACATCATTGCGTAAACCCTCCAGCAGAGTTCGTGTCAATGAAATAGGGACAGGCGTAAATAGGCTGATCATAAACGCAAAAAATTTGAAATCATCAATGGGGCTGGGTAGAAAAATAATCTTTCGGTTAAGAATTTTAGCAAAACCCTTTAACATATTTTCATAAGTGATGATATCTCGCCCGCCGATATCAAACATCTTATCGGCAGTTTGCGGCACCTCCAAGACGCCCACTAGGTATTTGATAACATCACATACCGAAATAGGCTGGCACTTGGTATTTTTTGCACTTCTGGGAATTAACAAAACCGGAAACCGCTTAATTAAGTGACGAGTCAGTTCGTAGGAGGCGCTGCCCGATCCGACAATAATGGCCGCACGGACAAACGTGACAGGAACCTTACCCATAAAAAGTTCAATGGCCGTATCCGAACGACTCCCTAAGTGATGCGACAAAGAGGAACCGATAATACCCAGACCTCCCAGATAAATGATTCTTTTAACTCTTTTCTCTTCGCAGGCTTGACGGAAATTGGCAGCCGCTTTTCTGTCCATGGATTCAAACGTTTTTCCTTGGTAAAGAGAATGGATAAGGTAGTACGCTACATCGACACCCTCAAGGGCAGATCTTAATTGTTCGGTATTCATCACGTCAGCAACGACGACATCCACTTTCGGCCATCGTTGTTGATAAGCCTCCGGATTGGACCTGACCATAATGCGAACTTGATACCCCCTGGCCAGCAACTCTCCCACCAGGATCCCACCGATATAACCCGAGGCACCGGTCACCAGTATTTTATTTGTCCCTTGAAGTGGCTGGGTAGGAAGATCGTGGCAAAAAAGATATTTCTCGGAAGGCGGAATTGTAGCGGTCATTGATATTTTTCTTTAAGAGACGTTTAAAATTTGGCTCAACCTCATCACTTCGATGATCTTTCTGACGTTTGGCTGCATATTGATGATTGCAAAACTGGCGCCTTTTTTCTCCGTGGCGGTTTTTGACGCTACCAAAACGCCAATACCGGCGCTACTGATATAGTCAACGCCCTTCATATCAAGAACAATCTGTTTGAAATTTCCCTGGATCAGGCTGTCAAGCTTCTTTTGCAGCGACACATAGGTCTCTTCTTCAATGGAACCGGTCAACTTAACAGAAAAGACCTGCTCTGCAGTGGAAGCAATTTGAATATTTAAAGGCATGGCCAGCGTCTCCTTTTTTTTAAATGATTCGTAGAAAATCGCCGCAAAACCTGCGGATCAGCTATAGAGAAAAGCTATCTGATGATTTCTACTATACTGGATTCTACTACTCAGTAGAATTCTTGTCTGTGACGTACATCACGAATCTGGATTTTTGGAACGTTATGTGGGAGTATGGGTTGGGAATTTAGTTGCCGGTGTGGCAGTCGAAACAGTTGAGCTCTTTCCAGGACTCATCATCACCATCCGGGTGGCGGAAAGGAAGGCCGTCGGTATTTTTTTCCATGGAATCCGGCGGCCCCTGCTCGACAATGGCATGGCAGATGGTACAATCACGCGAAAGAACCTTTCCATCATTTGTCTTGTGCTTTTCATCGTGGCAGCGGAAACAGCCCGGAAAGATATGATGCCCGATATTATCCGGGTACTCTTTCCAGGATACCTTCATCTTGGGAAAGAAATTCGTTTGATAGATGCGAATTACGGATTGGATGGTTTGGGAGATGGTTTTTTGACTGCCGGACCAGACCTCAGGATAGTTTTTCTGATAAAATTTTTCAAGGCTGTTTTTGATTGATTCCGCAGCGGCTTCGTGAGTCAGGTGGTCTTGAGTCAAAGCTTTAACAGCTTCCCGTTTGATATAGGGAAGGGAACTGTCTATCGCTCCCGAGGCCATCGCCTCATTAACGGCCTTATCCGGGGCCTTATAAACATGGCTGGGACGGTTATGGCAATCCATGCAATCCATGACTCGCACTTCGCCTGCCGGAAGTTTGTCGGCTGAATATTTTGATTCCTCATCAACATAAATTTTCTCTTCCCCATCGGGGGAAACAACTTTGACCCACGGGATCACCTGGCGCTTTTCGTCGCTGGCCACGTAATACACTTTATTTTTGATATTCATGTGCCAATGAATTCCGCCTCTTTTGGCCAAAGGCGAATCGCCTCCCCCGACAAACATCAGCATCCGCGTTTTCCATTGCGAATTTTTCTCATCGGAGAGGTAATATTGGAAATCCTTTTCGATGGCTCCGAAAAACTTTTGAGGCCAATGGCACTGTTCACAGGTTTCCTGGGCAGGGCGCAAGTTTTTGATCGGAGTTTCAATGGGGCGGCGGTATTTTTTAGCCAGGACAGAATACACCTGGTAAGTCCCGGAAAGCTTCGAGCGCACAAACCATCCTACCCCGGGGCCGATGTGGCATTGGACACAGGTTACGCGGGCATGAGGAGAATTTTGATAGGCGACATGTTCCGGCTGCATGACGTCATGACACAGCACCCCGCAAAAAGCAACCGACTCAGTGTATTCGTAAGCCTTGTAAATACCGACAATCGTACAAAGCATAAAAAGTGTCGCAACCACCCAAATCGTATAGGCCCAATGCTGATGAGTCGGGTTATTAAAGTCAATGACGGGAAACTTCTTTGATA
>CAZEUO010000028.1:22324-29072 GCA_964515035.1 uncultured Planctomycetales bacterium
ACAATCCCTTTGATTCTTCGTTTTCTCTCCCGCCAAGCCCCAAAAATAACCGACGCCAAACTAATAACGAGCAGGGTCGGAAAAAGAAAATAAGTAAAAACCCCAAGATAGGGATTATGTTGTTTGGCCGTGAAATCTAAAATGAATAAAAAAACAATGGTCGCAAACCAGATCGCCGAAAATATCCCTCCGATAACGCTGATCCAGTTTTGAAGAAGACTCTGTTTTTTATCTGAGCTGATCATAGAATTAAATAAATTTTTACCGAGTGTTAATATTATACACGCTCAAAACAGGGTTTAATCCGAATCTAAGATTTTTTTAATCGGGGCTTTGGAGAGGATCAGTTAGCCGTCAAAGTAATAATCGGGCTTATTTACTATATCGCTCCTGAAATTTCTTTTGGGCCTCTTTACGCTTGGCCTCTTCGGCCGGATCGGTTTTATTGATGTACCATCGATGGTCGGCCGATTCTAAAACCTCATCTAACTTTGATTTGAGCTTTTTGGCCTGCTCTGCTTTTTGAGGATCCTTTGATGTTATATTCTTCTCAACGATCTCTTCCAGTTCCGGAATATATTCCGAATAGAACTTCTTAGCCACTTCATATGTTCCGTGCCAGTGCGTATAATCGGGGCCCATCATCGAGGCGCCATGCCGGGCCCGCCTGCCTTCATGATGCCAAATCTCATACCAAGTAAAATCAATTTTGTTTCCGAATTCAACGGGTTTTAGAAGCGGCTTAGCTAAATCCATCAATGCCTGTCCGGGCTTGGCAAATTTCTCATGATAGAGCTCAATCAAGCTGTCATATTGCAAATAAAAACTATCAACGTAAGGCTCGCTATGGCAATTGAAGCAAACATTTTTCATGTTTTTCCGGCGGGTTTCCCAGGACACATCTTTACCGGCAAGCCCCATTTTGGCGTCGGAAATCTCCGGCCGGATTGAAATGGCCGGGCGGTTATTCCAACTGATACGCATGCCCACATCGTGGGTCACCGGCTGATCAGGAGTTGCGCTCATATGACAGGTCGCGCAAGTCGGAGCCGCGCTATAATCCTCGCCTAAAACCCATTTCTCATTTTCTAAATTCATTTTGTGCTTGTTGGCGTGAAACGCAATGCCGTGTTTTGATTCTTCATAAATTTCGATCTGCGGATGATCCGGGCCCATATGGCATTTGCCGCAATTCTCGGGGTTGCGGGCCTGCTCAACAGAAAACTGATGACGGGAATGGCATGCCGAACACGACCCTTCTGAACCGTCGGGATTAATTCGTCCGATCCCGGTATTGGGCCAGGTTGCCGGATCGAGCGTACCGTTTTTTAATACTTTAACTTCCGAACCATGGCATTGCCAGCAGCCATTCACAACCGCCGCAGAAATCCCTTCAGGAAACCCTTCGGTCTTCATCATCTGATTGCCTTCAACAATATCGGCCAAGCGATTATCAAGTGACCCTAGAATACGTGCACCCTTGGAATGATGCGACGCGCCAAACTCTTTTACTTCTTTGTCATGACAACGAGCGCAATCTTTGGGGGAAACGATAATCGCAATCCGGTCTCCGTAGTGATCAAAACCGTCCGCGTCACCCTCTTCGGCTTTATGGCATTCATAACACCCGATCTTGGCGCGAAAATGTTTACTGGCTCCCCATTGCTGGACAATCACCGGAGTCGAATCTTTATGGCAGGCAATGCAGTCTTGCGTATTCTTGGAAAGTTCTTCAATGCCGTAGGATATCTTCTCAAGTGGGGGGGAAAATACAAATACAACACTCGCCATCAGAATCATTAACGCTTGCATGCGCCCTCCTTAACGTATTTCCTAAGCGATGCCCTATTTCTGAGGAACAGAATGTTTAATCTTTTCCCACTTTTCCTTGAAGTCGAAAGAGGTAAAGGTGGGCGCTTCTGGGTTGTGGCACTTTTTGCAGACATTTTCATCGGGGATAACTAAGCCGTTGGCGATCGCCTGCTCTTTATCTTCCATAATACTTTTCTTCATGTAGTCTTTTCCAGCCCCGTGGCAGGATTCGCAGGAAATCGCTTCTTCAATGGGAATAGCGGTTGTCACCGGCGCCTCAGCAAACCCATAGGCCGTGGAATGGCACTTCAAACATTTTCCGCTTGTCGTCGGATCGGCAATGCCAAGCTTTTCCGCAATCGCCTTGGCTTCGGGAGTTGCCAGAGAATCGAGGGCGTGGGCATGTTTCGACTCCGACCATATCCGGTATTGTTCGCCCTGCTCCGGTTTTTGGTGGCACATCTTGCATTTGTTAGCCCCGACAAATTCATGGTCGGCAGCAAAAGAGAAGACGGGAACTCCAAAGACAATAAGAATTCCGATAACAATAAAAATTACGTTTAATTTCACAAAATTCTTTCTATTCATAACATTCCTCCGTTTTAAAGACCCCTACTTGTTAGTGACTGCCTTTTCCAAAACCTTCTCTTCGGACGGCAAAACAACATGCGGTTTCCCGAAAATATCAAATTCATAGGTCTTCCCAAATATTTTCATTTTTGACTCGGAAATATGGCCCAACATTCCATAATAGACCAATGAAAATAGAACGAGAATTCCGAAAGTAATAGAAATAGGCCGCTTAAAAGGATGGCGTTCCGGACTGCGATCAAAAAACGGCCAAAGCAACATAAGAAGCGGCGCCAAGCCAACCACAAAAATTCCGACTAGCTTGGGAAAATATTTTAAGACATGGTACGCCGCCAGAAAATACCACTCCGGCTTAACGGCATGCGGCGTTGTTAACGGGTCAGCCTTCTCTCCTAAATCGACAGGAGCAAGAACAGACAAACTTATCAAAACACCCAGCAGAATAAAGAGTATGATGCCTTCCTTCAGGACATGGTGCGGAAAAAACGGGGTTCCTTCCTTTTCATCCACTTTTTTTTCATTGCCAACCCGGTCTAAAGTCGCCATGCCCTGATAACGCACAAGAAAAAGATGTATCACAATCAGGAACCATATCGCCCAAGGAAGAATGATGACATGGATCACAAAAAACCGGGACAATGTTTCGCTGCCCACGGCCGTCCCTCCTCTTAAGACCATTCTGATGAATTCCCCGACAACCGGAACAGCGCCGACGATTTCGGTCCCAACGGTCGTCGCCCAATAGGCCAGCTGATTCCAAGGTAGAAGGTATCCCGAAAAACCAAATATCAAAGTTAAAATCCAAAGAAAAATGCCGATGACCCAGGTCAATTCTCTCGGCTTTTTGAAAGAACCGGTCACAAATGTCCTGAACATATGCAGAAAAACAACGATGATCATCAGATTCGCGCCCCAGGCGTGAACTTGCCGGTAAAGCCAGCCCATATGAGCGGTCGTGGTGATATATTTCACGCTTTCAAACGCCTCATTAACCGTCGGACGGTAGTAAATCAAAAGTAAAATACCCGTCAACACCTGACTGACAAAAAGGAAAAGAGACATGCTCCCCAGTGTATGGAACCAGCCGATGTTTTTAGGAAGTGGTTTTTTTAGCTGATACTCAATGGGTTTTTTGAGCTTTTCAACTTCAAAGCGTTCTCCAAACCAGCGCTTGATGATTCCTTTGGACATTACTGCTCCTACAAGGTTTTACGTTTTAATATAAATTTTTCCGTCTACAACTTTGACTTCATAACTCGGCAGTGGTTGTGGCGGCGGGCCAGAAACAACTTTTCCCTGCAGGTCAAAAAGACCCGCATGGCAAGGGCAGATAATTTCTTTTTTATTCTTATCCCATTCCACCAAACACCCCAGATGCGTGCAGCTTGCCGAGAAGGCTTTAACCTCTTCGGGCGTCCTAATTAAAAGAATGGCGCTTCCGCTTAAGATGACTTTTTTTGCTTCCCAGAGAGGGATGTCATCAACGCGCCCCACATCTTGCGCTCCCCCCGCAGGACCACCGCGCATCACCGGTAAAATATACTGCAAGGCCGGTAAAAGCATGCCGGCAAGCGTCGCCAACAATCCCCCCTTAATAATCAAATCAACAAAATCTCGACGAGAAATATTCTTTTCCGGCTGCATTTTGTCTTCCCCGCTGTTTAATCGCACATCACTCATATTTCACCCTACGACTTACCTTCCAGTTGTTTATATTTAATCCACAAGGCGATCACCATAACAATAATAAACAGCCAGATTGGAATAAGCGCAATTTTTCGTTTCTTAAGGCTCTGATATTTTACTTTAATTTTTTCTTTTATGCCATCGGTCGTGGAAAGAATTTTGTTATGCAATTCGGAAATCTTTTCTTCCGACAACGTATGTTGAATGGGGGCCGCGGAAATCATATCCGTCTTCGTTTCTTCCAAAGACGCCGCCTCCTCTTCAACAAAAATTCCCTCAATGGACGCTTGTTGGACTAATTGCTCCGTCTCTTCAAGTTTTGCTTTTGAGTCATCCAACATTTGGCCTAAATGAATTCCTTTTTTATACGCCCCGCTATTGGCCTCATGACACTTCAAACATGCCTGTTGATAAAGCGCCGGTGTCGGATGTTGCACATCGTGATTGCTGTGGCAAGAAATGCATTCCGAAAATTTTCCATTTTCAACCAAGGGGGCATGGGGACTCTCTAGAAAATATTTCTTTTCGTTAATGTGGCATTTCCCACAGGTCGCCCCGACATCCTTAACTCCCGGCGGAACGGCACCATGGCTGCCATGACAACTGGCACACTGGGCCACAGAAATATCTTTTTTCTCAAAAAGCGCGACGCCATGGACGCTATTTTTATATTTTTCGAAAATATCCGATGGCAATTTATATGAACTCATGATTTTTTCATTGCCGTGACAACGGTTACAGGTCTTGGGAAGGTTCGAGGGATACACCGGGCTGTTCGGGTCAGAAACCGCTACGACATCGTGATAGCCATGGCAATCGCTGCAAACCGCCACCTTTGTGTCGTTTTCTAAGAGAAGTTTCTTGCCGTGGTGACTCGTCTTGTAACGCGCCAGCTGATCGGTTCGAATGCCGTAAAAGTTCATCGTCTCGACGTCCGAATGGCATTCCCCGCAAACCTTGGCGATTTGCTGTTTATCGGGAATCCCGATATAGCCGGTTCCGGGAGCTTTAGCTTCTGTTGCATCGCTTTTGGTGGGATCGCCGCCGTGGCACTTTTGGCAAAGAATTTCGTGCTGGCCGTGAATGCTTCCTTTAACCTCATCCCACGTATCGGAATGACAGGAAACGCAAGAGTTGTCGCTTGGCGCCTCTGCAGGAGTTAAATTTGGAAAGAATAGAAGCAAACTGAAAACGGTGAGAGGGCAAAAGATAAAAAAGACTGCGGTTTCTCTTTTCGTAGCTTCGTTTAGTTTCATCTCTTGATCTGGCATGACCGATCGACAACAGAATACCCAGACTTGATGCTGGGTATTCGTTTTTTGTTTGCTAACAATTACCAATCAATCTCGGCATTCAGCCAATAGACGTGAGCGCTGTAGTTGCCATAATCCAACGAAAAATCATCGTCCGGATTGGCCCGATAAGAGTAATAGGCATAGCGGGGCTCGAGTGTGATGTTATTTTTGGGAGCCCATTTCATCCCGAGGGTAACATCGTAATGTTCGTTATTGACCCCATAGGGCATGCCATTGAAATTCTTCGCATCAAAATTGCTGGCTCGCGTAAACTGGGCACTACTATAAACACTGAGATTTTCTTTCGGCGCATAGCTGGTTGAAAAAAGCAAAGTAAGAAAGTCGGATTCAAAAACCGGGATCCCCCCGGCGCTAACACCCCTCTGTGATGCCGGCGTTGAGACCTTGAATTGATTGAGCGACGCCCCGAAATTAAACATCCACTCATCCCAGGGTTGTAATGAGACATCATAGGTGTAAATTTTCGAATTGGCGTTACTTTTAATCCAGTCCCTTTTTGTGTCAACTGTAGGCGTTGACTGAATGCGATAAACAGTATCTAACAGCTGTAAGCGAAAAGAATTTTGCAGCCACTTGTTTGGTTTCCACGTGAACTTATTGCTCCATTCATCCGATTCTGTCTGAATTCTTGAAATTGTTACACCCGCATCATTATTTGTGAAGAAGTTGTATGTATTATGGTCCGATTTGAGCCTAAAATTTGAAGTCATATTAAACTTACTATTGGGAGTATAGCGAACGCCCATGACCCCGCTAATCTCCGGCTTGACATCTAAGTATTCGGTATGGCTGGTCCCGATCCTATCTTTCGCATTCCAGTTGCGCGTCTGCTGAAAATCCCAATCCGTATAAAAGCTGGCCTTGGGTATGCCGCTGTAGCGCAAGGAAAATGATTCTCCGGTGCGGGTAACCTGATTTTCGGATTCATCCGCCCTATTAGAACCGCCTAAGAAGCCCTCTCGAAACCCGGAACCGGTCGCAGCGACAATTTCCTGCTTAAGCTTGGTTGAAAAATTTAAATTGGGCGTTAAACTTGTGGAAAAATGCTGGACCCAGGAATGGGAATCGCGGCTCGCCTGTCCGTCAATAACACCATTGTGTGAATCCGATGTCGGCGCGCCTGTTGTCGGATTAAAGGCAATGATGGTCTGCAGCATGTCGCTTGTCAAATGTTGAAATTGGTAGCCAAAAGCAACGTAGGTTTTATCATTGACAACCCAGCGGTCCGCTCGCAGCGATGAAACCAACTGTTTAGCTTTGGGTTCCTGTGACGTGTGGACAATGATTGTACTGTCATTATCTTCACGCATATATAATATTGATCAAGTAGGCAAATTATCAGG
>CAZEUO010000029.1:0-27540 GCA_964515035.1 uncultured Planctomycetales bacterium
CTTTTGGGATATACATTTTTAAATTTTCTTTGCGGGATTGTATTTTTTCTGGCAATGCGGGTTTTCTTTGCCGGTGAAATTGCGCTGACGGCAACGATATTTTTATGGGTTTATTCGACCCCTTTCGAGCATACCTTCAATCATGTGGCCGGAATTCTCATGATTATTGCCGCAGTCTATGCGCTTTTTCTTTATATCCGTAAGCCGGACTTACGCAGTCTTTACGGAGGATTATTGAGTGTGTTTGTGTTGTCGCTTATAAAACTTAACTTTGGGCTGGCAATGCTGGCGGGATTTACCGCATTGGTATTTTTGATTGACCATCTGGAGAAGGTTCCTTTTTCGGCGGAAAAAAAGAAATTTTACTTATGGGCTTGCATTGTTACGCCGATTTCTGTTTTCGGCATTTACTGGCTTTTTATTCGCGGCCTGCCAGGGTACGTCGTGCGTCAATGTCTGCTATTTTTAGACACAGACCCCAACCACTCGACCATGGGGGCGTCATTAAAAATTTTATGGGATTATTACTTGCCGCAACTTTGGCGGCAAAATATCTTAAGCTTTTGGGCGGTTATTTTACTGTCGGCGGGATTTCTGATTTATCTTTGGAAGAAAAATAATCTTCGGGAAATGGAAAAGAAAAATCTGACTTTGGTTTTCTTTGTGCTTTTTATTTTGACCTTGGTTGGGCTCCATGAGTTTTTGGTGAGCGGGGTTGTCTACCGGATGTTTTGGATTGAACCGCTGAGGATTATGGTTGTTTTTGTTGTGATCGGTGCGGCGCTTGCACATTCGCCAAGATTATTACGCTGGAGCGTATGTTTGGCCATTATTGTTATGAGTTTCAACGGTCACTTGATACGGACGCGCTATCTTGAATTCGTGAAAAATTATATTCCTTTGGAAAGGGCTAAAATTTTTACAACCAATCCGGCTCCATGGATTAAAACGGTCGCGCAAACATTATTTTTTCTAAAAAAAGAGTTAAGGCCTGATGATAAATTTTTGGCGTTACCCAGCGATCAACTCTATTATTTTCTTATGGATAAAGACAGCCCCACGAGAAATACGGAATTGGGGCTGCGTTTGGTCCCCGAACAAGAGGGGGAGATCATTCGGGCGATGGAGGATAAAAAAGTCAATTATGTTTTAATGTCGAATCATTCCCGCGCCCCGGAAACGGGGCTGGGGGCTTTTGGGCAGGAGTATGGACGGATTTTGGCTGCCTATATCCGGAAAAATTTTAAACCCGTAGTGGCATTCGGAGACTGGGATAAAGACCCCGAGTGGATCGGCAATCACGGTGTGGTGATTTTAAAACGCAACGATGCTTCTATAAAATCCCCGGACAATTCGGTTAAGCCACCTCGTTCATGAGGTTGTTATGGCTGGCGATGACCTGCCATTTGTTTTTGTCTTTCATCCAGGTCATCGTGTAACGGCGCACCGAGCGGCGGCCGCCCTCTAAACTTTTTTCAATCGTAAAAAGATAATATTGAAGGATGGCAATGTTGCCAAAAATTCCGCAGCTGATCGGGCTGATATAGTGAATAGGGAATTTTGTGTTCTCGCACCAGAATCCGACCCACTTGGTCAGCCACTTTTTATCGAGCATAAGCGGGCTTTCGTGGCCGAAACCGCGGAATTCCGGATGGATAAATTCAAGAAATTCTTTTACTTTTCCCTGGGTCAAAATCTCCCAGTGGCGCTCGAGTTCTTTCCAGATAGTTTGTTGTTCAGCTGACCACTCTTCGGGGTTGGGCGATACGGATTGTCTCATGCCATTTTCCTTTCGTTTGTGTCCGGCAATTTCTATTATATTACATGATTTGTTTTTGAATTTCCAGCATCAATAATAAAGGTCGGTTTTAGGGGAGTTTTGCCTTGTCACCGCACGGCGTTTTGTATAGAATACGTTTTGATTAACACGGAGAAATGTATGCGTCTTTATTTGATTCGTCATGGTGATGCTGCGCCGGCGGCCAATGATAGCGAACGGGCCTTGTCGCCCAAAGGCCAGAGTGAAATACGCAAAGTTGCCAAATTCTTAAAAAATCTGAATGTCCAGGTCCCGGACATATTTCATAGCGGCTTAAAACGTGCCGAGCAAACAGCTGAAATTATCGCCGAGGTCTTGGATTCTGGCTGTCTTTTAGTTAAGAAAGATTCATTAGCCCCGAATGATTCGGTTTTGCCGATTGCTAAAGAGCTGATGACCCGAGAAAAAGATTTGGCCATTGCCGGCCACATGCCGCATTTATCCAGTCTTTTTGCCGAGCTCTTGATTGGTGCGCAAAACAAAGACATGATTGAATTTAAAAAGGGTGCGGTTGTTTGCCTTGAGCGCGATACAAGCCAGACCTGGCGTATCCGTTGGTTCGTGACCCCAAAAATCTTATAAGGTATGGACGGCCTTCCTCCTTTATTTCTCGAACGTTTTAAAAATATTATCCCTCCGGAATATCTTGAATCCTCCCTAAAAAGTTTTTCACAAAAAAAAGCATTAAGCGCCCGCGTCAATACTCTGAAGGCCGGCATCGATGAGGCGCAGGCGATTCTTAAAAACCAGGGTATCGATTTTGAAACTGTTTCCTGGTTTGACGCCGCACTCACATTCAAAAGTGTTTCCCCAAAAGCATTGGATGAAATCGGATTAACGAGCAAAGGCTTGATTTATATTCAGAGTCTTTCCAGTATGATTCCGGCGCTTGTTTTAAACCCTCAAAAAGACGATTGTGTTTTGGATATGTGCGCGGCCCCGGGGAGCAAAACCACTCAAATGGCCGCGCACATAAACAAGGAAGGCCGCATTCTGGCCGTTGAGAGCGTTAAGGATCGTTTTTATAAATTAAAATCGGTCGTCGCGCTTTTGGGTGCCACCAATGTTGATGTCAAATTTTCAGATGCGCGCCGTTTAAAAACAACCGAACTTTTCGATAAAATTCTTCTCGATGCCCAATGCACAAGTGAGGGGCGGTTTTTAACCTCTGATCCAAAAACGTTTTCTTATTGGAGTCCGCGGAAAATCAAAGAAATGCGCCAAAAACAGCGTGGCCTTCTTCTCGCGGCGAGCCGGCTTCTGAAAGTCGGGGGGACGCTGGTGTATTCGACATGCACATTTTCTCCGGAAGAAAATGAGGAGTCTGTTGACTGGCTCCTTAAGAAAACCAAAGGTATGATGTCGGTGAAACGGATTGATTTTTCCGGAATCCGCTGCTACCCGGCGGTGTTATCGTGGGGGAAAAAGACTTTTGACAAAACCATTTCCGGTGTATTGCGGGTGCTGCCGGATGAAAAAATGGAAGGATTTTTTGTCGCTAAGATTTTAAAGGGCGGGGGCGCAGATTCGCTTCCTTCATCTTCTTAAGCAGGATGGTAAAGTCAACGGGTTTGGTGATAAATTCGTTCCAGCCAAGGTTGTAATTTTCCATGAGAGAATCTTTGAAGGCGGTTAAGATGATGATGCGTGCGCATTCTTCCGGCGGGCGATGCTGTTCTTCCTCATTCTGGCGAATCATCTTTAAGACTTCAAAGCCGTCAATGACCGGCATCGTCACATCCAGGAGAATAAAATCAAACGGGGCAGGGGATTGATGGTAGATTTTTAAGGCCTCTTCGCCGTTTACGGCACTTTTGCAATTCGCATAGGGTTTAAGCAAAGAGAGCAGCTCGCTTTTCAGTTGCGGGTCATCTTCAGCGATGAGGACATGCCAGCGGTGTTGCCTGGAATTTGTTTTACGCGCCATTGTGATTATTAGATTAGACCTGCCGGAAGAGTTTGTCAAGCCGGCTTGCAACGAAAATTGCGACAGGATGAAGATAATTCCTTGTGCAGTTAAAGCCGGCAGTGTAAAATAACGGCGTTTCCTATTCAGAAATCAATACGGAGGGTTGCTATGCAAAGAATCGGTATTTGGGAATTACTCATTATCCTTGTGATTGTCTTGTTAATCTTCGGGCCCAAAAAGCTTCCCGAGATCAGCCGGGCCATCGGAGATGCTATCCGGGAATTTAAAAAGTCTTTAGGCGGCGTCAAAGACGCATTTAAAGACGACACCAAAGACGATGGTCAATCCAAAAAAGGATAACCCTCTCACATTCTTCGATCACCTCGAAGAACTGCGTTTTCGCATCATCCGATCCGTTGTTGTAGTGCTTGTGGCAACCTGCCTCATTTTTGTTTACGCCAATAGTATTACCGCATTTTTAATCCGTCCGGTCGGACGGGTTATTTTTACGGCGCCCGGAGAAGCCTTTGGCACGGTCATGCTCTTGAGTTTGATCAGCGGGGTTATTCTGTCGATGCCCTACATTCTTTTGGAATGCTGGTTTTTCATTGCTTCGGCTTTAACGGATTCTGAAAGAAAATATATCGGCATTTTTGCGCCGTTGTCGCTGTTGCTTTTTGTCTTAGGGTGCGCATTCGGATACTTTGCACTGTTACCGGTCATGATGAAATTTTTCTTAAGCTTTTCAAGCCCGGAGATAGAGCCGATGATTGCGATCGGCAAATATATTGCGTTTGTCGGGAATCTAGTCTTATCCTGCGGGATCATTTTTGAAATGCCTTTAGCCATTGCGTTCTTAGCTAAGATTGGGATTGCCTCGCCCGCGTTTTTAATCGATAAACGAAAATACGCAATTCTAATAATATTTGTTGTCAGTGCGGTCTTGACGCCGAGCCCTGACTGTTTCTCTCAGGTTTTGATGGCGGTTCCCTTGATGATTCTTTATGAAATCAGCATTGTGTTATCCCGGTGGATTTATGGTTCGACGCGCCCCGCCAAGGGCGGGGCTTGCTCACCACTGGTTTGAAGCGGCGAACCACTCTGAGCGAGTTCCGCTGAAAGCGGAACGAGTCGAAGGGCCTTCGTGGCTACAGCAAATACCCTAAACTTGCTAGTGAGGTTTCCAGCCGCAGCTAATTATTCTTATGATTTTTTCTTGCATTTGGGTTATTTTTCCATAGAATACGGTTAGTCAAATGACGTCGCTGGATTACGGCGGTCGTTCATTAAGGGAGGGAGTAGTATGAAAATCAATGAATTAAAAGAGTTGTTGCGGGACAAGCGCGTTGTTGACGAAATTAACAAGCATCTGTGGATTGAAAGCCAGAAGGCCGGATTTTCCATTGGCATGGAGCGTGCCACGGACGAATGGTTGCAGCTTTACGCCGAAGGATGGATGAAATATAATATGCCGGATAAATATAGGGAATTAGAGGCGAAAAAGGCAAAAGCCAAAAGATAACAAACAAGACGTTTTGAACATTCCAAAACCCCGGACTTTCTAAGTCCGGGGTTTTTTGATTGCCGATTGCAGAAGAAAAACGAGGATACAGAAGAAAATTCCGCTTATCAGTGCCCCTCCGTAAAACGATAACGGCTGAAAAACGAATCTGACGGTATGGTTTCCTGGCGTTAAAAACACCGCTCGTAGCATATAATCCGCCGCAAAAACCCGGGAAGACTTTCCATCAACGGTGGCCTTCCAGTCCGGGTGAAAGGCGTCCCCCAGAATCAGGAATCCCGCGTGTGTCATATCCGCCTCGACGATGACTTCGTTTGGGGAATAAGAGGCAATATGCGCATTTGAATCGCTTGTGGCGGGCGCGGCCGCGAGTTGTTGCTGCAGGGAGGGATCAGATTCTGCCTCTATCACGGCGATTGTCTTCAAATGGGATTTGATTTTTTTTAAAGCGCTGATCTGCTCGTCAAAATCGGGAGTCAAAATGGCACGGTGAACGATAAAGACTCTGGGGAAGGCGCTATTGCGTCTGTAGACGTTGACTTCGAAGGAATAAATAAGTTCGCTGGATTTATCCAAACCGATGGTTTGGGCAAAAGTATTTGTCTTAGGCAGCAAAGCGGAAGGCGTAATCCAGTAAGTCAAATTGAGAAGGTCCAGATATTCAAAACCTTCGGTGAGCGGCCTGACCCGCAGCGCTGGCGGCCGCAGGCCGCTGGCAAAAAAATCTTTTGCCAGAAAATTATTCACGAAATGAACATAACGTTTTGGCAAAAGGCTGAAATAGATTCCCAGATCATCCATTTGGTAGCCTGAAGCCGTATTGGGATACAGCACCCAAAATAATCCGTAAGCGCGGTTTCGGTCTTGAATAGTTTTTAAAACCTCAAGGTAGGGGGTCTTGGGAAAGGAGTCAAACCTTCGGGGCCGTTCGCGATGAATATACAAAAAAAGCTCCAGGCCGACGATAATGACTAAGGCTACTGCCAAATATTTTCTCGCCAAAATTCGTTTGTCTTTCAGAAATAACATCAATTGAAATGCGGCCAAGACACCAAGTGAAAAGATTCCTGCGCGTAACGAAATCGCGAAGTGGTCGGCCCGGCGAAAAAACAATAAGTGCGCTGTGATAATGGCGGCAACCGCTAAACTGACCCACAACCCCTTTAAAAAGATTTTGGGCCGGGTGAGAATAACACGTGCGCCCATACCTGCACAGATGGCGATGGTTAAGGCAAAAAGATGCGGCGTGTGAATATAAAACCGGCAGATGTTAAAAATCGGCAGGTATCCGATCCAGTTAATCACCGGTACGCTGTAGGCCTTGGCGATAATAATAAAAGCAAGAGCGGCGAAAAAATAGTTGAGCCCGTATTTTTGTTTTCGAAAAAGGCTTATCACCGCCAAAACGATCGGCAAAATTCCGATGTATCCGCCCCACCATCCCGCAAAGGTAAAATCATAAGTCAGCGCCTCACGCTGAAAGAAGTGCGGAATCATGACGGTCATAAACCTGTTGATGGTTTCGCCCGTTGTCAATCCAACGTGAGGAGGGTGGGTTGACCAGAATTCAGAATGAAAATTTCTTAAAAAAGGCCATAAAACAATCGCCGAAAGCCCGATTCCGAGTATGTAGGCCGCGCCCAGGGAATAAAAAGACTTGACCCTAGGGCGCGGCCTCAGCGTGAAAAAACGAAAACAAAAATACAAAAATCCGACAACATTAACAAAAAAGATATGTTCGGGATGTCCGCCGAAAAACGTCAGCGCCACACATCCGGCCACAAAAGCAATGTTGCCGCGAGTCAAATTGCGAACGAGTCTTTCGATTGCCGCCAATAACAGAGGCGCGATGATCTCAACATTGACAAACCAATATTGCAAAAGAACCATGGGGCCGGTCAGCATAAAACAAATGGCCGAAATCAAAGAGGGGATAGCTTTGAACTTAAGCGTGCGCATGAAGTAATAGGTGAAAAGCCCGCCAAAGAAAAAACGCGCAAAAATCAATATATCCCACGCCAACAGTTGCGGCAAAAGATACAGGATTAAATTTAAAGGAAAGAAGATTCCCGTCTCCAGCATTCCAATCAAGGGAAATCCGCAGGCCTGATGGGGGTTCCAAAGAGGCAGGATTCCTTTTTGGAGGTTATTCTTAATGAATTCGAGGTTGGGTTCTTCGAGGACGGAGGCGTCCGTTCCGTTGACCGGAATGAATTTCGGCCGGTTCTCCTTCTGGCCGTAAACGCCGTAAACCATGGTTTGGGAATTGGCGGTCGTGACTTTAAACGTTTTCTTAAGGAAGGCGACATCATAGAAGAAAACGGCCAGAAGAATGACAAGGACAAAGGAGACAACAAGGTATTCGTATCGTCGGTGTTTCGCCATTGCGGGTTATTATAACATTCGTTTCGGGCGCAACCAACAGTTATCCGTTGTGCGTTGCCGGTTATTTTTCAGGATTTTTTTTCGGCCATTTGTTTTCGTAGTCGTAGGCGTAAAAGACCACAAAAACAATAGATGGCAACAGGGTAAACAAAATGCGTGACAACGTCCGGGACAATCGCCACATCAGATCAAAATTAACGGTTCCCAGATAGACAATAAAAAGAACGGTAAAGTAAACAATAAAAAACCATGTAAAAATTTTAATCTCTTTGTAAAAATACTTTCGCCATTCTAACGTTATTAAAACCGCCAGGCACGCCCACAGGTAATGCCACCGGTTATGTGTCACCTCCTGCATCAGGGCATAAATAATCATATAGCAGCCTTCAAAATTAAAAAACCGCGAAGCAAATGTCATGTATTTAAGGGCAATGTCCGGATTATGGGGCGCTAAAAATATTTTAAAGATCATCGTCGCCGAAACAGGAAATAAAAGCCCCGCCATCATAAACCCGGATAACTTTTTTGCCAATGGCCTGTCAAATGAGCGGTTGGAAAATAGATAAACGGCTGTCATTAAAAACAAAAGCAGCGCAATCATGATGCCTTCGTTTTTTGTAAATGTCATGAGCCCCAGGAAGAATCCGAGAAGAATAGCGCTGTTTTCATTTCCCTCTCGTAAGATCATGGCTAAACAGATAAAACTTGCCAACAGTTCATACGCCAGAATGATGTCTGCGTACTGGGCTGTTGCCAGCGTCAAAAACCATGGCAGAAAGAAAAGAAACGAACCGCCAATCAAGGCAATGTCCTTGCGGGCGTAACGCTCTAGCGCGCAAAATAAAAGCCCGATGCACGCCACCGTAAAGATAACAGCAACAACAAAAGGGGCGGTATAAAAATTATTTGCATCCATGACCCATCCCCAAATAGTCATCATCGGAAGCAAAAGCGGGTAATCGGGCTGGGTATGCCAGTGCAGTTGTGTGAAGGCCGCTTTCCAGGCGTGGCCACTCGTCGTTAAAAATTTTGCTTTCATGTTCCACAACGCCCAGGCATCCCATTGGCCGAAAAACTGTTTTAAAGCGAAGAAAAGCGTAACGGCCAAAGCCGCAAGGCATAACATGGCGCCGAAGATACTTTGCCGGTTGACGGGAGCAGTGCCGTCAAAATCCGTTTTCATACTTTTTTGATTTTTGAAGCAATACAGCGAAAGGCCCGTCAAAACGATTGTATGGAGAATAATAATGGCGGCAGGATGAAACTTATCGAAAATGAGGAAAGAGTAAAAAGTGAGAAGCGCAGATATTCCTAAGCCTACCCCCACAGAGAGAAAGCAGCTCAAAAGACAGGGAATACCGCTTTTTCGAAATACCGCCAGGACGGCGAAGTATCCGATCAATATGGAAATCAAAAATGAAATGGCCGTGGTCATGGATTTTTAACCGCGAGAACTTTGTTGTAGGAATTTGTTAAAACAATTGTTGCCGATAGTTTTTCTGCAATCTGGGACACCATCAGCGGGTCTAAGTCATCAAAAATCAGATAGGCGTGGCGGTCATTGTTTAAATCCAAGACGACGGGCGCCAGGATATACTGAGCGGCCAGAAATTGCCCGTCATTTCTTTCCGCGGACATGTCCTTATTGGTGAGAAACCCGACGGTCATACCGGAAGGAATTTTCTCTTTGAGATCGGCAAATTCAATGCCGGGCTGGATGATTTCATGGGAGCTGTATTGATTGACAAATTTTGGAAAAGCTAACAGAAATGAAACGGTATGATAAATAAAGAAAAGCAAAAGACAGACGCTGACGACAAAACGCCATTGATAACGGGACACGAACATGAATTTATTCTACTATAGCCGTAGAAAAATTCGGATACTAAATTTTTTTATGATTTATGTTAAGATTGTTACGTCATTGCGAGCCCGACCTGCCTGTCGGCAGAGACAGGAGGGCGAAGCAATCTCGCTTTTAAAACAGATTGCTTCGTCGCCCTTGCGGGCTCCTCGCAATGACAAAATATTATGCCAACCTCTCTTTACGTCCATATCCCTTTTTGCAAAAGCAAATGTTCCTTTTGCTCGTTTGTCGTTGCCATCGAAAAGCAAAAGTCTGTCGATGATTATCTTGATAGCTTAGATTGGGAGGCCAGCCGGCATCGGGGAACGGCAATCGAAACCGTTTATTTTGGCGGCGGGACCCCGACTTTTTTAAGCTTGGCACAATTAGAGCGGCTTGTGAAAATCGTTCGCGATCATTTTCAACTGAAGACGGATGCCGAATGGACGATCGAGGCCAATCCGGAAAATATTGACTTAGATAAAGCCAAGCTTTTAAAATCGCTCGGTGTGAATCGCGTGAGCCTGGGAGTTCAGTCTTTAAACGATCACTATTTGAAATTTTTAAAACGCAATCATGATGCCAAGAAGGCATTGACGGCATACAAAACTCTTCGGCAGGCCGGTTTTCAGAATATCAGTTTGGATTTGATGTTTGCTTTTCCGCAACAGACTCCGGAGGAGTCTGTTGTGGATGTCGAAGCGATTGTGGATCTAAAGAGCGAACATTTGTCTCTTTATAGCCTCACAATAGAGGAAGGAACGCGGTTTCACAAAGAGCAGGTGCGGTTGGACAGCGGTGAGGATCAGACCAGGCATTACGAGCGTGTGATGATGATTCTTGAAAGCCGGCGATTTCGGCAATATGAAATCAGTAATTTTGCCAAAGAAGGTTTTGAGTCGCGGCACAATACGGTTTATTGGACCGGCGGGAATTACATCGGCCTAGGGATCGGTGCTCACTCTCATCAGGAGGGGGCAAGATGCTGGAATACGGCGAATCTGACGACATACCTGGATAACGCGAGGAAAAATTTGAGCCCCATGGAAGGCCAGGAACAACTGGATTTACAGAAGCGTTTTATTGAAACGATGCTGTTTGGATTGCGGATGACCAACGGGATTGACGTAAACGTATTGGAGGCGCGTTTTGGTTGCCTCTTGCCTGGATTACAAAAAGAAAAGATGGATGAATTCATTCACCAGGGGTTTTTAGAAAACGACGGCGGAAGAATTAAAACAACGTTGCGCGGACGGCTGGTCTTAGATGATATTTGTTCGCGGTTAATTTAACGGGCTTTGCTTTGACCGATGGAGCGAATCCGGAACTAAGCTAGGAAGAGCTGTTCCGTTTAAGCGAAAGCGGTCAAAGCAAAGCCCTTATTCTTATTCGAATCTAATTTTAATCAGGTTACGTGATTTTAAAATTAATGTTATTGTCTTTGGCTATTGAATTGCTGGTTTCAAACAGCGCCAAAAGCGATTTCCAGATCAAATGCCGGTAGGAATCTTTAATGTGAAGCTTCGTGATGATTGTTTCGGCTTCCGATAATAGGAATTGGATTTTATGGAGGCTGTACGACAGACTGCCGATGTCGATAAAAATTTTTCGGACGGCAACAAGGTCGCTGTAAATTTTCTTTTCTTTCTCGAAGTATTGAATGAATCTTCGCCGGGGTTTGGGCTTAAGCGTATTGTAGGCGTGGCAGACAAGAATCGTTTTCTTAAATTCGGCAAGGTCGCTTAAAATCGACTTGCCGATGTTTTTTTGCGAACCGAAGATTCCGATAATGTCATCCTGGATCTGAAAGGCCTGGCCGATTAAGATGCCGAAGCGCGATAAGAGGCCGATATCTCTTTTGCCGGCGCCGGCTAAGATCGCGCCGATGACCAGCGGGCACTCAAATGTATATTTGGCTGTTTTCATCGTGTAATTGAGGAAAACGTCAGTTTCCGAAATTCTTTGGACCTTCTCAACGCCGTGAACGATGTCAATGAATTCCCCCATGGCCGTAAAGGCGGCGGTTTTGATAAAACGTTTTAACGCGGCTTCTTTGCGCTTAGGCTCTTCATCGATTAACAAGAAGGCGTCGATGGCGAGCGCATAAACGATATCGCCGGCAACAATGCTTAAATTTGAGCCGAGCTTGTCGGAATTGTTTGACTTAACGGCCTTGGCGAGTAATTTATGGAGGGTGGGTTTGCCCCGGCGCAGGCTGGATTCATCAATAATATCGTCGTGAATCAGCATGAAATTATGTAAAAATTCGATGCAGGTGGAGGCGTTGTAAATTGAAGGCGAAGGTTTCCGGCCGGCTTTATTGTAGCCTAAATAACTTAAGAT
The DNA here is from genome assembly GCA_964515035.1 of uncultured Planctomycetales bacterium. Taxonomy (GTDB): domain Bacteria; phylum Omnitrophota; class Gorgyraeia; order Zapsychrales; family CAZBRU01; genus CAZEUO01. The sequence goes on from CAZEUO010000029.1 coordinate 11,825, forward strand.
CAATAGAAGCGGGCGGATGCGTTTGCCCGGGCGCAGCGTAAAATCCTTAATGCTTTCAAAAAGAATCGGGCTGGCCCATTTCAGGCGGTATTCGCTTTCGATTTTGACCAGGAAATGAGTGAGGCTGCGCTCGATTTCTTTTTTAATTTTTTCAATCATGGGGATTATGGTAACACAGCCGAATTGGGGCTTCAATACAATTAACCCTTGGATTTTGAAATGATCGTATAGCCCTTCAAAATTGATTCGGCTAAGAACATTATTAAATGAGAATCTGATCTTTTTTGGGCGTACTCAAGGTCTTCATAATATTTTGCTTTATCATTCAAAGTAATCAGGCAAGGCGCGAAGCCTTCGTCTATGAGTTGAATGATCATAATAAGCCTGCCCACGCGCCCGTTACCATCGCCGAATGGATGAATTGCCTCAAAATCAGCATGTCTTCGGGCAATGGATTCAATGGGGTGGCCGCGCATCGCGTTAATTTTCGCGCAAAATTCAGTCATTTCTTCCGGGATATCCTTTGGGCCCGGCAAAACGAGATCGACACCGCGGATAGCGCGCTGATGTCTGGCGTATTCACCGGCATCTTCGCGAATTCCGTGCATAAGTCTGTGGTGCAAGCCTTTTATGAGGTTTTCATTGATGGGGGGCCGAATCGCTCCTTCGAAAATTTGTTTTAAGATTGCGGCATGATGGACCGTTTCCAAATGCTCAATGAGACTTTTGTCCCGGATTGTTGCCTTGTCAAAAATAATCGCCTCGGTTTCCTTTTTTGTTAACGTACTTCCTTCAATCGCATCGGAATGATAAGTGAGTTCAAGCAAAAAGGCATCGGCAATGCTTTTTTGAGCTAAAAGTTGGCGAATGTTTTTAAATCGCTTTTTCATAGCGGTAACTTTGCGAATGGCGATTTCGATTTCAACGGAATCCAATGGCAAAATACCAACGAGGTTCTTGAATAGCCTCTCAATTTGACGCCGTTGGGATGTGTGGGGTTGGGTGTGGCCGTTGATCCAGCGGTTGACAGTTGCAAAAGTCACGCCAAGCTCTTGAGCTAGCTGGTTTTGCGTCCACTTGGTTTTCTTCAGAATTTGCTCTATTTGATATAGATAATCTACAGATTTATTCATATATAATATATAACATATTATATGTAGTTTTTCAATAATTTATTATAAATATTATATTTCATATAGGAATGGAAAGGTGAGTCCGGGGTGGTGCAGTCTTTGTGGCCATCCCATAGGGGCACTTCTTTCTTGGCCCTATGGGTCAGCGTGATCAAGGAAATGAGGGCGCTTTGGTTATTGCTGAATTAATTTCCTATCTTATTTGTAATCATTAAGTTAGCGTCTTCTGACACTATTCAACTTTCTATTATGATACTATTACTATTATTTTCTTTAATTCAATTTATTCTGATTTACTCTTTTCCTGCTTGGTTTTCGCAAGCTTAATCAATCCAACGGTAAATTCGTCCCCGCACTTTCGAATTGCTTTAAATAACGCGCTATTGAAATGCTTTATGAGCCATTGGGCTTCTGCAGATTCATTGAAGGCGACATAATTTTGTAAATCTTCATCGGAAAAATCAGAATAGGCAAAAAGATATCTCATTAGAAGTGATTGAAGCATTTGCGGCCTGGTTTTTTCTTTAAATTCGGCGAGCTGATCATCAATTTCCTTTTCTGTGACCTGCGCATCGATATCCGCAACCGCATTGGAGGCCAGAAACATCGCTCGCATCATACTAGACGTGACCTCAATGGCCGAATCAGCCACGCCGGTCGTTGCAAGTAATTTCTTAATCATCTCAATTCGATCCTGCGAAACATAATTGTTTACAAGAAAATTCTGTTGATATTCATTAAACTCTGCGGCCCCTTGTTCTGTATTTAAATAATCTTCTTTTTCCTGAAATTTCTGAAAAAATGGCTGTTGAAACTTGGCAATGAGCGCACCGACAAAATCTTCATTCCATTGAGATTGGAATTCTTCATTAAACACGGCATAAATTTTCGCGGGTTCAAACGCATCATAGGCCAGCGTTTCGAGCTCGCCGAATCCGCCTATCGGCATTTGAGAACGGATCCCGGTTAAAAAATTTTCACCGTAATTATCAACAAATTTTTGGATACCAGACAATTCCAGCAATTGTTTTAGTTTCGGATTTAATTCGCCTTGTGCGCAAGCTGTATTGACAAAGGGTTCAAATGGAAAGAAAACAATCGAGAAAACAGAAACGCCTAAAAAAAATCCAAGCAGCTTTTTCATCAAGTCTCCTTTTTGAATCAATTTATTCAATATACTCAGAAAAATTGCTGTGTATTACTTTTGATTCCTGACTGTCAGGGGCAAGTTCGATACATTTTAAGAAATTCTCTCGAGCTTTTTTCTTATCGTTTATTTGGACATAAGTTACGCCACGTTGAAAATGGTACAACACATTGTTAGGATCTAACTCGATAGCTTTGTTGATCAACTCCAAAGCTTGTGAATAATTTTTGTGAATGTTTGAAACAATCTGAAATTTATTAAAATACCCAGATGGTTCAGTCGGGAGAAGTTCAATGCAAATATCAAATTGTTCTAAAGCCTTGTCGTACTCCTTATTTTTCATATAAATCATACCTAACATAGTTTCCTTTTTAAGCCTTTCATGCGAAGCTTTTAATTCATCGACATCGGCAGCAATAGCTCCTAATTCCTTAAGTTTTACAATCATCTTTTCATTGCCACTTTCCATAGCCAAGTTTAGCGCTGTTTCCCCATCTTTCGTTTTATGATTTAAATTGGCTCCATTTTGCACAAGAAATTCAACAACGTCGATGAATCCGTTTCGGGCTGCGTATGTCAAAGGGGTCCAGCCAAAACTGTCCATAAAATCAAGATTTGTACGATCTTTATCAATAATCGCCTTAACAATATTCAACTGCCCGCTCTTGGCCGCTAAATGAAGGGGCATTCGCTCCATTTCATCTTTTGCGTTGATGTCGGTTTTTGGGTTGTTTAACAAAACGTTGACAGCGCCAATACCACCACGGTAAGCGGCATAATGCAACGGGGTCTTCTTACCGTTTTTCTCTGAAGGCGCATTGATATTTGCGCCGGCTTCTATCAGCATCTCCGCTACTTCTGGCAAAACGACATTGGCCGCATAATGCAAAGCCGTTTCGCCATCTTTATCCGTTATATTGACGTCTGCACCAAAACGAATGAGCTTCTTGGCAAAAAAATCATTGTTGTCGGCAATGGCAATCATCAGTGGTGTTTGTCCTGAGCTATTCTGTACATTCAGATTCGCACCTTCGTCATGCAATTTTTGTAAAAGCTGATAGTCTTTGGTTCGTACCGCTTTAAATATGGGGGTGGACTCTTCGGCTCCTGATGTCGACCAAGCACGACATTGGTCGCACTCGGTTTTTGACCAGATTGTTTCTGACTTTGGATCCCAGCGCTCACCGATAAAATAAAATGCCCTCTGGGCCGCATCGCGATCTTTATAAATACATGCAAAACTCGCTAGGGTATTAAGCCAATACAAACTGGCGGGAGATTTTTCATGGACCAATAAAAGCCCCTTTTTTATTTTTTCCCAATCAAAATGATATTTTTCAGCAAAAGAATCCGCGTCTTTATTCCTAGCTTCATTGGCAACAACAGCATAATGGAATGCTTCTGTACCCGTTGGGCTATTTTTATAGGCAAAATCTGCAAATTCTTCAATCTGGCCGGGATATCCGCCCCAGCGAGGTAATGTCTGCCGGGCAATTTCGCGGTAGGCATCATAAAAGAGAGGGTTAATAGCCAACGCTTTTCTTAAATACAACATTGATTTTGATTCTGATATGTTTACCACCCGATTAGAGAGCATTCTTAAGTAATAGAAGTATTCGTCTTTATCTTTAGCCTTTTCTCCTTCTTCGAGAATCCGGGCGCTTTTATCTGTGTATTCTTTAAACAGTTTCAATTTTTCCGGAGAAACAGAACTGGCCCATCCGCCACCGCGATGATACCAGGCTTTGTCCGTGTTGGCTTGAGCGATAAAGCAAAATGGCGCGACGGAGTCTGGATATGCTGTTTTCCATTTCTCAGCGATTTTAACGAAGGAAGAGTAATTGGTCGAGCCGACGCTACCGAATCCACCGACAACTCCTTCGTAAAAGGCCCGGATTTTAAATTTTCCCGACCGCATACGAGGTTGGTCTGTCCGTAATTCAGTCAGAATTTTTTCTAATTCTGCAAACCTTTCTTGTGTATACAGCGCGGCAACATAAAGAGTGAAATGTTTTTCTTCTGCGTCAGCTGATAAAATTATTTTTGATAAATCTCCGCCTGTAATAAATGACTCCAAGTATTTTCCGGATAAACGTAGTTCCATCAACTCCCCGTCTTTGCCCGGCTGAAAAGTAACAATCGTTTCGATGTCGGTGGGAAGAATCTCCACAACATCTTCACCGGTGTCCATGTGTAATGTGCCGTTCCTATACTCGATTAAAACCCCTTCAATTGTTTGGCCGGATTTTAAAGTGACTTGATCAGCAGAAACTGCATTCTGAATGGTGAGCGTGATGGAGAAGGTTATCAGAAAGGAAAGAATAGTTTTTTTCATAAACGAATTATACAGCATTTTTCATGCTCCTTTTTCTTTTTTAACCTTTTTATGGGAAAATATGGAATAAGACATTACGTCAAAGAGCCGGTTCTAACTTGAAATCCCTTTGACTAATGGGGCATTATATATTGTTCCATTTTTAATTAAAAAAAGCAAAAAATTCGAAGCAGGTTTCAAGATTTTTTTCCTTTCATAAAACTGTTAAAATATCTGCAATATTTACTTCCAAATTCTAATTTAAAAATTTCTTTATATTGAATAATATATTTCTTTTCCCATTTTCCAGATGCGTCAAAACAATGAAGACAAAATTCATTGTGATTTCCTTTAAGTATTGGACCTATATAAAGTGATGAATCTTTTTTTTTGTCATGTAAAATCTCTACTATTGGCCAAATATTTCGCCTATTAAATTGTCGTAATATATCTTCGAGAGATACACAATTTTCAAGCCAAGTGGGAATTTTCACTTTTTTAATTTGGCCGTTATGACACAATATTCGATTCAAACATTTTTCAAATCTCGAATCCCTATATCCTTTAATAACACTCTTGGGCAAAATAACAATTCCATCAAATTCAAAATTTTCTTCTGAGAGTAAAACAATAAAATTCTCGTTTTCTTTGACTACAACTCCGTCATAACAGTCCCCATCAGGATGAATTGTTTTGAATCGTGTTGCCCATTGTTTTTTTAATGATTTTCTGTACATGCTGTTTTTACTCATTCTATCTCCTTTTTTTAATTAACATAATTTAAGGCCAAGAACCTTTATGGCCTGGTGGTCTTTTTCCTCTTGGTTCTCGCCTGGCATCGCCCTTTTCTCCTCCTCGGTCTTTTTTACGTCGAGCTTCTCCTTTTTCATGTTTATCTTTTGTTCTTCCTCTTCCTGTGCTTTGGGCTTTTTCTTCGTGCCCTCCTTTAACCATACAAATATTTCCTGATGGAAAATTTGGAAGCGTTGTAGTGTCATATTCTGGAGTTGATGAAGGTGGCGAAGCTGGCGGGAGCATAGGAGGAGGAGGATTTGACGCAAAAAATTGCTCTCCCCAAGGATCTATCCAATTTACCGGTGAATTGAAAGCATACTCAAACAGATTCATCGAATCGTAAAATCCAATAGGGTCTCTCTGCTGGAACCGTCCAATCAAAGGCGAATAAGTTCTTTCGCGATAATGATATTGCCCACTTTCCTCATCAAACTCCCGTCCCGTAAACATATATCTATTCCCAATCGCACTCGTTGGGATGGTGGCGCCGCTTCCATTCTTAATTGTCACATTTCCGTAAGGATCGTATTGGTACCGCTCGTAAACGATTCTTCCAGTTTCATCGATAATATCGGTTGTCGAGCCTAAACCATCTTGAAGGTACCAGTAGGTGGTGGGACCACGCTTCATGGTGATGATTTCGTCAATACCTTCCCCGTAGAGGTAAGAAGCCAGTAAAGTGCCCGCAGAGTTTCGTTCCTCGATGATTTGATCGCCATCGTAGACAAAATAAGTTGTACTGCCGTCGACTGTTTTGGAAATTCGTCTTCCCAGACCATCGTAGGCGTAGGTTGAGTTATGGGAGACGTTTTGGGCGGAAGTTAATCTATTCTCTACATCGTAGGTATAGCCGTTGGGGCCGTCATCGGTGAGATTACCATTGCCATCGTAAGAGTAGACTTGGGAATTGACTTGATTGTATTGGTTGAGGTTGTTGGGAGTGTAGGCGACACCATCGGCGGTTGTTCGATTTCCCACACCGTCATATTGATAATTATGCGTCTGGGAACCGGTTACGTTTGTCAATTCATAGATGTCATTGTAAGCATAATTCACATCCCTAAAGGTTCCCCAGGGGCCGTTGGTAATCCCGTTGAGCCCGGTTATGGCGCGGATACGGTTTCCGATGTTGTCCAAAATATAGGTAAATCTGGATAGCGTCACAAAGACCGAATAAGGGCCGTAGGATTTGGCGAAGGCTTCCTTTGGGCTTAATAAACGATCCATCAGCGCCAGAAATCTCTTGAGGATATTGTTTTTGGTTGCAGGAGGCGGTTGGTTGTCCCGGTCCGTTGAGTCCGGCCATCTTAAATGGGAAAAGTATTCATTGGAAACCGAAGTTAGCCTTTTGGCTCGGTCATACTCATAAGCCGTAAACACCTTCGGATATTTCCTCAACGACCTTAAACGTCTTTCAGCATGATAATCGTAATCGACCAAGGTCTTCAGCGTTGAATCCTGGATCTTGTCCATTCGATCGGCTGCGTCATAGCTGTAGTGGTAGACGGTTCCATCGGGGTAGGTGACTTGAGTACGGTTGCCGGCTTTATCGTATTGATAATTAAGGGTATAGGGGTTAGGGGTTAGGGTTTGAGTTGTTTGAAAAATTCGATTCAACGCATCATACTGATGACTGATGACTGAAGACGGACGACTGGCAGAAGTCAGACGAGAACCGAGATCATAATCGAATGTTGTATTAATGGAAGGATCTTGAACCGATGTCTTACTCGTTGGCCGATTAAGAGCATCGTAAACATAATCAATTACCTCGGAAGAAGGCGTCCGATGAGAAATGATGTTCGAGTTCTTATCGTATCCGTATTGGCTGAATGAACTATCCGCGTACGTCATCCGTTCTTCTCTGTCAAACCCGTCGTAAAGGTAATTCGTGGGATTGCCACTGGCATCTTTGATTTGAGCCAAATTGCCGTTGGGATCATAAGCGTATTCGGTTATGCCGGCAGGGGAGTTGGCGTCCGTGACTTTCCACAGAAGATTACGTTCATCATAATTAGAAGTCGTAATCTTTCCATTCGCATCGGTCACGGACGCCTGATTATCGTTAAAATCATAACCCAGCGTTGTCACGTGGCCTAGTTCATCCGTAATCGTTTGAATCTTATTCATGGCCGTATACGTGTAACTGATCGCCGGAGAAGGCTGGATGTATGGGGAGGTACGCTCTTCTTTAATTAAATTCCCATTGGCATCATATCTGTAATTCGTCTCCTGCCCCAAAGCGTCGGTTTCTTTAATAAGCCAATTGAGTTCGTTAAAATCCAGATTGGTTGTGTGATTATTGGCATCGGTTATCGTATCCAAATTACCGAAGGAATCGTAAGTCAATTGGGTAATGGCGTTAATTCCCGCTGGGTCTTCAATAATTCTTTGTAAATAACCTGTTATCGGAAAATACTCATATTGTGTCACATTGCCGTTGGGATCCATGATTTCAACCGGCTGGCCGTATTCATTGTAAACAAAATTGACCTCCGGAATTCCGGCGGCGACTTCGGGGAAAGTAATCGTGACCGGATTGCCACCTTCGCCATAGCGGGGATCTATAGGATTTAATTCATAATCATAAAGGGTAGTCGTGACATTGCCTTTGGGGTCGGCTGCGGTCTTGATTAAATTAAAATTGGGATCATAGGTGAGACGGGTGACGATGTCATTGGTGTCGTTGTCCGCAATAGCCATATCGGCCTTGCGGCGCGCCTCCAAAAGATTTCCGCGGGCGCGCCGCCCGCTGTTTAATTCATCGTAAACATATTTGACGCCGTTTCCCTTAGGAAACGTTTCGGAGGCCGTCAAAAAATCGCCGTTATAAGTGAAGGTTATTGTATACGACACCGGCTCTCCGGGGTGAAACCCGCGGGTCAAGACCTCTTTCTCAATGACCTGGCCGTTGGGGTCGAATGTGTAGACCGTCCGGTTGCCGTTGCGGTCGGTTTCGGTTGTCTGATTGGGAACGCTGTAATCCAAAAGAATACTGTGTCCGCCTAAAATCTGCTCTTCAACGCGTCCTTGGGAGTCATAAATATTTTCAACAAAGGTCTGGCCTTTGGCATCGGTGACGTGCGTGACATTATGATCGGGGTCGTAGACGAATGTTTTTGTTACGCCTGCAGGAAATTGCGTTGTCGCCGGTTTGGTAACGCTTAAAAGATCATTGGTCAAGGAGTCGTAATTAAAAGTAAAACTCCGCAGACCGTCGACAATTGTCTCCAACAACCCGTCATCATTGTAAGTCAAATTAATAATCCGACCAGTCGTATCGGTAATCTGTTCCAAGCGGTAATCCATCCCGATCGCGATTGTATTCGCAGGATTCTGGCCAAATTGGCTTTGCCCGTAATACGGCTCGCGGGTGGCGCTATAAGTAAAGGAAATCGTATTGTCATTGCGGTCCTCGATTGAGATCAATTTTCCATCGGGATCAAATTGATATTGTTCGCCGTGAGATAGCGTCAATGTCCAGCTGCCATCGGGATTTTTAACAAGCGTTTCAAAACGGCCGGCCGGCGGCTGGTAGACTCCGCCGTTTTGCGTATATTCCAGCCGCCGGCCGTTGCCGGCGACAATAATGGCATTGCCCGCGCGCGTTGTATGGAGGCGCATATAAAAATTCGGCATCCAGCCGTAACCAAAGGGCCCATTAAAGGATGTGCCGCTATTGTAAGTGTGAGTGGTTTCCAAATCCAGCTTGCGCCCAGGAACCTGCAGGCCTTGGCAGTTGTAGGTAAACTGCCCGTTAGATAAATCAACGGGATCAGTTGAACCACATTCAAAGGTTTGTTCATTTTTTCTTAGTGTTTCTTGATTCCTCGGATCATAAGACATGTTCACTTCGCCGAGAGTTTGGTCAAAACCATCGCATTCCCATTGCCACCAAAAACAAGAATCTGCACCGGTATTACAGTAACAATGAGCTTTCGCTTCCTGCGCTCCGGAGAGGAAAAAGAAAAGGAAGAGAAAAAGCCCTAAACTGAATTTATATGATTGGATCTTCATAGCGTATATAAACCCTAAACTCTAAACACGAAACCCTAAACATTAGTGTTTAGAGTTTCTACTAATACAATACCCTTATATTGCCGTCTCTAATCGTCGTTTCTCCAAAGGAATCTACAGCTTCAACTCTCACGCGATAATCCGCTTCTTCAATGACTGTTTCTCCAGCTGTCGTGCGGCCGTCCCACGTCAGCGAATACGTCCCCGCGTTTTTGGAAACGCTTTGTTGTAAAACCTTGATAACCTCACTGCCATTTTGACTTAAAATTTTGACGGTCACAGTTGCGGATTCATTCAGGCTGTAGGTAATATTCGTTGTCTCGTTATAGATCGGCCTTATTAAATATGGGTCACTGGTCAATACGGCGATATCCAACGTACGGTCATCGTCAATGACAATAAAATTTTCCGGAAGCCGTTGGGCTTTTGCTTCAACCATAATCGGCCTGGTCGCGTCAACCACAATCGCCCCTTGATTATTACGGCCGTTCCAGTAAGCCACATTGCCGGTTGTCTTTGATGGTTTTTCGAAAACGTACAAGACGTTTGTTTTATATCCCAAGTTGACCAAAGCCGGAGCCGAAAGGTCATAACGAACTTCCAAGCGATCGCCATTAAACGGAATAAATGAAGGTGACGGCGTTAGGATGACGTTGGTTACGAGCGCAGGTTCGCCGGATATAGGGGGATCATAACGTCCGGCTTCCCCGTCAAGTGTTTGCGCGTCGATCGTGTAGGTGTAGACCGCTTCGGGCAAAGGCTGGGCGCTGTCGTTTTTACCGTCCCAGGCGTCGGCGTAAGTAGCGGCGGTGCGTAACTGGTTATTAACCAGTGTCCGCACTAGGGCGTTAGTTTTATAATCAAAAATCTTTACGGTCACATTCGCGTCCGTATCGAGTGTGTATTGGATGGAAGTTTCGCTTTGAAGACGGCGTTTGAAAAACCGCTCGGAAACCGAATTATTTGTAATCAGCGTTGTCAGAAGAAGCGAATCGTTAAGGGTTAGGCGCCCGACCAAAGAAGCAGTTGTTCCCGGATTGACCGTGCTTTCGGCGGAAATGGTGTAGGTGTAAACACCGTTCGCCAGCGGTTGGTTACTGTTATCATCACCGGCCCACTCTTGAGCAATGCTGCTTCCCGCACCGGAAAATGTTTTAACAATTGAATTTGAATTATTTTTAATGAATATTTGCCAGTTTGCATTTTCGGTTGTTTGCGCCTGTAAAAGCGCCGAATCTCCATGCTGATTAAATGTTTTTGGGGAAATGTCAGCATCAAAAAAATAAAAACTTTCATTTACCGGTTCTCCCGACCACGGCTCGAAAGAAACGTTGGTATCTACTGACTGGCCTGTGCCCGGCCCGGCGCCCGATGGGCCGGAGGCATCCGCCCACCAATTGTATTCAGCCTTGATATTGCTTGAATTATTGACGTTCTTAATTCCTCCCAGTGAGTTGTCATCAACATTTAAGTATTGAGCGGTTACGGTTGAGTTTTTTGCCGCAATGCCAAAATAAGAACCATTTCGCAAGGTCAGAAAGGACAAATTCTGCGGGGCAAGATCTTCAAAATAAAGACCGGCCTGATGGGTGGGTTCACCGCTGTATTCAATAATACAATGTTTTAAAAACGTCTGGCTCATGTCGGACGGAGGAATAAAAAATAAACCGTCCCAGTAATCCAAAGGCGTTGGATTGGAAATGTTAGAGGTAAATGTAATCGGTTCGACGGCTGTCCCGCGGGCATCTAAGGCGCTAAATCCCGCGCCGCCCCAAAACGCCAATCCAGCCCCGGGAGCGAAGCGAATTTCGACCCCGGGTTGAATCGTTACTAAAACCATCTGGCCGCCAACCGCGTCACGCGTAGCGAGATCTTCCATAATGACGTAAGGCGCGTTGTCTTTGGTTAAGGTTGTGGAATACCAAATCTTGCTATCATACGAAGAATTGATCTGAATGCCGTTTAAGGGGTTACCGGTGTAGGTATTGTTGTTTAAGTTAGGCGAATTTGGGCCCGCAGCATTGTGGGTCAAAACAACCGGATAGGAAGCGCTGTCAGCGATTGTGTTTCCGGAGACGGTTGAACTATTGGAACCGAAGAGGTGAATCGCCGTGGCGTTGTTGGAAAAGATGTTGCTCTGAATGGCGGGAGAGGTATTGATAGAGTAAATGCCGGCGTTGGTATTGTTTCTGAAAGTTGAATTGGTAACGGAAAAATTTCCCGGGACATTTTCAATTTGAAGAGCCGCGCGCCCGGCTTGCCCGGTATATTCAACAATGCAGTGGTCAAAAAAAGTCAGATTTCCTCTGGCAAGATCGGTAAAAAGAACCCCGTCCCAATAATCCGCCGGCGACGGATTGGTGATGGTGGAAGTAAATTTAATCGGTTCAGCGGCCGTTCCGCGGGCATCCAGGGCGCTAAATCCCGCGCCGCCCCAAATTACCAATCCGACCCCGGGAGCGAAGCGAATTTCAACCCCGGGTTGGATTGTCACCAAAACCGTCTGGCCGCCAACCGCGTCACGCGTAGAAAGATCTTCCATGATGACGTAAGGCGCATTGTCTTTGGTTAAGGTTGTGGAATGCCAAATTCTTGACTCAGTGGCTGACGTGATGCGGATCCCGTCGATAGAGTTGTCGGTATAAATATTGTTATTTAAATTCGGTGATGTGGGACTTGAAGTCGTATGGAGAATGACAATGCCGTAAGAGCTGCTGTGAGAGATGGTGCAATTTGATATAGTTGGTGAGGCCCCGCTGATATAAACATTAGCGTTGTTTGTCTGTCCGGCATACTCAACAATACAAAAGTTGAGTGTGCTCAAACTATCATTCGTGTTATCACGAAAATATATTCCCTCCCAACTTCCGGAAGCCGGCGTGGCGGAATTGGCAGTGAAAATGATGGAATTCGCTTGTGTCCCTTGAGCATTGATGGCGCCAAAACGATTGGTTGTAGGATGCCCCACAAAAAGCGTGGCATTGGGATCAAATTTGACAACAACGCCCGGCTCAATGGTTAAAGTTGCCGTCTGGCCCGTGGCGCCATAGATGGAGATGTCCGTCGTTACAATATACGGGCTACCGGCTAAATTCCAGGTGGTGTTGGAGGTAATATCCGACGAGACGATTGTATCGGCAAAGGCGGGCGTAAATACGAGTAGATTTGAGAAAACTAAGGCGAGTAAAATTTTAGATTTAAGCATGACCGGAAATTGTGACCGTCTACTCTCGTTGTTTCCTGTCCGTTTCGGCAAGGCGGACGACGTGGTCGAGATGAGCAGTTTGAATTTGAATAACCGAAGCGAGTATATCATACAAGTTTAAGGAGGACAAGAAATTGCTAATTACGGATTGATATTTGACCGCGTAAAAGATTAGGACTACAATAAGGCGCCTGATGAGAGACCCAGCGCCAATTTTGTAAAACAAAATTGGCGCTGGGTTCATTCGCGCGGACAACTTATGTTCGCCATTTTGGCTCCATAAGTTGTGTGCTCATGAAAAGGAATCGTTAATGAAAAAAATCATTTTCGGGATGACGTGTTTAGTTTGGCTTATTTCTGTTAACGCCTTCGCCGCGACGATTTATTTTAAGGACGGAAAAAAAGTCGAAGGGCAGATTGTCGAAAAAACCGACAGGGCCCTGAAAGTCAATGTGCAGGGGATTACCCTAACGTACTACATGGATGAAATTGACAGGATAGAGGGCGAGGCCGCCGGGAATGCGGCCAATCCGCAATTCCTTGCATCGTTGCCGCAGTCTCTGCCTCGAGCGGCACCTGCGGGGCCGCTCGAAGCGGCATTGTCCTCCGGATCCGGCGGCATGGCTCAGCCGCCATCCATGGATTCGTCGTCGTCCTCCACGGGTAAGCGGGGGCTCGTCATGAACTTAATTGAATCCAGCGGCGCCAGGGAGCAAATGAACCAGATTTTTTCTCAAATTATCGCTCAAGCCCCTCCCGAAGACGCTCAAAAGGTGAGGGAACTGATCAATATTGACGAGATGATTGGCCGGCTGGTTCCGGTTTATGAAAAATATTTTTCGGAAGAAGAGTTAAAAAATTTGACGGCGTTTTATCAAAGCCCGCTGGGCCGCAAGCTTTTGATGGCGACCCCCGTAATCGTCGAAGAGAGCATGCAGGCCAGCATGGCGTACCTGCAAGAAAGATTGCAGATTCAGTCCCCCGTAGGGCAGGGCCAATAGCGGAGTAAAAAAATTCATGTCGAACGCCGCATTTAAACGAAAGAAAAAAATCATCTTAGCCGAAGGCGAAGAGGTTATTGCCGAAATCCTGCCCCAGATTTTAAAGCCGATTGGTTATGACGTTATTCTTATCTCCGATGGTCATGATGTTTTTGAAAAGACAAAGCAGGAACAGCCTGATCTTATCATTTTAGATGGCAACTTACAGGGAATTGACGGGTTTACACTTTGCAAAATGCTCAAAGGCGACTTCCTGACCTCCTACATTCCGATCATCCTGTTATTGGACAAACGTCAAATCCGAAAAGAAATTTTAGAGGTGAAAGAGGGCGTCGATGATTACATCATCAAGCCGCCGGATCCGATTGACCTGCAGGTTCGCATCGAAATGGCCTTACGGCGCACCGATCATCAGGTCCACGCGAGTTCCTTAACGCGTTTACCGGGCAATAAAGCGATTGAAAACGCCAGCCGCCAGCGGATTGCCGACGGAAAACCGTTTACATTTATGTATTTGGACATTGACCAGTTTAAATCGTTTAATGACACCTACGGATATTTGCGCGGAGACGGAGTCATTATGCAGACAACGCGCATCCTGATGGACGGCGTCCAAAAACACGGCAACAAAAACGACTTTTTAGGCCACATCGGCGGCGATGATTTTGTCATCATGACGACTCCCGAAAAAGAAGAAACGGTTGCCAAGGCCATCATCAAGGAATTTGACCGGCTCATTCCGCTGCACTACAGCAAGCCGGACCGGATCATGGGGTATTTGTCGGTTAAAGACAGGCAGGACAATGACATCAAAGCGCCGTTGATGAGCCTGTCAGTTGCGATTGTTAACAACAGTATTCGCCAAATCCAAAATGTTATCGAACTAACGGAAGTAGCTTCCGAAATTAAAAAATATTTAAAAACCGTTAAAGGCAGTAAATTTCTTATCAATCGTCGTCGTCTTGAGCAAACCAAAACGGAACGCCAAAAACGAACTGACGAAGAAGAGCGGATGGCTTTATCTCAGAAGAATGACCCCGAAACCCTTCCTATCGGCCAGATTCTTCTTAAGGCTAAGCTGATTGATGAGGATCAGTTGACGGAGGCTCTTTTTGAGCATTGGTCATCGCGGGAACTTCTGGGTCAGACCCTCATTAAACTGGGCATGGTCGCAAAAAAAGATTTAGAGCCGTTTATTGTTCATTATCGGGCAAAATCCCCCTCCTAAGGCAATTTTCTTCATGATTTTATCCAATTGAGAACAAACAACTTACAGAAAATTTGTGTAATTTTTTGAGATTTTCTCATATTTTTGTTTGACCGCAAAAATTATTTCTGTTATAGTAATCTTTCTTGTTTTGACCCTTGACATTTTGTAAGTGCAAAATGTAAAGGGGAGAGAGATAGACGTAAAATGTCAAGGGTTAATTCGCACAGTGACTTATGTTCATCCCGCCTGCAGTGGGATTCCATAAGTCACGTGCTCATTAAAGGAGAGTGTGAGGCATGATTGACCGCTATACGTTGTCTAAAATGGGTGGCATTTGGTCAGAAAAGCATAAGATGGATATTATGCTTAAAATCGAAATCTTAGCTTGCGAGGCGATGACAAAATTAGGCGTCATTCCGAAGGCGGCCATGGAGAAAATCCGGAAAAAGGCCGCCTTTGATATTGATGAAGTTAAAAAAATCGAAGAAAAAACCAAACACGATGTCGTTGCCTTTATCGTCAATGTCGGGCAGAACTTAGGGCCTGAGGCGCGATACCTTCACATGGGGCTGACGTCATCGGATTTGCTGGATACATCTCTTTCGGTTCAATGCATTGAAGCCAGCGATATCCTGATTGCCGATTGCAAAAAGCTTTTAGCCGTCCTCAAAGACAAAACCAAGAAATATAAAGATACTGTTTGTGTCGCCCGAACTCACGGCGTTCATGCCGAACCTACGACATTCGGTTTGAAGCTGGCCGTCTGGTATGACGAAACGCAGCGAAACTTGCAGCGCCTTGAAGATGCCCGCGAGATGATGAGGATCGGAAAACTTTCCGGTGCCGTCGGGACTTACGCCAGCATTGACCCAAGCATTGAAGAATTTGTTTGCG
>CAZEUO010000030.1:0-13263 GCA_964515035.1 uncultured Planctomycetales bacterium
TGGCTTTTTGCGGATCGTCGTTTCGTTCTGAAAGAGCTTTGAGAGAGGAAAAGCCGCCGATTCCAAGAACAGTCGTTGCACTTTCTGTTCCACCGGCAATCATCACATCGGCGTCGCCGTATTGAATGGTACGCATGGCATCCCCAATCGAGTTGGTTGCCGATGCGCATGCCGTTGTGACGCAAGTATTTGGCCCGGTTGCGCCGGTTAAAATGGAAACTTGACCGGCGGCTTCATTGACGATCAGTTTAGGGATAAGAAACGGTGAAATGCGTTTCGGGCCTTTATGAATAAAGTTATCGTATTCTTCCTCCACCGTTCGCAGACTCCCGATTCCTGACCCGATTACAACTCCAATACGGCGGCGATCAAGATTATCGAGGTCCAATTGAGCATTGGCGATGGCCTCTTTTGTGGCGACTACGGCGAACTGGACGAAACGGGAGAGATGGCGGGCTTCTTTTGTGCTAAAGTGATCAAGGGGATTATAATCAATAACATCTCCGCAAATCCGGGTATCGAATTTACTGGCATCGAAATGGGTAATCGGACGGATTCCGCTTTTTCCTTCAATAAGCGACTTCCAAAACTTCTCAACGCCAGTTCCAACCGGCGAAACGACTCCTTGACCCGTGATTACGACGCGTTTTTTTATCATCCCTAATTAGACATTTGCCCCGAATGGGGTCGGGGCAAACATTTTTCCGGTTAATTTTTTGTATTGATAACGCTATTTACTTGCGGCTTTGCTTTCAATGTACTTAATGGCATCGCCGACAGTTGTCATTTTTTCGGCATCTTCATCGGGGATTTCAACGTTAAATTCTTCCTCGAGTGCCATGATGAGCTCAACCGTATCCAGAGAATCGGCACCGAGATCATCGATAAACGACGCCTGAGGTGTCACTTCTTCCGGCTTGACTCCAAGTTGTTCCGCGATGATTGATTTAATTTTCTCTTCAACTGCCATGGGTAAAGCCTCCTTTTTATTTCACTTCTAAATTGCCATTCCCCCGTCTACAACGAGGGTCTGTCCTGTGATATAACTCGAGTTTTCCGATGCCAAAAAAAGACAGGCGCCGGCGACATCTGATGCGCTTCCGAATTTTCCAGTTGGGATTGTCTGCAAGATTTGCTCGCGGGCCTTTTCATTGAGTTGCGTTGTCATTTCTGTTTGGATATAACCGGGTGCAATTGCGTTAACTCTGATTCCTCGGGAAGCCAGCTCTTTTGCCACCGATTTCGTAAATCCGATGATTCCTGCTTTACTTGCGGCATAATTGGCTTGTCCGACATTTCCTGTTATTCCAACGACAGAGGCAACGTTGATGATACTTCCCTTTTTCGCCTTCAACATCGCCTTGCTGACAACTTTAGTACAGTTAAAAGTGCCTTTGAGGTTGACACTCATGACGGCATCCCAGTCAGCCTCCCTCATTCTTAAGAGCAAATTATCTCTGGTGATGCCCGCGTTGTTAACTAATATATCAATGCGATTAAATTTGTCAAGAATTTTGTTCACCATTTCTTCGACTTTTTTGCTCTCGGTGATATCGCAGACAAAATTTTCGTTTTGACAGCCCTTTTCACACAGTTCCCGTCCAATTTTTTCGACCAGGTCAGGGTTTGTCCCGCAGGTAACAACGGTTGCTCCCGCATTTGCGAAGGTTAACGCAATTTCTTTACCGATGCCGCGGGTGGAACCGGTAATGAGCGCAACTTGGTTGGTGAGTTTGATCATTTTTTCCTCAAGGCGAAGGTATGATATCAATCTAAATTTCTTTTGCAAGGAAAAAATAGGGAAAGTTGAAAAGGCTTTTGGGTAAAAAAATCGGGGAGAGGTTGGTCTCCTCTCCCCGCTACCGGTACAACTGGTTTGTTGGGAAAATCAAATCTACATCCATTCTACATTTTATCGAACAAATAGCAAGTTTATTTTAAAGAAATTCGATTTCGACATTGATGAGGCCTTGCTGAGGTGTGCCCAGACGCCGAAAGGCTTCAAGCGTCAAATCGATAACGCGACCTTTTTTAACAAAACGCTTATGGGGTCCCCGATCATTGACGCGAACAATTATTGATTTTCCGTTTTCAAGATTCGTGACCCGGATGTGGCGGTTAAAGGCGACGCCCCAAATGGCGCAGGTCAGATCCTGATCGTTAAAAATTTCATTATTGGCAGTCCGTTTGTTAATTCCAGGTGACTTGCGGGAATACCACGATGCTTTTCCGGCACGAGTGTATTTCTGGCTCGGAGCGGCAGTAACTTTTTCCGTTTCAAAACGCGGGAAAATTCCCACCAAAAGCGTCACAATGGCGATCGTCACTATTTTTCTCAATTTTGAATCCTCCTGCCTTTTTCAAGGGTGCTTAAGGTTAACATACGCTTAAAGATTAGGCAAGGAAAAATTTCGTATGGAATTACCGTAAATATTTGTAATTAAACGAGTTACAGAACTAAATTTATATAAAGAATAATTTTTTAAAAAACTTCGGAATAAAAAAACCGACTCAACGTTTTTTGCTAATTTCAACAGAAACGGATTTCGCGTGCCGCAGTGCCAGGGGCTTATCGATACGGACTGTGGCGCGCTGGACTCGCTTTTCACTCATAATTATCTCTAAGACCTCGTTGGCCAGACGCTCGAGAAGAAAGAATCGTGAAATACTTATGCGGGCAATAATTTTTTTTGTAATGGTCTTGTAATCGACGGCTTCCTTTATATTGTCTGTTTTTGCGGCTTTTTGGGCGTTGTATTCAAACCTCGCGTTAATAACGACCTTTTGCTTGGTTGTGCGTTCCCACGCGTTTGTGCCGATTATCGCTTTAAGGGTTAAATCGGTTATACGGACGTATGCCATTAGATTAAATGTTCTCCCCCATCGACAAATATGATTTGCCCGGTTATGTAATTGTTTTCAACCAGAAATTGTACCGTCAAGGCAATTTGGCTGGTGTTTCCGGGTTTTTGTAGCGGAATGCGTTTTGAAAGGCGTTGTAAATAGGCGTCCTTGGCGCTTTTCGGCGGCAGGATTAAACCGGGTGCGATAGCGTTGACACGTATGTGTGGGGCAAATTCGACAGCGGCGAGTTTGGTAAATTCAAACAATGATTTTTTTGAAAGCAGGTATGCGGCATATGAAGACGAGTTGTGGGTAATGTGCGTATCAAGAATATTAATGATTTGGCCCTGCTTGCAGATTTTTGAAAACTCACAGGAAAGGATATACGGGGTTTTGAAGTTAACGTTGAAATGACGGTCAAATGCCTTTGCATCCGTGAGTTTCGATTTCTCGAAGATTGAGGCACTATTGATCAAAAGGCGTAAATTCGGAAATTTTTTGCGGATAGCGGAAATAAGCGGGCGAACTTTTTTCTCGCTCGATAGATCGCAGGAAAAAAGTTCGCATCGGACCCCGTAACCCTCGATCTCGCCGGCGGTTTGAAGAGCCTCTTTCTTGGAACGGTTGTAATGGAGGGCAACATCAAACCCAAGGACGGCTAAAAGAAGCGCAACGGATCTTCCGATTCGTTTAGCGGCACCGGTTATGAGGACTGCGTCATGCATAATGGGATTATTTTTTGATGAGGCTTAAGAATTCGGACCGCGTCGAGCTTTCTTTCCGAAATGCGCCAAGCATGCAGGAGGTCACCATGGTGGAATTCTGTTTTTCAACGCCGCGCATCATCATGCAAAGGTGCTGGGCCTCGACAACGACTCCAACTCCCGCCGCACCTGTGTATTTCATAAGCGTTTCGGCGATTTGTTTGGTGAGGTTTTCCTGGACTTGCAGCCGGCGGGCAAAAACGTCGACAATTCTTGCAACTTTAGAGAGCCCAATAATTTTTCCTTTGGGAAGGTAGCCGACATGGCATTTTCCGAAAAAAGGTAAAAGATGATGTTCGCACAGCGAATAGAGCTCAATATCTTTGACAATAATCATCTCATCGGTGTCAGATTTAAAAATAGCGCCGTTAATGATGCGGCCAACGTCTACTTTGTATCCTTGTGTCAAATACTCAAAGGCCTTGGCGGCACGCTTGGGGGTTGCGATCAGCCCTTCGCGCCCGGTATCTTCGCCGATGCTTTTAATTAAATTTTTATATAAATCTTCGGAATTCATTTTGTGTCCTAAAATGCGAAAGCATGATAACACGGTAGAAAAATTAAGTCAATTCCCAACGTATTGGGAAAAATGTATTGTGAGCAGTTTTTTGTGTGCTATAATTCACTGAATTCACACCCGGATTTTTAACAAAGGAAATTATGAAAATTACTGGTGATTACCACATGCACACCCCGCTTTGCGGCCATGCCAAAGGCTTGCCGTCCGAATACGCCGATCATGCTGTCAGAATCGGCCTCAAAGAAATCGGTTTTTCCGATCATGCCCCGCTTTTATCGCATGTTGACCCGAAAATTACCATGAATCGGGAACAGTTTCCCTTCTATTTGGCGATGATGGAGGATGTCCGGGCGCGTTTTGCGAAGAAATTGAGAATTACCATTGGAATCGAAGCCGATTTTTTACCCGGTTTTGAAGGGGAAACGCAAAAGTTATTAAATAGTTATGCATTTGATTTTGTTATCGGCTCGGTTCATTTTATCCGTAGTTGGGGCTTTGACGATCCGGCTGAACGTGATCAATGGACAAATCAGGATACCAATAAGGTTTACCGCGACTATTACGAGCTTTTGCGCCAGAGCGCCAAATCACAGATGTTTGATGTCATGGCGCACGTAGATTTGGTTAAAAAATTTGGCAATAAATCCAGCGTGGATATGAGTGATGAAATTAAGAAAAACGCCAAAGTTTTTAAGGATACCGGAATGATCGTCGAAATTAATACGTCGGGTTTACGAAAGCCTTGCAAAGAGGTTTATCCGTCCTTAGCGAGTTTAAAAATTTACTGTAAGGCCGGCGTTCCCCTCACCTTTGGTTCGGATGCCCACGTTCCTGTTCATGTTGGTAAAGATTTTGACAAAGGGCTTGCGCTCGCCAAAGCAGCCGGTTACAAGCAGTACGTTGTTCTCAAAAAACGTAAAATCGAAAAAACAATCAAAATATGATTTCCATTCAAGGTTTTGACCACGTTGCTATTAATGTCCGCGATATCGACAAGGCGATTGAATTTTACACCAAAATTTTTGGGTTAAGAATTACTGAACGGGAACTGTCCAAGCCTGGCATCGAATATTTTCTCGATTGCGGGCCGTCGTTATTGGGAATTATTCAGGCTAAAGATTTAGACAAGGCCCATCATTTTGAAAATGACGGATTGGGCGCGAATCATTTTTCTTTCCGCGTTCATGCGAAAGATTTTGATCCCATGATTAAACGTTTTGAAGATCACAACGTTAGGATTGAGTTTGCCAAGAAGCGCGAAAAGAGCTGGTCGTTATATTTTTATGATTTGGATGGAAACAAATTGGAAGTGACGGCGTGGCCCTTAGAAGACGGACTGCCGGCTTCCTCATGGAATAAAGGAATTTACGATGCCCATTCCCGTTGCTGGAAGACAAGCTCCTGATTTTAATTTGCCTGCCTCAAACGGCAAAACAATTTCACTGAAAGAATTTAAAGGCAAAAAGAATGTTGTCCTTTATTTTTATCCAAAAGACGATACCCCGGGCTGTACGGTCGAGGCTTGCGGATTTCGGGATAAAATCAAACCCATTGAAGCGGAAGATTCGGTTGTTTTTGGTGTCAGTCCGGATGGAGTGTCCTCGCACGAGAAGTTTATTAAAAAGTTCAAACTTCCTTTTATTCTATTGAGCGACGAACAAAAAAAGATGTGCCAGGATTACGGCGTGTGGGTGGAAAAAAGCATGTATGGCAGAAAATATATGGGCGTTGCCCGTACCACGTTTGTAATCGATAAAAATGGCAGGATTGCAAAAGTTTTTGAAAAGGTCAAGCCCGAAGGCCACGAAGAAGAAGTTTTATCCGCACTACGAAATCTCAAATAATTTTTTAACCACTTCAGCAACAGCCCTAAATGAGTACGCGACTTTTGGAACGCCTGCCTGCCGGCAGGCAGGAAGTGAACATAAGTCGCTGTACGAATTTATCCCGAGGCACAAAGTGCCGAGGGACTACCACTAAAATTATTTACCAATTTCTGCTACAGCTTCTATCTCGACCAGTACATCTTTCGGTAATCTTGCGACTTCAATTGTCGAACGCGCCGGGGCGTTTTTGGGATCATTAAAAAATTCCTGATACACCGCGCTCATGGCGCCGAAATCGTCCATACTTTTAAGAAAAACCGTTGTTTTGACGACTTTTTTAAGCGATGAACCGGCGGCTTCGAGAATGACTTTAAGATTGTTTAATATAATCCGGGTTTGCTCCCCCACGGGTCCGTAATGGACGGTGTTGGTTTTGGGGTCAATGGCGATTTGCCCAGCGGTATAAACCAGTTTTCCGGTAATCACAGCTTGATTATAAGGCCCGATGGGCAATGGTGCTTTTGAGGTTTTAACGATTTTTTTTGGCATAGGATTTCCTTTCTAAATTATTTGTTGTCTCTAATGAAGGTTACATTTTTTCAATTACTTATTTTGGAGTTTTAATTCAATATTCTCTTTAACTTTTTTCCAGTCCTTAAGCCATACAATCATATAATCAGAGATCTCATGTTGGCGGTAATAAATTTTTATTCCCTGTGGATCAAGAAAAATTTTTTGGGTGAGTTCAATTTTCTCAATTTCGCTGTAAGTCAAAAGAATCTTTATCTCGCTGAAATAACGGACGGTACTTAACACGACAAAATCATCATATAACGAAAATCGTGCTAACGGTTTTCCAAGAGCTACTCGTTTAAATATTGAATTAGCCATATAAATTTTCGCTCCGCAATTCTCTGTATAAATTGGAATTTTTCCTTTTTCGATATCAAGAGTATTATCACGCGTGCGAAAAACAAGCCAGTAGAACCATATTACAAATGGAATTGGAATAACAAACGGTAAAAAATCAACGAAAATGGAATTCATAATATTCTCCTCTTTTACCAAGCCAAATTTGTTTGCTCAACGGGTGAAGTTTTGATAAATAGGAACTAGCATAATTCGTAGCGGTGCTTTTGGAGTTTTAACGATTTTTTTGGACATTGACGGTTCCTTTGTCGTAATCGGTATTATGGGTATTTGCTACTTTTCAATCATTTTGGATTTCAAAACGCTTCTAAGTAAAAAGAAATTTAAGAGAAGGAGTATAGCAAGGGGCAACAAAATTATTTTTTCTAAACCCATAGAACTCTCATAATTTACTAGACGATCAACATGACGCGCCAAGATTAAAGTAAACTCAGATCCCAGAATTAGTGATAATCCGTATAGTCCGATCTTTGAGATGTTACGTCCAGTTTTAGTCGAAAAAAAGAATATAATCCCTCCAACGCACGTAATAATAGCAAATGTAATTCCTCCAACGCACGTAATAATAGCAGTAGGTGCGCCAGCGATGACGATAAGAATGGAATACACGTTGTAAAATATTGTAAGTGTGTTGCTAATAATATGTGGATATTGATCATTAAATGGGAATGGGTCATAGGTCATGATCATTAATAGCGGAAAAGACATTGCAAGCAATAATAAAATTCCCAAAATAAGCAGCAAGAATCCCAATAAATATTTATTCATTTGCATGATATACGCTCCGTTATTTGCTTTTAGGAAATACGGCCAGGATAACCTTGCTGTACATAAAAGCAAGGCCGGCTAATAAAAGGAAAACAGCAACAATGACGACCCAAAACATGATTTTGGTATTTTTGTCGCCTCGTTTGTACATCCAATAAACATTGTTAAACATGAGTTCGCCTGTTTATGAACACTTCTTTTGAATATAATTTTCGAGGATCTCGATGAATTCTTCCCGAATGCGATCGCCTTTAAGAGTCTTGAATTCTTTTCCATCGGCAAATACAGGAGCAATGGGTTTTTCGCTAGCGCCGGGAAGGCTGATGCCGATATCGGCGTGGCGGCTTTCTCCGGGGCCGTTAACAACACAGCCCATGACTGCAATTTTCAGGCGTTCGACACCGGGGTATTGCTTTTTCCAAGACGGCATTTGTTTTTCGATATGGGTATTAATATCTTTGGCAAGGATTTGGAAATAATCGCTGGTGGTGCGGCCGCAGCCCGGGCAGCTGGTCACGCTCGGCGCGAAATAGCGAAGCCCGAGCGATTGCAAAAGATTTTTACATACTTCAACTTCGCGGGAGCGTTTCACCTGCGGTTGCGGAGTCAGTGAAACGCGAATCGTATCGCCGATGCCCTGCTGTAAAAGGATGGCAAGCGCTGCTGAGCTGGAAGCAATGCCTTGGACATCGCTCCCCGCTTCGGTTAAACCTAAATGGAGAACATAATCGCATTTTTTAGCTAAACGTTGATAAACGTTGACCATATCCTGCAGAACCGACATTTTGACGCTAATAATGATCTTATCTTTCTTTAAACCGATTTTTTGGGCGAGTTGTGCGCTTTGAATTGCGCTTTGAATCATCGCTTCATATGTGACTTCGTTGGCGTCTTTGGGGGCTTTAAGCTTTGCGTTTTTATTCATGAGATCAGTTAACAACTCTTGATCAAGTGATCCCCAATTAACGCCGATGCGAATGGGTTTATTGTGTTCGATTGCGATTTTAACAATACTGGAAAAATTTTCGTCATGACGGTCTCCCCGGCCGACATTTCCGGGGTTGATGCGGTATTTGGAAAGGGCTTTGGCGCAGTCTTTGTGTTTGGATAAAAGTGTATGGCCGTTGAAATGAAAGTCACCAACGATCGACGTGTTGTAACCCTTACTTTTTAGAATTTTAATGGCTTCGGGAACGGCTTTGGCGGCGTCATCATCGTTGACGGTCCAGCGGACCAGCTCGGATCCGGCATCGATCAGTTCGCTGGTTTGGGCAACCGTTTTTGGGATATCGGCAGTTGGCGTGTCGGTCATGGATTGGATAACGATAGGATGTGCGCTTCCGATCTCGACGCTAGCAACTGCTATTGTTGGGGTTTTCCGACGTTTGATTTCCATAGTCTTTATGTTATAATTAGCAGCAATTATAGTTAAGAAAAAAGGTTAATTCAATGGAAATATATCTAGCAAAAACTCAAGGGTTCTGTGCGGGCGTTTCCTTCGCTATCGATATTGTCGATCAGGCGCTGGAAAAATACGGTGCGCCTCTTTACGTTTATCACGAAATCGTTCATAACACTTACGTTGTTGATGGTTTCAGAAAAAAAGGCGTTATTTTTGTCGAAAGCCTTGAAGATGTACCGGTTGGCGAGCGCATTATTTTTAGCGCGCATGGCGTGCCCCCTATTGTCCTTGCCAAAGCCAAAGAGCGCAAATTACGCTTTGTCGATGCGACCTGTCCTTTAGTGACCAAAGTTCATAATGAAGCAGTTAAATTTTCCGGCGAACAATTTGAAACAGTGTTAATCGGTCATCGCGGCCATCAGGAACTCATCGGAACCTCGGGATACGTCAATCCCAAATTCCTTCATATCGTTGAAGACGAAAACGATATTGATCAGCTTCAAATCAATTCCAAAAAGAAAGTGGCTTATATTACGCAAACCACACTTTCCGTTGACGATACAACGGCGATGATCGATAAATTAAGAAAAAAATTTCCAAATCTCATCGCTCCGCCTCGTTCGGATTTATGCTATGCCACCCAAAACCGTCAAGACGCCGTGAAGGAATTAGCGCGTATTTGCGATGTCATTATTATTTGCGGATCGCCTAATAGCTCAA
Source organism: uncultured Planctomycetales bacterium (assembly GCA_964515035.1). GTDB lineage: Bacteria > Omnitrophota > Gorgyraeia > Zapsychrales > CAZBRU01 > CAZEUO01. The sequence continues at coordinate 9,775 of CAZEUO010000030.1, forward strand.
ACAGTAATCGTCTGCGTGAAACCGGCGAAAAAGCCGGCTGCCCCAGCCACATTATTGACAATGCCGATGAACTTAATTGGGGCGTTTTGGAAGGGAAGAAAAAAATTGGCATCAGTTCCGGCGCCTCTGTTCCCCGCGTGATCGTCGATGAGTTGGTCGCGCGTATCCAACAAAAATTTCCAAACGCGACTGTTCATGCTTTTGAAAATCCTGAAAAAAATATCGTTTTTGCCCTGCCTAAGGTTTAAATGATTGTGTTAAAATAAAATTATTATGGCCAAGTTTATTATTGATAAGGTTGAACACGAGGTTCCGGATGGCGGCGCTCTTGCGGAAATCGCCGAGAAATCCGGCGTGCCTTTTAGCTGTAATTCGGGTGTCTGCGGAACCTGCCAAATTGAGATTCTCGAAGGAAAGGAAAACCTTTGCGAGCTCAATCAAGAAGAGCTGGACCTAGGGATGGACAAAAATAACCGCTTAGCCTGCCAATGTAAGATTATTTCCGGAGTCGTTAAAGCCAAATATTAACTGCATTTTATTGCTTCCCTTCCGTATTCAATTGTTTTAATTAGTGCTATAATCATTCCCCATGAATGAAATTACCATACAAATCCGGTATTTTGCGCTTTTGCGCGAAGAACGTGGCTTGGAAAACGAGACGTTGTCAACCCAGGCCCACACCGCTGGCGAGCTTTATGAGCAATTACAAAAGCAATTTCGATTTTCGTTAAATGAGAACGTAATGCGTGTTGCCGTAAATGAATCGTTTAAGCCCTGGAACACCCCGCTTCAAAACAATGATACAGTTGTGTTTATTCCGCCGGTGGCGGGAGGATAAAACGTGTTTTCAATCAGTAAAACCCCGATAGATATTGTCAAGTTAAAACAAGGAATGATGACGCCGGCGGCGGGCGCTTTTGCCTGCTTCGAAGGCGTTGTCCGCAACGAAAGCGCCGGCAAAAGCGCCCTTCGCCTTGAGTATGAAATTTTTGATTCACTTGCCGTTAAAGAAGGAAATGCTGTTCTTGCCGAAGCTAAAACAAAATTTTCTGTGATTTCTGTCAAATGCGTTCACCGGAGTGGAACATTAGCGATTGGTGAAATGGCCGTTTGGGTCGGAGTTGTTGCCGGCCATCGTGACGATGCCTTTAAAGCCTGCCGATATATTATTGATGAAGTCAAATCTCGCGTTCCCATCTTCAAAAAGGAATATTACACGAATGGCGATTCTGGTTGGGTTGGTGTGCCAGAAAAATCAGAAAAATCAATTGAGCAGGGTGAAAGAGAATACTATTCACGACAACTTCCCTTATCACAGGTTGGCGAATCCGGTCAAAAGAAGCTCAAAAGTGCGCGTGTTCTTGTTGTCGGTGCCGGTGGGCTAGGCTGTCCCGCCCTTCTTTATTTAGCTTCAGCCGGTGTCGGGACAATCGGGATTTGTGAGCATGATGTCCTGGAAACCAGCAATTTGCATCGGCAGGTTATGTATTCTCACAACGAAGTCGGAAAGCCAAAGGTTGAATTAGCCGCTGCGCGGATTAAAGCATTAAATCCCTTCATCGACGTTCGTACGCACGCCGTCAAACTTTCACCAGAAAGTGCTGAAAGCATCATTAATGGTTATGATCTTTTATTGGATTGCACCGATAATTTTACCGCAAAATTCCTGTTAAATGATGCCGCCGTTATCTGCAAAATTCCTCTCATCCAGGCCAGCGTCTATCAATTCGAAGGCCAGGTGTTGTTTTACCGCGCAACCGAAGATTCGGCGTGTCTGCGTTGCTTGTGGCCGCAAGTACCGGATCCGGCCTGTGTTGGTAATTGTGCCACCGTCGGCGTTTTAGGTGTTGCGCCCGGCCTTTTAGGAACGATCCAAGCCAGCGAAGCCATTAAATTTATTTTAGGAATGCCGGATGTGCTGCACAATGAAATACTGATTGTTGATTTAAACCAATACCGTACGAAAAGGCTTATTCAATCGAAAGATCCCGCCTGCCCGGTTTGCGGACAGCATCCCAGTATTACAACCATTGATGCAAAGCATTATCTGACGGCCTCCTTTAGTTCAGAAATTGATGTCACAACACTTTCAATCCAGGAATTTTCCAATTATGATGTTGTTGATGTGCGCGAACCGGTTGAAACAATTCTTAAGCCGGTTAAAGGGATCATTAGCCAGAAAATTCCATCGAGTAAATTTGATTCCAAGCAGCACTTGTTTGACAAAAGTAAAAAGTATTTAGTTTTTTGTGAAAAAGGAACGCGTAGCAGCCGTATCGTTTTAGCCCTGCGGGAACAGGGGTTTTCCGAGGTCTATTCAATTAAAGACGGTGCGGATGCCCTCAAACGGTATTTAAAAGAATGCCTATCAAAAGTATAACGACAAAAGGCGGCGATAAAGGCAATTCACGGCTTTTTTCAGGAGAAGTTGTCGCAAAGAATTCCCCTCGCTTGGAAACCTACGGCGATATCGATGAACTCGGTGCTGTGTTGGGAATTGCCCGTTTTCATGCCAAAAAACAAGCCACTAAAGATGCCATTCTCTATCTTCAGCGCACCCTCATTCATGTGTCCGCGGAGCTGGCAACGACGCCGGAAAGTTTAAAAAAAGTGAAAATTCGTGTTGATGAAAGAATGCTCGCAACCCTCGACCAAAAACGGGATGCCTTGGAGGCGACAATTACGATTCCCAATGGTTTTGTAGTTTCCGGCGATTGTCTGGCGACGGCTCACATTGAACATACGCGTACGATTGCCAGGCGCTGCGAACGTAAAGTCGTCGGATTATTTCAGGATAAAATTATCGACAACCCGTTAGTCATTGTTTGGTTTAACCGCTTGTCGGATTATCTTTATCTTTTAGCCCGTAGTGAAGAAGACAAGCCGACTTTAGCATGAGGTATTCATTGAATTTTGATTTTCTAAACGATTTACATGTTGAAATTATTGAAAACGTGCGGCTGGAAAATTACACGACCTTTCGCTTAGGCGGCCCGTGCCAGGCCTTAATAACCTGCCAAACTCCCTACCAATTAGAAGGAACTGTTAAACGGCTTGTTGAAAAAAACATTGAATACCTGTTAATCGGCGGCGGATCAAATCTCTTGGTTTCTGATGCGGGAGTCAAATGCGTTGTCATTCGCTATGTTTCCGAGCCGATGACCGAACGCCAGGGTGATGATATCGTTGTTTCCGGCGGAACCTCCCTTGATCATTTAGCCCAGTTTGCATTAAAAAATTCCCTGGAAGGATTAAATTACACGAGCGGTATTCCCGGAACTGTTGGCGGCGCGGTTGTCGGAAACGCCGGTGCGTTCGGCAAACAAGTCGGGGATGTTTTATGTTCGGTGTTACTGCTGGATAAAAAAGGAAAAAAGCGCGAAGCCAATCCGGAGGACTTAGGTTTTACCTATCGAAATTCTAACTTAAAGGAAACGGGTGACATTGTTTTGGCCGCGCGTTTTAGTTTAAAACCGGGAAGCCGTGAGG
>CAZEUO010000030.1:13273-27055 GCA_964515035.1 uncultured Planctomycetales bacterium
AAAAAGAACGTGAGGAAATCTTAGAAACCCGACGGCAAAAGCACCCGAATCTGCAAACCCACCCTTGCGCGGGAAGTTTTTTTCGTAATATCGAGCCCACCTCGAAGGCCGAAAAACGCCAGGCCGCAGGATGGTTTCTGGAACAATGCGGTGCGAAAGATATGCGTGTCGGCGGTGCGGTCATTTTTGAAAAGCATGCCAACATTATTGTCAAATCTGATGGTTGCCAATCTCAGGACGTTTTCGAACTCTCGGGCCAAATGGCCAAGGTGGTTAAAGAAAAATTTAATTTGGATTTAGTTCGGGAAGTACGTTTGGTAGGAAAGTTTTTTGGAATGCCGGCGGATGTAAAAGATCATTTGTGGTAAGGACAGATCCCGTAACAGTTTTGCAAAACGCAAAACTGACGGGACTTTCGCCCTTGCGGCCTTGCCGCAAGGGCTCAGCCCCCAATTTGATACATTTCGATTTTTTGAGGTTTAGCATGAAGCGAAAGAAGCGTTGATCGCTCTTCAGAATACCGGTCTTGGCGTTTTGACCAAATATTTTCAATAAGCTTTAAAATTTCCTCGTCACTCGCCCCCTCACGTAACGGCTCGCGTAAATCAAATCCAACGCCCGAAAACAGGCACAAATAAAATTTCCCGTCCGTTGAAATACGGGCCCGGTTACATGTCCCGCAAAAAGGCTGCGTGATAGAAGAAATAAATCCAATTTCTCCAGCGCCGTCTTTAAAGCGGTACCGCTCGGCAACTTCGCCGGGGTCATTGGCGCCCAAGGCTTCCAGGGGAAAAGTTTTTGCAATCTGCGCTAAGATTTCCTTGGATGGAACAACAAATTCAGGTTTCCACTGATTGCGGTTTCCAACATCCATAATTTCAATAAATCGTAGGATGTACTCGCGTTCCTTGCAAAAACGGACAAGATCCAACAAGGTCGCGTCATTAACGCCGCGCTGAATAACGGTATTGATTTTTATTGAGCGAAAACCAACCTGCCGGGCTTCTTCAATCCCCTCTAAAACCTCCGCCAGGGTTCCCTTATGACCATTCATGCGTCTAAAAATATTTTCATCAAGCGTATCAAGACTCACCGTGAGGCGCCTAAGGCCGGAATCTTTCAACTGCCGTGCGTAACGCGTGAGCAGCAACCCGTTGGTTGTCATCGCCAAATCGTCGATTCCATTAATCGTAATCAATTGGCGAATAAGATCGGGAAGGTTTTTCCTGACGAGTGGTTCACCGCCGGTAATGCGCAGTTTTTTAACGCCGAGTTTAACAAAAAGGCCCGAGATGCGGGCAATTTCATCAAATGTCAACCAGTCTTCGGGAGCAAGAAAATTGTAATGTTCGTGGTATTTTTCTTCCGGCATGCAATAGGTACAGCGGAAATTACATCGGTCAATAACGGAAATGCGCAAATCATGCAGAGGCCGGTGAAGACGATCGAAGACTTTTATTTGAGGCGTTGCGAGGGTTTCGGTGTGAGGCATGGGAGCGCGGTTATTTTTCAGTCGTGACAGATTGAATTTTATTTAAGGCGCCTTTCATCGTATACCAGGAGAGAATGGCGCATTTGACACGCGCGGGATATTGCCAAATCCCGGAAAAGATCGAAAGTTTTCCAAGGGTGTGGTCGGTTTTTTTCGGGTCGAGTTTACCGATGACAAGCTGATGAAATTCATCAAAAAGTTTTTTAGCCTCATCAATGGTTTTACCCTTAAGGCTGGCGGTCATCATGGACGCCGAGGCCTTGGAAATCGCGCATCCGGAGCCTTCGAAGGAAATCTCACTAATTTTTCCCTCTGCATCGATTTTCAAGTAGACCTGCAAATGATCTCCGCAAAGCGGATTATACCCTTCGGCAAAATGTGTCGGATTCTCGAGTTTCTTAAAATTTTGCGGCTTTTTATTATGATCGAGAATAACTTGCTGATAGAGTTCGTGCTGGCTACTTGTATTCATGGAAAATTTCCTTTGTTTTGTAAATAGCTTCGACCAATACATCAATTTCGGATTTGGTATTGTAAAACGATAATGATGCGCGGGAGGTTGCCGGAACACCGAAACGTTCCATTAACGGCATGGTGCAATGGTGGCCGGTCCGGATGGCAACGCCCTCTTCGTCAACAAGCGTGCCGAGATCATGGGCATGAATTGTTTCAAAGACAAACGAAAGAATGGCAATCTTTTCTTTCGCCGTTCCGATTAAACGCAATCCGGGGATGCCCTTTAACGCTTTAGTTCCATACTGAAGCAATTCACTTTCGTATGTAGAAATATTTTGTAAACCAACGGATTTGACGTAATCAATGGATGTTCCTAACCCGATGGCGCCGGCAATGTTCGGTGTTCCGGCTTCAAATTTATAAGGTAAGACATTGTAAGTTGTTTTTTCGAAACGAACGGACGCGATCATATCGCCACCACCCTGGGCCGGGGGCATCGACTCTAACAGCCTACGCTTTCCATATAAGACTCCGATACCCGTTGGGCCAAAAAGTTTATGCCCTGAAAAAGCAAAGAAATCGCAATTCAAGGCTTGAACATCGATGGGGGTGTGGCTGACGGCTTGGGCGCCGTCGATGAGAACGGGAATGTGAAATTTATGGGCCGCATCAATAATTTTCTTAACCGGATTGATTGTCCCCAGGGAATTGGAAATATAAACAACAGAAACAAATTTTGTTTTAGGGGAAAGTAATTTTTCGAATTCTTCCCAAATCAATTCACCGGCATCGTTAATCGGCGCGACTTTTAAAACACACCCCTTTTCTTCGCAAAGCATTTGCCATGGAACAATGTTGGAATGATGCTCCATATGAGTTATGAGGATTTCATCACCGGGTTTTAGGAATTTCCGTCCGTAGCTTTGGGCGACAAGGTTAATGGCATCGGTCGTGCCGCGGGTAAAAATGATTTCGGCTTCTTCACCCGCGTTTAAAAACTCGGCAATCTTTTTTCGTGAACCTTCAAATGCGGCTGTTGCTTGTTCGCTTAAAAAATGCACTCCCCGGTGAACGTTGGCGCACTCCTGATGATAATAGCGTTCCATCGCTTCAACAACGACGTTTGGCTTTAATGTCGTTGCGGCGTTGTCGAAATAGACGAGTGGTTTACCGTTGATTTCCTTTTGCAGAATAGGAAAGTCTTTGCGAATTTCTTCAATGTTAAATTTCATTTTTGTGTCAACTTTCATGATAAGACGCTAAAGGCGTTGGTTAATAGGTGATTCATTTTTTTGCGAACGCTTTCGTTGTTGACGCGGCCCAAGATGTCGTTGACGAAGCCGCGCGAAAGCATTTTAACGGCGGTTTTTTTAGGGATCGCGCGCGCCTGCAAATAAAACATTTCATCTTCGTTGAGCTGTCCGATGGTGGCGCCATGGGTACACTTCACATCGTCGGCAAAGATCTCAAGCTGCGGCTTGGTATTAACCTGGCAGCCTTTCCCAAGCATTAAATTTTTATTCAGCTGATAGGCGTTGGTTTTTTGGGCGATTTGCTTGACAAAAATTTTTCCGTTAAATACCGCCTTGGCGTTGCCATCGAGAATGCCTTTATATAATTGATTGCTGGTGGCATTTGGTTCCCGATGATCCACGACGGTATGATTGTCCACAAGCTGCTCGTCAGTTGCGGCGTAAAGGCCGTTTAAAATCGTCCCCGCCCCTGCACCGTTTAAGGCAATCGTCAAATTATTCCGCGCTAACTGAGCACCGGTTGAAAATGAAAACGATTCCAGTTGGCTGTTTCTTTCCTGCCAAACGCGGGTCGTGCCGATATGAAACGCATTTGCCCCTTCGCCTTGGGTTTTGTAATAACGCAGTTTGGAATCATCAGCTAGAAAAATATCCGTAACGGCGTTTGTGAAATACGAAACGGGTGAAAAAGAGATATAACTTTCGAGAATTTGCGCTTCACTCAGTCGGCCCAACAAGACCAATGTACGCGGGGAAACCAAAATATCATGTTCCTCGCCGCTGACAACATGAACGATATGAATTAACTTTTCGAAAATGGCTTTATCGGCAATCCGAACAACAGTGCCATGATGCATGAGAGAACGGTTTAACGCCGCAAATGTTTCCTCTCCCTGCAAAGAATATTTGTCGAGGTATGGTTGGAGGAATTGCGTGTCTTTTTCGTTAAGATCCGCAAAATTTAAAATTTCGCATTTTGCCGGAAATTGCGAAACTGATGAAAGCTTTTTATCAAAAATGCCGTTAACAAAAACTAACAAAATATCGGAGTCATTCGTATAAGCGGTAAGCTCGTCGTTTTCCAAAAGTGTGTGTGTGGATGGGATATGAAATTTCTTTGCCGCAATGGAGGCGACGTTGGTGTATTTCCACTCCTCGTCTTTGGGTGTCGGCAGCCCCAGCTGTTGGAAACGATTAACTCCGTTTTGGTGAATAGCATTTAACCACCCCGGTGAACTTTTTTGAATCCGGGGAAATAATTCGTTGAATCCGGTTAAAAATGTTGATTGTTTTGTTGTGGGAGAAATCATTTTTGTCCTTTGGTGATTAGGTAAGCCAGTCGTAGCCTTTTTCCTCGACCTTCATGGCCAGCTCTTTGCCCTCGGATTTGATGATTTTTCCGTCGTGAAGGATATGAACAAAATCAGGCACAATGTAGTTTAAAAGCCTTTGGTAATGGGTAATCAGGATGATGGCGTTGTCTTTTCTTTTCAATTTATTGACGCCATCGGCGACAATACGCATGGAGTCGATATCGAGGCCGGAATCGGTTTCATCCAAAACGGCGAGGCGCGGATTTAAAACCGCCATTTGCAGGATTTCATTGCGCTTCTTTTCTCCACCGGAAAAGTCCACATTGACCGGCCGGTCGATAAATTTCTCGTCCATTTCCAGGAGTTTCATTTTCTTACGCAAGTATTCATCAAAATCGATGGGGTCCATTTCGCTTGTGCCTTGGTGCTTGCAGATTTCATTATAAGCAGCCCGTAGGAAAATGGAGGTACTCACACCGGGAATTTCAACCGGATACTGAAAGGCCAAGAAAATCCCTTCCTTAGCGCGCGTTTCCGGTTCCAGTTCGAGAAGATTTATTTTTTTGAAATTAATTTCGTAGTCCATCGACCCTTTATCGACCGTATATTCCGGATGGCCGGAAATGACTTTGGCAAGCGTGCTTTTTCCTGACCCATTTGGGCCCATGATCGCGTGAACCTCCCCTTCATTCACACTTAAGTTAAGCCCCTTGATAATGGGAACGCCATGAATGCTGGCATGTAAATCCTTAATTTCTAACATCGCAACGACATCCTTTCCTTGTTTTTCCATTTCACTCCTTCGACGCGTTCGCCCTTTGGGCTCACTTGCTCAGGATGGTTCGACTCGCTGAAAATGGTGAGCAAGCCCTGAAAGGGCGCGTCGAACCATTAGCCGACACTTCCTTCGAGTTTCATTTCCAAAAGTTTGACCGCTTCAACGGAAAACTCCAGCGGCAATTCTTTAAATACATCCTTACAAAAACCGTTGATGATAAGCGACACGGCGCCTTCGGCGTCAAGCCCGCGCGATTTCAGATAAAATATCTGCTCAGCATTGATTTTGGATGTCGACGCTTCATGTTCCATGACCGCCGTGTTATTTTTCACTTCAATATACGGAAACGTATTGGCGGAACAATTGTTTCCCACCAACATCGAATCGCATTGGGAAAAGTTGCGCGCACCGGTTGCTGACGGCATAATTTTAACCAATCCGCGGTAATTATTATTGGAGTAATCGGTTGAGATACCTTTTGAAACAATTGTACTCTTGGTATTTTTACCGATGTGAATCATTTTTGTTCCGGTGTCGGCTTGCATACGGTTATTGGTTAATGCAACCGAATAGAATTTACCGACGGAATTATCCCCTTGCAAAATAACGCTCGGGTATTTCCAGGTAATAGCGGCGCCGGCTTCGACTTGAGTCCAGGAAATTTTTGAATTGACGCCCTGACACTTGCCGCGTTTTGTGACGAAATTAAAAATTCCGCCTTTACCGTCTTTGTCACCGGCATACCAGTTTTGCACCGTTGAATATTTGATTTCGGCATGATCTAATGCAATCAACTCAACGACGGCTGCATGCAACTGGTTGCTGTCACGCGTCGGAGCCGTACACCCCTCCAAATAACTCACGTAGCTGGAATCTTCAGCAATAATTAATGTTCTTTCAAATTGTCCGGTGTCGGCGGCATTAATTCGAAAATATGTTGAGAGTTCCAAAGGACATTTGACGCCCTTGGGAATGTAGCAAAACGACCCGTCGCTAAACACAGCGGCATTGAGCGCCGCAAAGAAATTGTCCGAATACGGCACAACAGAGCCTAAATATTTTTTGATGAGGTCCGGATGATTCAAAACCGCTTCGGACATCGAACAGAAAATGACGCCCACCTTCGATAGTGCCTCTTGATGAGTTGTTCCAACTGACACGCTGTCAAAAACCGCATCTACGGCAACGCCGGAAAGGCGTTTCTGTTCCGTCAGTGAAATGCCGAGCCGTTCAAATGTCTCGAGAAGTTCCTTATCGACTTCATCGAGGCTTTTAGGTTTGTCATTTTTTTGCTTAGGTGCGGAATAATACGTTAAAGCCTGGTAGTCGATGGGGTCATAGTGAAAATTCGGCCAATGCGGTTCCGTCATGGTTTTCCAATGACGATAGGCCTTCAGGCGCCATTCCAACATGAATTCGGGTTCTTGTTTCTTTGCCGAAAGCATGCGGATGATGTCTTCGTTTAAACCTTTGGGAATCGTATCGGCGGCAAGATCGGTATAAAACCCGTACTTGTATTCCCGGTTGGTTAACGAATTATTTTCAATCGTTTTTGACATTTTGCGTCCTTTAATTGGATGCGGCGACCGTGTGAGATTTTTGGGAATATTTTTCTTTGATCCGCGCTTCTCCATGATGCCTTGATTCAATTAAATCTAAAACGCTGATGGTTTTAAAAAGTGTACTCATTTTTTCGTTTAGGTTTAACATCGGTGCAATCACATTGCAGCTAGAAGTAAATTCGCAGTGTGAATAATTATTGTTAAAGCAATTGGCAATTTGAATGGGTCCGACGATCATTTCTGAAAGCTCATGAAACGTAATTTTAGACAAGTCCTTAATTAACTGGTATCCGCCATGCGCACCATGCTCGGCTTTAACGATTCCATGCTGGGCCATAATTTGAAGTGTGCGCGATGTGGTATCAAACGGTGTTTTATAGACATCGCAAATGTCTTTAGCCGAGACACAATGTGAATTTGAATTTTTGATGTGCCGTAAGGCAATCAGCGCGTATTCGATTTTTCGGTTAATCTTGAACATTTTTGTTCGTCCTTTGTCGTTTAGTTTGTTTTAAGTTCGAGCGGCAATGCGTTGATTTTTGATGCAACAATGAAGTCATTTTCTGATAGTCCACTGAGCGCATGCGTTGTCAGTTCAACGCGTAATTTCCGGTAACCGGTCAAATGGACATCGGGATGATGATTTTCCGATTCCGCAATTTCTGCAATTTTGTTAATGAACCGTATCGCGGCCATAAAATTTTTCAAGACGAGATCTCGAGAAATTAACTTTTCGCTTTTATCGAGTTCCCAGCCGGGAGTTTTTAAAAGGTATTCGGCAATCTGGTTTTTTGAAAAAGCCTGTCCGATTCCTTCGCAGGGCTGGCATTTCTTCTGTGTTAAGTGGTTCTGGTTCGTCATAAAATTAATAAGGTGATTCCGCCTCAACCACAATTTCTGGATTAAACTCGTCTTTGAGAATTCCCTCAATGGCTTTTAGCGTTCCAGCGGTCGAACTCGGACAAGATCCACAGGCTCCCTGGTAATTGACTTTAAGAACATTTCCATCAAGGCTTAATATCTGCAGATCTCCTCCGTCGCCTTGAAGCGCGGGACGGACGGTCCGGTCTAAGATTTCATTGATTTTTGCAATCTCCGGAGTTTGCGGCTCAACCCGTTTCTTGGCTTCTTCGACAGAAAAATTCGGATCGTGTTCGCCGATTTTTTCCATAATGGAGGTTCGGATCTTTTCTTCGATCGAATCCCAGTCACCGTTTCCATCTTGCGTGACCGTAATGACGTTATCGAAGAAATAAACCTCGGAAACATTGGGAATGGTGAACAAATGCCTCGCCAAGGGATTGGTGTGGCACTCTTCGGCATTACGGTATGTGACTTTTCCTTCGGTCTTGACCGGCCGGTTTAAGACAAATTTTAAAGCATTTGGATTCGGGGTGCTTTGTACCATAATTCTGATTTCATTTTCCATAGGGTCACCTCAATTTTGTCACCCCGGTCCGCATAGATATTTTATTGCCGGGGCGGGCAAACTTATGTCAATACGCTTGGACGTCATTGATTATACTCTGGCGCAATCATCTGTCAAGAAGTACTTCAATTGTTGCCTTATTTAAAGTATACACGAAATACGCTATAAAACAACTGAATTGCTACCTATTATATTTTAATGAGTTATGTGATTTTCGACAATATATTCTGAAAATGGAAAAGCGCAGGTAAAGGCGGGCGAAACGGCGTTTAAAACGTGAGTACTTTCGGTATCCCCTTCAATGACAAAGTCCTGAACAAGCTTCTGTGCTGTTGTGTCAAATAATTGGGCGCGGATTCCGGGTTTGGTAAAGCCGCCAAAACCATTTTTGTCGATTTCTTGGACAAGCTTACTGGCCAATTCAATAAAGTAGGCCCGATTGTATTTTTTTGACTCCTCCAGTGCGACATCGCGAAAACCAAAGGCATTGGTTAAAAACAACTTGGCTTCAAGGGACAATATTTTTGTGAACTCATTTAAGCTAAAACGCGACAGGCCCGTGTAGTTTTCCCGCCAATAGGCCGGAGTTGCAGTTGGGCCGATTTTGATTTTCCCGGTGACGGTCTTTGTAAAGTGCACGCCCAAGAAAGGATTGTTTAAATTAGGAACCGGATAAATGTTGGTTTTGATATCGGTTTTGTTTTTGGTGTATTCCAAATAAAGACCCTTAAAGGGAATCATTGTATATTTTTTTCCAAAACCAAAATCGTGGGCAATTTTATCGGCATAGAGCCCGGCACAATTGATAATTTTTTTTGCGGAAAACTTTCCTTTCGTTGTGTCAACGGCTCCCCCGCTTTTGCCGATGTAGGCCGTGTGAAACAGAAAAATGACTCCGCGATCAAGAAGATCGTTCTTAAGGGCCTGGCAGACTTGCATCGGGTCAACGGTCGCCGTATTCGGAGAATAAAGGGCTTTTTGGTGTGTGCGGACGTTCGGTTCGATTGCGCGGGCTTCTTTTTCATCAATGAGGCGGATAGTTGAGCCGTTGCGCTTGCCGCGGCGTTCGAGTTCGTAAAGTTGTTCGAGTTCTTTTTCATTTTGGGCGACGACGAGTTTGCCGCATTCATTGATTGCAAGATTCTTTCGCTTGCAATACTCGCGCATGGCTTTATTACCATCGACCGTAAACTTGGCTTTGAGGCTGTCGGCGGTGTAATAAAACCCGGCATGTAAAACGCCGCTGTTGCGCCCCGAGGCGTGCTGGGCGATATCGTTTTCCTTTTCGAGAATGAGAATAATGCAATTGGGCTTTTCGCGCTTAAGCGCGTGGGCAATGGTTAAGCCGATAATTCCCCCACCGATAATAATATAATCGTGTTTTTGTAACATGCTCACCATTTTAGGCGGAAAAATTATTTTTGCAAGCCTTGTATTAAATAAACGATTGGTGGTAAGATAGCGCGATTATTCGGGATCATTTAACGCGGAGGTGAATATGGGCGGACCCAATATTGCCAGATTAAGTCCTTACGTTTTGGAAATGCAACCGGGAAAATACGCGTGGTGCGCGTGCGGAAATTCCAAAAACCAGCCGTTTTGCGACGGTTCACACAAAGGAACGGGTTTTGCACCGATGGTTGTTGAAATTGCTGAAACGAAAAGAGTAGCCTGGTGCGGGTGCAAACATTCCGGTAAAAAGCCATTTTGTGACGGCTCGCATGGTGACATTAAACATTCTTAGGCAGTATCTCACTTTCGGACGTTTGAGATTGTTACGGTTTAGAAGATGTTATTAAATTTAAGTACGCGAGGCTGCCGGAAGGTTCATAGAGTTTTGTCATATCGATAACGAGAGTCGGCTTTTCGAAGTCGATTTTTTCGCTTTGCTCGCCGTGGCTGAATTTCATCCGATAAGCAAAACGCGAGCGGTTTAACGGATCCATAAAAACGCAATCAATAAGACTGACGCGTTCACTTACGTAGTTCCAGTTGATATAAAGAATAACCAGCCGATCTTCACTGGCCCACTTCGTTAAAAAATAATTTATCATACCGCGCGCATCCAAAAGAAAGTAAGTCGTCGGATGCGCAAATTCATCGTAACGGGATTTCACATCGTCGGGATCCTTGTAAATGATGTGGACCTGCTTGTAGCTCCCCATTTTGGCCTGCCGAAAAAAACTTTCAAGGTAATTTAATTCTATTTGGCTTGGGATTGCGCGTAAGTTGAGTAAATTTTGATTGGTTTTTACGACGGCGTATGTGCAAATAACGCAAAGAGTAATCGTTAAAATAATTTTCTTTCGTGCGGATGAAAATAGAGTTGCCCATTGGTTTAATCCCCACAAAAGTGCGATTGCAACCAGGGTGGTCAAACCCGCACAGCATCGATAATACGGGGCGTGTTGTGCAGAAACTAAATTAGGAAGGAAACTTAAAAAAAGTAAACTGAAGAAAAGTACCGTAAAGAAAATAGCATGACGATAAGCAGCATTTTGATCGGATTTTGTACTTTTCTTTGTAATTTTTAGAAACCAAAGCGCGTACGACAGTAAAATAAAGCCAACGACAACCGCCGCATAAAGCGTGTTTGGGAAAACATTCCATAGATTCAGAGAATTAAATAAGGGCGTTGTGGTAAACCAGGTTAATTTATCAATAAAAAATTTTTCATATTTGCCGGAATCATAGGCGTAAAACTGATTGCTAAATTGGCCGTTAGAAAAGTTTGAAAATTTTAAAATTAAAAAATAAATAGCGATACCAACACTTCCAACACCAAAGAAGTTAATCGCGTGTTGCTTTAAGTTTTGGAAATTTTCGGCAGAATAAGATAAGAAAAACAGCATTACAATCGCCCAGTAAAACATTGCGGCGGATTGATAAATTGACAGGGCCAGAATAAGTAAAAGAATTGATAGAATCGTAAATGCATTTAACACCCTTTTGAGGTAAGGCGTTTCAATGGAAATGCGGCTTGCGGCCAAACACGCAAGCCCGGACAAAGGAATGGCCGTTGTGGCGTACGCAATTCCGGCATAAGAGACGAATATTTGAAATGGCGGCAATGTAAAAATAATTATGGTTACCAAGAACGATTGAAATAAACTCGATAAATAGCGTTGAAGTAACCAGACACACAGCGTTCCACAAAGGCTTATCTGTATGAGACTCAAAAAGCGAATGATGTTTAAATCCGCAATCGTTTGGACAAAATTATGGAATCCGCTGAGGATGAACGCGCCCAAAAACCGGCCGAGGAAAAAATTGAAGGCATGATAAAGGTGATATGGGGAATTGGAAGTTTTAAACCAAAATATGGCATCATCGTGGTAAATGTAGGGAATCATTAGAACGGACGAGTACGTGATGGATAAAACGAGTAAAATACCGGTAAAAATAAAACCAAATTTTAAAGTTCTTGATAACATGGGCCGGTTACTGCGGGCGAAAAATTGAAATTGCGGCAGGATTGCACTCCAAAAACGGTCCGCCGATTAAATCTAAGCAATAAGGAACTGCAGGAAATACAGCCTCTAAGCATTCTTTGATTGATTTTGGCTTTCCGGGAAGGTTGATAATTAGACATTTGCCGCGGATTCCGGCGGTTTGGCGGGATAAAATGGCGGTTGGAACATAACGTAAAGAAACCGCGCGCATTAATTCTCCAAATCCCGGTAACATTTTTTGGCAAACGGCCTCGGTTGCTTCCGGCGTAACATCGCGCGGCGCCGGACCAGTCCCTCCTGTTGTAACAATCAAACAACACTTTTCTTTGTCTGCCATTCGGCGTAATTCACGCTCAATCGTTGCGAGTGTATCAGGAATGACTTTGTAAACCGGCTCCCAGGAAACGGTCAAATAACTTTTTAAAAGGTCAATAATGGCTTTGCCGGAAATATCTTCGTAAACGCCCTTGCTGGCGCGATCGGAGGCTGTCAAGATTCCGATGCGGATATTGGTTTGTTTTGGCATATTGAGATTTTAGTATTGATTAATGAGGTTTAGGATTGTCTTCCCGGCTTCGGACAGTCCTCGCGCGAAAGACTTATCAGAATGGGTTTTGTTTATGGTCACAAAGCGAGTTCCGCAGCCTGAAGCTTACTAAAATTTTTTGTTAGAAAAAGCTGAAGTGCGAGGACTGTCTGAGCGACTGACCATAAACAAAACCCATTCAAGATGTAGTCTTTCGGCTGTGGAACTCGCCGGTTCAGACAACCCTAAACCTCATTACGATAATTTTTCCAACAAATAAATCCCTGTACGCGCGAATAGATTCGGAAAGATATTGATTTCACCGAGAAGCGTAATTGGGCGCTGCTTGACGATTTTAATGCTGTTTTCGGAGCAAAAGCGGTGGAAATCTTTTAAGCTTAAGAAGCGTAAGTTTGGCGTGTTGTACCATTCATAGGGCAGTTCTTTGGTAATGGGAACGCGCCCGCTGAAGAATAATTGCAGGCGGGCGCGGAAATGACAGAAATTAGGAATCCCGACAATCGCTTTTTTGCCGACACGAAGCGATTCCAAAATGACTTTTTGCGGATACAAAACCTGCTGCAAACTTTCGTTTAAAATGACGTAATCAAATTTTTTAGTGGCGAAGTCTGCAAGTTCGGTGTCGATATTCCCGTGGGAAATCGTTAAGCCCCGCTTAATGCAATTGTAGATTGCCTTTTCATCGATTTCGATGCCGGTCGCCTTACAATTTTTCTTTTCAATTAAAAGACTCAAAAGTTCCCCATCGCCGCAACCCAAATCCAAAACTCGGGAATTAGGTTCGATTAAATCGAGAATAATTTTGTAATCTAACCGCGCTTTCGGTGTTGATTCGCTCATGCTTTCATTTCCCGCTGAATTCGATTCAAATAGGATGCAATCAGCTTCGATTGCCCTTCCACCTCCACTAAGAAAGCATCGTGGCCGTAATCAGATTTGACCTCGCAATAGGACACGTCAATATCGTTGGCTTTAAGGGCTTTAACCATTTCTTTAGACTGATATGGCGGATAAAGCCAATCCGATGTAAAAGCGATAACAAGAAAACTCGCTTTGATTTTGTTAAAGGCTTTGGCTAAATCGCCGTCGGGTGCCAAATCAAAATAATCGAGCGCTTTGGAGATATACAAGTAGGAATTAGCATCGAAGCGCTGGACAAAGCTGTCGCTCCGGTATTTTAAATAGTTTTCGACCTCAAATTCGTGGGAATGGTCATAGCCGAATTTTTCTTTGGCAAAAAGTTTGCGGCCGAATTTTTCGTCCATGCTTTTGTCGCTCATGTAAGTGATGTGCCCTAACATGCGCGCGACCGAAAGGCCGTTGGCCGGAATAGATTTGCCGTAATAATTGCCCTTTTGCCAGTCGGGATCTTTCATGATCGCCTGGCGGCCGACTTCATGCAAAGCGATTTGTTGAGCGGTTTGCCGGGCATTCGCCGCAATGGAAATAACAGATGCGACTTCATCAGGATAGGTCACACCCCATTGAAAGGCTTGGAGC
>CAZEUO010000031.1:0-15938 GCA_964515035.1 uncultured Planctomycetales bacterium
GACAATGATAAAAGAACTAAAAAACCAGCTCAGCATCTACACGTAAAAATTAAGGAACTTAAAGAACTAGAAAAAACCAGTCCTTATCTTTTGAAATTTAATCAAAAACGCAATAATAAACAAAACGATTCCGATCGCAAAAAGTGCAAAATAATGCTCGCTTCCCTGAACCGTTTCTCCCATTTCGGCGGCAATCGTCGCGGTCAAGGTACGGACCGGCTGAAACATGGAGTTGGGAATCCTGGCCGCATTTCCCGTGATCATCATCACCGCCATCGTTTCGCCTATCACCCTTCCGATTCCAAGCATGATCGCCGCAACGATTCCTGATGATGCCGCGCGAACCGTTACGCGCCAGGTCGCTTGCCAGCGCGTTGCTCCCAATGCCAAGGCCGCCTCTCGATACCGGCGCGGAACCGCGTTAAGCGCGTCCTCGGCAATACTCACAATCGTCGGCATCGCCATAAAGGCCAATACAATTGATCCCGTAAAAGCCGTTAATCCGGTCGGTAAATGAAAAACATTTTTTACAAACGGAACAATTGTCACCATGCCGATGAACCCTAATACAACGCTCGGGATGGCCGCCAATAATTCAATTCCTGATTTTAATAGTTCTTTTACGCGGCCCGGCGCAACTTCGGCAATATAGACTGCGCTGGCAACGCCAATTGGAACCGAAATAAGGCTTGCCCCGATCGTGACAAAAAGCGATCCTAAGATGAGCGGAAAAATTCCGAATTGCGGAGGATCAGAAATGGGGTACCACTTTTTTCCAAACAGAAAGTCGGAGAGCGAGACGGCTTTAAATAAAGACAGGCCTTCTTTGACCAGAAAAATAAAAATGAGAAGGACGATGGCAATCGACGCGATTCCGCTCAGTTTAATGGCGGATTCGATAAGAAATTCTTTGACGTTGCGGATGGTCCAGCGGGTTTGAGTCATCACTGTTAATTTATGGGAACAAAATCTATTTGCGCAACAATCTGCTGGCCTTCAGGGCTTAATGCATAGTTGAGAAAACTCTTCGCCAATCCCTGCGGTTCCCCGTTTGTATAAATAAACAGCGGCCGGGAAATGTAGTAAGTTCCGGTTGTTACATTTTCAATCGTCGGGACCGAAAACGGGCCTTTGGCGTTTTTGGCAATAGCCACGGCCTTCTGGGTTTCGTTGAGATACCCCATTCCATAATATCCGATGGCATTCTTGTTTTGCGTGATTTCATCGGCAATTGCCTGGGAGGATGGCATCAAAAGCGCGCTGTCAGCAAATTCGTCTTTCCTGGCATCATCGCCCTTGCGCAGCACATGCTCTTTAAAATAAACATGCGTCCCGGAGTTAACCTCCCTAGATAAAATAACGATCGGCAGGTCATCACCGCCAACTTCTTTCCAATTCTTAATTTTTCCGGTAAAAATATCAGCCAGCTGATCGATTGTCAGCTGGCTGACCGGATTTTTCGGACTGACAACAACCACCAATCCGTCCAAAGCGACCGTATACTCTATTGGTTCAACGCCTTTCGTTGCCGCTAACTCAATTTCTTTATCTTTGATTTTGCGCGATGACATCGCCACATCACAACCCTTATTAAGCAATGCGGCAATTCCGGTCCCCGACCCGCCGCCAGTGACCGCAATGAACGATTCCGGATGCGTCTGCATATAGCTCTCCGCCCAGGCCTGGCCCAGGTTGACCATCGTATCCGATCCTTTGATCTGGATCGAACTTTGTTGGCTTTCACAAAACCCAAATGACGCTTTGAGCGCAAGAACAATTGCAATCAGTAATAAACGGATCGCCATATTTCCCCCTTAGTTAGTTGTTAAACTTGCGTTAACTATGGGCTAGAAATGTTAAATCTTCATTAAGATTTTGTTAAGATTATATTAAGGACGAGACAGCGGAAGCGGAATTGGAACTGCTTTAGGCTTGATTTTTAGGTAAGAAAATCGAGAATGTCGAACCTTTGTTTAATTCACTTTCAACGGCAACCCTTCCATTGTGCGTCTGAGCAATATGTTTGACGATGGCAAGCCCCAAGCCGGTTCCTCCCAACTCCCTGGACCGGCTCTTGTCAACACGATAAAACCTTTCAAAAATCCTGGGAAGGTGTTCCTGCGGAATCCCAACGCCCGAATCGGTAACATCAATCCGTACCAGACCGTTATCTTCGTCAACCGAAATGGAAACCCGACCGCCTTCCGGAGCAAATTTAATGGCGTTGTCCAAAAGATTTGAGACAGCCTGCTCAATTTTCGTCCGGTCCGCAAAAAGCACCGGTAATTGATCGGAGACGTGAACCTCAATTGTTTGTTGCTTTTTGTCCATTTGCGGCTTGTACATCGTAACCACCGCATCCATAAATTGACGCAGCGATATTCCCTCGATATTTAATACCTCTTCCTTTGATTCAAGCGATGAGAGGCGTAATAGGTCGGTTACCAGGTTTTCCAGGCGCTCCGTGTGGGTTTGAATAATATCAAGAAACCGCCTGGCCATTTTCGGATCATCCAGGGCTCCGCTTTTGAGCGTTTCCACAAACCCTTTGATGGACGTCAGCGGGGTTTTCAACTCGTGTGAGGCGTTAGCGACAAATTCCGAGCGAATGCGTTCCAATTTTTTTATTTCGGTAATATCGTGAAAAACGGCAACTACGCCAAAAAAGTTTTTTGGATGGCTCTCATCAATCACCGGCGATACCTGAATACTGAAAAATGCCTCGGCCGGAAATAAGATGGTCACCTCTTTGCGCAACGCCTTCCTCTGCGAAAACGCCTTGGACAACACCTCATTAATTTCCTTGTTACGAATGATCTCCCAGTAGGGTTTGCCAACGGCATCGCGGGAGCGCAAATCAAGCATTTGGGAAACGGGAGAACTAAGCAGTAATATTTTTTCCTCCCGGTTAATCAGAATAACTCCCTCAATCATGCTTGAAAGGATGGCCCGCAGCTCATGCTCGTCCTGTGTCGATTCAATTATTTTGCTCTGTAAATCCTCGGAAACTTGATCGAGATGACTTGCCAAGTTATTTAATCCCTCCAAAGATGAAAGAGAATCTTTGCTTTGAAAACTGCTGCCGGAAATTTTAAACGCGGCAGTTTTGATTTTATCGATGGGACGAATAAACAGCAAGTCAATGGCCAGGCTAAGAATGAGAGCAACGAAAACGCCCCAAAAAACTAAAAAACCAAGGTTTTCGGCATCAATCTGATTGAGGGATCGTAACAATACCAGGCAGGAAACAACGATAGCGGAACTGATAAGAAAAAGCTTTTGAAAAGTCTTGCTCACATTATTTCTCTAACTCTTTGAAGCGATATCCGATTCCCCGGACGGTTTCGATTAAATCAGAGCCCTTTGCGAGCTTTTTACGAACTGAGCGCATGTGGACATCCACGGCGCGGTCCACAACAAATTTTCCTTCTTTCCAAGCCCCGTCCATAATTTGGTCACGGGTAAATGCCCTTCCCGGATACCGGGATAAAAATTCAATAATGTTAAATTCAATCGAGGTCAAATTGAGTAATTTTCCTTTATAGGTGATTTTGTGCTTAGGCATATCGACCACTAATCCCTCAATCTCCCTGACCTCCTCAGACTTTTGTTTGTGAGCCGGCCGCCGCAAAATCGTCTTAACCCGCGCAATCAATACCTTGGGACTAAACGGTTTCGTGACATAATCGTCCGCTCCCAATTGAAGCCCCACGATCACATCTGAATCCTCGCTTTTCGCCGTCAATATGATTACCGGGATGTGCTTCGTCTCTTCACCATGACGAATAATTTTACAAACATCCAGACCATCGACATCGGGTAACATCAAATCCAAAATGACCAAACGCGGTAACTCACTTTTCACTAAAGTCAGTGCCCGCTCGCCGTTTTCCGCTGAAAGCGTAGCGTAGCCTTCCCGCTCGAGGTTATATTGAATGAGCTCACGGATATCTTTATCGTCTTCAATAATGAGAATTTTTTCTTTTGCCATGGCCAATCTTAATGCGGAATATTTAATATTTGCATTATTCCCCTGCGAATCATCATAACGGCAATTGCCGCCAAAAACAGGCTGGTCACCTTCGAAACAGCGCGGGACCCCATTGTCCCGATAACTTTTAAAATTTTATCGGAAAATAAAAACGTTATTCCCACCAAAAGAATATTCCCGAGAATTGAAATGAGTGTGGCTAAAATTCCGTAATGGTCGATCATGATCAAAGACGTTGTCAAAACAGCCGGCCCGGCAATCAAGGGCGTCCCTAAAGGCACAACCCCCAGCGTCGATCCGTGCATCCGGGTTTGTTTCTCCATATTCATCAAATCCGCGATGGCGATACAAAAAAGAATTGCCCCGCCCGCCACCATAAAATCACCGACCGTAATGCCTAAAACCCGAAATAATATCTTTCCTAAGAAAACAAATCCGACCGCAACGCCAGCCGCCGTCGCGATAGACTGGCCGATGATCTCGGATTTTTCTTTTTTCTTAACTCCCTCCGTCAATGAGACGAAGACAGGCAAAAGCCCAATCGCGTCGACAGCCACAAAAATCGGAATAAAGGCAAGCAGGATATCACTAAACATATTTTTAAACCCCCGGCATTATCGTTTCCGTTGTTGATTTAACAACCGGGTTTTACTATATAAACAAGAAACGAGACTGTCAAGTGTTACAAGCCGGGTTTCACAACCATGCCGCAACAATCATATTGCGGGCCGGTCAGAAAAGCCTTTGTGATGTTTAATGTCCCGCCCTTCCACAATATATATGACCTCTTCACAAATGTTGGTGGACAAATCCGCAACCCGTTCAAGATTATGGGAAATCCTCATTAAGTGAAGCGACCGCTCAATCCCATCCCGTTCACCTTTCATGAGGCCCGTTAACTCTTCAAGCAAAGTATCGCCAAGGTGATCGACGATACTGTCCCGTTCGCAAACAGCCGCTGCCAGCGGTACATCCTCATTAACAAAGGCATTAATGCTGTCTTTAAGCATCGTCATTGTTGTTTGCGCCATAATGCGGATATCGCTTGATGCCTGCCTTAAGAACGGGCGCGAAATCAGAAAAATCGCGCTTTCAGAGATATTAACCGCATGATCCCCCATCCGCTCCAAATCCTTATTCATCTTTAAGATCATTAACACGGTCCGTAAATCCCGCGCCAAAGGTTCAAATTGGGCAATCAAAACCGTACACAACTCATCAATTTCACGGTCATACTGGTTAGCTCGCGGTTCATCCGACTCAATCACATCTTTAAGCAAATCTTCTTTTTTGTCTAAAAGCCCCTGAATGCTTTTGCCAATCATGCTTTCAATCAGCGCGGTAAATTCAATAAGCTGCCTTTTTAACTCTGTCATCTTTTCAATTAACATAACTTCTCCTATCCATAAAAAACTTATTTTCCATCCTTAACCAAATTTTCCCGTCAGGTACTCCTCCGTCCGCCGGTCTTTGGGAACGGTAAACATTTTTTCCGTTGATCCGAATTCAATCAGCTCCCCTAAGTAGAGAAATGCCGTATAATCGGACACTCTGGCCGCCTGTGCTGTATTATGAGTCACGATGACAATCGTATAGTTTTGCTTCAATTCGCCGATCAATTCCTCGATTTTTGCGGTTGCAATCGGGTCAAGAGCCGAGCAGGGTTCATCAAAGAGGATCACCTGCGGCTTAACGGCCAGTGCCCGGGCGATACACAGCCGCTGCTGTTGTCCGCCGGATAACGACAATGCAGATTCGTGAAGCCTGTCCTTAACCTCGTCCCAAAGAGCCGCATTTTTCAAACTTTCCTCCGCAATGCCCTCTAAAATATCCCGGGATTTTATCCCCTGAATTTTCAACCCATAGACAATGTTTTCATAAATACTTTTTGGAAAAGGATTCGGTTTTTGAAAAACCATCCCGATTTCGCGGCGCATGTCAATAACGTCAATGCCCTTGGAATACAAATCCCGTTTGCGATACAAAATCTCCCCCTCCAGCCGGAACTTCAGGACAAGATCGTTCATTCTGTTGAGGCAGCGAATCAGGGTACTCTTTCCGCAGCCTGACGGCCCCATCAGTGCCGTTACCGTCCTCTCGGCAATCGACAAATTCAAATTATTGAGAACCTGTTTTGTCCCGTAATACGAATTGAGTTGCCGAATACTAAAAACACTTTCCGGGTTCATGTCACCACCTTTTTTGATTCTGATAGCGAAGATAAATTGCGACCGCATTCATGCATAAGGTTATCAATAAAAGAACAACGATTCCCGCGGCCGCATCCGTATAAAAGCCCTTTTGCGGCCTAGAAACCCAATTAAAAATCTGAATCGGCAAAACCGTGAAAGCATCGAATAGCCCCTGCATACTTAAACCCAAAAACGGAAAATCCTTAGAAACAGAAATCGGGCTTTGCGGTAAAAACGGAATATACGTCAAAGCGCCGATGGTAATGAGCGGCGCGGTTTCACCTACCGCGCGAGACATCGCCAGAATGATCCCGGTTAGCACATTTCCGAGAGCCGCCGGCAATACTTGATAGCGGACTGTTTGCCATTTTGTCGCCCCCAGCGCATAGGAGGCTTCGCGAATCGAAAACGGTATTGCCTTCAGAGCCTCCCGCGTTGAAAGAATGATAACCGGCAAGATTAACATTGCCAGTGTCAATCCCCCCGCTAAAATACTTCGATCCAAATGAAAATACCGGACAAAAAATCCCAAACCCAACAGTCCATAAATCACGGACGGAACACCGGCCAAATTGGCAATATTGATTTCTATAAAATTGGTTAGGGGAGTTTTTCTGGCGTATTCTTCCAGGTGAATTCCCGCCCCGATCCCCAGCGGAATGGCAATCAGAGCCGTAATCACCATAATCCATAATGTTCCGACCCAGGCCGATAGAATCCCGGCCAGTTCGGGTTTGCGTGAAGGGTAACTGGTAAAAAAATCCCATCGAAGACGCGGAAAACCATCGGTCAGAATATCAACGATCAAAACAAAAAGAACCAAGAGTCCAAAAATCGTCGCTCCGATTCCTAATAACCGGAAAACCTTATCAATCCGTTTGTTCCAAACTGTCCGTTTAACGTTGGCTGCGCTAATCATAGGCCTCCTGAAAACGTTCCCGCAATTTAAAACTGAGGACATTCAGGATGAACGTCAGAACAAATAGCATCATCCCGCAGGCAAAGATCGTTTTGTATTCAATGGTGCCGTGCGGCGTATCGCCAAGACTGACCTGGACGATATAGGCCGTAATCGTCTCAACGGGGACAAGCGGGTTCATTGTCAAGCGCGGTTGTTGCCCTGCCGCAATGGCGACAATCATGGTTTCGCCGATGGCGCGCGACACCGCGAGAATAATCGACGCCATGATTCCTGAAAGCGCCGCCGGCATGACGACTTTAAAGGCCACCTGAATCCGCGTGGAACCCAGGGCATACGCCCCCTCACGAAGTCCGGTCGGGACAGCATGCATCGCATCTTCGCTTAAGGATGAAACCAGCGGAATAATCATGACACCCATAACAATCCCGGCTGAAAGTGAGTTAAAGCCGGCAAGCCCGGGGATGAATTTCTTTAATAACGGCGTAATAAATAACAGCGCAAAATATCCGTAAACAACCGTCGGCACCGCTGCCAGTATTTCCATTATCGGCTTAACAATATTGCGAGCTTTTGCGGATGAATATTCGCTTAAATAGATAGCGCTGATTAAACCGATGGGAACTGAAACAGCCAGCGCTATTAGTGTTGTTAAAATTGTCCCGGAAAGAAGCGGCAGGATTCCAAAATGTTTAATGGTAAAAAGTGGAGTCCATTGAGTATCCGTCAAAAATTTTAAAATGGATACCTCTTTAAAGAAACCAACTGTTTCCGACATCAACACAAAAATAATTCCTGCGGTCGTAAAAACTGAGAAGAGGCTGCAAAAAAATAGCAGCCTCTCGATAATCTCCTCTTTGAATTGAACAAAAAACCGCTTCATGAAACTTTATTTTTCCATCCGCAGAAGATCGGCCATTTTTACGCCGACCGTGGCCCCGGCTTTGCCGAAAACAGAACCCGTCGTTCCCTTTTGAAACCTGCCTATAGCCGCTTCGTAGGATTCCGGCTGGAGAGGAATATAACCGACTTCTTCAACCAGCGCCGGTGCATTTTTGAGATAAAATTCGACAAACTTTTTAATTTCATCCCGCGCCATCGCGTCTTTTCTGACATAAATAAAAATCGGCCTAGCCAAGGGCTGGTAGGTCGAATTCATAACGGTTTCCATCGAAGGGACAATCGGGCCATCGCCGTTTCCCGGATTTCCGTCGTCAATCGGAACAATTTTTAGTTTTTCGCGATTTTGCTCGTAGTAGGCTAAACCGAAATATCCCAAAGAGCCCTTATCGTTCGAAATACCTTCGACCAGGACATTATCATCCTCACTCGCGGTGTAATCGCCCCGGCTCGCGCCGCCTTTTCCGTTGATCGCTTCCGTGAAATAGTCAAACGTCCCTGAATCCGTCCCGGGACCGTAAAGGTTAATCGGTTCCTCGGGAAATCCGTCGCGAACCTGGCTCCAATTTGTCACCGCCCCTTGAGCTGACGGTTCCCAAATTTTTTTCAGTTCGACTGTTGTCAGGTGATCCACCCAGGTATTTTTTGGATTCACCATGACCGAGAGGCCGTCATAGGCAACCGGAATCTCAACATATTGAATGTTATTTTCTTTGCAAAGATCGACTTCAGACGATTTAATCGGCCGGGACGCATCGCTGATATCCGTTTCCCCGCGGCAGAATCGCTTGAAGCCGCCGCCGGTCCCCGAAATTCCCACCATGACTTTTGTACTTTTTGCTTCTTTTTGAAATTCCTCGGCTACCGCTTCGGTAATCGGAAATACAGTACTCGAACCGTCAACTTTAATCAGCCCCGCCAAGGCGTCGCATTGAAAACCGACAACGCCCAGCAATCCAACAATCAGAATTAAAACGTTCAATTTCTTCATTTCAATCCTCCTTGATTATCCAGAAAATTGTTTTGTTCAGTTGGCATTACGGAAACTTAAAGTTTAAGTCGACCTGAATAAGGTTTTCGACCTTGGCTTGACGCGTGTCAAGTTCTTCCCCGCCGATTGGTGAGGCGCGATAGTAATCAAGCCCCAAACTGACATTTTTGCCTAACCCGTAGGCCAATTCGGCTTCATGGCCCTGGACATGGGTTCCGCCGCCGTAGAAGTCCGAATCCGGAAAAATATCCAGAATGGCATTGCGTTCCAATCGGCGAAAATTATAGGAAAGCTGCCATTGTTTTGGTCCGGCCACTTTTTTGGCACCGATGCGCGCACCTAACAAAAATCCCTGATCATGTTCATCGCCGCTTGTATTTTTCACGTATTCACCCAAAAGCGCAAATTGGTCAACACCCAAGTCACGGAAAAACCCTGACTCACCAAGCGGGTTATCAAGCGTAAATTCTGCACCGGCACCAATGGGGTCATAATTGTGAGAATAAGTACTCGTTGCAGACGATGTTAAGCCCGTATTGGTCGCCGCTGAAAAAGCCAGTTTTGTTCCACCTTTGATCGTATCGATTCCATAGTATGTACCGGCCAATTTTAGCTTTGAATTTTTGGTTGTTTTTAGCGTTAATCCGGGCTGAACCACATACATGTACGGATCATAGTTTTCTGTCGCATTTTCATCCAAAATAAAAAAACCAGTATTAAAGAAATACTGGAGCTTATCGCCCATGTATTTCTTAGAAACAAGTTGTGTCCCACCGCCGTCAAAGGTAATATCGCTGTCAAAAAGCAAATCTTTGGGAACCCAAAATGGAGACGCCATTTTTCCGCTCCAGACGCTTGCCCAGGTGACTGGAGTGTATTGGGCATAAGCATAATCCAGGCGAATATCCGGTTTTGCAAATGAGTCTTCAAAGGTTTGATTGGTTGAACGCGGATCACCGCTGTTACTTGAATTTCCGCCGGTGGAAATCCCGACGGCTGCTTTGACTTTTTCGTTAACATCCGTTTCCAATCCAAGCCTCATTCTCACACGACCGCGGTTGCGGCTATTGGTCGAATCCCGGCGCTCGTTTTGGTAACGAACACGTAAATCTCCTTTTAGTTTCATTTTTTGAACCCAAGTTGGAAGCGACTGTTTGAATGTATCTTCATCCAGCGTCTTCGCATCCGCCAATATTTCTGTTTTGAGTTCACGCGCTTCTTCTTTGGACAAAATTCCCTTCTCCACCAGCTTTTCAATCAGGGAATCGACCTGCGTAATGGCAGCCGATGCCGGCGGCAACACACTGAAGGTCAGCACGCCAATGATTCCGGCCATAACTAATCTTTTCATCCCACTCCTCCTTTAGAAACTGTTTAACGATAACTTCCTAAGCCAACGCAAATTTTTTTCAATTTGCTTCAGGCTCTCTTGCGTGTGTTCATCTATAAGATTTTTCTGCTCGATATCTTTGAGCAATGTTTTCAGGATTTGAATTTGTATGCGTAACAGCGTCACGTTGACATCAGTATTTTGGCTGGTTACGCTTTCTGCCGTCATTGTCACCCCCTTTCTTGATGACAAGGATAAATGACGGCAATTAAAATTCGATAAAGGATAAATAAATTTTTGATTAAATTTGAAAATAAATTTTAAAGATTGTGTTTTATTTCCAAGGAAAGGATAACTTGGCGCAGTTAAAAAAGAATTAAAGGTTTGTTAAGATTTGATTAACTTTTACAGGGAAAACGAAAGGATAATTAAGTTCGGCCGTAAATTTCCGTCAGTTCACGGAACTTTGCGGTAATCCAGGGAGAGAGCATTTCGGGGGTCAGGCGCCACTGCCAGTTATTGCCGATGGTTGCGGGGGTATTCATGCGGGAATCTGCACCTAAATTTAAAACGTCCTGAATCGGAAGAATCACGGTGTGGGCCACCGACATCATCGCTAACCTCACCAATTCCCAGGCTATTTCGGAATTTGGAACTTCCCGCCCCAAATAGCGGAAAACCCGATTGCGGTCCTCCGGCCGGGACTCTTTCTCAAACCATCCGCGAATCGTATTATTATCGTGAGTTCCGGTATAAATAACAGAATGGGGAATGTGATTATGCGGGATATAAGGATTCTTAGCCGGCGTGTCGTCAAAGGCAAATATCAAAAGTTTCATACCGGGAAAGCTAAATTCTTTCATGATCGCCCGGACATCATCCGTAATGACACCCAAATCTTCGGCAATAATCGGGAATTGCCTGAACTCTTCAATCAAATGGGTAAAAAAATCTTTGGCGGGCACCTTTGCCCATTTTCCGTTAACGGCTGTCTTCTCTCCCGCAGGAACCTCCCAATATCCGACAAACCCCCGGAAGTGATCGACGCGAATAATATCAAATAGTGTAAAATTGTGACGAAACCGCTCTTTCCACCAGCCGAAGTGGTCTTTTTTCATGACATCCCAGCGGTAAACCGGATTTCCCCACAACTGACCGGTTGAGCTAAAAAAGTCCGGAGGAACGCCGGAAAGATGTGTCGAGCGAAAATTCTTATCCAATTTGAAAATTTCGGTATTGGCCCACACATCAACGCTGTCGTATCCAACGTAAATGGGTAAATCTCCAACAATTTTAATACTTTTGCTTTTACAATACTCTTTAAGCGCAAGCCATTGACGAAAAAATAAAAACTGAATAAACTTTTCTTTTAAAATATTCTCGCTTAGCGTCCCGGTCCATTCTTTGAGAGCCAAATGATCTCTCGAGCGTACCTCTTCAGGCCACTCGCTCCACGTAGCCCCCTTAAACTGCTCCTTTAACGCCATAAACAAACTATAATCATCTAGCCAATAAGCATTTTTCCGGTAAAATTGTTCGAAGTCTTTATTCTTGCCTAACTTCGTTTTGGCACGGTCATATGCCGCCCTTAAAAGCGTGCTTTTGTGCACTGTGACGGCATCATAATCAACTTTTTGATTTAAAAAATTCGGGTGGCCTTCAATATCTTTCTGTTCTAAATATCCATCCCGCAGCAAAAACTCCGGACTAATCAATATTTGATTTCCGGCAAAAGCCGAAACGCTGCTATAAGGCGAGTTTCCCATGATGGGGGCCGTCGGACTTAAAGGAAGGATTTGCCAAAGTTGCTGCTTTGCTTCGGATAAAAAATCGACAAACCGATAGGCCTCGGGGCCAAAATCCCCAATCCCAAAACGGGACGGCAATGAGGTAATATGAAGCAATATTCCGTTTTTGCGGGGATTTTTTTCTTCTTTAGCGGTCATTTTGGTATCCGTTTACTTTGTATCATAGAACATCGGTTTTAGGCCAATCATGCTTAAAAATAAATTCCGATTTGCCATAACCGCAACCGGCCTGACTTCTTTAATAAACAGCGGCATGACTATTGCAACGCCAAGTCGTAAGCACGATGATAGCAGAAAAAGCGTCAAAAGTTGATATCCAAAGAATGTCGGCAGCTTTTCGCATAAAAATCCTCCGACAAGCCCCCCTAGGCATAACGCCGTTCCGTTAATAGCGTTAAAATAAGCAATGCAGCGCGTACGTTTGGCCGGTGTCACCGCGTCATAAATAAAATTTGATGCGCACAGATTAAATCCCGCCCAGGCAAACCCAGAAACCAGTTGTGCAAAAAATAAAAAAACCGGATCCTGATTGACGATCCAAAATAACGGCAAAATCGCAATCAGCGGTGCCGTGAACCTCATGATTTGAAGATTCCCGATTGCGTCAGCATGAATCCCCCAACGGCTAATCAACAGGTACACAGATAAGGTCGCGGTAATGGTAATAATTGTGTATGTCAAATAGTCGAAATTCAAATCCCTCAGCATAAACACGGCAAAAAATGGCGAGGCGATGTTGACACAAAAATTGAGCATAGCCACAAAGAGAACAAATTTTGCAAAATTGCTTTCCTTCGTCCGGCGGATGAACATCATAAAATTAAAGTAGTCCGTTTGCTTGTGTTCAAGCGCCGGTTCGTGCATTTTGGTTAAGAAATACCATGACAACAGCCGGGAGAGCATAGCGCCAAAAAATATGAGCGCAAACCCGTAAAAAATATTGATTCCTTGCATGAGGTGAAGCGTTAGCCCGGCCGCAAACGACATTAAAACCATGATATAGCCTAAATTTCTATTGCGCCTGCCGAAGTACTCGCCGCGTTTCTTTTCTTCAACCAAGTCCGACATGAGGCTTCCCCACGGTGGAATTGAAAACGCCCCTAACGCCGAGAAAACTGTAACACAACCAATAAACAACCATGGTGAATTTATTTTTCCAAATGCCATCAGAATAATGGGCACCAAAAGAACCGCCTGAAAAAGAACAAACCCTGTAATGACAGATTTACGCGAACCACATTTTTCTGTCAAATCGGGGCTTTTGAGTTGAAACAGGGCAGAGAAAAGATTCGGAAGCGAACTTAAGAAACCGATATGGCGAGATGTTCCGTTGATCAACAAAAGAAACGGGGCAAAGTAGTCCTGCGTAAACCCCATCATGGTGCTCGCAAAAATGCCGTCAAAGAAGGAAAATCTCAGGCTGCGCGCCTTCAATTCATCTGTCACAATCGCAATCCTTAATAATTACTCACCCAGCTCTTCTTGACTGAAGTCAACTGCCGCGGGCGCGTTTAGGAGAGGTTGTAACTTCTCCCAGGTTTTCGGCCCAACCTTGCCATCGGCCTTTAGGCTGTTTTGCTCTTGAAACGTACGGATCGCTTTTTTGGTTTTTGGTCCAATCTCACCGTCGATTTTTCCCGAATAGAGATTGGCATTTTTTAAAGCCTTTTGAATATCCTCATTGGTCGGACTCGTGATGGGGAAAACCGCTTGAGGAGCCGGAGCCTGCGGTTGATCGCTGACAGCCGTGTTCGTCGCTCCCGCCGCCGGATTTTGCGCTCCCATTAAAACTAAATTGGTCTGCGTGGCCATTTCTGTATTGAAAATTTCCGGTAATTCGATGGTTGTTTGCGCTTCTTCTTTTTTTGCACAACCGGCAACCAGAAACACAATTGCGACAACCCAAACAATACCTCTTAACATCGTATCTCCTTATGTTTTAAGTGGTTAATAACAACGCGCTATTCGTCCCGGATTCGCTCATTGCGCGGCAATAAGAAAGAAATGGCAAGTCTAGACAAAAGAACAAAAAGAACGAAATTCGCAAACATTTTCTCAATTCCTCCTTTATGAAGGCGGTTATAAAGTTATTTGCTTTGTTTTAGGAAAGCGGTATTTCAAGTGGGTACAAAAAATACGCGAGAGACCGGCAAAACCGGAATCATCGCGCCTAACGTAAATATATAAATAAAACAGGACAATCGTCGACCTATCGTAATTGAACTTTAATTATCAAAAACCAGTTATATAGCGATTTAAACAGGAAAAGGCAGCATTGTCAATAACTTTTTGGACTGTTTTTACAAAATCTTTATTTTTCAATGCGATTTTTTAATTAAAAAACTTTGATCGTGGATTTATTAAAATTTTATTAAAAGTAAAGAATTTTGTACTATGATTGTGGTGATATGGGTTTACTACTGATAGTCATTGTCTCCGTAATCTTGTTAACAGCCGGCTACTGGGTTTACGGGGCGCTCCTTAGCCGTTGGTTTCGCCTGAGTAACGACAATATTACGCCTGCCAATGAGTTTAAAAACAATTCGGACTTTGTTCCTGCCGGAAAATTTTATCTGTTAGGCCAGCATCTCTCGGCCATTGCCGCGGCAGGGCCGATTGTGGGCCCCATTTTAGCGGGGATGTGGTTTGGTTGGCTGCCGACGTTTCTTTGGATTATTGCGGGAGGAATATTTATTGGCGGCGTACATGACCTCGCTTCCGTCGTTGCCTCCATCCGTAATCAGGGTAAATCGATCGCCGAGGTCCTCAAGCAGAGCATGGGACAGCGGGCTTTTTTCTTATTTCTGATTTTCCTGTGGTTTTCTCTGGTTTACATCATCACGGCCTTTACCGATATTACCTCAAGCACTTTTGTTGATGAAGCCCGCGGTGCTGGCGTGGCCTCCTCATCGATGCTTTATTTGTTTCTCGCATTCGTCATGGGAATCATCATTAAGCGTTGGCAGCCGTCGCTCGCTGTTTTAACTCTGATATTCCTGCCGCTTGTTTTTTTGTGCATATACTTAGGCCCGCTTTTTCCGCTGAAATTGCTTCCCTTGTTTGATTTGGATACGCGTTCATCGTGGAACATGCTTCTCATTGGTTACTGCTTTATTGCCGCCGTGATTCCGGTATGGCTTTTACTACAACCAAGAGGATATTTGGGCGGATTTTTCTTAAGCTTGACGGCGGGGGTTAGTTTTATCGGAATTATCGTTGGGAGTTTTACACAAAGTTTTCCAGTTCACTTCCCCGCCTTTGTCAGCTGGCATAATCCGCAAGGATTGCCGCTTTTACCGATTCTCTTTACAACCGTCGCCTGCGGTGCGTGCTCAGGATTCCATTGCCTCATTGCTTCCGGAACAACATCGAAGCAGTTGGCCAAAGAGTCCGATGCCAAAGTTGTTGCCTACGGCGGAATGCTTATTGAAAGCTTTGTTGCCATTACAGCCCTGGGAACGTTAATGATACTATCCACAAGCCAGTCGAGGACCCTTCAGGAGCCCAATCAAATTTATGCCAATGGAATCGCCACATTTTTAAATTGCCTAGGGATCAATAAGGAATTTGCGTTAAATTTCGCGCTACTGGCATTTGCCACTTTTGTTTATGACACTTTGGATGTGACGACCCGGCTGGGGCGTTACATTTTTCAAGAATTGACCGGATGGCGGGGAAAATGGAGCCCTTACCTCGCCACCGCCCTCACTCTCGTACTACCGGTTATTTTTTTATTGCATCAGGCCACCGATGCTCAGGGTCAGGTCATTCCGGGATGGAAAATATTTTGGACAGCCTTTGGATCGA
>CAZEUO010000031.1:15948-19612 GCA_964515035.1 uncultured Planctomycetales bacterium
CCTCTTTGGCTTAAGCTTGTGGCTCTTTAAGGCAAAGATGAAATACCCGTTCGTGCTTCTTCCCTCGATTTTCATGATGATCGTCGCCGTAACGTCTTTGATTCTTCTCATCAAACCGTGGTTGATGAAAATATTTTTAAGCGGACAGCTGACGGCCGACCCCATCGGAATAACGGGCCTGTTGTTATTGCTTTTAACGCTATTTTTATTAATTGAAGGAATAAAGGTATTTAAAAAGGGCCGGAATTAGTCAATAAAAAACCACCGCATCATTAAGATCACGGTGGTTTTTTAATTTACGTCTTTAATATTGGTTCTTTCGAATTATTTCCTTATTCAATACTGACTATTTTGATCTTAAAGTTTAATACCTTTCCAGCCAAAGGATGGTTAAAATCAACAATGATTGAATCCGCTTTGACTTCTCGCACAAGCGCTGGATACCGTTGCCCATCGGGTGAGGACATTTGTAAAATCATTCCAACCTGAGGTTGCATTTGTGGGGGTAAAGAGGTTTTAGGAACTTCTCGATACGCCTCAGGATTAATTTCGCCGTAACCTTCTTTGGGGCTCACGACAACAATTTTTTCATCTCCGACAACCAGGCCTTCCAGTTGTCTCTCAAGCCCAGAAATAATTTGTCCTGTCCCCTGAACAAACGAAAGCGGCGCCTTCCCTTCGGAGCTATCGACTACTTTCCCTTCAACCGTCAGGGTATATTCCATACTCACTTTTTTGCCTTTGGTCACGGCTAGCGGCGTTCCTTGAGCCACCACAACACTCAAAAACAAAATCGCAGACACAACACCCACACCGAACTTTTTCATCTTTTCCAATCCTTTATTGGCGATGCCGTGGACAGCTCCCACGGCTGTCGAATTGTTTAAATTCCTGCGCGACAGCTCCGTAGTAGACTTTATATGACCCATTCCCCAAAGTCAATACAAGTTTGCTCTTTATCCCTACCTCACTTCGGCCTTACGATTAACCAAAAAAGAACTGCAGCAAAAATACGGTAAGCCCCAAACACAACAAAGTTATGATCCTGAATAAAACGTAACAAAAACTTAATGCTCAAAAGCGCAATGACAAATGACGTAAAAAACCCGACACCCAGAAAAAACCATTGCTCCGGTAGAAATACATTTTCGCTTTTTACTAAATCTAACGCCGTTGCCGCCAACATCGTTGGGACGGCTAACAAAAAAGAAAATTCCACAATCGTTTTGCGCTTGAGTCCCAGCAGGAGCCCGCCGATAATTGTTGCGGCCGCACGGGACACCCCGGGAATAACGGCCAAAGATTGAAAAATCCCAATCAAAAACGCCTGCCGATATGAAATATCCGAAAGGGTTTCGGTCGATCGGCTTTTGTCTTTGTAAAATTTTTCAAATAAAATGAGAATGACACCGCCAACCAAAAGCGACCAGAGCACAACACTCACATCCCCCAGCAAAAATCCCTTAATCAGCTTATATAAGGCCAGGCCCACCACTGCAGTTGGGATAAATGCCGTAAAAATTTTTTTGACAATCTGAAAATCAAAACAAATTGTTTTACCGTAAAGCACGATCACGGATAATATCGCGCCCAGTTGAATCGCAATCTCAAAACTTTTCAAGA
Organism: uncultured Planctomycetales bacterium; assembly: GCA_964515035.1. GTDB lineage: Bacteria > Omnitrophota > Gorgyraeia > Zapsychrales > CAZBRU01 > CAZEUO01. The sequence goes on from CAZEUO010000031.1 coordinate 17,572, forward strand.
ACTCGGTTTGGGTGAGCCCTAAAATCCGGGAGGTAAGAATTAGATGGCCCGTTGAAGAAACGGGAAGGAATTCCGTTATTCCCTCAACAATTCCAAAGGTAACGGCGTCGAATAAATTCATAAGAAATTGGGGAAATGCTTACGCGTGATACTGGGATAGCTGTTGAATGCGTTTTAACATATTCGGGTGAGTACTCAACGCCTCCATAAGCCGGTCGCCGAATGTGACATGAATCTTCTTATGCCGCAATACCGCTAATTCACTCATATCAATTGTTCCGCTCTTGTCCAAATCAAGCGCTTTTAATTCCTGAATCTCATGATAGGCCCGTGATGGATCATTGGCAAAAAATGCCTTTAACCCCTCGGCCTCCCGAATCGTTTCTCTATCCATGCGCGCCGAACCGTAAACAAGTTTATAAAGCGCGGACGCTAATGCTGCCGGCCGATTGCCCATTTCCATTGATCCTCGATCCGCAAAATATTCCCTCACCCGCGAGGCATAAAGAACCAGAAGATTTGTGATAAAGTAAAAAAGAAATGCAACCACTCCGATAAAAAACCCATTGCCACCACGATCGTTACGCCGCCCGTAAAACATAAAGTGCCAGGCCAACCGGTACATAATCATGGGAATGACGGATAAAAGCGTAATCGTTAAAACATCACGATTTTTGATATGCGCCAACTCATGACCAATGACAGCCTTTAGCTCTTCTTCATTCAATAGATTTAAAATCCCCTGCGTCACACAGACTCGGCCGTCTCCGATTCCCCGCCCGAAGGCAAATGCATTGGGTATGGGTAATTCCGAAATACCAATTTTTGGCGTGGGAATTTTGGCTCTTTTCGCCAAACTTTCGACCATCGCAAAAAGCTGAGGGTATTGCTCCTTCGTCACATACTTGACCCTCATGCTCCATTCCACGATTTTCGGGCCAATCATATATTGAATGAACATCATGACCAAAGCCGCGACGAAATAGAAATAAAAGTCATAAACCCCCAAATACGCCCCCACAACAACAACCACCGCATAAATAACGGCAAACAAGACAGCCATCAAAAGCCACATTCTTAATTGCAAAGCGAACATACTCTCAACCTCCTTTGAACTGCCCTATTGTATCCCAAAGCCATAAGGTGCGCAAGTAAACTCAAAATTCCTTCTAAAGTAATAAAAAATATTTAGATTTCAGTGGCGTTCGTTTCGAAAAATGTTAAGATACTGCAGGTTTTTATATCCCCTATGGAAATCCTCATTAATTTTATCGACATCTTTGTTCACCTCGACCACCATATGAACCTTATCATTGAAAAATATGGGACAGGGACTTACCTGATTGTCTTTTTAATTATATTTTGTGAAACAGGGCTGGTTGTCACGCCCTTTCTTCCCGGCGATTCCCTGCTTTTTGTTTTGGGGGCACTGGCCGCCGGAGGACCGCTCAAAATTGATTTTCTCATCATTCTTCTTGCGTCTGCGGCCATTTTAGGCAACACCGTCAATTATTGGATCGGTTGCCTCTTCGCTCCCAGGATTTTCCGTAACGAAAATATCCGGTTTCTCAAAAAAGAATACCTGGAACGAACACATCGGTTCTTCGAAAAATACGGCGGCAAAACGATTATCATCACACGCTTTTTACCGATCATCCGCACCTTTGCACCCTTTCTGGCGGGTGTCGGCAGCATGACTTACTGGAAATTCCTGATTTACAACATTCTCGGAGGAGTACTGTGGGTGACGTCGTTTGTTTTGGGGGGTTATTATTTCGGAAACATGCCTGCGGTTAAGAAGAACTTTTCATTCGTGGTTTTAGCCATCATCGTCATTTCCGTCATTCCCGCTGTCATCGAATTTGTTAAAGCTCGCCGACAGCACCGCTCACCGCTTAACGCCAAATAAACATTTCCCGGATTGTTTCAAACAAAAACGACGCGCCCCATTTCCAAATCTGCAGTTTTCTTTCCCCTCCGATACGCGCCGGTTCATCACCGGGGATTTCAGCATATTTCAGCTTTCGTTTGGCCACGCGAA
>CAZEUO010000031.1:19622-22495 GCA_964515035.1 uncultured Planctomycetales bacterium
CGGCCCGCTTTTTTTGCCTGATAGAGCAGGCGGTCAGCATTGATCATGGCAGAATTGATCGAATCAGCAGATGTGACCTGATAGACCCCAGCTGAAAAAGTGACATGAAAGGACAATTTTTCCTCAGTTTCAAAACTACTGTCTTTGTGTAAATCCAGATCATAAATTAACTGTTTCTTATAAGCGCGGTAAATGACCATCGGATCGGTGTAGTGCGCCCGGTGACAAATATTGATCATGGTGCGAAACAGCCAATTACCAAAGCCGGTGATGACATCATCATCGGCGCTTTTAGCACCCTGGGCATAACGCGAAACAATGACCATATCATAACCTTCCTTCATCTTTTCAATACACGGTGGAATTAATTCCGCAATCGAATTGCCGTCAGGACTAAAGGTGAGGATAACATCGCCGCGCACATGAGGAAGGACTTCCATATAGGCATTGCGCATGCCCTTCTTTTGCTGGATAACGTACTCGTAGCCATGCTCCTTAATGTACTCCAGTGTGCCGTCGGTAGACTTTCCGTCTACAAAAATGATTTGGTCCACCCATTCCTTCTTAACCTTTGGCATAATCTCGCGCATACCGACGATTTCGTTTAAAGTAGGAATAATAAGCGTGACTTTCATTTTTCTCCTTTTTAACGATTAAAACAGTAAACTTGCAAGTATATTATCAAAATCAAGAACAATGTAAAGTGTAAATCCATGAAAATTAAGGTACTTATAAATACAAAAAAACCGCCAACTTGGCGGCTTTAATGAAAAAAACAGGGCTCGGTCTTCAACCGAAGTTGAAGACCGAGCCCTGGTTGTTTTTAAGGTTAAACCTTAACTACGTTCGTTGCCTGAGGGCCTTTTGGGCCTTCTCCGATTTCAAACTCGACTTCTTGTCCTTCACTTAAAGACTTGAAACCTTCGCCTTGAATCGCACTGTGATGAACGAAACAATCTTTGCTTCCGTCATCCGGTGTGACAAATCCGTAACCTTTTTGGTCGTTAAACCATTTTACTTTACCTTTTGCCATTATTTACTACCTCCTTTTCATGACATTTGAGTAAATAACGGCAAAAATTAAAACGCCGCAAGGCTTTGATCCTTCAACCTTACGGCTTAAAGACTCTTCTGCTTTATTTACTACAACGTGAGTATAGACGGCTTTCTGATACTTGTCAATCGAAATTTTTAGCCGCTAGAATTACAATTTACTAAGCTACTCTCGACACAGCTTAAGTCCTTGATGGTATATTGCATTGTCCTTTATTGATCTTTTAGCATTTCGACAATCTTATCACGGTACTTAATTTTAAATTCAATGGACACGCCGTCATCTGGTAATTTAACTTCTTTTTTATCTCCAATCCCTAATGCTGCCTTAAAATCCTCGTCAGATAATGCTACAAGGTCGTCTGAAGACTTATCAATAATAGTTACAGAATTAAAATGCTCCCCCATCTTTTCTAAAGAAGCCTCTTGATTTATTAGCCACATTAACCTTGACTTTAATTCAGGTAACCGTGACTTTAATTCAGGTTCTAAATTTAAAGATAGAATTTCTAATGCCTTACCAATATAATAAATTTCACTTAAAACTATTTCTTTGTTATATCCGTATTTACTGCCGATCTTACCTAAGTAAGATACAATGGAATGAAATAGTCTAAAACCGTTGACCATGATATATGAAGGCGCTATCCTCACTGCCGCATAAGCATATTCCAAAGCTTTCATAAAATCTTCATCCTGACCATACGTTAAACTTATTAAGAAATATGCATCACCACGGTCTGGTATTAATTCCTTTGCTTTCTGTAAGATTTCCCTCGCTTCCGCAGTTTTTCCCACTTGAAATTTCGAGGTAGCTTCTTGTAAATATTCCACATATTTTTGTTCAACATTTTCAGCAAATGCTTCAGATACGAACACAAAGCTTAAAACCAACATCAAAACGTAAAATCGTTTCCTCATCAAACCCTCCTTTTTAATCATTTTACCAAAAAAGCTCCCACAATGTATTATTTGCAAAGACTTTTTTAAGCTGGCTCCCGGTGAGCTTGTTTGCCAGCAATCGAGGACTTCCTGATTCGCGGGATAACGATTTTATTGCTATCGCAATAAAATCTTCGTTTCGGGAGAAGTAAATTTAAAAGGCCCCAGCTTACGCCGGGACCTTTTAAATTTGGCTCCCCCGCGAGGACTTCCACCTTCGCCAAATACTTATCGTGTTTGGCTTCGGCGGACAGGCGAACCTATCGCTATCGCGATAGGTTCGCCCTCCGATGGAAACATTTAATGAAAAAGGACACCTGACGGTGCCCTTTTTCATTAAATAACTCCCCCCAGAAATGGCGGGGATAAGGTTACTCCGCAATACCTGAGTAATATCGCTCTTAAACCTGTCAGTATCAATGCCAATTTTAAAAACGTCGTTGCCGACCTTTATCTTTTCCAATACCCACCGCAGGATTGTCTTTTTCTCATAGGGCTTAAGAAACTGATGAAATACTTCCGCAAGTTTCCCCAAAAGCTTACGAACATTATCCTCAGAGATGGACTCTCGCTCAAGGGATTGGATTGCTTTCTCATTGTTTTGAATTGCCTCTTTCAAACACTTACGCCTTTCCTCTAACTCCGAAAGTCTTTCCTCCACAAAGCATCGGCCCCCATTCAGGCCGGATAGATTACTCATTATTGTCGTGGCCTCATCAGTCACTTTTTCAAGCTGACCAGTTAAGTCTTTGTTTTCGGCTTTCAATAAGGGCACTTGATTTTTAAGCCCTTCATTCATCTTGCAGGTGATCTTATCAAGCATAACCGGCTTCACAACCAATGTCTCAACAATTTTCGCTACAGATTCTTCCAGTTCG
>CAZEUO010000032.1:0-20512 GCA_964515035.1 uncultured Planctomycetales bacterium
GTAGATAAGCGATGTTTTTTCCAAAACACCAGCTTCTTTCATTTCCCGATAAAGAGCTGTCCCTTCGCGCGTGCGTTCTCCGACGCCGGCAAAAACAGAATACCCGCCGTGCTCCTTGGCAACATTATTAATGAGCTCCTGAATAATAACGGTTTTTCCGACACCGGCCCCGCCAAATAAACCAATCTTTCCGCCCTTGCGATAAGGCGCCAATAAGTCAATAACCTTAATACCCGTCACCAGCATTTTTGTCGATGTATCCTGTTCCTTGAATAACGGGGCCGGCCGGTGAATCGGCATGCGCTTTTCGGTTAGAACCGGGCCGGCTTCATCGATGGGGTCGCCCAAAAGATTTAAAACGCGCCCCAGTGTTTTTTCCCCCACCGGCATGCTCATTTCCTCACCGGTATTCATAACCTCTAAGCCCCGCATCAGCCCTTCGGTCGTATCCATGGCGATGGTACGGACAACGTTATTTCCTAAATGCTGTGCGACTTCCAATACCAAATTATGTGGTTTATCGTTAATCGACGGGTTGGTGGTCTTAAGGGCGGAGAAAATCTCCGGCAATTCCCCCGATGGAAAAACCACATCAACAACCGCTCCGAGGACTTGACTGACTTTTCCGTTTGCAAATTTTTGTTTAGTTGTCATAGGATCCTTTAATTGTTTAAAGCCTCTGCCCCGCCGACAATTTCGGTCAGCTCAATTGTAATTTGCGCCTGGCGAGCACGGTTGCGCAGAAGCGAATAATGGCTGATCAACTCCGTTGCGTTTTTTGTGGCGTTGTCCATGGAGGTCATGCGCGCGCCGTGTTCGCCTGCGGAATTTTCCAAAAGCGCAAAATAAATACGAAAATACAAGAAATTCGGAATCAAATGTTCCAAAAGTTTATCGACCGGCGGCTCAAAAAGATAGTCCGCCTTTTTATCCGCAAGCTCATCGCTTGATAAGGCCTGCGGGTCAATCGGCAGGATTTTTTCAAACACCATTTTTTGCGATAACGGATTGATAAATTGGTTATGCGCCAAATAGACCTCATCGTATTCGCCGTTTAAAAAAGCCCGCTGCAAATCGCCGCCGATTGTTTTGGCATCGGAAAACTTAGGGTACGCGGTTGTATCCTGATAATGTTTTTTAACCTCAAATCGCCTTTGAAAAAACATGTATCCTCTTTTGCCGCAAAAACACAAATCAATTTTCGGATATTGGGACGCGTTATCCTTTAGCCAGCGAAGCACGTGGTTATTGACGTTGTGGTTAAACGCCCCGCACAACCCCCGGTCGGAGGTCATGACAAGAATTAAAATCCCCGCATTGGTCTTTCGCTGAGTCAACAAGGGGTGTAAATCTGTTTCCACCGCGGCGGATAACCGGGAAATCAGCGCTGTTAATTTTTTGGAATAAATCTTCGCGTTGGCCTGCGTCTCAAAGGCCTTACGCAATTTACTCGCCGCCACCATTTTCATGGTTTTGGTGATCTTACGGGTATTGACGAGGCTTTTGAGCTTCTGGTTATATTCTTTGATGCTGGGCATGAATTATTTCAAAAATTTCGATTTAAACTCAACAAGGATTGTATCGAGAGTGGCTTTCATCTGGTCATCCAAGACAAGTTTTTGGGAAAGCTGCTTGGTGAAATCCGCATAAATGGAATCCATCGCATCCAGTAATCCTTTTTCAAATTCTGTAATCTGCTCGGTTGGGACATCATCCAATAAACCGTGAACTCCGGCGTAAATGATCACAACCTGTTTGGCCACATGGATGGGGGCATTGACTCCCTGACGGATAACACGCATCAAGCGTTGGCCGCGCTCCAACTGTTTGCGGGTCGCCGCATCCAAATCCGAAGCAAACTGGGAAAACGCCTCCAGTTCACGGTATTGTGCCAACTCCAATCGAAGGCTTCCGGCGGTTTGTTTCATCGCCTTCACCTGCGCATCCCCGCCGACACGGGACACGGAAATGCCGGGGTTAATCGCCGGGCGTTGACCGGCGTTAAACAAATCTCTTTCCAAAAATATTTGACCGTCGGTAATCGAAATAACGTTAGTCGGGATATACGCCGAAATATCGCCTTCCTGGGTTTCGATAATCGGAAGCGCGGTTAAACTCCCCGCGCCTTTTTTCGCGTTCATCTTGGCGGCACGTTCCAAAAGCCGGCTATGAAGATAAAAAATATCGCCCGGATAAGCCTCGCGTCCCGGCGGGCGTCGCAAAAGAAGTGATAGCTGGCGGTAAGCCTGCGCCTGTTTTGTTAAATCATCATAAATAATTAATGCGTGGCGGCCGCTGTCTCGGTAAAGTTCCGCCATCGCGCATCCGGCATACGGCGCTAAGAATTGCATAGGCGCCGGATCCGATGCCGTTGCCGCAATAATCGTCGTGTATTCCATGGCACCGTGCTTTTTTAGGGTCTCATGAACTTCGACAACGGTTGAGCGTTTCTGCCCGATGGCCACATAAAAACAAAATACGCCCTGCCCGCGCTGATTAATGATCGTATCAATGGCCAATGAGGTTTTACCGCTTTTACGGTCCCCGATAATAAGTTCACGTTGTCCGCGGCCGATCGGCGTTAAGGCGTCAATAACTTTGATGCCGGTTTGAAGCGGTTCATGGACGTTTTGGCGGTCAATGATTCCCGGCGCTTTGAGTTCAATCTGGCGAAATTCGTTTGTGACGATGGGCGCATGGCCGTCAATGGCGACACCAAGCGCGTCAACAATTCGGCCGATTAATTTCTCGCCCACCGGCACGGAGGCAATTTTTTGGGTCCGGCGGACCTCATCACCTTCCCGGATGTGTTGTGCTTCGCCAAAAATGGCAACACCGACATTGTCCTCTTCCAAATTCAAGACCATGCCCATAATCTTTCCGGGAAATTCCACCAATTCCCCGGACATAACTGAGGATAAGCCATAGACACGCGCGATTCCGTCACCGACTCGTAACACCACTCCGACTTCATAGGTATCAGTCTTGCGCTCAAAATCTTCAAGTTGTTTTTTTAAGATGGCGGAAATCTCTTCGGGGCGAATATGGGTTGTCATGTTATATCCTAATGAGTTGTTCTTTAAATTTTTGCAGTTGGGTTTTGAGGCTAAGGTCATAAATCTTATCGTCAATCTGGATCTTCATCCCCCCTAAAAGCCCGGCATCTACGACCGCATTCACCTTAACGTCTTTCTTAAATCTCGTTTTGATTTGGGAGGTGATATCATCGGTCTGGCTTTTGGAAAGGACCGTATTGCTGGTAATTTTGACAGGCATAATCGCCTTATGCCGGGTGTAGAGTTGCTCGAAGGAATCGCACATCGCCTTTAAAATGGCGGACCGCTTTTTATGCGCGACAAACAGGACAAAATTTAACGTATCCTTGTGCAATTTCGGGGAAAATACTTTTCGCAGCATCTCCTGGCGCTTTTCATCGGAAACAATCGGATCGCCAAGAAACTGCCGTAATTCCAGTGATTTTTCAATGGCATCTTTGAGGAATTGTAAATCCTGATGGGCCGCTTCAAGGTGATTTTTTTCAAGGCAAAAATCAAAATAGGCCTGAGCGTAACGCGAAGAAAGAAGGTTTGTCATTTTAAGGTGAGTTAAATATCTCGGATCAGTTCGTCAATGAGCTTTCGGTTTTTTTCGTCGTCTAAATTCTTTTCAATCAGTTTTCCCGCCAGTAAGACGGCAATCTGAGCGCTTTCCTGGCGTAAATCTGCCTGGGCTTTTTCCACTTCGTTTTTGATTTCACGCCGGGCGTTTTCTAAAAGAATCTGCGCTTCTTCTTTCGATTTTTCATGAATAATGCGCGCGGCCTCAACCGCCCCGTTGCGGGCCTGAACGATAATCTCTTTTGATTTTTCTTCGGCGTCTTTGAGAGATCGTTTTCGGACCTCATCGATTTTTAACAATTCCTGGCGGATTTTTTCCGCTTCGCCAACGGCGTCACGAATTGATTTTTCCCGGGCATCCAGCGCGCTGAGAATCGGTTTCCAGGCCAACTTATACAAAACGATCAGTAAAAGAAAAAACGTCACCCATGTCAAAATCAACATGCTGACGTCCGGGCTTAAAAACCCCGCGCTGTCCGTTTTTGTATTTCCCTCGTGTGAAATGCTTTCTGTTGTTTCTGACGCCATGGTTTCCTTACTGTGTTATTTCATTGTCATAAAGCAGATAACCACCGCGAATAAGGCAACGCCTTCAATCATACCGGCGGCAATCAGCATATTCACCTGGATCTTATTTGTCGCATCGGGCTGACGGGCAATTCCTTCCAACGCGGCCGCAGCCAAAAGGCCAATGCCTAATCCCGCCCCGATCGTCGCCAATCCCGCGCCGACTGCCGCTAAAGTTCCGTGCAAAGCCGCTGTTTCCATGTCGTTATCCTTTCGTTGATTGTTTGAATTTCAAAACCGCTTGAGCGGTTGTATTATAGTCGGTTTCTTTTTTTCTGTAAAGAACGCTTCCGGATTTTTAATTAAAGTTTAATGTTCCGGGTGATACACCAACCCGATAAAAATAGCGGAAAACAAGGTAAAAATATACGCCTGTAAAAAGGCGACCCCCACTTCAAACAAGCTCACCAATAGCGCCAGAATAATCGCCGGCAACGCAACCGCCCCAAGCAGGACAACAAGGCCTAACAACGCAAAAATAACAATGTGCCCGGCTAGCATATTGGCAAACAACCGGATCATTAAGGCAAATGAGCGGATAAAGAGCCCCAAAAATTCAATCGGCCATAAAATGATTAAAATCGGAATCGGAACACCTGCGGGAGCAAAAAGTTTAAGGAATCCCAAAACCCCGTGTTTTTGAATGGACCCAAAAATCATAAAACAAAGCGTCATAAACGCCAGCGCCCCGGTCACATTGACATTGGAGGTCGGGGTCGCAAAAATCGGAATCGCCCCGATAAGGTTAGCAAAAAGGATAAAAAAGAAAAGAGTGCAAAAGTACGGCGTCATACGGGGGCCGTCATCGTGGCCTAAATAAGCAATCGAAATACGATCGCGGATAAAAATCACCACAACCTCCAACGCGTTCGTCAATCCGGTCGGAACCTTTAAATCTTTCTTATATAAAACACAAAAAAGCAGACACAAAAATAGGGCGACAATAACCAGCATTAATCCGTGCAGGCTTAAAAATTCCGGCAGATGGATCGGCGGTAAAAAAGGCAGGTGCCATTCATGTTTATTGGAAACATGCGACAGGATATAGCCTTCGAGGTCAAATGTGGGGTTCATAGCGTCGCGGGTTTAACTGTTGATTCCATATTTTTAAGCTGCCAAATATTGTAAATCAAAAGCGAAAAATAGGCCATAAAGATTGCCGAAACAAAAATCTCCGCGTTGAAATTAATCTTCACAATCGCCAAAAACACCAGCACAAGAAATACCACGGCGTTCAAAGCTCCTAAAACAAACGCATAGGCAAAAAACCGGTTAACATTCTTCCCGATGGCCGAAAGCCGTATGGCCAGGCCCAAAAGGTTAAATCCCGTTGCCAGCCCCCAGCCTAAGAACGCTTCCGCCCAATAATTCCGGTGGAATAAAAGCGCCGTCAGCGACACGGTCAACACCAATGAAACACCCACCGCCACAAAAAGAAACTTTTTTGATTTTGCGCAATACCTTAATCTTTGTTCTTCCGGACGATTTTCCATACTTCATACCCGCAATAAAATAAACCGACAAAAATCCCGCCTAAGGTCCAGAGCTGTCCGCCGCCGGTTTTCTGATCAATGCTGTATCCCAGAAACGAAAAAAAGGCAACACCGACGGCCATTGTCATTCCCAATGAAATTGCGGAATAACTTTGCAAATCCGGCTTCCGCTCCTTTGGGGGAGTAGACATCAGGTTAAGATTTAAAGACGATAAAGCAACAATAAAATAAAACACCAAGACTGATAATTTCCAGCATCCCCAAGGGCATAAACTTTTTAGTTTTTGAAAACCGGAAGAAAAAAATTATGGCCAAAGCACCGCTGAGAACAAGGAGTATCTGGATCGCCAAAAGCGGATTTAAATTAAACAGATATCCGCTGAGAATCGAAAGTGCGCCCGACACTAAACCGGACAGCAAAGACACCTTGCTTCCCGCCTTTAAACCCATAAATGCACCCAAAACCATAAACGCCCCGAATCCGTAGCTGACATATTGAAAATATTCCATTCTTCTCCCCCTATTTTGTTAAAACCTGTTGAATATTATCCAGCGATCCCTCGGCACAATCCGCCAGTGCCGTAATGAATCCCTGATGGCATTCGAGCGCCTTGCTCATGCGAAAATCTGCAATTCCCAATTTTTCGGCAACCGCCCGGTATTCAATATCAATTTCGCAGGTTGTTTCAATATGATCGGTAACAAAAGAAATCGGAACGACCAATAATTTTTTAATTCCTCGCCGGGCCAAGGCGTGAATCATATCTCCGGTTGAAGGTTTCAGCCATACAAGCGGCCCGACCGCGCTTTGATAGGAAACGCTCCAACATTCCCGGCGGTTTAAACGTTCCAACACTTTTCCGATCGTCTGTGCGATTTGAAATGGATACGGGTCGCCTTCCACCAGAAAATATAACGGCAACCCGTGTGCCGAAAAAAGGACGTAAAAATTTTCAAGCGATTCGCCGGGTTTAAGCGTTTCATTGACCCGGTCGACAAAGGCATCGATGTAATTATTGTCGAGGTAGTAAGTTTGGGACTCGAGAAAAATCGCTTCGGGAAAACTTTTTTTTGACTCTTCTTTTAAGTAAAAAAGATTTGAACCCGTTGTTGCCTCCGAATAATGCGGATACAAACTCAACGGAAAAATATGCCGTCGCTCGCTATTTTTAATCTTGGCGACGGCCTCGGACGGCAGCGGCGAACTGTAATTGAAACAAATCTCCACATTCATTTTTCGCCCGCGCACGTGTAACTCCCGCTGTAAGGCATCGCGCTGTGCCAACGTGGATTTTAAAATCGGGCTTCCCCCGCCGATTAAGCTATAGCGGTGTTCGGTGGCTTTGCCGCGAATGGCAATAATCAGCCAGGCAAAAAACGGCTGCAACACCACGGCTAAAGGAAATCGTAAAATCCGGCGGTCTAAAAAAAGTCGGCGCAAAAACGGCCGCACGCCGGCAATATTTTCCGGCCCGCCCATATTCATCAGGACAATCGTGACATCAGAATCGGGAATAGTTTGTGCTGGTGCGGGGATTTTCAAATCGTTGATTTGGGCCAAACGCTCTTTATCGGCAACAGTCATTTTTCGCCGGCGCAAACGGCTGCCGATCAACTGTCCGACAATTGCCAGAAATATCGCAACAGGAATAAAAAGTTTCGAGCTGTGAAATGCTAAGCGAAGATAAATGAGAAACGGAATCGAGGCGTGAATCCAGAAAAACCAATTTAACGAAAACTTTGGCGTCGCCTCCCGCAGGTAGCCCATCGGGATGTTGAGGAGGACGGCAACGGCCGCAATCGTCCAATACGGATTTTGAGTAAATAATTCCATTTTATTGACTTAAGGTGAACTGGATTACGTTAACGCCTTTTAGGAATTCCGGTTCGCTTCGAAATAATCGCTGGATGTGTTTTGCGTGAGCCGTTCGATTTTCTGGTAAAACTGGCTGATTTTTTCACCGACAATCTTTTCGACCGATTCAACGGCCGACTGCCGCTTTTTCATGCTTTCTGTGACCACCTGATCCAAATCATCGATATGAAATAGCAATACGCCGGGGACTAAGGAAACCTGCGGATCGATGTTGCGGGGCATGGAGATGTCGATAAGGACGAGCTTTTTATTCAGGCGCGCCGCCATCACTTTTTCAACGGTCCCGCGCTCCAAAATATAGTGCGGCGCGCCGACCGAACAAATACAGACGTCGACTTTTTCCAGCACGTCTTTAATTTCACTGTAGGCCACCGCCTCCCCGTTAAAACGCTTCGCCAGCGCCATCGCGCAGGATTCGGTGCGGTTCATGATAAAAATGTCCGTCGCGCCTTTTTTATGAATCAAATCCGTGGCCAGCTCGCTCATCTTTCCCGCACCTAAGACCGCAACGGATTTGCCTTTAAGCGTTTTTAAAACGGATTCCGCCATATTCACGGCCGCCCAGCTAATCGATACACCGCCAAAACTGATGTTGGTTTCGCTGTGCGCCTTTTTGCCGGTCCGGATGGCGAAATTCGACAGAATGTTAAAATACCGCCCCAAGATCCCTTTTTTCCGGGACAGCTCGACCGCATCTTTCACCTGCCCGAGGATTTGCTTTTCGCCCAAGACCAGCGAGTCTAAACCCGCGGTGACCCGAAACAAGTGTTCGATCGCCTCTTTTCGTTCAAACGTGTAAAAAGCGTCCTTCGCGGAATCGGATGGGCTCTGCCCTTTAATGGAAAATAAAATCTTCAGGATTTCATTGCGGCTTTTTTCCAAATCGGCACTGTAACAATAAATTTCGGTGCGGTTGCAGGTCGATAAAATCAAAGCCTCGGAGACCAAAGGAAGGTTTTTAATTTCGCTTAACAGCAACTCCTGCTGTATCGCGCTTAAAAAATATTTTTCCCGGATTTCAATCGGCGCTGTCTTATGATTTATTCCGACAACCTGAACATCCATATCAAAACCCTTTGACTTTTATTGCGCCATGATTAGGTACCCAGCTGGGGATTCCGGATACGGATCAATAATAACACCCCCAGGACAAAGGCCATTTCGCTCACATAATAAATCGTCAGATTGATCGCAATCCCTTGGGTAAAGCCGTAGGAATGAAGCCCCACACCCAATAGATTCACCCCAAACCACGCCCACATCACAACCGGAATGACCAGCGCGCTTCCGACCGCAAAACCAACCGGCCCGATTAAGCGCGTAATGCGCAGATGAAACATAATTGCGCACCACAGAACAATTAAAAGCGCCCCATTTTCCTTGGGGTCCCAGCCCCAAAACCGGCCCCAGGATTGGTCCGCCCAAATCCCTCCCATCGCGGTGCCAAACAACGTCAAGGTTAATCCAAAACCTAACACGATAAAAACATAGCGAAAGGTTTTTTCTAACGCCGCCCGATCCTTAGGCTTCACCACTGCCTGAATGAGAAAGACATGCGCCAAAACACCCGCGGCACAACAGATCGCGTAACCAGCGGTAATGTGCAGCACGTGAATCGTTAGCCAAAAATTGGAATTCAAAACCGCAACCAGCATTTTCATCGTGTCGCCTTCGGCGCTGAATTTTCCGGCAATCATCAGCAGGATTGTCCCGCAAATACTCGACACCAGCATTCCAATTCGTTGGCGATTGCTAAGCTCAACAATAATGCCGATGACAACCGTTAAAAATCCGACATAAATAAATGTTTCATACAGGCTGCTGACCGGAGGACGGTACAATATGAGAATGCGCACGACAATTCCCGCCAAATGCGGCAAAAATCCTAAAACCACGAAAGCAAATGCCAGCCGATAAATGATTGTTCGGGTTGAAAATAATGACCAGAATGTCAAGACAAGCGCCAAAAAGTAAAAAAATTGTGAATACGCAAAGGGCTTCAGGGAATTGTAAATGAGCTCAAGGGGTAAAAATTTTAAGGCGCGAATATTGCCGGTCCGCGACCCCAGAGATTGCAAATACCGCGCGTTCGCCCCGTCAAATTCTTTTTGATCGTTGGCAACAAAACTCTTTGCCATTTCGCCTAACGCAATTAATTCGCCGCGGATTGGGTCATTTTGAAACTCCTCCGCCATCGCGTCCCAGGGGCTTAACCACACCACTTCGTTTTCCTTAATCGGAGCGATCATGTGAAAGCGCATCCCCCTAAAGTGCATCGACCACTGGTAGAGGTTGTTCAATAGGCTAAAGGTATCTTTCTCAAATTGACTCCATTTTTCCTGCGGTTTATTTTGCAGCGAATCGGCAACCGTTTGCAGCCCATCGGCCCGTGACGCGATATCGATAAAACTGAATTCGCCGGAGCTTTGCGGTAACTTCAATTTCGCCCGAACCTCGGAATTGGTAACGGCAAAGTCTTCCGCGGGCACGGCAAATTGAAACGCCTGTGACAAATCCATATACAGGCGGAGATTTCCGTACAACCGCAGTAATTCGCTTTCCACCAGCGAGCGCTTTTTCTCCTCGATCTGATCGGCGCTCATCGCCAGCGTATCTAACTTTGTAAATCCGGGCTCAAGCTGCGCAAAACTGTAGCGGCGCTTTTCCTCGGGAATGATTCCGATTGCCAGCGCCACTTCCGGGTTATTGACCAAGAAGACCTTGTCCTTATGCGTTGCCTCAGGCGTAAAAAGGAGTTTAGCCAACCACTCAACGGCCGAAAGTTTATTGAATGACCAGCGCCCGGAAAACTGCAAAAGCACCGTCTGGGCGTAGGTTTCCATCGGTTTAATCCGCCCTTCTTCAAGGATCGGGATTTTCCGGAACTCCTGAAGGGAGATTGACGCATGATTCGCAGGCTCGCCGCAAAATGCGGGAACGGCAAGCATGAAAACCACCCCTGCAACAACCGAAACAATCAATTCCTTCCGCAAATTTTTCATTTTATTTTCTAGCCCTTGAGCGCTTCACGAGTTTCGGAAAAATCATCGCCAAAAAGTGGTACAGCAAGCCCAGCGATGTTACGCCACTGGCGATATAAGGAATCACCCGGCCGGAGTTTTTGACGACCGCCAACGTTGAAATCTCGCCTCTTTGGGGATCAATCGCATACGACGACTGGTAAAAGGTGTATTCATTATGACGCAAAGGATTGTTCATGGAAATGATCGATTCCCGGGATAATTCCGGCGTCCGGACCTCCACGGTACTTTCAAAACTTTTCGCCATCTGTGTCCCGGGATGAAGCTGCATCCGAAAATCAATCAGCTTGACAACAAACGGTAAGGGATAGGTCTTGGGGCGCAGCATAAAAAAATACTTCTGACCATTGATCAAAACCGAGGTCGGTTCGATCTCAGCACCGAAAAGAATAATCTCAGAGGAAATCTTGCCGGCATCGGCTAGCGCAAAGATCCCGCCGGGCGTATTTTTAACCGGATCAAGCGATGCCTTCTCTTCTTCCAAAATTCCGATTCCCGAAGCGTTAAGTGCTTCCGATGGCTTTGCGGGATCGGTTGACGCGAATGCCTTGCAATGGGGATAGTATTTTTTCACATAAACATCAACGGCGAATTCGCTGAAATTTAAAACTTTTCCAGCCGTAAAATTCTTGGAATCAAAAGCAACAACTTTATGTTTTTCTGTACTGTCCTTCCAGACCGCCAGTTCCCAATCGTGATAGGCGCGGGAGACATTGGCGCCTTCATTTTCGGCCAGCGTCAAATGCGTTTCAACCGCATGATAAAGTGTCACGAATCCGGACAACAAAAACAGCATGATCCCGACATGGATAATCAAAATGCCCAAATTGGGCCAGGCATATTTAAAGCGGAATAACGCCACAAACAAAAAGTTAAAAAACAAGATTCCCATCACCAGCCGCGCGCCGGGAAAGGGGATGAAATTAAAGATTAAAAAATACAGGGAATTAAAAAACCGCTCCTGCGCCGGATACAACCCGAATTCGATTTGATAAATTGTCCCCCATAACGTCAGGATAAACAACAGCGCCAAACACACAACCGTAATCCGAACGGATGTCATAAAGCGGACAACCCAGGACGAGGCAATGGTCTGATGCAGGCTTTTCATTCGCGGATATCCAGAGATTTAGAGAAAGTCAAAAACTTTTCGCGGTTTTTAACCAAGGCAGCCTTCGGACCACTAAGTTTCACGAAAATAATCAAGTCGTTAAACTCAACAACCGTTGTCAAAATTGAGGGTGCCAGGTCAGATACATCTTTTTGCAGCAAGGTTAAATCAATGAAGGTCGCCGATGACCCGTCCTGTGTTTTAAATTTATTCAATTGCGAAAGAAATTTCTGGAATTCCGCCGCCGGCGGAGTTTGAATCGCGACCTGCCCCATCCAGCGGACAATATTCGATTCCAATCCCCCGGCTCCTCCGCCGAGTGAAATAATGGTGCACTCGGCGTAGTTTTGATCGCTGCCGGTCGAAAATGTGGCCAGACGCATTCCGGTACTTTCCCGCTGGACCCAATCGACCGGAAGCTTCCACTTTAAATTTAAACTTGGTTTTTGGTCCATTCCGGCGGGTAAATTTTGCATATTCATCGCGCCACCCGGCATTGCCGTGGGCATTCCCGACTTCGATTTAGGGTTTTTGGCCATTTCTTCGGGGCTGGGCAAACCAACGGCCGCGTGAGGATTTTTCATATCCGGCGCCCCTTCCATTGCACCAAAAAACTCGGGATTTTTCATCATTTCTTCCGGGCTGGGCAAACCGACGGCCGCGTGGGGATTGCTCACATCGGCAGAACCGCCCATACCATCGTGTTTGTGGGAATCAAAAGCGGGTAGATTAGCGCGGGGGGCTTCAATTGTCACTTCGTCAAAAACGCGCTTCTCCTCCTGCTTGGCGCAGGCCGAAAGCGCAGTCGAAAATACTAGCAATAAAAGCAAAAATCTAAACATGAAAACTTTCATAGAAAACTTCACGCAGTAGGTCACAACGTCACCCCGGCCCGCCAATTGCAAAAGCCGGGGCGGGCAAGTCACAACGTCACACGCAGAAGTTTTTCGTCTGGTGACCTGGTGACCTTGTGACATGTGACCATTATCATTATTCGACCAGTATCATAAATTTTATCCATCCTAGCAAATTACGTAACAAAGGGCAAACAAAGTTTCAATTATAAATTATAGTGCGCTCATCTGTGCCGCGGACTTGGCGTTGCCGACACAGTCGTTGAGGGAAATGCCGCCAATGTAATTGGAAACCAGATAAAGGCCTTTAATATTGGAAAGCTCTTCTTCAATGACGGTCATGGCTTGAACGTATTTATTGGTGTACTGAGGAATGGCTTTCTCCCATTTAAAAAAGAAAACCTGAACCGGCGCCTCGGTACATTTTAAAACCGTGGCAATTTCCTGGCGGGCCATCGAAACCAGCTCGTCCTTGGAAAACCCGGCCATCTGCGGATGACGGCTGCCGCCGATCATGACCTGCAATAAAAAGTGTTCCCCATCAGCGCGGCCGGGAAAGATGTTACTGGAAAATAGACACCCCAGAACAGGTTTCTTTTCTCGTGATGGCGTCAAATAACCAAAGCCCATCGGAAGTTTTTCAAAGGCGGAGCGCTTTAAGACTAATCCGATAACCGCAATCGGCGCGTAAGGGATGTTACGTAATTCTCGCGTTAAAGTTTTATTGAAATGAAAGAGGATTTCGGCGGCGCTGTAAGCCGGTGTTGTAATAAATATTTCATCGCAGGAATACGCGCCGCCTTCGGATTCGACCATAAAACGGTTATTGGCCCGGGTAAAGGAAATGATTTTTTCACTTCGGGAAATCGAATCCGCGTACCTACGGCCCAGCGCCTCAATCAGCTCCCCCATCCCGCCTTTAAAGGACGTGAGTGTCCCTTTGGGCTCAACGTTAAAGCGAGGGTCGCTTTTTGCTTTCCTCTTCTTCATTCCGATCTGAATCATGCCGGCAAAAAGCGACCCGTAGGTCTGCTCAATTTCGTGAATCCTTGGGAATGTTGCTTTTAAATTCAGTTCGCGCACGTCCCCGCCATAAATCCCGGTCACCATCGCATCTAGAAAAAGTTCAGAGAAATTTTGCCCCAAACGCCTCTTGCCAAAATCATAAACCGATTCATCCGGATTTTTTCCCCTAGGAACAAAAATTTCTAACGGTACGCGAATTTTATCCCACAGTGAAAACGGTTTGAAAGTTAAAAAACTAGTTGGGCTGGCGGCAATTTCATGAAGCTCGTTTCCTAAACAAAGGAAACGTCTCTTCGCCGCCTCGGATGCTTCAACCAGCGATTGCTCTAATCCAATGTCTCTAACTAATTCGAGAGTGGTGGGTTTTGAGGATAAAAAGCCGTTGGGG
This sequence comes from uncultured Planctomycetales bacterium, assembly GCA_964515035.1. Taxonomy (GTDB): domain Bacteria; phylum Omnitrophota; class Gorgyraeia; order Zapsychrales; family CAZBRU01; genus CAZEUO01. The sequence goes on from CAZEUO010000032.1 coordinate 13,974, forward strand.
CCGGTTTCAAAACGGAAGGGCCCTTCCCGGATGGTGCGGATGGTACCGCCTAAATATTCGTTTTTCTCAATCAGCCGAATATCAACGTCGCTGCGGCCGGTATATTTCTTTTTTAAGTAATGCAAGAGCGAGAGCCCGCTTATTCCCCCGCCGATAATTAAAATTTGCCTGGCCATGTCGCAGTATTGTAATTTTAAACCGTTGAGGTGTCAATAAAACTCAAAAATCCTGCGGCAACTTCGTTTTTTTAAGTGCCGTTTCAATGTTTATCAGGTCCTGCTTAATTTCCTCTGCATCCGGGTTAATCGCGATAGCCTGTTGGATGTAACGATATGCTTCATCAAAACGGCCCATCTTATAGAGAAGTTCGGCCTTGGTACTGAGAAAATGCGCGTCAAAATGATTGATGGCAATCGCCTGATCAATCCGTTTAAGTCCTTCGTTGAGACACTGCCCGGTTTTGTAACAATCGTAAGCCTTGTTGTTGTAAGCCTCGGCCAAACCTTGGTACAACTCCTTGCCTTCTAATCCCATGAAAACACACTTTTCATAACTGTCAATGGCCTTATCGTACTCACCCATCATTGAGTACAGAAAACCATAATTATAATAAATCCTCACAAATTGCGGGTCGATTTTTTTGGCTTTTTTCATCCATTTCAAGGCCGATTGATAGTGGGATTTGTCTTTAGTTTCTCTTGCTAAAAAAAGATAAGTATTGGCAAAGCTGATGTACGTCGGGATGTAATCGGGTTTTAGCTTGATGGCTTTTTTAAATTCTGAAATGATACGCGGTAAATTTTTTTGCGTACCGCCGGCATGGGCGCGCAAAGCGCTCGCAATCATCCGCCGGGCAAAAGGGCTTTTGGGATTGGCCTTAATGCCCTCCTCAAAAACCTGTAAGATATCCTCATCGGGGTATTTCTCTTCAAGCAAATACAGATAAAAATCGTGATAGCCGTCATTTTCGGGTGTTATCTGCTGGATTTTTTCCAACGCTTCAGCGGCCTTGGGAAAATTTCTTTCATGCATGAGGAAACACAAATTGACAACCAGCGCGGAATTGTCTTGCGGATTGATCGCCAGCGCTTTTTCAACCGGATTCTTGGCCTGATCCCATTTGTCCTGGGACATATAGGCAAAGGCCAGGCCGCTGTAAACCGCACCAAGATCCTCGTCGGTTTCGGGAAGAAATTTTAAAACCTCCCGAAGAACCTTAATTTCTTCCTTGATCATGCCGGTTTCGTTGTAGTACGCGGCTAAGGCGAGATAAAGCGTTTTGTTTTTTGGGTCTTTTTTGACCTGGCGTTTGATTTCCTGAATGGCATCAAAAGCATCTTTGTTGGAAATAAAGTCACTGATGCCGCCGAAAATATTTTCTTTGCTGGGCGTTTGGGCCGGAAGCATGCCCGGATCAAGCAGGATGTTTAAAACGAATGCAGAAACTAAGACAAATATGATCTTTTTCATACACATAAAAAAATCCTTCACTGTTTTATTAAACGGTGAAGGTTTTTGATTTTTTTCGTGGCGGATTTACCCCTTCCAACTGCACCACGTCCTCAAATTGTCAATTTCAATTTACTCTTCTCCTCAAACTAAATCAAGGGGTATTTTAAAATATTTTTTCCATCCATTCCAAACGCCGTTAGGCCCTTTGTTTTGCGGCACTATACTTTCTGTCCTGCATATTGGCAACAAGATGAATGTGGCAAAATTCCTCATGATTATAAATGCTCAATTTATGTTTGCAGCTGCGCACCCTGCATTTGCGGCCCTTATGTGAAAATCTAATGGCTTTGATATTGCCCTCCTCGAGAAACCCGTTTGCGTCGCACAAAAAAAGCCGCAAAGGTTAGTTTGGCTCCTTTACGGCTTTATTGACAGCTTGCTACTCGCTAATCTCTACTTAAACTATACTCTTATTTGGGGATTAAACCAGCTTTATTTCACATTCCCATGCCAAGAGACGGCAAAGCAATCTTTTGGTAATCAGCCGGGACTTCGAATAAATCCGCGGCTTGCGCGCCGGTTGCAATATTTTTATATTCCGTGCTAAAGCTGCCGTCGACGGCTTCCACCTTAACCGGCATCTGATTGCTGTTGAGCCACTGGTAAACAGTCTCGGTTTTTCCGTTGTCGGTATAAGTCACCTGAAATTTTTCTGCCGGCTGGCCGTTAACCGTTTCCTGGCCCATCGACACGCGTGCGGTTTCGCCGTTAAAATTTGTCGCGGTCCACGGTGTTCTGCGTGCGTCAATGGGTTGTTCCATATACATCTTCTCGGACGGCATGACCATCCAGGTGACACCTTTGTCGCTGCGGATAATCATGATGCTTCCCTGCATCTCCATGCGCATTTTATCACCGGAAACAAAGATCTTGGCGTTCATTGTTTCTTTGCCGTAACGGCTGCTCATATCGGCAGTAAAATCTTGGGCTAGCACTTGCGAAACAAGCCCCGCGCAACATAACATGACTGAAATAAACAATGCTGTTACGCCCTTTAAAACGCTTTTCCTTCGACTTTCCATTGCACCCTCCGTTAAATGAGCACATAATTTACGCGACCCCTTCGGGGGAGCGTAAATTATAAGTGCGAATTTACCCCAAAGCGCCGACGAATAGGAGGCGCGTGGGGCTACCATTACTTCTTCCGTAAAAACCAAATAAGCAAGAATACAGCTAATGCTGTCACAAGCAATAAAACACCAGAGATCGTATCGTTAAGCCCGGGTTGGTTCTCGGTACCCATTCTTTGTTATTCCTTAATATAAGCCTTGATTATTTTCTGCTCCGTTACCGGCTTATCTCCACGGCCAACCGGAGTACTTTCAAGTGCCCTCACAACCTCCATCCCGCCTGTGACCTCGCCAAAAATTGTGTGCTTCATATTAAGCCAGGGTGTCGCGACGGTTGTAATAAAAAACTGGCTGCCGTTGGTGCTGGGGCCGGCATTGGCCATGGCCAGAATTCCGGGGCCGTCAAATTTCTTATTTGGCGTAACTTCATCTTCAAACGGCCTTCCCCAAATACTTTCTCCCCCGCTTCCGGTCCCGGTCGGGTCGCCGCATTGAATCATGAAATCTTTAATGACCCGGTGAAAAATAATCCCGTTGTAGTAGCCTTTTTTGACAAGCCCGGTAAAATTCTCGACCGCCTTCGGCGCCACATCGTTAAAAAGTGTCAATTCAATATTCCCCTGTGTCGTTTCCAAAACAACCATTGTCGCTCCCTCTGCATTCGTGTTTGTCGGGTTAATAAAACTTAACATGATCCCTAAAATACCTAACGTCCCAAAGCACACAAACTGTTTCATACTCAAGTTCTCCATTTTAATTACGGTAGTTTAACTGATCCCTAAACCACTGGGCGGCCTCGTTATAACTCGATTCCGGCGCCAGCGTGTGCCCGCCTTTAAACTCGATCCACTTTGTTTTCCACCCCAGGCTTTGCAAGAATATCCGGTCGCGCTTCATTTCCTCGTAACGAAAATCGGTTGGGCTTGCCAAAAACACGACTGCCTTTCTCTTAGGGTATTGATTTTTTTGACTCAAAAAATAGTCATCAATTTTTCCGGTGTTAATCACAACCGCGGATATCAGATTCGGATAGGAAAACGCAAAGGCGTGGGACCCCATCCCTCCGCCGGATAAACCGGTTGCGATAATCCGGGATTTATCGATCGGAAAATCATTGACCATCACCCTTAAATTCTCCACAATTCTAGCAAAAATTGGGTTCATGTCGACGTTATTTTTAAATTCTTTGGAGGCAACGATGATCCATTTGAATTTTTCCGCAACCCCCACCCAGGTATTAATCATGGTCTGTGCATCACCGATGGGAGAAAGCGCAATCACCAAGGGGTATTTCTTTTTTGGGTCAATTCCGGAGGGGACATAAATCAAAAACAGTTGATGTTCCAGATACTGCGGCTGTTCGGCCGGTTTTTGAGTCGTTTGAGATTGGGTTTGAACTTGCTCTTGAATGTCTGCTTTTGGCGGGGTAACCGTTTTTATGGGCGCGACAGGGCTTTTTTCAAGCTTTTCGACATCGGAAAGAGGATATTCTTTGATCTTCCCCGCCGCGTCTTGAAACCAAACCGTTGTCGCCGATGTCATGATCGCCTTCCCTTCCAGCACTTCGCCAGATTTTAAGGTGATGGTGTCGGCGAAGGAAAAAGAAACCAAAGCCAAAATCCAAAAAATAATCAGGCCGTAAGATAATTTTCTTTGATAAATAAACACGAGTTACAATTTCCTTTCGAAAATTTCTTCTAACGCGTACAGTGTCTTTTGCGGAAACCGCTCTAACGGATAAAACCTCATCATCACTGTACAAGCGTCCGGATAGGTTTTTAAGTTTAAATAACGGATAAGGTAACGAACATCGTCCAGATCGTGAAATTCCTCACCGATACGCATGGCCAGGCACTTCATGGCCAATAAATATTCGGCCCGAGCCACAAACACCCGCAGGTGGCTTAATTGCATAAACGCGTCATATTCGCCTTTGTCGCTGAAGTAGCCTTTGACCGCGTCGTTGAGCCAATCGCCTTTCAATCCGGTTTGAACGCCGACTTTGGCGGCGGCCTCGCGGATTTTTTGGGCCGGCTGAAAATAGGCGTCGACGTCCTTGGTGGAGGCCCGCGCGTTAAAAACCAGACACATGACCGCGCCGCCGACAAGGTAAACTTCCCCTTCCAGGGATTCCCGGCTCATCTGGTCATTTAAAAGCGTAAACAAACGTTCGATATCGGCCTTTGTTAAAGACGGCATAGGTTACACCCGTTTTCCGATTGTCGAGTCGATAAAAATATTCCGGCGGCGGAAAGGCGGCGGCGAATGGGTCAACAGGTAAAGTCTTAAGTTCTGCAAATCGGAACCGAAAACCGGCTCTTTTAGCGGCAGGACATTTTCAACCCACGGCGGGGCCTTCCGCCCTTTTAAGACAGCCGCGCATTCCACCATGGCCGCGACATAATTCCGCTGGTAATCGGACAATGATTCCGGCGGCGGCCGGCTGACAACCACATCAAATTCATCGCCGGCCGCCGCCGTCAAAAGGTCGTTGATTTCCGCAAAAACATTCTTCGGGTCCGGCGCGTTTTTCATCCGGGCCAGCAGGTCTTGAAACGTTTGTTGGGCAGGTGGAAAAATCCGGTCTAAAATCCACTGGGACAGGCCGATATTGGCTTCTTTTGCATAACGGCGTATTGCCGCCTTTTCCTGCGGCGATACCCGGATTTGAAGCTGTAGGGTTTTGCTTTGCCTAGTCATACCCAAAGTATAAAACAGATGTCCTATTTTGTCAATACATGCGTAATGACAATAACTATTCTATCGCAAACGTAGCCCCCACAACCGCCATGACCTTTTTATCCAAAGCGCTGGTGTCGTTTTCTCCCCAATCCGAAACATCAGTCGAAGTCACCGGGGTAATCTGGAACACTCCCATTCGCGCCGAACGGATACTGCCGATCTTGTTTCCGGTTGATTGGACCATGCTTGTGGCTCTTTGTTTGGCGTTTTCGGTGGCCTTGGCCAGCATTTCAATTTTAAGCTCATCGAGTTTGGTATAGAAATACTGCGGCGGCGATGAGATAAACTGGATCCCCTCGTTGATAAGATCCGTGGACTCCCGAGAAACAGAATCGATTGTAGCGACATCATTGGAACGGATTTCCACCGCCTGGCCTAATTCATAGGATTCGACCTCGTTGGTGTCTTTACCCTCTTTACTTTTTTTATAAATTTCTGTCGTCACAATCCGGTCGACGATCATTTCTTTTTCACTGACCCCTTTAGACAGAAGGTAGGTTTTAACTTTTAAAAGAGTCTCTTGAATTTTCTTGTAAGCCGTCGGCAAGTTTGCCGCGCGATAGGTAAAGCCACAGCGCCAAATGATATAATCGCTTTTGATTTCCTGTTGCGCGGAACCGGTCACGTTAATGACCTCTTTACTGAATTTCATGATTTTCAAAGCCCCTTGCGACAAAATCACGCTCGCCACAATTGTTGCCGCCGCAATACATACTCCTAAAATAATAATCTGTGAATTCTTTAAAATCCCCCCGTTTTCCATTTAATTCTCCTCAAATCACTCTTACCGTTTTATCTTTATCAAACTTAACCGAAAAATTTTCGACACCTCTGGCCGCTTAAAATTAACGCTCCTCACCCCTCCTTTCTCTTTAAACTGCCTTTGGAATCCAAAAGTTTTTTCAAAATAAAAAATCCCTCACCGTTGTTTTAACGATGAAGGTTTTTGATTTTTATCGTGGCGGATTTGGCCCTTCGAACGTCACCACGTTTTCAAATTGTCATTCTTAATCTATCGCTGCGTCAGGGCCGAGTCAATATAATTATGGTGATTTCTCAGGCATGCGTAAAACTGACCATAATTCTAAATGCTGATTTTCCCCGCTGGGGGCTGACCTCAATGAGACCGTGGTTTACGGAACGAAAGTGAACGCAAACCACTGGCCGAATTGATTCCGCGTCCCGCTTTGCGGGACGCGGAACCTAAAGCAATCG
>CAZEUO010000033.1:0-9157 GCA_964515035.1 uncultured Planctomycetales bacterium
AACGCGAATAAATAATGACTTGCGTATCGGAAAGGTCGGGAATGGCGTCGAGGGGGACGTTTTTGATCGACCAGACAGCCCCGATAATAAGGGCAGCGGTAAAAATCAGAATCAGAAATTTATTCTTTGCCGAAAATTCGATCAGTTTTTCGGCCAGGCCTTCTTTTTTTGTCAATTCAGGATAATCATTGGCCATGTTGATGGCCTCCGGAGGTACTCATGCCCTCTAAAGCGGCCTTAAGTCGGCTCTCGGAATCGATTAAGAAATTGCCGTTGACGACAACAATTTCACCTTCAGCAATTCCGCTTTTTAATTCGTAATCATTATCGGTCTTGGCGCCGACAACGACTTCGCGCGGCTCAAAAAGTCCCTTTCCTTTATCAACGAAAACAATCTTTTTGGTTCCCGTATCAAAAACAGCATCCTGCGGGACAGTGAGAGTTTTACCGAGATCAATATTGATTGTGGCATTGACATACATATCAGGTTTTAATTGACCTTGAGGATCTTCGATTTGGGCGCGGATGCGGGTGGTGCGCGTCATAGGATCGACCATGGAGTCAATCGCGCGGATTTTTCCCAGAAATGTCTGCCCCGCAAGGGCGGGGACGTCGACCGTTAATTCTTGTCCGACACGAACGAGAGGTAATTCGTATTCGTAGATTTTTGCATATGTCCAGACCGGGTCGCTCGGATGGGCAAAAAGAAGCCCGTGTTCCGGCTCTGTCCACGTGGCAATTTCGGCGATTAATTCATCATTAAGTCCCATGTGTTTAAGGCGGATGCGCGTTGATTCAACCAGTCGTTGTGCCTGGTCGGTGATTTCAGGGATTGTTCCCTGCTTGGCGCGTTCGTGGGCTTGAATGGCTTGAATATATTCGGCCTGGGCCTGGTAAAGTTCGGGATCGTGGGCAATCGTGCCAACGGTGCGGATGTTTTTTGTCAATTGTTTACGTTCGACGGTTGATGTTTTAATACCGATCAATTGTTGTTTTTGCGCCGTGATAAGAACGGGAGCGTAACCGTCCGGCGTTTGAAGATCGGCTGCGGTTTTATCGTCAGCGATCACATGGGTTCCGCAAATCGGGCAGGTGATTTCTTCACCGGGTTTTGCCAGAACGAGCATGGGGCACAACTGCCCGTCGTGGTATTTGGGGCAGTTGTGCATCAGACAAATACTTTCGGCTTTTTTATTAATATCTTTCCCATCCGCTGTTTGTTGTGATCCTTGGGCCATGGCCGCATGGTCATGAGCTGCGGGTTCTTGCACGGGGGCAACTTCTTTCTTAACCAAACTCATGTTACAGATGGGGCATGTCCCGGGGCGATCGGAAGTGTAGGTTGGATGCATCGGGCAATAGTAAGTGGCTTTTTGGGCGGAATTATGCGAAGAATGATTAATTTTTGTTGCTAATCCGAAAACGGCAATTCCCGCAACAAAAATGATTAGAAGAATCAAAAATTTTCTTTTCATGGTTTCGTCTCCACTAAATCAATACCGACAGCGCGTTCCAAAGCAGCAAAACTTTTCAGCGCGTCGGCCTTGGACTGATAATAAGCAATTTTACTGTTTAAATAAACGCGTTCGCTATCAATTAAATTCAGAATATCGACCTTCCCCGCTTCATAACCGGCTTGATCAGAACGGAAAGCCAATTCGGCTTCGGGAAGAAACGCATTTTCATAAAGCTCAACGGTTTGTTGGGATGCCGTGAAGCGGTAAAAGGCATCGCGGATTTCGTATTCGATTGTATTTTTTGTCTGTTCGAACCGGGCCTGGGCGGCGTTCAAATTCCTTTTGGCTTCTTGGACCGCCGGGATAATCCGGTTTTGCCAAAGAGGAAGAGTAACTTTGATAGGGATCATCCAGGCGTCGCGCCCGTCTTCAGGGTCGGTTGTCATCCCATTTCCAATATCATAATACTTAAATCCGACGGAAAAATCCGGCGCGTATTCGTATTTGGCCAGGGTGTTGGCATGTTCCTGGCGCTTCAGCATCGCTTGAGCCTCTTTTAAGTCCGGTTGATTTTCCTTTGTCATTTGAGTGAGTTCGTCGATGTTTAAGGAAAGCGGTGAAATAGAGATGTTAGTAAGGTCTTTGATTTCAGAACCGGGATTGCGGTTCAAAAGGCTATTCAACATTGCCTGGAGAGTATTGCGTTGCTGGCGCAGGACAAAGAGTTTTTGTAAGGTATCTGAAACCTCGGTTTGGGCCTTGGCAACGTCGCGTTGCGATCCGCTTTGGCTGGCATAACGGTTTTGGGCGATCGCTTCAAAGTTTTTCAAAAGCGCTAAAGTTTCTTCAACGGTTGCGATCGTTTTATCTGTGGCATAGAGATCGAAGTAGGTTTCAGAAACATTGAAAATAACATCGCGTTCGGTTTTTTTCACGTTTGCTTGGGCGGCATTAAATTCAGCTTTCGCCATCTGTCGCTTTTCCAGAAGTTTTCCCGGGAAGGGGATCATCTGTTCAAACTCGTAAGTATTTTCCTGCGGCCCTAAGCGAGTTTCCAGCATCTCACCCATATAATCCGTCCCTGCCGTTGGGTCCGGCAGGGCGGAGGCCTGCGGAATGCGGTGTTTGGCAGCGGCTAAAAGCTCTTTGGCTTCTTTTAAATTCCTATTGTTTTCGAGCGCTTCCGTTAGAAATAATTTCAGCGTTGTTGGATTCTCACCAGCACTTTGGGCATACGAAATAGAAATCATTTTCGAAGGCCCCGCCGTCAAAAGAAAGCAACAAAGAAAAACTAACATTTGTTTTTTTGATAAAACACGGCAGAAATACATACTCATCCTCATTTCTTGCGCGGGAAGCGCCATGTGTTTTAAATAATTGGCGCTTCCCGCACAAACCTATTATACGCTGCAACTTTCTCAGCATAAAGAATCAATCATTATTTCTTATCATGATCATGGTCATGATGATCGTCCTGGTGTTCACTTGACTCTGTCTGCACTGCGTTTTTTAATTCGCCTTTCTCTTCAAGGATTTTAATGTATTTCTGCGGATCTTTTTTAAAATCCTTGAGACACATCGGGCAGCAGAAGTTGTAGACTTTTCCTTCGTGTTCATACTTGACGACTTCGCCCATGCCGCCCACTTTTTCCCCGCTAACAGGGCAGAATTTATTTCCTATTTCTATTGGCGTTGATGTCTGGGAAGCTGCCGGTTGATCTTCTGCGGCCGGCATAAGGGTTTCTTCGGCTTTCACTAACTGTGGTAAGACAGTCAGTAAAAAGATGGCAAGTAAAAGTTTAAAGTATTTCATAAGGACCTCCTTTTGTAGTTAATTACATTTTTCCGATGGAACAGCGCCGGTTTTAAGACAAGAAAATTTAAGGAAGAATTTTAGAGGCGTAGGACAGGGTTTTTTGAAAAAGGAATTAAAGAGGCAAAAAGATCGGGTGGTGAACCAAAAACGGTAAGGTGTTGCTGGGGATGATGGACAAAGATTTTGACAAGGGTTACGCAAGTCCAAGGATTGACGAATAACTGAGTCCAAGCTAGTGAGTTTGTTATTTTAAAATCAACGGAGGGAAGAACGCTCGATATTTTTTGGCATTCGCAAGAATGGTGTTGCAGGGGTTGATTGTTTTGCAAGCTGCATTGTTCATGAGAATGATCTGCAGAGTTTTTGGCGCAACAGGAGTGTTCCTGAGTCGGAAAGGCAAGGCCCGCTGTACAACAGCAAAATGTCGCCGCGCCAATAAGAATCCCAATGACTACGAAAGTCAGAATTTTTTTCATTGTTGATTTCCGGTTGAACATTTAACCATGCATCCTATGGATAATACCGAGGACTTCTTGGATTTTTATTTGCCGTTCCCGCTGCGATTTGCCCGTCAGGACGGAGGCGACACAGTGTTGCAGGTGTTTTTCAAATATTTTTTCGGAGACCCTTTGTAAGGCATTTGTCGCTGCCTGGATTTGATTGATGACATCGACGCAATATTGGCCTTCTTGAATCATCCTGGCAATGCCGCGGATTTGCCCTTCGATTCTTTTTAGAGAAACCGTTTGGTCGTTATGACTAGGAAACTGTATTTTTGATGTTGCCATATTCTCTCCTTCAATCTGATGAGAGGATATCATACCCCAGGGGGGTATGTCAAGAGATTTTTTAAATCTTCTTTTTAGAGCATGATCCCGAAATTTTACAAACCGCACATTGCATTTTTCCGCCGTTGATGTAAAATTGTGACGAACATGAAACGACCCACATCGCTTGTCGCATTTATGCTTTGTTTCCTTTTCGTTTTTTTGCTTTCGTCGGAAACCTTTGCGGCAAAAAAGACGAAGAGGAAACTTCACGTCCTTACCGCCAGATCTGCCATCCTTTCCGATTCAACGAAGGTCAAACGCCTTTACGGGAAGAATGTCAACCTCAAAGTTGCGCCTGCCAGCACGACCAAAGTCATGATGGCCCTTTTAGTTCTGGAAAAGCTTCCCTTGGATAAGGTTGTTACTATTAGCAGGCATGCGACTCTTGTCCAGCCCAGCAAGGCAGGATTAAGGGCGGGGGAACGCTATAAGGTTTCAGAGTTATTGTATGCGTCCTTAATGCAATCTGCCAATGATGCCAGCGTTGCCTTGGCGGAGGCCGTGGCAGGGTCCGAGTCCGCCTTCGTTGACATGATGAACAAACGCGCCAGGCAGCTCGGTGCCAAACGGACTAAATTTGCAAACCCCCACGGGTTACCGACAAAAACCTCTCAATACACAACGGCTTACGATATGTATTTAATTTTCCGAGAGGCTTTGAAACATCATTTCTTTAAAAAAGCCTTGCAGTATAAAAAGAAAATGATTGTCTCCGAAGGCGGCCGGACGATTCATTTAAGAAGTTTTAATAAGTTATTATCAAAAGGTTGGAAGAAAATGGTTTACGGAAAAACCGGTTATACAAAAAAGGCCAAATATTGTTTTGTCGGTTATCTGATCAACGGCAACAGCACGATCATTGTCGCTGTTTTTGGCTGCAGCAAGCGCTGGCAGGACATTCAGCACCTGTTAACTAAGTACGGAAAAATTAAGTTAATGTAGTTTTTCCCTCTCACCAACGGACTTGCCGCTTTTTTCCAAGCATTGTCTCTGCTCAAAAATGGAAGTTGAAAAAAGGAGTGTTTTGAGATAAACTGATAGCCGTCGAAAGAAAGCGGGTCAAATGGATGAAAAAATGGTGAGTCGAAGCTTAACTTTTCTTTTGACGGTCATAGGGCTTGGGATATTCTATATTGTTTTAATGACCAAGCTCGAGGTTATGGCGCAGCAGACGGAAGCAAATGTCAAAAAGTTTTCGGCTGATTTGGATTGGGAAAATTATTTATACGATCAGGCTATTTTAAAGGCTGCTCACCAGAGATCCTCACAAGTTACAACGACCGAACCCGTTGAAACACAAGATAATATGGACTAATAAAAAATGGAATCCGAAAAAAGAAACGATCCTCGTTTTCCCTGTGTGCATTCAAGAGAGTGTATTGTGGACCTCGAGGATCAGCAAAAAAAGGGATTTCTCTACAATTTGAGCCGCAAGGGCTTAGCGTTTCATTCTGCTCATCGCTTAGATAAAAATGAGGTTCATCATTTGGAAATCCACGCTCCTTCTTTCGCGCGGCCCATCGCCTGCGATGCGCGCATTGTCTGGGCCCAGCATGACCCCGCAAAACAAATTTGTGCTTACGGGGCCCGCATTCTCCACATGGACCCCGCCCTCAAATCAGACCTCATGGACACTTTTTACCAGGACTGGAAACGTATCGTTATCGAACAATCATAACCATAACAGGCAATAAAAAGGAGAAAAGAAATGGCTCAAAAAGTGCTTTATGTATTTGTTACGCTGGTCACCTCTTTCTGTATTACTTTTTTAACGGCTTCGATTTATGCCGAAGAACCAAAGGCGCAATCCGTTGAAGAGCAGCTAACTGCCATTGCCGCATCGCAAAAAACTATTGAACAAAGGCTTGCGACTATTGAAGCCAAACAGATGACGATCCTTTATTCGCTTCAGGCTTTGGGCGGAAAAAATATCCCCGGGCCTGCACAGGCCATGCCGCCGGCGCAGGATTCCAACAAAGTTTATAACATTGGTGTTGGAAGTTCGCCTGTCAAAGGAAATAAAAATGCCAAGGTCACGATTGTCGAATTTTCAGATTTCCAGTGTCCGTATTCTCAAAAATTTCATCCGGTTGTCGGCGAAGTAATGAAGACCTACCCTAAAGATGTCAATTTTGTTTTTAAGAATTTTCCGTTGAGTTTTCATCCTCAGGCCCGTCCTGCAGCCAAAGCGGCTTTAGCGGCAGGTGAACAGGGAAAGTATTGGGAAATGGTTGAGGCGCTCTTTCAAAACGGACGCGAATTGTCGGATGCCAAATTTGAAGAATTAGCCAAACAACTCGGCCTCAACGCCGAAAAATTTATAAAAGACTATAAAGACAACGATGCCAAGTGGGAAAAACTTATTGGCGAAGACATGGCTGTTGCCGGTCAGTCGGGTGTCCAAGGCACGCCGACGTTTTTTATTAATGGTAAAAAGACCAATGCGCGGGATCTCGCGGCCTATAAACAAGAGATTGACCAAATCCTTCAGGGCGCTCAAGAAGGTGCTAAGAAGGGAAAGTAATTATCCAACAATTATTGGATTGAAAGGAAAATTGTCATGGCTCGACGTGGTGGAATATCAAGTAAATTTTATAAAGAGACGCGCGGGATTAAGGTGGCCGGTGGTCAAAAGGTCAAAGCCGGGACGGTCCTAACGCGCGAAGGGGATCGATGGCAGCCAGGGGTTAATGTTCTCGGCAGGACGCTCTTGACGGCGGCTTGTGACGGTGAAATCTATTTTACAAGGAAAAAAGGTAATTATAAAAGAGCCATAACCCTTGTTCATGTTAAGCCCCTCGCAAAAAAAGCTGCCAAGAAATAACTATGTGCGGCATAATCGGTTATGTTGGATCTAAAGAGGCGACACCTATTTTGATTGATGGCCTTCGCAAGCTGGAATATCGCGGTTATGATTCCAGCGGCGTGGGGATCATCAACAGCAAAAACGGCAAGATTGCTCTTAGAAAAACACAGGGCAAAATTAAGGATCTTGTCCGCTTAATTGAATCAAACGGTTTTCCATCAGGAACAACCGGCATTTCTCATACCCGCTGGGCAACCCACGGAAAACCCAGCCACTTAAACGCCCATCCGCATTTTGACTGTTCCCATAAAATTCTCGTCGTTCACAACGGCATTATCGAGAATTATCAATACCTTAAAGAGACGCTTAAGAAAAAAGGCCACCGGTTTCAGTCCGAAACCGATACAGAAGTCGTGTCTCACTTGATTGAAAGTTATTATCGGGGGGATCTTTTTTCCGCCGTCCAAAGGGCCATCAAAGATTTAAAAGGGGCCTTTGCCCTGGGAATCATCTGTGAAGATGAACCTGATTTGTTGATTGCGGCCCGCGTCGGATCGCCCTTGATTCTCGGTGTCGGGAAGGGGGAAAATTTTATCGCTTCAGATGTCCCGGCGATTTTGGATAAAACCAAAAGAGTCATTTACTTAAAAGACCAGGAATTGGCCGCCATTCGCAAAGACCGGATTGATATTTTTTCATTTTCCGGAAAAAGAGTCTCTCCAAAAATTGATACGGTTCATTTTAATGCCGGGACCGCCCAAAAAGAGGGTTTTGCCCACTTCATGCTCAAAGAAATCCACGAGCAGCCTAAAGTGCTCTCGCAGATGTTTTCCTCGCGCATTAAGCAAAACCACGTTGCACTCGATGGTCTTTCCTTAAATGATCAACAACTGCGGCAAATGGAAAACATTATTATCGTTGCCTGCGGTACAGCCTATCACGCCGGAATGGTCGGAAAATATATCATCGAACAATTTGCCAAAGTCCCTGTGTGGGTTGATCTCTCCAGTGAATTTCGTTATCGAACGCCTTTAATAAGCAAGAAAACATTGGTTGTTGCGATTAGCCAATCCGGCGAAACCGCTGACACGCTGGCGGCTGTTCGCGAGGCCAAATCCAAGGGTGCCAAAATTGTTTCGATTTGCAATGTCGTCGGATCGTCTTTAGCCCGCGAATCCAACGGGGTTTTGTATACGCATGCCGGCCCCGAAATCGGGGTTGCTTCAACGAAAGCGTATACGGCCCAGCTGGGGATGCTCTTTCTTTTGGCGTTGAAATTATCTGAAACCCGAAAAACGCTTTCGTCCAAAACAGCTGCAAAAATTATTCAGGATTTAAAATCTATTCCCGCCGTTTTCAACCGTATCTTAAAATCAAAGAGCGCAATTGCCGCAATCGCGCGTGCCAATTCCCATTTCGGATGCTTTTTATTTCTAGGCCGCAATGTTAATTTTCCCTCGGCCTTGGAAGGGGCCTTAAAGTTAAAAGAGATTTCCTATATTCCGGCCGAAGGCTACGCCGCCGGTGAAATGAAACATGGACCGATCGCTTTAATTGATGAGTACCGCGCGGTTGTGTGTATCGCAACCCGATCTGCTGTTTACGATAAAATGATTTCGAACATGCAGGAAATTCGCGCCCGCCGGGGAAAAATCATTGCGATAGCAACCGTTGGGGACAAGGACATCAAACAGCACGCCAATAACGTCATTTATGTTCCTCAAACAAACGAATTATTAACGCCCCTGATCGTTGTTCTGCCGTTGCAGCTTTTAGCTTATTACATCGCTGTTAAGCGCGGATGTGATGTTGACCAGCCCCGTAACCTCGCGAAATCTGTTACGGTTGAGTAATGCTTTACATTGTTTCGACCCCCATTGGAAATCTCAAAGATATTACTCTTCGCGCTATTGAAACCCTCAAATCCGTTGATTTGATTGCCGCCGAAGATACGCGCCACACCAAAATCCTCACCGACCATTACGGCATCACAACTCCGTTGACGAGTTATTTCGAACACAATCAAATTAAAAAAGGCGATTATATTTTAAAGCTGCTTCAAGAGGGAAAAAATATCGCCCTTGTTACGGATGCAGGAACGCCGGGCATTAGCGATCCGGGCTTTCATTTGATTCGATTAGCCAAAGACAATAATATTCCTGTGGCTGTCATTCCGGGACCGACGGCCTTGATTGCCGCCTTGTCGTTGTCGGGCTTGCCCGCACACAATTTCATTTTTGAAGGGTTT
>CAZEUO010000033.1:9167-17611 GCA_964515035.1 uncultured Planctomycetales bacterium
AAGCCTAAAAGGCGAATCGCGTACCGTCATTTTCTACGAATCGCCGCACAGGCTTTTAAAGGCGCTCAAAGATATTAGTGACGTTTTGGGCGACCCAATCGTTGTTGTGGCCCGCGAACTGACTAAAAAATTTGAAGAAATCAAAACAGCCCCCGCGAGTGAGCTTTTGGAACATTTTTTCAAATCCAAGCCCAAGGGCGAGTTTGTTATTTTAATTAATCAGGCGGACTGATTTTCCTCCTTGACAAGTAAGAAATGTACTGTTATATTTGGAACAACAATTAGCCTTTAAGCTGGTCCTGTGAGACTGGTAAGGAGATAAAATGAAATCGTTTCGAAAAAATTTAATGAGCTCGGCTTATCGACAGCCGGGCTTTTTTATTGAGCACATGAGTTACGGAACGAAGTGACATAACTCATAAGTGCGAAATAATCCCGAGCGACCCCGCCTCTTGTCCCGCAGAATGCAGGACGGCGGGGGAGCCGAGGGATCTCCAGAGGACAGAATGACCAATCCGTCAAAAATCCTAGATAAAGAAGCTATTCGCCGCGCGCTGATGCGTGTGGCCCACGAAATCATCGAGAAAAATAAGGGAATCGAAAGCCTGTGCATTATCGGCATTCGAAATCGCGGCGCTATTTTGGCGTCGCGACTGAATGAATGCATTAAAGAAGTCGAAGGCAAAACAGTCCCCTTAGGCGCGCTGGATATTACGCTTTACCGTGATGATTTAAGCCTGATTTCCGCCAAGCCGGTTTTGCGCGAAACCCAAATCGATTTCGATATCACCGATAAAAATGTCATTTTAGTCGACGATGTTTTATTTACTGGCCGCACGATTCGCGCGGCATTAGATGCCCTGATTGATTTTGGCCGGCCGGCTAACATTCAGCTTGCTGTTTTGATTGACCGCGGCCACCGGGAGCTTCCCATCCGCGCCGATTACGTCGGGAAAAATATCCCCACATCCCAGGATCAGGACGTTCAGGTAAAACTTAAAGAATCCGACAATGTGGAAGACGAAGTTGTGATTAAAAGTAAAAACTAATTATGATTACACAGATTTTTAAAAGAGATTACACAGATGGAAGAAAAAGATCCTTTAACTGAGAAAATTATTGCTTGCTGTTTTCGGGTTCATACAGAACTTGGTCCTGGTTTCCATGAAAAGATATATCATAATTCACTCAAGCTAGTTCTTAAAGAAGCGGGATTAAACTTTGAGACAGAAAAGGAATTTGGAGTATTTTTCAAAGATAAAAAAGTGGGGTTATTACGATTAGATTTGATTGTTGAGAGCAAAGTTATTGTTGAAATCAAAGCCTTAACAACCGTAGTGCCGGATGTTTTTAAATATCAATTACTATCTTATCTCAAGGTGTCGGGCCTGCACGTTGGTTTATTGATAAATTTTGGAAGCAAGAGCTGTCAAATTAAACGATTTATGCTTTAATCTGTGTAATCGAAAGGAATCTGTGTAATCAAGGTAAAAAAATGACACAATGGACCAAACATGATTTGCTAGATTTAGAAGAATTAAGCCGTGAAGAAATTGAACTCATTTTAACAACAGCCAAATCGCTGCGCGAAGTTTCCAACCGCGAAATCAAAAAGGTCCCGGCTCTTCGCGGGAAAACCGTTGTTATGCTTTTCTTTGAACCATCGACGCGTACGCGCACCTCATTTGAGCTGGCCGCTAAGCGCCTTTCCGCCGATACGCTGAATATTTCCGGGACTAGCAGTTCGCTTTCCAAAGGTGAATCCATTTTAGATACGGCCAAAAATATTGAAGCCATGAACGTGGACATGATTGTGGTGCGTCATGCCTGTTCGGGTGTTCCGAAAGTTTTAGCGGACGCCTTAGAGCCGTCGATTATCAACGCCGGTGACGGCTGCCACGAACATCCGACCCAAGCATTGCTCGATATTTTCACAATTCAAGAAAGGCTCGGTAAGATTGCGGGATTAAAAATCGGTATTGTCGGAGATATCATGCATTCGCGCGTGGCCCGTTCCAATATTTGGGGTATGACGAAACTTGGTGCCAAGGTCACGCTTTGCGGGCCATCGACATTGATGCCCGTCGGAATCGAAAAAACCGGTGCCAAGATGACTTATGATGTTGACAGCGTCATTAAAGAAAGCGATGTCTTGATGCTCCTGCGTTTGCAGCAGGAAAGGCAAAACGAAAAATTCCTGCCGTCGATCCGCGAATACTCAAAAAATTTCGGAATTACCAAGGAACGGTTAAAACAAGCCAAGAAAGATATTATCATTATGCATCCCGGGCCGACCAATCGCGGTGTCGAAATCGCGGCGGAGGTGGCCGACGGAGAATATTCGGTCATTTTGCAGCAAGTTACAAACGGAATCGCCATCCGTATGGCCGTATTATATTTGTTATTGGGAGCCAAAGACGAAACGCCGGTCAGTATTTAGGATAAAGGAAAATTATGTCGATACTCATTAAAAACGTTAGAATCGTCAATGCCGACAAAATCTCCGATCGACCGCTCGATATTTTAATCGAAAACGGCACGATAACGAAAATCGGCGAGAAGCTTTCGGCAGGCAGCTATAAAATTTTAGATGCCAAAGGGCAATATGCTTTTCCGGGACTGATTGATTTGCACTGTCATTTGCGCGAGCCCGGACGGGAAGATAAGGAAACAATCGAAACCGGTTCCCGCTCGGCAGCCAAAGGCGGTTTTACGACAGTCATGTGTATGCCCAACACAAATCCCGTCATTGATAACGGCATGATTGTCGAAGGGATTATTAAAGAAGCGCGCCGTGTGGGGTTAGTCAATGTTATTCCCATTGGGGCTATTACCAAAGGGCAAAAGGGCGAGGAATTGAGCGATATTTTTGAATTGAAAACGGCCGGATGTCTGGCGCTTTCCGACGACGGAAAAAGTGTTGCTAACAGCCAACTGATGCGATTGGCCATGGAATATTCTAAAATGGCCAATATTCTTTTAATCGAACATTGTGAAGACCCACATGCGAGCGCCAAAGGCGTTATGAACGAAAGTTATACCTCGACGATTTTGGGGTTACGCGGCCAAGCGGGGCTTGCCGAATCGATCATTGTTGCCCGCGATATCGAGTTGGCCCATTATTTAAGCACCAGAATTCATTTTGCCCACATGAGCATGAAGCGTTCGATAGAATTGATTCGTACTGCCAAAAAACAAGGAATTAAAGTGACCGCGGAAGCTTGTCCTCATCATTTTACGCTAACCGATGAAGCCGTGAAATCTTTTGATACCAATACCAAAATTAATCCGCCGCTTCGTTCCAAAGAGGATCTTGAAGCCATCAAAGAAGGGTTGCGTGATGGAACCATTGATTGTATTTCAACCGATCACGCGCCGCATACGCATGAAGAAAAAGAGTTAGAGTTCGATCACGCGCCCTTCGGAATGATCGGGTTTGAAACGGCTGTGGGGCTTGTTATGATGGGGCTTTTTCACGCCAAAATCCTGACCCTGCCTCAAATTGCAGAAAAAATGTCGGCCCAGCCGGCTTGCATTGTGGGCTTGAAACGAAAAGGTGTCATTAAAGAAGGCAATGACGGCGACATTACCATTATCGATCCGGATAAAGAATGGATTTTTAGAAAAGAAGACATTGCCTCGAAATCCAAGAATTCGCCTTTTATCGGAAAGACATTAAAAGGCCGCGTTGAAGCAACAGTTTTGTCCGGCCGCGTGACGTATCAGACTAAGGAAAACTAATTGATATTGCGCCTGTCCCTCGCCACCTGGAATAAAGCGAGGGTGGCTCGGGACTAGGCGCAAACCATTCTGAATAAAAGATTAATGTAGTTTGCGCCTGTAGCCCAACGGATAGGGCAACAGCCTCCGGCGCTGTGTGTGCAGGTTCGATTCCCGCCAGGCGCGTTTTATTTGAAGTGGAGTAAATTACCCATATATAGTGTTTAAAAATTTTATATAATGGGTTAGTTAATATAAATTATAGTTTAATTTATGTTTGAAGTGGAAGTTTATAAGTAAATTATCATGGTTAAAAAAGGAAAAATAGGGCAAAAAGTTACGGTTTCTGTAATTGGTGGTCACCAGATGACTCCGGATACAGCCGAAAAGGCCTCTCAAATAGGCCATATTATTGCTAAAAATGGGGCAATTTTGGTTTGTGGGGGTTTGGATGGGGTTATGAAGGCGGCCGCCAAAGGGGCCAAAGAAGCCGGCGGCCTGACAATTGGCATCCTTCCGGGCAAGGAAAAAGCTGATGCCAACCCCTATATTGACATCGCTCTACCTACCTCCATTGGTTATGCCCGAAATGCCATTGTCGCTTGTTCGGCCGATATCATCGTTGCCATGTCTGGAAGCCATGGGACCCGCTCGGAGATCTCCTATGGCCTTGTCTACAAGCGTCCAAT
Source organism: uncultured Planctomycetales bacterium (assembly GCA_964515035.1). Taxonomy (GTDB): domain Bacteria; phylum Omnitrophota; class Gorgyraeia; order Zapsychrales; family CAZBRU01; genus CAZEUO01. Next base: position 13,577 of record CAZEUO010000033.1, read on the forward strand.
TATTGATTTTGGTAATTGGGATGTGGACGGAATGATTAAGGCCGATGATATTGAGGAAGCCGAGAGCGCCTTGAAACAGTTAATTGGGAAAATCCGCAAGGAACGTCATGCCTGAGTTACCGGAAGTCGAAACAATCAAAAGAGATTTGGGAAAATGTATTGTCGGCCAACGGATTGCGGATGTGACCATCCGCGATACGATGGTTGTTCGATTCCCTAAGAATTCACGCTTTAAAGTGAGTCTTGTCGGAAAAGAAATCGCTGGCGTCGAAAGGCGAGGAAAGGCCATTATCTTTAGACTTTCGCAAGGCGGCTTTTTGATCGTTCAGCTGGCAATGACCGGCCAACTCATCTATGGCGAAGAATCCAAAACAAGTTGTGTTAGTTTAAAGCTTTCGAACGGGCAATTCCTGAATTATAATGACACGCGTCGATTTGGAAGGCTCAACGTTGTTGCAAATTTAAGCGATTTTAAATTCCTTAAATCATTGGGGCCCGAACCTCTCGGCGAAGAATTCAACTGCGCGTGGCTAAAACAGGAATTAAAAAAACATAAGGCGCCGATTAAATCCCTTTTGATGAATCAAAATTTTGTTGCCGGTATTGGCAACATCTATGCCAGTGAAATCCTTTTTCGCTCAAATATTCGGCCGCAGAAAAAAGCCTATTGTCTTAAGCCAGGAGAAGTTGAATTGCTGCGCCAGAGGACAATCGAAGTTTTAACAGAGGCGATTGAATTGAGAGGCAGTTCGGTGAATACCTACCGGGATTTAAACGGCCAAAAAGGGAGTTTTGTTAACCGGATTCAAGTCTACGGGCGTGAGGATCAGATGTGCATTGTTTGCCAAACGCCTATCAAAAAAGTGATTATCGCCGGACGCAGCACATTTTTTTGCCGCCGGTGCCAGAGTTAAATGAAAACACGCATTAAAATCGACAGTGCCATTCTCTCGTTTATCATTATTCTCACTGGGTTTTTATACCAATTCCCATGGCTTTATACCAGTAGCCCGGCGACGGATAATATGCTGGATTTCATCGGTCTCATCGTTGTTTTAAAAGGAACGTACCTTCGGATGACCGCGCGCGGTTACAAGAAGTCCCATTCACAAGGCGGCCACGGCGTTGTCATGACGGGGCCCTATTCCATTGTACGTAACCCGATGTATTTAGGAAGTTTTTTAATGGGAGCCGGATTTGTCCTGATTGTCTGGCCGTGGTGGACGCTGCCGATTTTTGGATACCTGTTTTATTTGCGGTTCATTGTGCAGATTAAAAAAGAAGAGCTTTATCTTCACGAAACCTTTGGGCGGGATTATGATGAATACACAAAAAAGGTTCCGAGATTTTTTCCTCGTTTAAAAGACGAAATCAGGGTGAATCGCAAAGAGGTTTACCCTTTTGATGTCGCCTGGTCGACTAAGGAAAAGTGGGGGCTGGTCGCTTGGCCCGTATTGGCTGTATTTCTGGAAGCATTCCAGGAAAATATTATTTTTGGTTTTACGGATTTTGTTCAGATTATTTTTGTTTTTAGCCTGGCGATTGGCTACATGGCTGTGGCCACATGGATCATTTATAAACGTGCCTAACATTCAAGATACCTACAAAGTTGTTTCTAACAAAAGAATCTGTCCGCGGTTTTACTGTTTGGCTTTGGATGCCAATCCCATTGCTAAAACAATCAAGCCGGGACAATTTATTCATATCAAAACCTCCGAAACGCTCATTCCGTTTTTCCGCCGGCCTTTTAGCGTGTATCGCGCCAAAAAATACATTGAAGTCCTTTACGAACCCGTTGGCCTGGGGACAAAAACCCTGGCCACCAGAAAATCCGGTGAAATCTTGGATGTCCTGGGGCCTTTGGGCAATCATTTTACGCTGCCGCCCAAAGGCACAAAACAGGTGGTCATGATCGGCGGAGGGATTGGGGTCGCGCCGTTTTTAATGCTCTCGGATGCCTTGGCTAAAAAAGGATATGAATTGATCCTTCTTTACGGAGGCCGCACCAAAGGACATGTTTTAAATTTTAAAGAATTTAAAAAGAATGGCTGTAAGATTTATGTCGCAACCGATGACGGAAGTATGGGTGTAAAAGGATATGTGTCGCAGCTATTCTCAAAAATTAATCCTGACCCCAAAACAACCGTCCTTTATACCTGCGGGCCGCACGCGATGATGGTTGCGGTTCAGAAATTTGCCAAGGCGCACAAATTATTTTGCGAGGCGGCATGCGAGGAAACCATGGCCTGCGGGCTGGGGGCGTGTTTGGGGTGTTCGATTAAAACAACCAAGGGTTTTAAAACGACCTGCTATGACGGGCCGATATTTGATATTAAGGAAGTGATATTTTAATGAATATTGCGGTTAAAATTGGAAATGTAACATTTAAAAATCCCGTGACGGTAGCGTCTGGGACATTTGGCCATGCCGAAAAATATTACGATTTAAAAGAGGTTAAAGAACTCGGCGCGATTGTCCCCAAAACGGTAACGCTTCATGAACGCGAGGGCAATCCGCCCAAAAGGATTATTGAAACCGCCGCCGGAATGCTCAATGCGATTGGCATTGAAAACCCCGGCGCGGACGGTTTTATCGCTAACAAACTTCCTGCGCTTTGTAAAATCGGCGTGCCGCTTATCATCAGCATCCTGGGGCACACCGATGAAGAATTTATTAAGCTCACCGAGAAATTCAATGCCGCTGAAGGTGTGAGCGCATTAGAATTAAATTTGTCCTGCCCTAATTTGCAGCAGAAAACTCTTGTGGCACAAGATCCGCAGGCAACGGAACGCGTTGTAAAGGCTGTTAAAAACATTTCCAGATATCCCGTTATCGCCAAGCTGTCTCCCAATGTAACCGATATTTCCGAGATTGCCGTTGCTGCCGAAAGCGGTGGGGCGGATGCTGTTAGCCTCATCAATACTCTTGTCGGTTTGGCTATTGATGTACGCAAGCGGAAATCGATTTTAGGTAATTTTACCGGTGGATTAAGCGGGCCGGCCATTAAGCCTGTTGCGCTTCACATGGTATATTCGGTTTACAAACGGGTCAAAATTCCAATCATCGGTATGGGGGGCATTATGAATGCCAAAGACGCGCTGGAGTTTATTATTGCCGGCGCAACTATGGTTGCAGCCGGGACGGTTAATTTTATCAATCCCCGCGCGCCGCTGGAGATTCTGGAAGGAATTAAAGATTATATGAAGGAAAATAAAATTAATGATATCAAAGAAATTATCGGGAGTTTAAAAGCCTAATGCCCCCAAAGAAAGCTGAGCTTATTGTTGCTTTAGATGTCGATACCTTAGAAGAAATGAGAAGGCTCATGGATACGCTTTCTCCCGTTGCCGATATTTTTAAGGTGGGCAGCCAGCTTTTTACCGCTTGCGGGCCGACGGCGGTCAAATTAATTTTATCCCGCGGTAAAAAAGTTTTTTTAGATCTCAAATATCACGACATTCCCAATACGGTTGCTAGCGCTGTACGTTCAGCGGTGGGCTTAGGAATTAATCTACAAAGAGAAGAAGTGGCGTATACCTATGGCGTTTTTATGCTCACCGTTCATGTGGTGGGGGGCAAAGAGATGCTTGAAATGGCTGTTAAAGCAGCGCAGGATAAGGCGAAAGACACTGGCATTGAAAAGCCATTGATCGTCGGGATTACGGTCTTGACAAGCGAAACCAAAAAAGATAGTATAAAAAACCTTGTTTTAGAACGTGCCTTGCTGGCGAAATCATGCGGCCTTGATGGTGTTGTCGCATCGGGCGAAGAAGCGGCTTTAATTCGGGAGAAAACCGGCCCAAGTTTTATTATTGTGACCCCGGGTATTCGGTCTTCGGGCGGGGAAGCAAACGATCAGAAAAGAATTGTCACGCCCGCGCAGGCCATCAAAAACGGAAGTAACTTTTTAGTTGTGGGGCGGCCAATTGTTGCCGCATCTGATCCGATTTCCGCCGCAAAAAAGATTATTGACGAAATCAATAGTACAAAATAGATTTAGGGGGATTAGCCCGCCAAATTGCCAAGGCAATTTGG
>CAZEUO010000033.1:17621-20385 GCA_964515035.1 uncultured Planctomycetales bacterium
GGCGAGGCCTCGTCAAATGACTTTGTCATTTGACGGGCTCAGCGGTTCCGACTTTTTTTAGATGTTTTTATGGAAGTCGAAGTCCCGACTTCCGACCTTTGATTTTAAACGGGTGAGGTCGGAACGTCGGGATTAGAGCGTCTAAGTTTTTAGCAATTTTGGGCGGTTAGCTCAGTTTGGTTAGAGCAATTGATTTACATTCAATAGGCCGGAGGTTCGAGTCCTCCACCGCCCATGAGATTTTGGAGAGTGGGAGGTTAGATCCTTCGACGCGTTCGCCCTTCGGGCTCACTTGCTCAGGATGGTTCGACTTGTGGTGAGCGAACGAAGTGAGTCGAACCATCCCTTCATCCCCCACCAAATTTTGCGAAACAAAATTTGGCCCCGAGTTTCCATCGTTTCAATTACCTGAAACGAGGGGGTCAGGTATTTATCTTGATCTAATTTTTGCTTTACAAACCTTATTATAATAATTAGACTAAAGCATTATTTTATCCCTCGTTGCCGATAATTTACTGGTAGGCAACTCGGGATGAAATTTCACTTCGTGAAATTTGGGGACGTGGTGTAGCCAAACTTGCGAAGCAAGTTTGATCCTGAGCGAGTCCCTCTAAATGAATTCGAGAGGACGAGCGAAGGACCTGAATGATATTAAAATGATGGACACGCGTGATTGGTTTGTCTATATAGTAGAATGCAGGGACAAGAAATTATATACAGGTATCGCGCTTGATGTTGAAAAAAGGATTTCAGAACATAATAAAGGGCGGGGTTGCCGATTTACACGATATCGATGGCCTGTTAGGTTATTATTTAAGGAACGTTGTTTGGGGAAATCCTTAGCACGAATACGGGAAATTGAAATAAAGAAGCTTAGCAAAGCTGAAAAGCTAGAACTTATTAATAAAGGTCCCTCAGCCCCTCGTTAACACTCGGGGCTTCAGGGTTATAGAATTTCATTTTAAGGTACTTCGGACGCCGCTTTTCGCGGCGTCCTCAGTATCCAATTTTTGCTTCGCAAAAATTGGGGACGTGGTGTAGCCTGGTTAACATGTCAGCTTGTCAAGCTGAAGACCGCGAGTTCAAATCTCGTCGTCCCCGCCAGTTTAAAAAAACGCGTTTTTGCGCAATGAGCGAAAACGGATAAGTATAAGAAACTTCAAGAGTTGTATCTTTTAAATTCAGGTTCGAACTTACATTTTTAAGAAAATCTTTTTTGGGGCTTAAAGTTTCAGCCCAAGCGACAGAACCAGCCCCGTAACATGCAGTTACAAAGTTTTTGGAGGGTTCGAGCCACCCGCCGCTACTTTTCTCAATCTCCCGCAGTTTCTCCTGCAAATCCTTCTTTTCATTCAATAACTTCGCCTTCTTAAGCGTGTACTCTTCCTGTGAAATCTCGCGGCTAATGTAGATGTCAATGAGCCGCTCGATTTTTTCCTCGAATGTTTTCAGCTCCTGTTTGATGTGATCCGAGTGAGAAAAGGAGGCTTTGCTTTCCCCCTGGGATAATTCTTCCAGCCGGTTGATCATTTTGTCTTTTATTTCTTCATCGATATGGACTTTGAGAATAGCGTTATTTATCTGGGAAAGCAAAGCCTCATCTCTAAGAAACTTTTTGCTGGGGCACGGCCCTTTCTTTTTCGTGCAGTGATAATAAACAAAGCGGCCCTTTTGCTTTTCCGCGGTGATGGCGCAGCCGCAATAGAAGCACCGCATTAAGCCGGTGAAGGCGAACTTTGTGGCGGCGGGTTTATGGGATTTGTGCCTGTTATCGAGGACGCCTTGGACTGAATCAAAAAGTTTCTTAGAGATAAGCGGCGGGTGGCTCGCTTCATGCAACTCGCCTTTGTAGATAAAGACTCCGTAATAAATTGGATTTCTTAACATTCGGGCGAGTTGCGATTTATGGACAGGCTTGCCACGTCCGCCCAACAATCCCCAGTCATTTGTCTCCCTTGCCATAGATTCCAAAGTGTGATTGCCGGTAGAATAGAGCTCAAACATCTTTTTAATGAACGGCGCCTTGTCCGGGTCGGGGTGAATCGTATGATTTTTGTAATTGTTGGAATATCCGACAGGCGCGATGCCGGGCCATTCCCCGCGCCTTAACTTGGCTCTCAAGCCGCGTTTGACATTCTCGGAGAGGTTATCAATATAGTATTTGCTCTGCCCGAAAGCGATAGACAGCATAAATTTCCCCTGGGCGGAGTTGTCAAAGCGGTAAGTGGGAAATTTTAAGTCGTTGATCTTTCCGGTGTCAACGAGGTAGATAATCTTTCCGCCGTCTACGGAATTACGGGCAAGCCTGTCCGGATGCCATGCCAAAATACCGTCACCCACTTTGTTTTCAATTTGCTTAAGCATAAAGTCGAATATCGCTCGGCCGGGCTCCTTGGCGGTTTTAGCTTCGACAAATTCTTCCACGATAAGAAGATTCTCTCTTTTGGCGAATTCCTTAAGTTCGCTTATCTGCGATTCGATGGAAAGAATCTGTCTGTCCTCATCATCGGTCGATTTTCTGGCGTAGAGATAGTATTTTGGCATGGCATTAACCCTCCAAAAACTTTGGTTGTCGGTCGCTTGGGCAAAGGAATGTTTTTGAGACACAAAAGATCTCAAAAACTTGACTTACCCCGCCAAAGGCGGGGGAGAAACTTTTAGCCCCCCAAAAGATTTTATCCGTTTTCGCTAATCGCGCAAAAACGCGTTTTTTTAAATTGGCGGTGCCTATGCGACGAAATTCGAAATCACTTCTCTAAAATCC
>CAZEUO010000034.1:0-19559 GCA_964515035.1 uncultured Planctomycetales bacterium
AAGAAATACGGAAACAGGTTAGTGGTTGTTGTTGCCAGAGACGAAACTTCCGAAAGAATGAAGGGGAAAAAGCCGTTGCACAATGAAAAGGAAAGGCTGGAGAATGTAAGGAGCCTTGAAATTGTCAATGAAGCTGTGCTTGGAAAGCAAGGCAATATTTTTAATATAATAGAAGAAATCAAGCCTGATATTATCTGCCTTGGCTACGAACAAAAAGTGCACAAGCAGGAACTGGAAGAAGAGTTAAAGACAGCCGAGGCCAATGGTGACGATGATCGCGCCGATGAACTCCGGAGCCAAATTGAAAATGTCAAACGTGGTTTTTCGGAATGGAAAGAACAAACCGACCGGCAGATCAAAACCCTCAAAGACCAGCTTTGGGAATTGGAATACCGAAATAGTTACGAGGGCGCAGGGCCGACCAGTCCCGAACGGTTAGGTGAGCTCTTAGATCAATACCGGAGTTCAATTCAAAACGATATCACGACTGCCGAAAAAACCATTGCCGATCTTGAACGAGTCGGATCCCGCACCGCCGAGCAGGAACGCGTTCTTCAAGCCCTCAAAGACAGAGTCAATACCCTTCGTTCTGCCGTCGATGATCTTCAGGCGAAAAAAGACGCGGTCGTAAACGGCACGCAGTTCTCCGATGAAGACCGTCAGAGGGTTGTAAATTCAGCGACCATGGTCGCCAACGGCATGATGAACCGTGACGCCGACAAATCCATGGCCCGGCTTTTTGCGGAATCCCTCGGGGAAGAATACGTTCATAATCTCAATCCGCTGGTCATGGGTAAAAAAACGGTTGCCTTTACGGTTGGCGTGGCCCAAGGCGTCGGTTCCGCGGTTGTGGGATTGGCTGAATTAGGTTGGGAAGCGCTGGATACGATCGGCGAAAGTATTGCTGTTGATCTGGGATTTGAAGAAGGCGGTATTTTTGGCACCGAAAATCTCGATACGATCAATAGCGCCCTTTCGGGCATTAGCAGCAATGCGAATTTTGATGGAGTCATCAAATTAGTCGTTGCCGGCGGCAAAATGATTGATGATACTTTAACTCAGCTGGAACGCAGCGGCGATATCGATTGGGCGACGGCCAGGCTCGGCGGCAGGATTGCCGGTGAAGTTGTCGTTGGCGATGCGGTCATTGCCGGGGCGATCGGTAAATTAGGAACGTTAGCGCGGGGCGCAGATGCGGCTTCCGATGTTGGCCGAGTAGCCGGCAAAGTCGATGATGTCGTAGATGCGGGCCGCGCCGGATCAAAAGTTGATGACGCTTCCCGCACCCAGCGATTTCCGGATTTTGAGCCGCCCGGAACGGGTGTTGTTGATGATGTGGGCGATCTCGGTAAGACTCAGCAGTATCCTGACTTTGAAGCACCCGGGTCTGCGGTTGTCGATGACGCCGCCGATGTAGGCACCGGAGTGACAAAAGCAGATGAAGCTCAGGGTTCGACTCCGCGTGATGCCCCTGCAAATCGTGGTCCGCCGGATACGCCGGGGACGACTCCGCGCGCAGGAATAGGCTCCAATGCCCAGGCCACGGTTACCGGTCCCGACGGTAAACCGATGACAATCAAGACCGGCGAGGAATTGGGCCATGGTTCGACCAGTACGGTCTTTGCCGATGCGACAAATCCCAAAAAAGCAATTCGAATTACCGAACCCGGAAAGGGAGGCATAACGGAAGCTCCGGCCTTAGACAGGGCTGGGCGGCAGGCCGTGGAAAGCATTCAAAGGCCGGGCGGCCCCATTCGTATCGCAGAAAAAGGGGAGCCTTTTACGGTCACGGATCCAAATTCGCCATTGAAAGGAAAAATTGTTGAAGTCGTTGAACGCGTGGAAAACGGCAGCGCCGATAATTTTCTTAAAAACCAGCCCGGGGGAACGATGACGCAGGGCCAAGCACAAGCTTTTGCGGACGCGACCAAGGAACTCAATAAAAACGGTTTTGCCTGGATGGATAATCATACGGGAAATTATGGTTACGAAAAAATTCCGGGAACAGCGGACGACTGGCGGGTTGTTGTCCTTGATCCCGGTGGGATTGTACCGATGAAGGGCGCCACGACAGCGGAAAAAGCGGCGAACGCCACTGCTTTGCAAAATCGCCTCAACGCCATGGATCCGCAATTGGCTGATATGGTTAACAGCGCGAGTCCAGGGTTCAGACAAAACATAGCCAAGATGGAACGCGGTGCAATTTTTGAAGAATTCGGCGGCACAATTGATGCCGCGGGAATGGGGCTTAAAAGTCCGTATGACATTGCGTTCTATCCTTTCGGGACTTCGGAATTCCCGCAGGTCCGAAGTTTATTTCAGTGACGTTAAAACTATGAAGCGTTTCATTTTTTCAATTTTAGTAATCACATTTCTCCTAAGCGCGGCGTCTGTCGAGGCGGGCAAAAAGGATGCCGGACCGCAATGGCCTTCGGCTGCCGATCAGCAGGCTTTTACCGAACGATACTGGAACGCTGTGGACAGCGGGAACGAAGCTCATCAAAAGTTTGTTTGGGATACGCAGAAAGAGGAGGCGATCAATTCCCAGATGCTGGGAAACCTTGAGAAGGGACTCGCGGCCGATGGCAGTGAAGCTAAAGGATTTCGCGGTGACCCCAATGATCAGGGCCCCATGGATATGAGCGATTGGAACGTTGAGAGCGATGCCGACGGTAATGTCACCGGATTTTCGGAGAGAGATAAAGAGGAAAAGGATACCAATCACGACGGCGAAGTGTCCGATGAGGAGCGCAAGGCGCATAAAAAGCAAAAGATGGAAGAAATGGCCGAACGGGGCAAGCGTAATCCCGACTGGGACCAGGACGGCGATGGTGAGCCGGACGCAGGATTTTCTTTGGACTGTTGGCAGTGTAAACAGCCGCCCGGTGATGACTTAACAGAATGTGTGGATGGCAGAATCGGGCCATGTCCGGGATCATGCTCAGCGAATATGAAATGTGTGGCGCATAAGGAAACACGAGGCCCCCGGGTTTTGATTTGTCATAATTGTATTCCAGAAGAGGAGATTGTGTCATTCTGCGGCGCATGCGGACTGACAACAGACTCCGCCTGTAACAATGCCTGCCCGGCGATTGCCTGCGCTCCGCTCGACGTCGATAAAGAATCATGTGAAATTATTCCCACAATGCGAACGCGTGTACGGGGTTCAACGGTGCGTTGTTACAAATGTATGAAGATCGAATATATCGAAATTACTTATGTTGTCATCATTATTGAAACTCCATGTGGCCGCTATATTCTTAATCAAGCTCCCGGCATAGGCAATTTTGCTCCCAAACAAGTCATGGCGCTTTCTAAAGTCACGACGGCACCGGATGGTGCTAAGCAATTGGCCGGATTTTTCCCGGCCGGGGCAGCGGGCATGGGTGTTTTAAATATCGCCTCTTCCATGAGCCTTCCGGATTTGGCCGGGCTTATGCAGCAAGGCTTGCAAAAAGGCGGAAAATATTCCGATGATTGTTTTGAAAAAGATTTCAGTGAACAAAATTTTGCGGGTGACACAAAGACACCGGCGGGTTCGGGTGCATCAGAGAAGAATTCTGCAAAAGCTAAAGAAACCAAAAGTGATGCCTCGCAACCGCAAGAAGCACCGAGCGGTGAATTCGGCAGCGATCCGACAAAAGATTTAACAACCAGCGGCCCGGTTGTGGCCTGCGGTGAAAAAGACGGCAAAAAGGCCCTGGCCATTTTAAGCGCTTCGGGGCATCCCCTCGAATTTATTACCCAGGAAATGTTAAAGAGTAACCCCAACGCGGTCACGGAAGCGCTCCTCAAAGCCCAATCCATGAGCGATACGATTCTCAATATCCGTCAGCAAGGCATTGAAAATTTTGCCAAACAAAAAGCCACCTCCATGGTCCAGTCGTTTGTGGATAAGATGGCGCAAAAAGCCGGCGATGCCATTTTTAACCGGGATAGAAATAAAGCGGCCAAAGATGCGCTCACAGAACAAAAGGATATTATCCCCAACGATCCCTATTTCACCGAACCTTTGAAGAAACAGAAGGCTAAAAAGATTAAAGAACAGGCTCCGCCGCCGACATTGATGGGTAGCGCGATTAAAATCGGAGGCCGTACATTAGGAGCGACGGCATCTGAAGAAAAAGAAGAAATCATGGAGTACCAGTGGGGCCTTCACGAAATCGGATATACTCCCTTAAGTGATCCTCAATCGGCGTGGAATTTCGCGAAGTTTCAGGACAAAAATGTGATTATCGCGGTTATCGATTCGGGAATAGATTTGAGCCATCCCGACATTCCGCAATTTATTTGGACCAACGAAAATGAAATTCCCGGAAACGGAATCGATGATGACAATAACGGTTATGCGGATGATGTTTCGGGATGGAACTTTATCAACGAGAATAATGATTTGAAGGACTTGCAAGGGCATGGCACGTTTGTAGCCGGTATCATTGCCGCAAAATGGAACAACGGCGCCGGAATTGCCGGCATCAATCCGGGCGCGGTTATTATGCCGCTTAAGGTTGCCGATAGCGAAGGCGCGACGAACAGTTTCCGGATTTTCCGGGCTATTCATTATGCCGTTGAGAACGGAGCGAGAATCATTAATATCAGTCTCGGCGGGCGGCAGATTTCTGATTTAGAACAATCGGCCTTAAATTATGCGCGTAAGGTTGGAGTGTTTGTGGCAGTCGCCAGCGGTAATGTCAGAGAAAATATTAGCGAACATGGGCCCGCCTCGGCGAACGGAGCTTTTGCTGTAGGATCATTGGATTTCGAAGGCACCCGCAGCACGATATCCAACTGGGGCGCCAATAACGGTATCATCGCACCTGGGGACAGAATCGTTTCCTTACTGGCAACCGGCATGGGTAAGAAATTACTGCCGTCGCTTGTTAAAAAAGGTTATTACCCGCAATCCGGAACGTCTTTCTCGACGCCGATGGTCGCCGCGACCGCATCGTTATTGTTAACTCAAAAACCTGACTTAACACCCGATGAGATTGAAGATATTCTGCATCGCAGCGCTGATGACATGTATACGGACGGGTGGGACGGCAATTCCGGCGCCGGAAAATTGAACGCCAGCGCGGCCTTGCAACAGATTGCCCAAAGACCGCTGACATTAAAAATCACCGAAACCCGTTTTAACCGCAACACAAAAGGACAATTAACCTCGATTGATGTTTTTGTAACGGCGAGAGGAAAGATCGCTTCTTACGTTGTTGAAGTCGGCAAAGGCAAACTCGCCAAAACATTTCAACAAGTCGCCGGGCCTTACACCAAATTGGCCGATCACGATTGGGTCGCGCGCATCGATCCCAATGTATCTCTACGCGGCAGCAAAGAGTGGATTCTTCGGATTCGTTTAACCGACAGCGAAGGCAAGGAACACACGGCCGAAACCCTCCTCGAACTTAAATAACTACCTCAGTTTTTTATCGTTTTTCTTGATGACCCGCAAAAAAGCCTTATTTCTTTCTTTTCAAAAGATAATCAATGTTATAATCGCCTCGAGAGTAAAAAATATGACGAAAGAAAAATATTTTGTAATTTTTAGCGCGTTGGTGTTGTTGTGTCTATTCAACGCCGGATGTGCCACGATGGGAGCGGCGACGGGGGGGCTGTTTGATTTAACCAACACTTTGGTCAAACTTCCCTTTGATATCTTGGGAAAAGTATTGGATTTTGTCAGCAAAATGCCCAAGCCCCCGCCGGGTGTATTCTTCTAAAAACCGCAATGAAATTACCTTACACGTGTACCAACTGCATAACGAAAAACTCTAAACCCTAAACTCTAAATCCCTGCCTACCGGCAGGCAGGCTAAACAAATTCAAAACATAAAATCTAAATGTTTAAAACTTTTCAATAAATGTTTTGAGTTTTGGTTATTTGGATTTTGTATTTGTTTAGGGTTTAGGATTTCGGATTTAGTATTTCTTAATGGGTAGATTTTTCAAAAGTATAATTTATTATAGATTTCCCAAATTAATTGCGTTAAGCTGTAAAAAGAAAGAAAAAATATGGCCCAACGACTAGCCCTTTTACCGCTGTTACAAGTTTACGTCGATCGTGATCCGGCAACGGCCGCCCATCTTCTGGAAACGGTCGAAGAAGCCCAGGCGATTGCGGTGTTAAAGGCCTTGTCACCGCAGTTGTGCGCCAAGGTTTTTCCGTATTTGCAGGCCACTTATGCCGCGACTCTACTTAAAGACGTTCCGCCGGCTCTTTTCCAGGAAATCGTCAAGCGCATGAGGCCGGAGCAGGCGGCGACAGTTTTAGTAAAGCTTCCCGCAGAGTTTCGAAAAACACTGTTAGAAAGCCTTCCTGACACAATTAAACGCCAGATTCCGGAATTACTCATTTATCCGGAAAACAGCGTCGGCCGGATCATGACAACGGATTTTTTGGCGCTACACGAGACTATTAAAGTGAGAGATGCCATCCAAAAAATCCGCGCGGTAACATCCCGTCAATCGCCCAGCAGTTACGCCTATGTTGTCGACGGTGAAAATCGTTTAGTCGGGGTTTTGAACATGAGGGATTTGCTTTTGTCCTCATCCGATGAAACGCTCCAGTCGATTATGAAAAGAGAAGTTTTTTCTTTAAATGGTTTTATGGACAGGGAAGAGGCGGCCAACGAGATTGCTAAAAAACATTTTTTTGCCGCTCCGATTGTCGACGCCGAAAATCAGCTTTTGGGAATCGTAACGACTAGCCAACTGATTGGTGACGTCCAGGAGGAGGCAACGGAAGATATTTTGAAGATGGTCGGCGCCGGTGGGGATGAGAGAACATTTTCGCCGATCACCTATTCCTTAAAAAAGCGCGTAACTTGGTTGCATATTAATTTGGCAACGGCTTTTTTGGCCGCTTGGGTTGTATCGCTATTTGAAGATGTTATTGCCAAAATTACCATATTGGCGGTTTTCCTGCCGGTTGTTGCCGGGCAAGGAGGAAATGCCGGCGCGCAATCCTTGGCCGTTGTTATGCGCGGGTTGGTCTTGCGCGAGATCCGGCCGTCGAATGCCTGGAAACTGATTTATAAAGAGGTCGTAGTCGGCGTTTTAAACGGAATTATAATCGGAGTTGTAACGGCGGCTATTGCCTGGCTTTGGCACGGTAATCCGTATTTGGGAGTTGTCATCGGCTTGGCCATGCTTGTTAATTTAACAGCAGCCGGTTTGGCAGGGGCAACGATACCGCTCATTATGAAGGCCTTTGGATTTGATCCGGCTCAATCCTCAAGCATTATCTTAACGACAGTTACGGATGTTGTGGGTTTCTTCGCTTTCCTCGGCTTTGCCGTTTTATTCCAAAGCCGTTTAATGTAATTTGATTCTTTACAGATAAAACATTTTTTAGGTGTTTGATGAAATCGCAGCACGTTGATCTTCAGAAAATTGCCCGCCAGGCAGTCTTAAACTACGGCTTTATTCCCGATTTTCAAAAGCATGTCGAGAAAGAAATCCATCGCCTAAAAAATCTCTTGCCCGAAGCTGCTCAAGATAAATCCATTGAAGACATGCGATCGTTGTTATGGTCGTCGATTGATAATATCGATTCAGAAGATTTAGACCAGCTTGAATATTGTCAAAGAATCTCCAAGCAGGAAATTCATGTCTTTGTGGCCATTGCCGATGTTGATGTCTACGTAAAAAAGGGGACAGCCATTGACCATCACGCCTACCAAAACGGTACGACGGTTTACGCGGAAGTGGAAATATTTCCGATGCTTCCCGAAAAATTATGCACGAATTTATCGTCCTTGTGTGAAGGTCAGGACCGGTTGGCGGTTGTGGTTGATTTTTTTGTCCGTAAAACCGGAGACATTCGCCCGGGAAAAGTCCGGCGAGCGATTGTTCACAATAGCGCCAAGCTTGTTTATGAGTCGGTTGGTGATTGGCTTCAAAATGAAGCGCCGATTCCTGAAAAGATTGTGAAAAAGAAAGGTCTACAGGAGCAAATTTTATTGCAATATGAGGCGGCTCAATGGATGCACGAATTTCGCATGGAAACCGGGGCACTCGAGCTCGAAACTTTTGAAACAAGCGTTGTCATGGCTGATAAGAAAATCGGCGAAATTATCGTCCGTCGAAAAATTAAATCGCGTCTGATTATCGAAAACTTCATGGTGGCCGCCAACCGCACCATGTCGGCGTTTTTGGAAAAACATGGTATTCCCTATATTCAACGAATTTTACGCATACCGGAACGTTGGCCGAGGATTATTGAAATTGTTAACGAGCATGGTGATACGTTACCCGCAGAAGCGGATTCAAAAGCGCTGTCAGATTTCTTAGTCAGGCAACGACGCCGGGATCCGGATCATTTTCCTGATTTGTCTCTTTCGATTGTCAAATTGCTTGGCCATGCGGAATACGATTTGATAGAGCCGGGTAAGCGCAATATCGGCCATTTCGGCCTGGCCGTTCATGACTACACCCATTCAACGGCTCCCAACCGGCGTTATGTTGATATCGTTATTCAACGGCTGATCAAAAACGTGTTGGCACGCAAACCGATGCCTTATGCGAAATTGGAATTAAAAAACATTGCTGACCATTGTACGTTATGCGATCATTCGTCAAAAAAGGTTGAACGGTTCATGGTCAAGGTAGCTGGGGCCGTTTTATTGATGGATCGTGTGGGCCAGCTCTTTAGCGGTATTGTGACCGGCGCTTCCAATAAAGGCGTTTATGTCCGGCTTTTATCGCCGCCGGTTGAAGGGCGCATCATGAGGGGATTTCGCGGAATGAACGTCGGAGATCAAGTTCGCGTCAGACTTGTAGGGTTGGACCCGCAACGCGGGCATGTTGATTTTGCCGGGATGAATCGCTAGGAAAATTAATGAGTACGGATAAAGACATATTTAAAACCATGATGGACTTTGCGCTTGAAGCCGGCGACGTCGCTATGAAGTTTTGGGACAAGGCTAAAGCCGGGCTCAAGGCCGACCGTTCGGTCATCACGGAAGCGGATAAAACAATTTCGCGCATGGTGCACAAAAAATTGTCCCGGTATTTAAAAGACCCGAATCATATTTTGATTGATGAGGAAGATCCGGATGTGGCGCGCTTCCAGAATTTGAATACTCTGAAGCGCGCCAAATACGTTTGGAGCGTCGATCCTATCGATGGAACCCGCAATTACGCCAACCACATCCCGTCTTTTGCCGTTTCGATTGGAATTTTAAAGGATCTCAAGCCTTGGATGGGCGCAGTCTATTTTCCGGCATTCGGGGAGTTGTTATTTCACTACGGAAAAAAAGCCGTTTTTGTCCGTCATCCCGGCACAAAAAATGAAAAGCGTAAAACGATCACACCTGTCGACGTTGAAATTTCAAGTAAAACCTACTTTTTAGCAACGGATGTTTTCTTTAAGAAATTCGACTGGGACCACAAAGACTGCCGCGTTCAAATCCAATCCTGCGCGGCAGTTGAAATGTGTTGGCCGGCGTTAGGGCGCTGCTGCGGAAGTTTAACGAAATCTTCTCTGTGGGATTTTGCCGGTTCCTGGCCGATTATCCGGGCGGCGGGTTTGGATATGCGTTCAATGTCAACGGGCCAAAAGCTCGATCGTCTTGATTTGAATTGTTTCAGCCGTGAAATACCCTGGCGGCTGAAAGATTTCTATATCATTTCCAGCGCAAAAAATTTTTTAACCTTTAAAAACAAAATTTCTCAGAATAAATAATTTCATAACCAATTAGAGGTATCATAACTCTATTGCATCTGTATTTTGGATTATTCATTAGAAAGTGTCATGGACTATTTGACTTTTTCATTTCTTTTCGATCCGCTTTCTTTATTTTTTCTTTCCGTCATTGTTATCGTGGCCTTGCCATCGGCCGTCTATTCCATCGGTTATCTTAAAGGGGAAGGCTCGCAATTTAAAATAATTCTCGCCTGGGTCTTATTTCTTCTTTTTATCCTCTCCATGGTTTTTGTCGTCACCGTCAGCAATATTCTTATTTTTCTTGTCGCCTGG
Organism: uncultured Planctomycetales bacterium; assembly: GCA_964515035.1. Taxonomy (GTDB): domain Bacteria; phylum Omnitrophota; class Gorgyraeia; order Zapsychrales; family CAZBRU01; genus CAZEUO01. Next base: position 9,977 of record CAZEUO010000034.1, read on the forward strand.
GAAGTCATGTCGCTGGTTTCGTATTTTCTCGTCGTCTTCGATACCAAACATGAGAAGTCCATCCAGGCCGGTACAATTTATATCGTTATGACGCATATCGGCACGGCCTTTTTGGTTGTCGCGTTTTTGATGATGTTTAAACATGCCGGCTCTTTTGATTTTTTCGCCATTAAAAGCACCTGTATGGCCATGCCGGCAGTCACGAAGGATATGATATTCCTCCTTCTTTTGATTGGCTTCGGGACAAAGGCGGGGATCGTACCGTTGCACATCTGGCTGCCGTACGCTCATCCGCAGGCCCCGAGCCATATCTCGAGTGTTATGTCAGGTGTCATGATTAAAACGGCCATCTATGGGGTCATCCGCTTTGTCATTTTTATCCTCGGGGTCAATTCTTACTGGTGGGGAATTCTCGTTTTAGTTTTGGCCGTTATTTCTTGCCTGGTCGGCGTTATTTATGCGCTCATGGATCATGACTTAAAAAGGCTCCTGGCCTACCACAGCGTTGAAAATATCGGGATCATTTTGTTAGGAGTAGGGCTGGCCATGTTTTTTACAAATAGGAACTTGCCGTATTTGGCCGTCTTCTCTTTAATGGCAGGGCTGTATCATTTAATCAACCATGCCATTTTTAAGGGGCTCTTGTTTTTGTGTGCGGGTAGTGTCTATAAAGCAACAGGAACGCGGGATATCGAAAAATTGGGCGGGTTGATTAAGAAAATGCCGCAAACAGCCGTTTATTTTTTAATAGGAGCCATGGGGATTTCGGCACTCCCTCCTTTAAACGGTTTTGTCAGCGAATGGTTAACCCTGCAGGCATTCTTTTTAGGGGCGTTTCAAGTTACGGGAGGTCATCAACTTTTCTTAGGGTTATGCGCAGCCATGCTTGCTTTAACCAGCGGCTTGGCGGCGGCCTGTTTCGTCAAAGCTTTTGGAATAACTTTTTTGGCGCTTCCCCGAAGCCGTTATGCGAGGGATGCCAAAGAAGTGTCCCTATCGATGAGGATAGGGATGCTTTTTCTTTCTATTCTCACCGTCTCTTTTGGTTTGGGTGCTGTTTATATTATGAAGGTATTGGCCAAAGTCGCGGGGTCGGCGATGGGGATAGAGACTGGCACCATGAACTTTTCGTTAAATAATTTTACATTAAATCCACAAGCCGGAAGCGGCGTTTACCTTTCAACTCCCTTTATTGCTTTTGCTTTGGTGGTATTAGGAGTCTTGGGTTTTGTTGTCTATAAAATTTTTGGTACCGGGAAATTGAGAATTTATAACACCTGGGATTGTGGTTACTATCAACTGAGTGCGCGTAACGAATATACCGCGACGGCTTTTTCCAAGCCTTTTCGGCTCGCCTTCAGTTTCTTTTTATTACCGTACCGGCGCACACAGAAAATCAGAGAATCCTATTACCATGTAAAATCCTTTTCCTACGAAACACACACAACAATGATTTTTAAGAAATATATTTATGAGCCCATTCTTGAGGGGGTATTTAAATCAGCCGGATGGATGAAAAGGATCCAACCGGGAAGTATTCACCTCTATCTATCGTATATTTTTGTAACAGCGTTATTGCTGATCGTCTTTGTGCGCAAATTCTAAAAAGATGAAAATAGCCACCGTTTTATTTCAACTTGCTTTTTTTATTGCCGTCTCACCTTTGTTAAGCGGCCTCATAACAAAGATAAAGAATGGTATCAGGATGCGAAAAGGCCAAAGCATTTTTCAGCCGTATTACAACCTGATGAAACTTTTTTCCAAAGGCGAAGTCATATCAGAAACGGCTTCGTGGATCTTCAAGGCTGCCCCGTTTATCGTTTTTGCCTCAACGCTGACGGCGGCAGCCCTGATTCCCGTTTTTATCACCGTAAATCCGGCGTTTTATATGGGTGATTTTTTAGCCTTTATCTTTATTTTAGCCTTGGGACGGTTTTTCTTAAGTCTCGCCGCCTTAGACACGGCTAGCGCCTTCGGGGGAATGGGGTCTTCGCGGGAGATGTTTATTTCAAGTTTTGTTGAACCGGTTGTCTGTTTGGTGGCTTTTTCTTTGTCTTTGCAGTTTGGCTCGACAAGTATTATGGCATTAAGTGGTATTCATCCTTTATATGTTTCTTCATGTATTGCAGCGGTTGCGTTATTTCTTTTAGTCATTACGGAGACATCGCGTATTCCGGTTGATAATCAGGAAACCCATCTTGAGTTGACCATGGTGCATGAGGCGATGGTTTTGGAATATTCAGGAAAATCTCTTGCCTTGATCGAGCTAGCCTCCTATATCAAACAGATGATTTGGTTTTTTCTGATTGCGCAAATTATTTTTCCGATTGCCGCATTGACAGGGGGGAGTCTTGTTCAAGTTGCCTCTTGGATTTCATGGTATTTAACCAGGATCGTGATTATTGCCATTCTGGTCGCGGTGACGGAGGTATCGGTGGCCAAGATGCGTTTATTTCGTGTCATTGATTTTCTGGAATTTGCTTTGGTCTTAGCAGTCATCGCGACGATATGCGCCGCCTTAGGGGTATAACATGCAAATCATAATTCTCTTCGGCCTTTTGGCCTCGACATATCTCATGGTGATTGCCAAACGGATGACGGCCTTAATCCGCAGTTTTCGTTATCAATCGTTCTTTTTGTTTGCGGCTACCCTCATCATTGCCTTTCAAGAACAGCAAAAGGAATTGTATATCATTGCCGGATTATTGTTTATCCTGAAGGTCGTTGTTATACCGTATCTCCTCTATCGCATTATCAAGAGAATCAACGTCGGCGAAGACCTGGGGCTTTTTATTAACGGACAATTATCTTTGCTCGGCGCCCTGGGTTTCACGTATCTATCGTGGGTTTTCATCGAACATTTAATCGCCCCCTATAATGAAGGGCAGGTCATTACTTTAACCGTTGCATTTTTCGTCGTATTGACGGGGTTGTTTCTTATGATATTCCGGATGACGGCCCTGGCCCAGATTGTCGGCCTGTTGGTCATGGAAAACGGTTTGTTTCTTTTGGCGGCAATGGTCTCCGGCGGCATGCCGTTTTTTGTCGAGATAGCCATATTCCTTGATGTTTTCGTCAGCGTTATTATCATGGGATTTTTTGTCTACAGGATCAACAAGCTTTTCACGCACATTGACGTGCATAAACTTTCGAACCTAAAAGGGTAAACGTTAATGCCGATATTCTTTATCCTCGGGATTCCGGTTGTTTTGGCGGCGGGGGTTTTTGTTTTTAGAAAACTGAAAGACTTTGCGGTGGTGAATGCCTTTGGATACCTGATCGTTTTTCTTTTAAGCGGGGTTCTTCTTTGGCAAACGGTTGTTGCCAGGGCGACTCATTCTTTTTTTGGCTTCATCTATCTGGACAGTTTAAGCACTTTCTTTATCTTTGTGATATCGGCTGTCACAATGGCCACAGCGATCTACTCCATCGGCTATATCGAAAAAGACATCGACAAGGGCGTCATATCGCCGAAAAAGGCGCGAATTTATTATTTGCTTTTTAACGTGTTTTGCTTTTCGATGTTTTTTGTTCCTTCGGTCAATAATTTAGGGATGTTGTGGGTCTCAATCGAAATGACCACGCTGATCTCGGCGTTTTTGGTCGGGTTTTACAATACCAAGGAGTCGGTTGAGGCGGCCTGGAAATATATTATCATCTGTTCGGTAGGGATTATTTTTGCCCTTTTAGGGACGATTCTTTTTTCCTATGCTTTTTCGCTTTCGGAAGGTATGAAGAGTCTCAATTGGACGGATATGATTTCCGCCGCTGGGAGATTGGATAAAAATATCATTAAGATCGCATTTATTTTTATTCTGGTCGGTTACGGGACAAAGGCCGGATTGGCGCCGATGCATACGTGGCTGCCGGATGCGCATAGCCAGGCGGTCGCGCCTATCAGCGCGCTTCTCTCCGGTGTTTTATTAAAAACTGCTGTTTACGCGATTTTAAGATTTGGCATGATTACCATTGGCGCTGTGGGGTTTTCTTATTTCAGCCATCTCATGATTTTATTCGGATTTATTTCTCTGGTGATTTCCAGCTGTTTTATTTTGGTGCAAAAAGATTTGAAGCGTCTTTTGGCCTATAGTTCAATCGAACATATCGGGATCATCGCTATCGGATTCGGATTAGGGCCGCCTTTAGGCTGGATCGGCGCTCTTTTGCACGTTTTTAATCACGCCATAACCAAATCATTGATGTTTTTTGGAGCAGGGAATATCGTCAGTGTTTATAAGGAACACCACATGAGCAATATCCGCGGCGTGACACAGGCCATGCCCTTTACGGGCCGGATGGTGCTTTTGGGAGTTTTTGCCTTGACGGGGTTTCCGCCTTTTTCCGTATTCATCAGTGAAATTCTGATTATTATCGCGGCTTTTCTCAACGGCTCCTATCTGATTACGGTTTTGCTTTTGGCGTTTCTGGCCGTCATTTTCGGTGCGTTTATTTATCATTTCGCAGAAATGCTTTTTGGCAACCTCCCGAAGAATATGCCGGTCGTTAAAGAAACGATTGGCGGAAAACTCGCGTTTTCATTTTTACTGATGTTAATGTGTTTACCGGGGATTGCGTTGCTTTTCATCAAAAAGGATATGACATGGATAGTCCAGACCTTATTTCTGAGATAAAAAGCCAGTTTCCTCAATTTTGTGCGCTCTCGGTTTCGCAGGATTATTCCGATGAACTGTGCATAAAAATTCAGCCGGAGATTTTTAAGGAGACGTGTTTGGCGATACATAAAGCCCTTGTCTCTCCGGTTATGATGCTTTTTGCGCTTGATGAACGCGCGAAATGCAATACATTCGTGATCAAAACTGTTTTTTTAAACGCCAAGAAAAGCCAGTGGATTATTGTGAGCATGGATATTGTACCGGAAACCCCGTACTTTGATTCACTTTCCAAAAGCGTTTACTCGGCCCATCTTTTTGAGAGAGAGATTTTTGAAATGTTTGGTATCGAACCCAAAGGTAACCCTGATTTAAGGCGATTGCGGCTGCATGACGAAGTTTGGCCGCAAGGAAATTTTCCTTTACGAAAAGACTTTAAAAAGCCGCAAGCGGGAGAATTAACCGAGTATAAATTTAATAAAGTGGATGGCGAGGGGATTTTTGAAGTTCCTGTCGGCCCGGTCCATGCCGGCGTTATCGGCTCGGGACATTTCCGCTTTAGCGTTGCCGGAGAGCCGATCATTCATTTGGAAAGCAGGCTGGGATTTACCCACCGCGGGGCGGAAAAGCTTTTTGAGGGAAAATCTCCCGCGCATGCGCAAACGGTGCAGTTAGCAGAATGTATTGCCGGAGATTCGGCTTTTGCCCATAGCCTGGCTTTTACGCAAGCGGCAGAAAAAATTTCCGGTATCACAATACCCCTGAAAGCCACCTATATCCGGGCCGTATTTTTAGAATTGGAACGAATGTATAACCATGTCAATGATATCGGCGGTATCGCGCTTGACGTAGGTTTTAGCTTTCCCGCGGCTTTGGCCTCGGTCATCAAAGAGGCTATTTTACAATTAAATGAGAAATGGACAGCGAGCCGGTACTTAAAAAGCGTTAATGCGGTGGGCGGGACTTTAATCGATATCGATGAGAATCAGAAAAATTTAATCCGTAACTCGCTTCGAAGTATCGAGAAAGATTTCAATGAGCTTGTCAAAATACTTTACTCCAGCGTTTCGTTTATGGACAGGGTAGAGGCGACAGGAGTTTTAAAGAGAAAGACCGCGGAAGATTTGGGGGTCATTGGTTTATCCGGGCGGGCCTCGGGGATTGCCATGGATTTAAGGAAATGTTTTCCCGGCGTTTATGGGGAGGCAAAATTCAAAATGATTGTGGAACAGCCGGGCGATGTTTTAGCCAGGCTGAAGTTAAGGATATTGGAATTCCAAGAGTCGGCACGCTTGATTGAAAGATTTTCAAGTAAAATTATCCCGGGAGAGCCGGCCCATGTTCCGGCGCAATTAAAAAGGGGAAAAGCCTTGGGTTACGCGGAAGGCTGGAGGGGCCCGGTTTTATATTGGGTTGAAACCGATTCCGATGGTTTCATTGATCGTTGTAAAATCGTGGATCCGTCTTTTCATAACTGGCCGGGATTATCTTTTGCCGTATTGGGTAATATCATTCCGGACTTTCCGTTGTGTAACAAAAGTTTTGATCTCTCCTATTCGGGGAATGATTTATAGCCATGTATCATATATTAAAATATAGGGCTTTTAAGGGGATAATGACCCGGCACATCGATCCCGAATTCTCGAAAGACGTTGTGTCGACTGGGGAAGAGTTAAGATTCCTTATTCAAAAGAAATTCGGGCGGTCTTTGCATATCCGGGAGGTCGATACCGGTTCCTGCGGCGGCTGCGAATCAGAAATTATTTCCGCCAATAACCCGATTTATGATTTACAAAGGTTCGGAATTAATTTTGTGGCCTCGCCGCGCCACGCCGACGCGCTGCTTGTGACCGGATGCCTGTCTAAAAATATGCTGACAGCGTTAAAAAAGACTTATGACGCGATGCCCGAGCCTAAATTTGTGATTACCTTCGGTGATTGCGCTTTAGACGGGGGAGTGTTCAAAGGTTCCTACTATTGTGAGAGCGCTGTTAAAGATTTCCTGCCGGTTATTTTGCACATCCCCGGATGCCCGCCGAGCCCGCTCGCGCTGGTAAAATCACTTTTAGCGTTTTTAAAACAATCGTAATATAGCCACGCTTCAAGATGGCGGGAGCCAACCGGCCCCTGAAGGGGCCCGTTGGCTCCTTTTTTGTTTTGTGGTAGAATAACTTTTGATGCGAGGAAGTTGTTATGACAATTAAAAAATCACTCCAAGAGATATTTCCAAAACGTTGGGATATTCCCATCTTGATCATTTTATCCACTGTTCTCTTGTATTTCGGCCTATCTTTACCGTTAATGGAAGTTGAAAAAATGGTTTTCTGGAAAAGTGAATATTCGGTCATGGCCGGCGTTATCAGTTTATTTGAGCAGGAAGAATATTTATTGGCCGTTATCCTGTTTTTCTTTTCCGTTGTTTTTCCGATGGTGAAACTAACGGCCTTGTGGGTCCTTTGGAGAGTGAAATTTGACGATGAAAAGCGCCGTGTTGTTTTAGAGTGGCTTGGCATTTTAGGAAAATGGTCCATGCTGGATGTTTTTGTGGTTGCCATTTTGATTGTGGCTGTCAAGCTCGGCCCTTTGGCGAATGTGACACCCAAAAACGGTGTTTATGTTTTTGCAGCGGCTATCTTCTCAGCGATTATGACAACAATGTGGGTGGAACGCCTGGCTAAGAAAGCATTGAATTAATATTTGGCAGACCTCCAGTACTGCGGTACATTTACCCCGGTCGCTTCTTTATGCCCGGGGCATAAAGAACAGATAAAGCTCTTTCCCGGCAAAGAAAATGAAAAATCCATGTTTATTCTTGCGGTTGAAATTTTAAGTCTATAGAATAAATTCATGGAAATAGCAGTGCATCAATCATTTAAGCAATCCGCGAGGGTTGCTTTCTGTGTTTGGGCCGTAATGGCGTGCTTTCCCGCTGCCGGTTACGGGCAAGGGGAAAAGATCACAACAACAAAAGAGTATTACGACACGGGCGAATTAAGGGCCGTTACTAATTTTCTTGGCGGCGAGAAACAAGGCCCTGCCAAAATCTATCATAAAAACGGCGTGTTAAAGGAAGACTTATGGTATAAAAAGGGCCAATTGGATGGTGCCGCCCGGCTCTACAACGATCAGGGTCAAATTGAGGAGACCCGTGAATACTATAAGGACGAGATTATTCAATCGGCAAATGCCCGCCCCCAAGATTTAGAGATATCTGAAGATAAATCTGTTGCCTTGCCGAAGGATGACGACCAGGCTTTGGACAAAGAGGCTGTAGAATTTCTTCGGCCTCCGCCCGTCGATGAATTACGGGTCCGTGCGGTTTCAAGGCCGGAGGGATCCGAAGACGTCAAAACTCATTACGATACCGGTGAACTACAAGGAACGTATTGCACCGTTGGCGGAAAGAAAAACGGCCCGGCCCGGACATATTTTAAAAACGGAAATATCAAAGAAATTCTTAACTACAAAGATGATGTACTGATTGGCTCTGCGCGAAAATATTACGAAGACGGGACGCTGTATCAGGAGGCCAATTTTAAAGACGGTCGGCTGGAGGGACAGGCCCGTATTTATGCCCCTCAAGGACAGCTGGAAGAAGAGCGTTCCTATGAGGACAATCAAGTTGTCGCATCACCTCAAGCCGGTTTTGCCGGGGCGGCGGAAGTGACGACAATAAAAGATGCTTCTGGCGAATCCGTTCCTGCTAAGCCTGACGAAATCGCTAAAGAAGAGAACGATCAAGAGGAAAAAACCGATCACGGAAAAAACCAAGAAGACATCGAAGAGCTCGAGTGGGATTTCGAACTTGGATTTGAAACTTCGAATATTGTCTATCAAGAGCCGACACTGATGCGGCAAAACGGGACAATGTATGGTTTGGGCGGTTCGGCAACCCGTCGCCAGAAAAATACACAAATACTCGATATCATCCTTGAGTCCTGGGTCAATATGTTTAAGATTGACACGCGATATAGCTGGGGGAGGGTTGATTACAAAGGAAGGCTTTCAAACGGAACGCCGGCAAATACCAACGGGATTTTTGATTTTATGTGGGAGTCAAGGTTATTAGCCGGGCATGATTTTATGGAAATGCAACCGGTCTTGTTGACGTTATATTCGGGGCTAGGTTATCGTTATCTTTTTGATGACCTGGCCAGAGATCCAGGTGGTTACGAAAGGGAATCCCAATATGTCTATTGCCCTATTGGAATCGATGTGACAAAGCCTTTTCAGAACGATTGGTCAATTGGCGGCAATCTGGAATTTGACGGGCTGTTAGGAGGCTGGCAGACCAGCCATTTGAGTAATACGGATCCCGGTTATAATGACTTAAAGAATGAACAACGCAATGGCTACGGCGCTAGGGCGTCGCTTCGGTTCATTAAAAAAGGGGAAAAATTAAGTTTTGTCTTAGAGCCGTTTTGTCGTTACTGGAATATCGAAGAATCGGACCTTGTCGCCATAACATATCGGGGAGTTGCAACAGGATTATATGGGCAAGAGCCGGAAAATAATTCCACGGAATGGGGCGTTAAACTTCTCACGCGGTTTTAACATCAGTATCGTTTTGTTTACCTCACCATGCGAATCTTCTCCCTTGCAAAATTCAATGATTGGCCGCTTTGTATCTTTCTCTTGTGAAAGTGGGATCAGGTAAGTTAAAATGCTTAGCATATGAATTTTAAATTGCCTGGCAGACATCAAGATCTCATCTTTATTCTTTTCGTTATCCTCAGCGGAATCGTCATATTTTATCCTACCCATAACGTCCAGCTGCATTTAGCCCAGGGCGATCACGGTAACAACCTTTACGCTTTCGAAAAAACCATGGAAGGGGCGGTGCCTTACCGGGATTACTGGTGGGTTTATGGGCCCTTGATGCCGTATGTCTACGCGGTATTCTTTAAATTATTTGGGGTCAGCATTCATAGCGCTCTTTTGGGATATACATTTTTTAATTTTCTTTGCGGGAT
>CAZEUO010000035.1:0-9419 GCA_964515035.1 uncultured Planctomycetales bacterium
CCTTTCCGGTGCACAGGTAAATTATACTTGTAACGATATTCCGCCCCCTAATCCAGGGGCAGGGAGCCGGAGGGTCACATTAACCGTGCAATGGAGTGAGCCATAAAATTTTTAAATGACCATTAAAACCAACAGGGCATTAACCTTAACCGAACTCATTGCCGGAACAATCATTTTTGGAATTGTTATTGTGGGGGTTACGGCCGTTGATTTTGCCATGCGACGTTCCCACCAAAGCACATCGCAAAATTCTGTTCTGGCAATGCAAACATCCGCCATCATGCTTCATATCACAAAGAATATTGGGGTAGCGACCGGCGACCGTGGCACTTCCGGTATTGTTGTTAATCCGACAAATATATGGATTCGAATGGAGGACCCCAATCCGTTGCCCCCAGACCCTGATCCCAGTACGTATGCGGATGATATCTGGGTCAGCTATACTTTCATCCCTGCAAATTTTACTCTGTATTTTTGTACAGTTCCGGATAGTACAACACCGTGCACAAATATCGATGAAAATTTAGGAAGACTCGCTGCATTTATGGCAAATCGGGCCGTGATTGAGTCTGCGGGCACGCAAAATTTATATGTCGAAATTATTTTAGTCAACCGCCCCAACCCGGCAGATTTTGCGAAGCCTTTGGAAAACCCCGAATACACATTAACCTCCCGGACGCAACCTGCGTCGTCCAGTTTCTAATCAAGCCTCTGTATTTTTAATCGGCAATCTTGCATTTCAAAGCGAATTTGATATGATGTTACCCAATTGGGTCGGTAGCTCAGCTGGGAGAGCGCTTGGTTCGCAATCAAGAGGCCGGGGGTTCGATCCCCCCCCGATCCATTCTTCTTCGCTCCAACATTTTACTCAAAAAATATGCACCGCTTTTTCTGCCCCAACGCCGATTTTCAAAACCTTCAGGTCGACCTGACTAGGTTCGATGAAATTCATCATCTCAAAAATGTTTTACGGTTAAAGCCCACTGACACCGTTGTTATCTTCGACGGAAAGGGGAGGGAAGCAACGGGGACAATCTTTTCGATCCAAACCCATTGCATCTCTATTCGACTTCAGAACGTAAGCCAAGAGCAAACGCGCCATCTACAGTTAATCCTTGTCTGTGCCATTCCTAAAAACGCAAAATTTGAATTCATTATTGAAAAATGTACCGAACTGGGAATCGATGAAATCATTCCTTTGATTACCGAACGAACGGAAGTAAAATTAAATCCTGAGCGGGCACAACAAAAACAAAAACGATATCAAACCGTCGCAATCAACGCTTCCAAGCAATGCCAACGAAAAACAATTCCCACTATTCATCCCGTTTCATCCCTTAAAAGCGTGTTAAATCTTCTGAAAACCTCATCCGTGTACGCCTTTATTCCATGTCTCAGCGGAAATCGTGAAAAATTATCCGACGAACTTAAGAAAATATCAACTAAGCCTTCCGGAAAAATTATTTTTCTTATCGGCCCGGAAGGGGATTTCACAGCTCAGGAAATTCAATCCGCCATTAGCGCCGGATGCACTCCGGTCTCACTGGGAAATCGCGTTTTAAAAGTCGATACAGCCGCAATTTTTGTCATTTCCGCCACAAATATTTCGCTTAGTCTATAAATCTTTCGTAATTCTTTCTTTCATCCTTTCTAGAACCTAACTCCTTTTTTGCCAACGAGTTATTTCCTTTTTTATGCCTTTGAAATTATTGACAACTTTTCAATCATTAGGTATAATCAACTCTCTTTGAACCAATAGAAAAATGGAGGCTTCAATGTCTGAACAAAAGAAAATTATCGAAAAGTCGCCGGAAGCAGCAAACCGGCAGAAAGCCCTGGAACTGGCTCTTTCGCAAATCGAAAAGCAGTTTGGCAAGGGTTCCATTATGAAGTTAGGAAGCAACAGTACCCAGAATGTGCCGGCAATCCCGACGGGATCGATGGCTTTGGATCAAGCCCTTGGCATCGGCGGAATTCCGCGCGGCCGCGTCATTGAAATCTACGGCCCGGAATCATCCGGAAAAACAACCCTCACCTTAAGTATTATTAATCAGATTCAAAAAATGGGGGGAGTCGCAGCATTCGTGGATGCGGAACATGCCTTTGATTCGACCTACGCAAAAACTGTCGGCGTCAATTTAGATGATCTTTTAATTTCACAGCCCGATACCGGCGAGCAGGCGCTGGAAATTACCGAAACTCTTGTCCGCTCAAATGCCGTAGATTTAGTCGTCGTGGATTCTGTTGCGGCCTTAACTCCAAGAGCCGAAATCGAAGGCGACATGGGCGATTCCCACATGGGCTTGCAGGCACGCCTCATGTCACAGGCTCTACGAAAACTCACCGCCGCGATCAGTAAATCCAAAACATGCGTCATATTTATTAATCAAATCCGTATGAAAATCGGCGTCATGTTCGGTTCGCCCGAAACCACAACCGGCGGTAACGCGTTAAAATTTTACGCGTCCGTTAGGATTGATCTACGAAGAATTGAAACCTTAAAAAAAGGTGAAGAAGCCGTCGGAAACCGTGTGCGTGCAAAAATTGTCAAAAATAAAATCGCGGCGCCTTTTAAAACCGCCGAATTTGAAATCTATTTTGATGAAGGAATATCCAGAGCCAGTGATGTTATCGATTTAGGAACAACCTTGGAAATTATCCAGAAATCAGGCAATTGGTTATCGTTTGAGGGTGAGAAAATCGGCCAGGGACGCGAGAGTGCGCGAACATTTTTGAAGGAAAACCCGAAAGTTTTCACGCGTATCGAAAAACAAATCCGCGACAAAATCACAAAACCAAAAACCTAACCTCAAACTAGAGAAACGCCAGAGAACAATGAGAAAAGGAGGCTAAAAATGACTCTCAAAAAGAATGTATTTGTTTTTTCATTTTTGGTTGCCGGTATCATTATCGGCCTTCTCATTTCAACACAACTTGATCTCACGCCTAAAGCCCATTCTCAAGACGGCCAAACTCCTAATATCGTATTGCCGCAGACAACGGATTTGACATTAGCCGTTGAAAAGGTCGCCAAAGAGGTGGGGCCGACGGTTGTTTCGATAAAAACCGAAAAAACGGAAAAATACAGCGTCCAAAGGCAATTTCGAGGTTCACCGTTTGGCAATTCGCCATTTGGAGATGAAGTTTTTGAAAAGTTTTTTGAAGATTTTTTTGGAGAAATTCCCGAACAGGAACACAAACGTTCCGGTCTTGGGTCGGGTGTTATCATCAACAAGGACGGTTATATTTTAACCAACGAACACGTTATCGAAGATGCGGATACGCTCACCGTCACCTTGCCGGACGGCCGTGAATTTAAAGGAACGCTCAAAGGAACCGATCCGCGCTCGGATTTGGCAGTTATAAAAATTGACGCGCCCAATCTCCCCTGGGCGACGCTCGGTGACTCGGATGCGCTTCGCACCGGGCAATGGGTCGTTGCAATCGGAAACCCGTTCGGCAATATGATGCCGGATGCCGAACCGACTGTGACAACGGGTGTCATTAGCGCGTTACACCGCTCTTTACCACCGACATCCCGTCGCGACAGCAATTATTCCAATTTGATTCAAACCGATGCCGCCATCAACCCGGGCAATTCCGGCGGGCCGCTTTTGAATTTAAGCGGTGAAATTATTGGGATTAACGTCGCATTATTTTCAACAACCGGCGGTTATCAGGGCATCGGTTTTGCCATTCCGGTCAACACGGCCAAACGAATCGTCAGCAAACTCATTGAAGGCAAGGAAATTGAATACGGCTGGATCGGTATCAGCGTTCAAAATATTAACAAGCAACTCGCCGATTACTTTGGGCAATCGACAACGGAAGGCGCGCTGGTTGTTAAGGTTCTTAATGACAGTCCGGCGTCCAAGGCGGGAATCAAAGACGGTGATCTTATCCTTTCAATTGACACAACACGCATCAAAGATGTCGCTTCACTTTTGACAACAGTGGGTAATATTCCTGTTGGAAAAAAAGCTCCTGTGACGCTTTTGCGCGATAAAAAAACGTTAACGTTAACCGTTGCAGTCGCCAAGCGCCCATCCTTAGACGAAGAGGGCGAGATTATTGAAGAGTCGAGTAGCGACGACAAAGAGCCCGCCGTTTCCAACAAATGGCGAGGACTCATCGTTCAAAACATTCCTCCGGAATTAGCCGAACGATCACGTTTACCAAATAATGATGGTGTTGTTGTTACCGATGTGGAAGAAAACAGCCCGGCCGATACGGCCAGGCTTCGCAAAGGCGATATCATTACCGGAATTAATAATCAACCTATTAAAAATACGGATGATTTCAAAACAGAAACGAAAAAAGCGAAAGGAGACTGCTTGATTCGAACGATCCGCGGATTCCTGGTTATCACAAGCGGATCATGAAGAAAGATAACAGGGCTAGCACGACGCAGGCAAAAGAAACCGCATTTCGGCTTTTAAAAATTCGGGGCCGCAGTGAAAAGGAACTAGAAAGCCGGCTTCAACTAAAAGGGTTTTCTGACGAAACGATCGCAGAGACGGTCGAATACCTCAAACGAACAAAACTCATTGATGACCGCCAATTCACCAAAAGCTGGATTAACGCCCGCCTCAACAAACCCTTCGGATTAAGACGCATCGCCTTCGAACTTCAAAAAAAAGGCATTGCCAAAGAACTTATTGAAGAGGGCATATCGAACGCCAAAGATGTTTTCGATGAAACACAGGTTGTTGAAAATCTGACCAAACGGCGCGCCGCCCGCTACGGGGCTATTGACAAGGAAAAGTTGAGGCGGCGCGTTTTTGAATTTTTAGCCCGCAGGGGATTTTCAATCGAGACGATTCAAAAATCAGTACAAAAACTTTAAACCATGACCGCTAACGAAATTCGAAAAAAGTTTTTAGATTTCTTCGCTTCGAAAGGGCACACAATTATTGCCAGCGATTCGGTTGTCCCCAAGGACGACCCAACGGTCCTTTTTACAACCGCCGGCATGCAGCAATTCAAGCGGCAGTTTTTAGGCCAAAACGTCACCTATAAACGCGCGGCGAGCTCACAAAAATGCCTTCGCACCGATGATCTGGACAAAGTCGGTAAGACCGCTTTTCATCACACTTTTTTTGAAATGCTCGGGAATTTTTCTTTTGGCGATTATTTTAAGAAAGACGCGATTGCCTGGGCCTGGGAATTTTTAACCGATAAAAAGTGGATGGGGATTTCTTCCGAAAAACTCTGGGTTTCGGTGTATGAGGAAGACGATGAGACTTACAATATCTGGTTAAAAGGCATTAAAGTTCCGAAAGAAAGAATTGTCAAGCTCGGAGATAAAAGTAATTTCTGGCCGTCGGAGGCCAAAACCAAAGGCCCCAACGGCCCCTGCGGCCCATGTTCGGAAATTTTTTATGACTATGGCGTAAATAAAGATTGCCCTAAAGGAAACAAATGCGACCCCGATTGTAACTGTGGAAGATTTTCCGAAGTCTGGAATTTGGTCTTTACGCAATTCAATCGCAAGGACGGGGGAGTTCTCGAACCATTGCCGGGGAAAAATATTGACACGGGAATGGGTTTTGAACGGCTTGTTGCAGTTGTACAGGGAAAGAAAAATAATTTTGATACTGACATCTTTGCGCCAATCACTGCCGAAATCGAAAAAGTAGTTTACTATTCAAGCAATCGTCCAGATTTTACCGATTACAAAAAGCGCGTCGTCGCCGATCACATGAGAGCTATAGTTTTTGCAATCGCTGATGGCGTTATTCCATCAAACGAAGGAAGAGGATACGTTGTTCGACGCTTAATTATTGACAGTGCGGATCTTCTACAAGAGGGAGTGAAAGCGCCTCTAATTTATAAGTTTGTCTCCGCTGTTATTGCGGTTATGGGCAATAAATATCCGGAAATATCGATAAAAGAAAAAGAAATATCAGAGTTGATAAAAAACATTGAAGAGGCATACATCCGTGTTCAAGTTAAGCGAATGCCGGAATTACGAACTCGACTGATGGATATAAAGCAAAGTTTACCTGACCAGAAACAAGCAGAAGCAATCGGTGCGTTAATGTTTGAATATCGAGACACGCATGGATTGACTATTCCAGTAATTTTCAGCTCGGTCGAGGCAATAGGATTTCCACCACAAATTATTACTGATGCAAATTTAATATTTACGAAATTAATGGAAAATCAACAACTTCGCTCTCGCGCCTCCAGTAAAATGACCGGCGATGTCTTTGCCGATGCCGATTTGAACTTAAACGTTCCCAAAACCGAATTTGTTGGTTACGCAGATTTGAAATCAAGCGGGAAAATTCTTAAAATTTTTATTGGTAACAACGACGTCGCCGAAGCCAAAAAATGTGATTCGGTTAAAATTATTCTCGATAAAACTCCTTTTTACGCCGAAAGCGGCGGACAAATCGGCGATACTGGAACAATCACAAAAAATGGCGCAACGATTCGCATCAACGATACTAAAAAAATCGCTGATATTTTTATTCACATGGGCGAAGTTACGGAAGGGAACCTTAACACGGGTGATGCCATCAATACGCAAATTGATGAGGCTCGCCGGCTTTCGATTATGCGTAACCACACCGCCACTCATCTTCTACAAGCGGCGTTACGAAACGTGTTAGGCTCGCACGTTCAACAACAGGGGTCATTAGTGGCCGAGGAAAAATTACGCTTTGATTTTACCCATCCGCAAGCCGTCACAAAAGACCAGCTAAGTAAAATAGAGGATTTAATTAATAAATTTATTGCCGCACGCGATAAAATTGAAAAACAGGCCATGCCAATTCAAGAAGCAAAAAAGAGCGGCGCCTTGGCTTTTTTTGCAGAAAAATACGGCGATACGGTCCGCGTCATTACGATTAACGGCTACTCCAAAGAATTTTGCGGAGGAACGCATTTAAATAACACTGAGGAAATCAAATCATTGAGAATTACCGGCGAGGGCGCAATTGCCCAGGGCATACGGCGCATTGAAGCGGTTACGGGAGACTACGTTCAGGGCTGGATGAAGAGCAAACAAGCCGAAGAAAAATCCCGTCAGGAATCCGAACGGTCCCGGCAACTGGAACAAGAGCAAAAGGATCTGAATTTTGAAACAATTAAAGGCTCCGTTGATTCAATTATCAAGGAATCGAAAAACATCGGATCGGTGAATGTGATTCGCCACCGGTTCAATAATGTCGCACCGGATTTGCTTCGTAAAATTTCGGATTTGATTAAGCAAAAAGTCAAATCCGCTGTGATTGCATTAGCCTGCGAACATAACGGCACTGCGAACGTTCTCATTGTCGTAACCGATGATTTAATTAAAAAAGATATCCGGGCCAATGAGCTGATTCAAGAGGTTGCCTCCGCCATGAATGCGAGCGGCGGCGGCAGGCCCCAGTTGGCCCAGGCCGGGGGCAAAGACCCCTCACGGCTCGATGCCGCATTTCAAAAACTGGAAGAACTCGTGAAGGAAAAGGCATAACATGAAAGTCCTTAAACAATACGGAAACGGGATCATGAAACTTTATGACCGCAATCTCTACGCGCGTAAAAGGCATATCGAAGAAAAAGTCCGCGCCATCATCGATGATGTCAGAGTCAACGGCGACGACGCACTCATTAAATACACGCGGCGTTTTGATAAAGTCAAACTCACAACCCGCCAAATTCGGGTTCCCGAAAGTGAAATCAGCGGTGCGTTCCAAAATATCACCAGCGATTTTATTTCGTCTTTAAAAACCATCATCAACAATGTTTCAGGATTTTATAAATTGCAACTCAAGAAACCTTGCCGCATGGCCAGTATTGACGGCGCCGTTTTAACGGAAATGATTCAACCGATGGAATCGGTCGGTATTTATATTCCGGCTGGAACCGCGCCATTGGTTTCGACGGTTTACATGACGGTGATTCCGGCTAAGGTCGCGGGTGTGAAACGAATCGCGATTGTAACGCCTCCCGATGAAAACGGACGAATTAACCCTTACATTTTAGCCGTGGCCAATCTTTTAAACGTCAACGAAATTTATAAAGTCGGAGGGGCCCAGGCCATCGCCGCGCTTGCTTTCGGAACAAAAACGATTGCCAAGGTCGATAAAATTATCGGCCCCGGCAACATGTTTGTGACAGAAGCCAAACGCCAATTATTCGGGTATGTCGATATCGACATGCTCGCCGGCCCAACCGAACTTGTCATCATCGCTAACCGTTTTAGCAATCCCGATTACATCGTTGCTGACTTAGAAGCACAAGCAGAGCACATCGGCGGATTGACAGTTTTGATTACGACATCCAAAGCACTAGGAAAGCAAATCCGCAAACGTTTTTCGAAAGGGTTTATTATTTTTGCCAAGAATATCGAAGAAGCCATTACGATTTCCAATCACATTGCGCCTGAACATTTACAAATTTTAACCAACAATCCCGGAAGCATTGCCAAACACATTCGCAATGCCGGCGCGATCTTTTTAGGGCCCTTTAGCCCGACCGCGGTCGGGGATTACGTCGCCGGCCCCAGCCACGTGCTACCGACTCTGGGAACGGCAAAATTTTCATCCGGCTTATCGTTGTCAACTTTTTCAAAGCGAAGCCACATTATTTCCTATTCCAAAAAGGCCCTGGAAAAGGTTTATGAACCGCTGCAAAAGGTTGCCGCTATCGAAGGCTTAGTAAAACACTATGAATCGGTTAAGGTCAGATTTTAACGAAAGGATTAAAACGTGAAACACCGTAAAGCGCATTTAGAGCGCAAGAGCAAAGAAACCGAAATCAAAATTACGCTCGATGTCGACGGCGTGGGAAAGTCCAAAATCAAAACCAACATCGGGATTTTGGACCACATGCTGGAGTTGTTCGCCTTTCACGGCTTTTTTGACGTTGAGATCAACGTCAAAAAAGCCGACTTGAATATCGACATTCATCATACCAATGAGGATGTCGGCATCGTCTTAGGAAAGGCGTTTAAAGAAGCGCTGGGAAACAAGGACGGGATTCGGCGTTTTGGATTTGCCGCCGCACCAATGGAGGCGACGGTCTGCGAGTTTACTATCGATATCAGCGGACGGGGGTATTTCCGTCTGGATTTTGATGGCGATAAAACCCGTCCCGCATCCAAAGAACAAGACGGATATGCCTTCAAATATTTGGAGCACTTTCTGGAATCGTTTGCCCACTCCATCGGAGCAACCATCAATGCGCGCATGAGAAATTTAAGCAGCGATCTTCACACCAATCTGGAAACAGTTTTTAAATCATTCGGAATGGCCCTTGATGCGGCAACCCGTATTGACCCGCGCCGAAAAGGCATTCCGTCCACGAAAGGCATTATCGACTAATGATTGCCATTATCGACTACGGCATGGGAAATTTACGCAGCGTCCAAAAGGCTTTTGAAAAATCCGGCGCTGACGCACGGATCACCCAAACACCAAAGGATT
>CAZEUO010000035.1:9429-10687 GCA_964515035.1 uncultured Planctomycetales bacterium
ATGGCTGAAAAAATTGTCCTGCCCGGAGTCGGAGCCATGAAACCGGCCATGCAAAAATTAAAATCGCTTGGATTTCTTCCGGCCATCAAAAAAGCTGTTGAATCAAAAAAACCATTTTTAGGCATTTGCTTAGGGATGCAACTTCTCTTCGAAGAAAGCGATGAAGGTGGAAAGGTCAAAGGTCTGGGCATCTTACCTGGAAAAGTAAAGCAATTTAAGAGGTTAAAGGTTCCCCACATGGGGTGGAATCAAATTGAGTTGGCGAAAGGTAATCCTTCGATGTTTTCTGGAATCAATGACCACGCCAACGTATATTTTTGCCATTCGTTTTTTGTTAACCCAAAAGATAAAAAGACCATCGCGACCACAACCGACTACGGCATACCCTTTGCTTCGTCAATTCAAGCAAACAATATTTTTGGCGTCCAGTTTCACCCGGAAAAAAGCCAGGCCATCGGATTAAAAATTTTGAAGAATTTTACGGAGATGGCGACATGATCATTTTCCCGGCCATTGACATCAAAGACGGAAAAGTCGTCCGCCTCTCTCAAGGAAAATTTCACGAGATCACGATCTATTCCGATGATCCGGTATCCATTGGCAAGCGCTGGGAATCAGAAGGGGCATCATGGCTTCACGTCGTTGATTTAGATGGTGCTGAACAGGGTCAAATAAAAAATTTTTCCATCATCGCCGAAATTGTCAAAACCGTTAATATTCCTGTCCAAATGGGCGGAGGCGTTCGAACAGTTGAAGATATCGACCGCTTACTGTCCGCAGGCATTCAACGCGTCATTTTGGGGACAAAGGTCATTGAAGACAGGGAATTCTTAAAATCAATCTTGGGACGTTGGGCCGGACGGGTCATTGTCAGTTTGGACTGCTCCCGCGGAATCGTTGCCCAAAAGGGATGGACATCACTCTCCAACCTTAAGTCAACGGACTTTGCCAAAGAGTTGGAAAAAATCGGTCTCGATACACTCGTATTCACCGATATCGCCCGGGACGGAACTATGAAGGGGCCAAATATTAATAGCATCAAAGAAATTCTTAATAGTGTCAGTATCCCCGTCATAGCCTCCGGTGGAGTTTCATCGCTCGAGGATATTACAAAGTTAAAAAGTATCGGCCCTCGGAAACTGATGGGGGCGATCGTTGGAAAAGCTATTTATGAAGGCCAATTTGAATTAAAAGATGCCCTGAACATATGCTCACGAAAAGAATAATTCCCTGCCTCGACGTCAAGGCCGGCCGCGTG
>CAZEUO010000035.1:10697-15000 GCA_964515035.1 uncultured Planctomycetales bacterium
TGTCAAAGACGGACGGGTCGTTAAAGGAATTAAATTTTTGCAGTTGCGCGACGCGGGAGATCCCGTTGAGGCAGCCAAGGCCTACGATCAGAATCAGGCGGATGAAATTGTTTTCTTGGATATCACGGCCAGCTTTGAAAAGAGAAAAATAATCCTCGATGTCGTTAAGAATACTGCGGAACAGGTTTTCATGCCTCTGACAGTCGGGGGAGGAATTAAAAGCCTTGAGGATATCCGCGCGCTTTTAAATGCGGGTGCCGATAAAATTTCTTTGAATACCTCGGCCGTTGAAAACCCGAAACTGATTCAAGATGCCGCCAAACAATTCGGCAGCCAATGCATCGTTGTCGCTATCGATGCCAAACGCAAAGCCAATTCATGGGAAGTCTACACGCACGGTGGTAGAACGGCAACGGGAAAAGACGCGGTCAAATGGGCCAAACAGGCCCAAAAATTAGGGGCAGGGGAAATTTTGTTAACCAGCATGGATCGTGATGGGACAAAAAACGGTTACGATTTAGAATTAACCGCCGCGATTACCAAGGCCCTCACCATTCCTGTTATTGCTTCCGGTGGAGCGGGCGAGTTAAAACACTTTTATGATGTGTTTACCAAAACGGGCGCTGATGCCGCACTGGCCGCATCAATTTTTCATTATAATGAAATTCCGATTCCAAACGTTAAGCAGTATTTGAAAGAAAGGTCCATTGCTATCCGATGAGTACGACTGAAAAAATGATTTTAACATCACGCACGCTAAACAAATTGAAATTCAATGACCAGGGACTTATTCCTGCCGTTATTCAAGATGCCAAAACCAAGGACGTCCTGATGTTGGCTTACATGAATTTAGAATCGATCCGACGAACACTCAAGATCGGGAAAACGTGTTTTTGGTCCCGTTCGCGAAAGGAATACTGGGTCAAGGGAATGACCTCCGGGCACTTTCAGTTCGTCAAAGGGATCTTTTATGACTGCGACTGCGACACACTGTTAATTCAAGTCCGCCAAATCGGCGCGGCCTGCCATACCGGAAAATACAGCTGTTTCTATCGGAAGGTCAAAAAATAACCGATGCTTTATCCATCAACAAGCGAATTTCTCGCGCTGTGTGAAAAGGGAAACCTGATTCCGGTCTACAAGGAATTGGCCGGCGACTTGGAAACCCCCGTTTCAGCATATTTAAAACTTGCACGAAATTCGAAGTATTCCTTTTTACTTGAATCGGTTGAGGGGGAAGAAAAAATCGCCCGTTATTCATTTTTGGCCCGCGACCCCGAACTGATCTTCCAAAGCAAGGACCGTGACGCGCAAATCATCCAGTTTCAAAACACGGAAATGTCAAAAAACGCCGTCAAGGTTGTTGACACTCCGCTGTCGTTTTTACGCGAAATTATTTCGCAATATCGATTTGTTACAACGCCGGGCTTACCGAGATTCTGCGGAGGGTTGGTCGGTTTTATGGGTTACGACGTTGTCCGTTTTTTCGAAAATCTCCCCAACAAACCGCATGACGACCTCAACTGCCCGGATATGATTTTCGTTCTGGCAAAAAACCTTGTGATCTTCGATCATCTCAACCACAAGATTAAAGTTGTCTCCTGCGCTCACGTTCCCAACAAAAGCAGCCAGCGGGATAGACTTAAGGTTTACCGCGCGGCCGTTGACCAAATTGAAAGAACCGCATCCGATCTGTCCCACGCACTGCCGGAGGCTCAAACACCGCCAACCGAATTTAATACCATTCCGGAAAAATTTAAAGCCCGATCAAATTTAACCGAATCCCAATTCAAATTAAATGTCACAAAAGCCAAGCAAAAAATCCGCGCCGGAGACATTATTCAGGTTGTTTTGTCCCAACGTTTTTGCATGGGCGTTGCAACCGATCCTTTGAACATTTATCGCACGCTGCGTTCCGTCAATCCATCGCCCTACATGTACTTTTTAAACTTTGACGAAATTCAAATTATCGGTTCCTCGCCGGAACTTTTGGTCCGCTGCGAAAACGGAATAGTTGAAACGCGGCCCATTGCCGGCACACGGCCGCGCGGCCTTGATGAAAGGCATGATAAACTTTTAGCCAAAGACCTTTTAAGCGATCCTAAGGAAAGAGCCGAACATACCATGCTGGTCGATTTGGGCCGAAACGATTTGGGGCGCATTTGCAAAAAAGGGACCGTGAAACTTTCGGAGTTTATGTCCATTGAGAAATATTCCCACGTCATGCATATCGTCAGCAATGTTACGGGGAAATTACAGCACGGCAAGGATGCGTTTGATGTCCTGCAAGCCGCGTTTCCGGCAGGAACCGTAACCGGCGCACCCAAAATCCGCGCAATGGAAATTATCGATGACCTTGAAAGCGTCGCCCGGGGCCCGTATGCCGGAGCGGTGGGGTACATCAGTTTTTCGGGCAATCTCGATACCTGTATTACAATCCGAACAATCGTTGTCAACGGCAAGAAGGCGTATATTCAAGCCGGGGCGGGGATTGTCGCAGATTCTGATCCAAAACGGGAATATTTAGAAACAATCAACAAGGCCAAGGCGCAGATTATGGCGTTGGAAATGGCCCATCAACAAACAACCTAAACGAATAGGAGCAACCCAATGGAAGTTCGCATCAGAATGCAGAAAATCGGAAAAGGCGCTAATCGCAGCACGCATTACCGGATTGTCGCAATCAGCAAGCAAGTTACGCGCGACGGCAAACGCCTGGAAATTTTAGGGTATTACGACCCGTCACGAAAGCCCGAACTAAAGTCGCTGAACCGCGAAAAGATCACTGCTTGGGTGAAAAAAGGCGCGCAAATGAGCGATACCGTTCGCAGCCTATTAGCAAAAAAATAAATAAGGCCGCTTAAACTTTTTAGGAAAGGAACTAACCATGGCTGCGGATCAAGCAACAAACCCTCTTGTCCAGTTCATTATCCCTTACGCATTCATCTTTGTTATATTTTATCTGATCATCTTTCGCCCTCGAAAGGCTGAACAACAAAAACGAAAAAATCTTCTGGCCAGCATTAAAAAAAATGACGAAATCATCACGGCCGGCGGAATCCACGGAACAATCGTTAATGTTAAAGAGACAACCGTAAGCGTTCGCATTGATGACAACGTTAAAATGGAAATCGACAAAGACGCCATCACGTCGGTTGTAAAAAGCGGGTCATAACAAAACAGACAACAAACGGGTGATCAACAATGAATAAAAATTTACGAATGCGGGTTCTCATTATCCTCGGTGTTTTAATCAGCTCCGTTTATTTCATGCTGCCGTTTGATAAGCGGATTAATCTCGGCCTTGATTTAAAAGGCGGGATGCACATGATTCTAAGGGTGGATACAAAAGATTTGAAGGAGACCGATAAGAATGATGCCGTCATCCGTGCCATTGAAATCTTGCGCAATCGTATCGATAAAATCGGTGTTGGAGAAACCCTGATCCAGCGCCAGGGCGAAAGTGAAATTATCATTCAGCTTCCCGGGGTCACCGACCGCGAATCGGCAATGGCCATGATCGGAAAAGTTGCCAAACTGGAATTTAAGCTCGTGAACCGGGATCCCGCAAAATTTAAAGACGCGCTAAGCGGCAATATCCCCGCTGGCTATGAGTTAAAAACAGTTAAAAAGGAAGATAACGAGAAGATTTTAATCAGCAAGGAAACGGCTCTTGGTGGCGATGCCATAGCCGATGCCCGCGTTGATTTTGACCGGTCCGGTTTTGGAGAGCCCAAAATCAGTTTGCAATTGACCTCTCAAGGCGCAAACACATTTGCCGACATTACCAAAAATAATGTCGGTGAACGGTTAGCGATTGTGCTCGATGATGAGGTGTTGTCCGCCCCCAATATCCGCGAACCGATTTTAACCGGAACCGCGGAAATCTCCGGAATGTTTACCTTTGACGAGGCCACACTTTTGGCCCTGGCACTGCGTTCCGGGTCGCTGCCGGCTCCCATGCACGTTGAAGAGGAACGGACCATCGGCCCCTTGTTAGGCCAAGATTCGATTAACGCAGGGATCAACGCGACACTCATCGGAAGCGGCGCCCTTTTCTCATTCATGATTGTTTATTATTTATTTGCCGGCTTTGTCGCCAGCATTGCTCTCTGCCTTAACATACTCATCATTTTCGGCGCCATGGGATTCTTAAACGTTATGCTCCCCGGGTCCCAAGCCACACTCACATTGCCGGGAATCGCCGGTATGATTTTAACGATCGGTATGGCGGTCGACGCCAACGTTCTCATTAACGAACGAATCCGGGAAGAAATACGTATTTCTTCCCGGATTCGTTCGT
>CAZEUO010000035.1:15010-18856 GCA_964515035.1 uncultured Planctomycetales bacterium
ATAACCGGGCCTTCAGCGCCATTTTTGATTCCAACGTAACCACATTAATTGCGGCGTTTATGCTGTTTCAATTTGGTTCGGGGCCGATCAAAGGATTTGCCGTGACGCTGGCCATTGGTCTTTCCGCGAGTCTTTTTACAGCCCTGACAGTAACGCAAACGATTTTTGATGTCCTTTTGCACAATAAAATTTTAAAGTCACTACCGATGGTCAATCTATTTCGAAACACAAAGATTGACTTTATTTCAAAGCGCTTTTTTTGTTACGCGCTGTCGGTCATTGTCATTGCGATCGGTTTAACATCAATGATCAGCAAAAAAGGCAATGCCTACGGAATTGACTTTGTTGGCGGGCAA
This sequence comes from uncultured Planctomycetales bacterium, assembly GCA_964515035.1. Classification (GTDB taxonomy): domain Bacteria; phylum Omnitrophota; class Gorgyraeia; order Zapsychrales; family CAZBRU01; genus CAZEUO01. Next base: position 15,367 of record CAZEUO010000035.1, read on the forward strand.
ATTCAAGAGTACCGGTTTGCAAAGCCCGTTGTTGCCGAGAACCTCCGAAAGATTCTTAAAGAGGGCGGCGTCAGCGACGTTATCATCCAACAATTTGACAAGAGCCCGGAAAACGTCATTATCCGGACAACCGAAGATACCTACGATAAAGTTGTCGGTGCGTTCAGAACAAAAATGGCGGATAACACCTTCGAAATTTTAAGAATTGAAAAGGTCGGGCCGGTTGTTGGAAAAGTCTTGCGGCAGCGAGCCGTGATGGCGATTGTATTTGCCTTGGCCTGCATTTTGATCTATGTGGGTTTCCGTTTTAAACACTTTGACTTTGCAACCGCCGGTGTCATCGCCTTACTTCACGACGTTTTAGTGGCGATGGGATTGGTTGTTGCCTTCGGACGTCAAATTGATCTGCTCGTTGTCACGGCGCTTTTAACGATTGCCGGTTATTCCATCAACGACACCATCGTTATTTATGACCGCGTCCGGGAAAATATGATTAAGTTTCCGAAAATGACCCTCAAAGACATCATCAATTTAAGCGTCAATCAAACGCTTGGGCGAACCGTACTCACAAGCGCGGCAACGATGATCGTTGTTGTCGCATTGTACACGCTCGGTGGGGAAGTATTAAACACCTTTGCTCTGTGTTTAATTATTGGGTTTATTTCCGGTGTCTACTCAACCGTATTCGTCGCCTCACCGCTCGCGCTGGCCTGGCAAAAAAAGAAGCGCTAATACATCGCGATGTTCACATCGTTAAAGTTTTTTCTCGGCCAGTCTGTTTCCATCGATCAGGCGGCTGCGGATTTTGTGACGTTTGGTTATCGAAATCGAACTGACGTGTCCGCGGAAGGGGAATTCAGCCTGCGCGGCGGGATCATCGATATCTTTCCCGTCAACTTTGATTCCCCGGTTCGTATTGAACTCAACGACGACAAGATTTCCTCAATCGCATCGATTGACCTTAGGACAGCCAAAATCATTTGGCAGCATAGCATTGTTATCATCCTCCCCAAAAAACCTCTTCCGTCATCCAAAGTATTTACCTCGGATACACCCTTAAACAGTTTTGTTGATATTGAAAAAGGGGATTACGTTGTTCATAACCAGCATGGCATTGGGCGGTTTTTAGGGCTTCAGGATTTTGATGTCGAAAAAAACCCCAAGGAACATTTTGTTATTGAATACGACGGGGGCGACAAACTTTTTGTCCCCAAGCAGGACATGCATTTAATCCAAAAATATGTCGCCTTTACCAAAAAACCTCCTCATCTTTACCGTTTGGGTTCAGAGGAGTGGAGGCGTGTCAAGGCCAAGGTCCAGAAACGCATTCAGACGTTTGCGGCTCAGCTTTTGCATCTGCATGCGTTACGCGCCAGCCTTCCCGGCCACCAATTTTCAAAAGACGTTCTTTGGCAGAAAAAATTTGAAGAAAATTTTCCTTACCAAGAAACCCCCGACCAAATCCAATCTACGATAGATGTCAAAGCCGACATGGAATCAGCGCATCCAATGGACCGGCTCTTATGCGGGGATGTGGGTTACGGCAAAACTGAAGTTGCCATGCGCGCCGCCTTTAAGACCGTCATGGATAATAAACAGGTCGCGATTTTAGTTCCAACAACAATATTAGCCGAACAACATTATGTGAATTTTTCAGAGCGACTAAAAGAATTTCCGGTCAAAGTGGCCATGCTTAGCCGCTTTCGAACAAAATCCGAACAAACACAAATTATTAAAGAGCTTGCCTTAGGCCAAACCGATATTGTTATCGGAACGCACCGGCTTTTGTCCGGAAACATTCAATTTAAGGATTTAGGGCTTCTCATTATTGATGAGGAACAGCGATTTGGTGTCCGCGCCAAAGAAAAATTAAAGCATTTACGTCTTCTGGTCGATGTCCTGACCTTAACGGCAACGCCCATTCCCCGCACGCTTTACATGGCGCTGGCAGGGGCTAGGGACATGTCAATTATCACAACCCCGCCGCAAAACCGCATTCCCGTCTCAACACACCTTGTGGAATTTGACGAAGACTTAATCAAAGACGCGCTCGAGCGGGAATTGCGACGCAAGGGCCAGGTTTTCTTCCTTCATAACCATGTCGAAGACATCGATCGCATTGCATCCGTTATTAAGCGGCTGGTTCCGCAAGCCCGTTTAGCCGTCGGCCATGGGCAGATGCCCGCGCGCCTTCTGGAAAAAATCATGCTGGAATTTCTTAAAGGAAGTATCGACATTCTCGTTTGTACGACTATAATTGAATCAGGAATTGATATCCCCAACGCGAACACCCTGATTGTCAACCGGGCGGATCGTTTTGGCCTGGCCGATTTGCATCAACTGCGCGGGCGGGTGGGGCGGTTTACGCAAAAGGCTTATGCGTACTTCGTAACGCCGCCTTTTGACGGCCTTTCGAAGGAAGCGAAATATCGCTTAAAGGCCCTCCAGGAACACAGTGGGCTGGGATCCGGTTTTCGGATTGCCTTTGAGGACTTACAAATCCGGGGGGCAGGAAATATGTTAGGGGAACAACAGCATGGGTATATCACAGCCGTTGGTTTCGACTTATACTGCCGGCTTCTTAAAGAATCAATCACTCATTTAAAAAAGGCAAACCATGAAAACGTTTTTCATAACAATTAGTGTTTTAAGTCTATTATTCGGGCCTCCATTGACCCGAGTATCTTCAGCCCAAACAACAAGTGACACCATTATTGCCGTCGTCAATAAGGAAATCATTACACTCAAAGAACTGCACGACTACCTTAAGGCCATTTACATGCAAGTGAAATCCGAAGGCCGCAGCGATGAGGAAATCCGGGAGATCATGGCCTTTTATGAACAAAACGGCCTCAATAAACTCATCGAAGATAAACTTCTGCTCAATGAAGCTGACACGAGAGAAATGACCGTCCGCCCCAAAGCCGTTGATGAGAAAATTGCAAGTATCAAAAAACAGTATGCCAGCGAAGAAGAGTTCTTACGATCTTTAACCAAGGAAGGAATGACGGTCACTGAATTGCGAAAGAAGATCGAGGACCAAATTAAAGTTAAATTTTTGATCGATACCGAAGTCAAATCCAAAATTTCCGTTAACCCTAACGAAGTCACAAATTATTTTAATGCGCACCAAAACGCATTTAACAAGCCTGACGGGCTCGACCTTGATTCCATTTTTATTCCTTACGCCAACCAGACCCAGACAAATCCGGGGCAATTGTTTGCGCCCGATGTAAAAAAGATCGCTTTGCAAAAGGCGAATGACGCCATCACTGCTTTAAAGCGAGGCGATGCCTTTTCTGATGTTGCCAAGAAATCCTCATCCTTGCCGAGTATCGGGGTCGTTCGCCGCGGCCAAATGATGGATGCTATCGAGAGTGCGGTTTTTCAATTAAGCGAAAATGACGTCTCCGAGCCCGTTAAAACCGAAACAGGGATCTACGTGTTTAAAATCAAATCAAAATATGCAATTAAAATTTTTTTTATATTT
>CAZEUO010000036.1:0-3247 GCA_964515035.1 uncultured Planctomycetales bacterium
CAACGGTATCGAGGTTCCCAACCATACGATAGGCGGTTGAGCCCGGCGCCCGGCCGTTAAGCTGGTCGCTAAACCCTTGCGGGATATCCGTAAAATCAAGGATGCGGTCAGGTCCGTGAAAATGATATCTCCCGTGAAGTTCATATTTATCGATAAAATTGCGGGCCTCGTCGGGTTCATACATATGGGAACCATTTAAGCGGATCATCCTGGAACGTACGGTCGCATTTGTGTTCAATTGTTTCGGATCGGCAGGGACAATAATGGTTCTTTGCACCATCCAACCGCGGGCAATGGAATACGTGAGGGTTTGTTCGCTTGAGGTTTCTCCGTAGACAACGCGTCCGGTTTGCTCTTGGGCGAGGGAAATATTTAAAGCCAAATGATCCTGTTTACCGCTGTCCCAAATCACATCCCATAAACCGGTGAGGTTGGTATTGTATTTCCCGACGGCTTTTTTGACGATGCTGACGGTATCCGTGGTAAACCGGGTTTCCGCGTCTTTCCCCGGCCAGCTTTCGTGGGCCTCACGGTCCATATCAAAACGCCCTTCATCGATATCGGGCAAATGCTCCGGCCAAAGAAGTTTCTTGCCCATTTCGCCTTTGCGTAAAGCTTCGATATTTTGAATCCTGGTATTATCTAAATGTTCGGCGATATCAGGCTGGCCCAAAAGATAAATTTGCTGCTGTTGAGTTTCGGTTAAAACTGTTACGCGTCCGCCCAGCCGTGCGGCTTCCTTAATAGCAGCAATGGCCAATTCATCACGCCCATTTTCATCGGCGTTTGCTCCATAAAGGATTAAAACATTTTCGCCGAGTTTCACATTGGCTCCATCCTTGCCGAGAATATCGGGCGCCGAAACACGGGCATCATAACCGTTAAAAGTTCCGTAAAGGCCAAAGGCCCCCGAGAACCAAGCCGTACGGCTCCCCTGAGCACTCGGACGTAACAATCTAAAATCAACCGCCTGAAGCGGCCGTCCTGAATGCTGCATGATTTTTGTGGGGCGGTATTCCGGCGGAATGAAGGCAACAAGTTTCTCTACAGCTTCCTGCCATTTTTTAAGTGCTGCAGGATCATTAACAGGCGCAGGTTTCAGGGCATCTCTGTGCTCATCACGCAAAATAAAATGAATATCGGCCTTAGGATGTCTTTGCTTGACCAAATCCGCCGTTGCTTGATCCCTAACATACACCACCATCTTGATGTTTAACGGGGTTGCCATATCAATGCCTAAGCCACCGGTATGACCGCTGCCTCCGGGTATGAGTAAAACATCATCCGGTTGAAGATCGAGTTTTTCCGGACTGTACAAGGCGTGTTCCACAGTCGGACCGTCGAGAAGAAGGGTCGAGGCCAAAGGTAGTTTCATTTTAGCCGGAATTTCAATCAGATTTCCCGCGTCAAAGGCCGCGAAGACTTGAAGCGTTGCCTGGTCTTCTCCACCCTGATAACCACCAATATGGCTATCCGCCTGCGCATTCAACGTTACAGTGGCTGCTTGGCGGTTAAAAACCATGGGGTCAACAATAACCAGCTGACCTAAGGCTAATTTTCCTTCCTGCTCAGCTTCCGGCGACATTTTAATGACCTGAGCTACCGCCGCATCGCCTAAGACATGATGGGGCTTATCTCCCAGGACATCAACCGGATCTCCGGTAATACCGTTAATAACATTGTATGTGGCACCTGCGTAGAGAATTTGGACTAAAACCTGCCCTCCGGTTAAAGTCGGCGTAGGGCGAATAAATTTTTTGAATCCGACCGCCGGATCCCGGTGAATCATACTTTGACCTTTCACATTGCGGGCAATCCCCATAGCCTCCTGATACGGCGGTATGGGATCAATGCCGGCACGTAAAGGCGGTGTCCCCAAACGTTTGATTTGATCTTCGGGAACATTGACGTAAGGTTCAGCCATCGGCGCCTCGGCGTCAAATTCAGAACGCACGACCTTGTCTCCTTCGCGGGCGACAATAATGCGCTCAACGAGATTCACAATGGACAGTTTCAAATTATTTAACCCTTCCAAGTTCGGCATTCCGGCAAAAAGTTCATTGCCGGAAAAAATTTGAATATTCCCGGAACGGATTTGCCGGCGGACGCCTTCATCGTTTAAAACAGCCTGCATCTTTTGCAGTGTTTCGAGAGGTTTGGAGGCGAAAAATTTGATGACCTCATACATAATTTTGTTCGTCAAGGTCATAGGCAAAAATGTTTCATCGCCTTCAAAACCTTCTTCTTCGGCCGGCAAAAAGATAATATCCTGTGCATCAGGCCGCACTTGAGGATTAATTTTGTCATTAATTGTTTTCTGGATTAAATCGATAAGATCCTGGCTCGGGGCCACTCCTCTTTTCAGGGAAACGACCACAACGGGAGTCATGTCTTTGGAATCGTGGGGAACAAATGTGACACCGGTTTTGCGGAAATAACGGGTGTGGTCATCCAACGGATTTTCATACATCGTATCGTTGACGAGATGGCCGTTGACGTTGGCAATATTGCCGGCGCGTCCGGCGGCATAAAGAGTCTTTGGCGTTACCGGATCATCCGGACCATCGAGGATCATATAATCGGCCGGGTCATCTTTATCGTAATAAACCTTAACCCAATAACCGGAGTCACCGCCGTCGTGGGTCACGCGTACGCCTTCACGGCCCCTGCCTACCCATTCTGTTCTGAAATCGTGACCAAAATATTTCTTTTGAGTTAATGACCAATTAGGCTGGGCTGGGCCCTTTTGCCCGTTATGACTTCCCATCAGCCACAATGTTCTTTGCGGCGGCGCTTCGGCATAGCTGATTTGGCCAATGACGGCTTTTGTCCCACGATCGTTTCCTGAAATAATCGGTGTTGTGATAATCTTGGGGTCTTGAACAATTTCTCCGCTGGTGGAGTCTTCCAGCGCTTCGGAAATAACAGGGTTGATCCAAGGAAAAGCAAGTTGGTCGGGATGATCTTTGTCGATTGCAAGAGGCGTGCGCACATTGGTGATGACATCTTCTGCTACGGCTTCTGACCCTAAAAGCCACTTTAATTCATTCCCATAAGTTTCGGCCATACGCTGTTCGACTGATGATCTTCGTTTAAACGTCGCGTGCTGGGCGCCGAAATCCTCCGAACGCCAGACGCCATTTTCGGCAATGCCCTCGCCCAATAACGCTTGCATCCGGGCATGAGTCGGATACGTATATGGCGCGGCACACCCGTAACAGCTGGGTGACCCTTCTCTTTGTAAAGA
>CAZEUO010000036.1:3257-11554 GCA_964515035.1 uncultured Planctomycetales bacterium
CATCAAATCCACCGCGTTCGGGATCGAAAATACCGTCCGTTCCGGCAATAGCTGTATAAATCGGAGATCCAGCCTTGAGGAAATCAACTTCATAATCTTGGACAACCTGCGCTAAACGTCTCGGAGTCGGTGTAAAACTTTGCAAAATAAAATTGCGTCCTTCCATCATCGGATACCATAGCGAATATGCCGGCCCGACGATCCAACCATAATCGGTTGAGGTATGGTGGATTTCATAAGGAGCTAAACCAAAAGCATTTCGCATCGTTTGTGCGCCGGCGACAATCGCGCCAACAACCGCCATGATCCCTTTAGGTTGCCCGGTGGAACCGCTGGAATAAACCAAAAAGGCCGGCTCAGATCCTTCCAAAACAACGGCATCGAATTCATCAATCTTTTTCCCCTCTTGTTTCAATAACGCCTCCGTTTGAACGATAGCATCTTTCCACAACGTGTCGCGGCCGGCTGTTAATGGTGTTTTATCAATCAATCCTAATTGTTCCATGCGGTTATGAACAATCAGCTTCTCATCACGGTCGTATGGTTTTTCAAATTCCGCCACGATGGCATCTTGGACGCGTTTGAGATTTTCGATAGGCTGTAGTTGGGAGGCATCAATACCAGGGTGAGTTTGAGCAAACTTCATGATCAATTCGGTTGCGGTAATTTTGTGCTCGTCATTTAAGAGTTGCTCAAGGGTTGGTATTTTCTCGCCACGAACAAGAAGTCGAACATGACTTTTTATCCAATCTCTTTGACGAAATTCGACCTTGTCCTCAACGTTCGCCAAAACATCCAACCAATGACTCTTGAGAGCCTGGGCAAATTTCTTATTGTCGATGTCCGTCCCCGATGTAAAAATATCGGCTTCCGGATTAACGTCCAACAAAGCCTTTTTGAGAGTTTCACGGTGCTCCAGAAAGGTTTTTTCGTTACGCGCCGCGTTATCCACTAACCTCTTCGCTTCTTTAATCGCTTCTTCGCGCTCTTTTAACTGGGACCGTAATGCGCCCGCGGCCTCCGTGCCCAGTGCCGCAAAGACAACCTCCGCAATATAATCTTCGTACATGACCTGAAGAAATTCTTTCATTTCATCGCGGTTGTAGGTTACTTTGTTAGCAAGATGTTTGTGGATTTTTTCCGCAGCGATACTTGCTTCTTTACTTAAAGAAGGGTCGAGTCCTTCGAGGGATTTACTTAATCTTGCCTCAAATTCCTCCTTGGGCATATAACGGCTTAACACTAAATCGACAGAATCTTTTTTCAATTGCCGCGATTTATCACCCAGCCGGTAACCGTCTTCGGTAATGATCACCTTAGCACCCATGTTGTAGAGGGTGTCGCTTAAAATATCTGGGCCCTTGGCGGCAAACAGAAAATGGTAAGTCCCACCGGCTAAGGTCACCGCCAACTGGTTGACGAGCCCTTCAATATCCGTCGAGGCGTAAATCAAGACCATATCGCCTTTTTCAACGCCATAAAGATGTTTAAGAACGTTGGCACGTCGATTGGCTTCTTCTTCGATGTATCGGTAGGTATATTCGCGAACATCAGTATTTTTACCGTCAACCTGATCTTCACCGATATTGATAACTTTAAGTTTATCTAAAAGACCCGGATCTTTTTGTCTGATTTGGTCAAAAATTGCGCGGGCCGGGTTAATCTTACCGCCTAAGAAGCGCTGATTGTCCGGATGATGGCTTAGGTCAAGAGAAACAGACGGCCGTTCAATCCAGGCGTAAGGATACATCATGTCGAGTTCAAATTTTTCCGGATTGGCAAGCCAGGCCCGGCGTACTAACCGCCAGCCGATTTTTGTTTCCATCATCGAACGCACAACGCCCAAATCATCCGTAACTTGCTGATCCGGCCATTGGGAATTGCGCAACGCCATGTTGACCACGATTGATTCGGAAGGACGGTCTTTGCGTTTTAATTCAATTCGGGTTTGACCGGCATGAAAATCATTTTTGGCGAGAATATATTCTTTTCCTTCATAAAGAACCGTCGCGTCTTCTGACAACCGGGATCCGGTTTCAACCGGTGAAACGGCGATTTCCTGACGAAAAAGGCGAAATCCCTTTTTGTCCGGAATCAGATCGGTTAAAACAATTTTATCTAAATAACTATCGAATTTTCCCGAGACAAAGCCTTTCTTTAAACCCAATACCCCTTCCAGATATTGGACGCTCGCTGCCATTTCCTGGGCAAATTTAAGTTCCGCGGTACGGGCTTCTTCTTGAGTATAAAATCCTTCTTTGGCAAAGGTATCAATCAAAAATTCTGTCAGCCAAACGGAAGCGGCGTTGGCGGAGCGCATAGCCGCCAAAGCTTTTTGGGCGAAGATATCACCGCGGTTACTAGCCTCCTCCAGGCTTTTGAAAATATCCCCCAAATACCCTTGATTATGCTGACCAAAGTCAAAATATTTTTCGATCGTGGTTTTAAGTTGCGCGACGTCCCCTTGAAGATCGGCCTGGGCCCCATTATGCTTTCTGATGAGCGCTTGAATCGCATCGGCGGTAACTTCTCCTTGTTGCAAGGCGTCATTTAATTCACTTTCAAATTGTTTAAGATCCTCCACGTATCCTTGTGCTAAGCCGAACCCGACGGCTTCTTTTCCGCTCATCGACAAACCGGTTAAGCCGTAATATTTGGCAACCGGCACACCCATGCGATGCGGCAGAAACCACATCGCCCCCACATCCGGGAAGAAACCGATTTTGACCTCCGGCATGGATATGATCGTTGTACCATCGGTAATAATAAAATCTGTCGCGGCGGCAATTCCCACCCCACCGCCGATCATATAGCCTTTTGCAAAAGTTAATTTGAGAATTTTTAACGCGCGAATTTTGTCATGCAGTTCTTTTTCTTTGGTAAAAAATCGGAAGGCCTTTTCTTTTGTTTCCGGGTCAACGGAAGTGCTGTTGCGTAAAATTTCGTAGACATCCGCACCGATGGAAAGATTCGTATCTCCGGTAAAAATAAGAGTTTTAATGCGGCTGTCACCGGCGGCTTGATCGACTAATTCGATCAACCGGTCAATATCGGCCATGGTTAAGGCGTTTTGTCCTTTAGCGGATTTAAGTGTAATTGTCCCTAAACCAAGGTCATTAACAACTAAATCGATGTTGCTTGCTTCCGAATTCGCCAACAACGCCAAGTCGGTTGCGCCGGTGAGACTTGGGGTTTCACTGCGGCCCGGTTGAGGAGAAACAGCATCCGCGAGTTCCATCCAATCAGGCGGCTCTTGCGGTTCTTGCATATGAACAAATGTTTGCGCAAGAAACCCGGGGATTTCGCCTCTGGCCATAATCGTCGCATAACCATCGCGAACCAATTTCGGCAAAACATTAAGTTGTCCGCTAAAAACTTGAATACGATCCCATAAATCCTCATCGCTTAACCGCAGGCTATATCCCCCGGAAAAATACTTTCGGGCAATGGGCTGCTGGGTCGTGGCATCGATGTCTTCCTTAATATAGTCGTAAACGCCCTTTTTAAAGGCATCCACATATTGTTGGTAAATCTTTTCCTTGGCGGATTTATCTTTTAAATCAATACCAAAAACCTTGGACTGATCCGCATACACCTGGCCTAAAAGGCTGTCTTTTAAAGTTTTCTTATACCAAGTAGCTAAAATAATGGCCTGGGTAATTTGTCGCAGCTGGGCAAAATTTTTGCCGGAGTTCACTTCTTCTTCGATCGCGGGGATGACCACCTCGCGGATGATTTCGCTGCCGATTTCGTTGATTTTTTTGTCATTGCGAGGACCCGCCACGTTGTTGGGCGGGGACGAAGCAATCTGATTTGAGATTGCTTCGCCCTCTTGCCTGCCAACAGGCAAGGTCGGGCTCGCAATGACGTGATTATTCATTGCCAGGTAGTCTTCTTCCAGCATAACTTTCAGATGGCTGTCAACCAAAAGGGCCGTGTTGCCCGCTTCATAAACAACCGCGCGGTCCGGCACGACCCAGACTTTGTTAAAAGTGTTGATCGGGAGTTCTGTCGTCCCGTAAAGCTCTTTGGCCTTCGCGTAAACTTTATTCCAAAATGCTTTCCCTAATTCGTTCTCGGGATAAATGAGAGAGGCGGTCAATTGCTTTAAAAGATAATCCTGGGCCAAAAGATCGCGGCCTAATTCTGTTTCGCCCAATTTCTCCGGGACAACTCTGTTTTTTTCGTAAGGCGAGAGATTGACCCACAAATCTTTTTCGGGAATGGTTAAAGCGGCGAGGAAATATTTGATGGCTTTTTCGTTTTCGCTTTTGAAAGCGGCTTCGTCTAACTTGGCATCGCCTTTGTCAACGAGGAACTCGAGGGCCAGGGGATTTTCGGGATGAACAGTCACGCCGCGAAGCAAAGTCGGTAAAAAACTTTGGCTGACCAATACCATCGTCCCCGGTGCCGGCAGGACAAACGGCGCTTCGGCAAAAACGAGCGAAGGGGCAATGAGGTTTAAAACAAAGCTCAAACAAATGAAAAAAGAAATCGCCCTATTGAGCAGGGAAGATTTCCTGCGTTTTAGAAAACACATCATGATGTATTTATTCTCCCGCCGCCATGGAATAAGTTTGTCGTTTTTCGTTTAAATTCTTTGAAGTGTTTTGGTCCGATTGTGTTTCGGTAATTCCCAGCAAAAGCGGCAGGTTCATGACCGGCTTCATTTCGAGAATAACCGGTAAAATCCCCTGGATGTTGATCGATTCCAACGGCTGCATATTGACCGGCAGTGCCACGCCGTTTCCGTCGCGCTTGATTTGCAAATTCATCCACTGCTTGCTTAAATCGATACCACCGACGGGTACCTCATCCGGTAATCTCGCCAGATCTACAGCAACATCACCTGGCGAAGGCGCACTTGTGGTTTGACCCGTCATATCATAAGCCGTTACATTCAGGCCCATCGCATAACTACTGCCGCTACCGGCTTTGCTGATTTTGATTTGCTTTCCGGACATCTCAACCAACAGGTGCGGCCCCGGATCTTCTTGAAACTGTTGACGGGTAGAATATTGGCCTTCTAAGTTGATTAAAATTTGTGAACTTCCTCTTTCACCTAAACTTTTCAGACCACCACCAACAAGGTTGATGTCATATTCGCCTGCGTCCCCTTTTGTGATCGTAAATCCCGCTGCCAAACGTAGTGCGGTGCCAGTATGGTCAAACATTTCAACGACAACAGGCCCCGTGTAATTAACCCATACCGGGCTTGTACTCCCTTGCGGTCTTTTATGAGCCTGTACAATATCCCGCGGCAAAAATAAAAATCGCTTTGATTTTGCGTCGTAGAACAACACGGCATGAGTGGTTTGTTTGATTTGTTCTAGTACATCTCCCTTACTCAAAATAACATCGTTGCCGTTGTTATCAAAACTATGAATTCCATAAACCGTCACTTCATTGTTATCGAGAGCGGTAGGAATATCAATGGTTACTGGTTTCGGCCCTCGTCGCATCGCAGCGCCCCATTGATCATCGGTGTAATAACTGTGGTCGGGCGTTTGCTCAAAGACCTGCCAGCCTTCCCGTTCGGCTACAACTCGTAAGTCTTTATCAGCACCCGTTTCACCCAACGTTGCATAAATGGGAGCAATCACAGCTTGATATTCTGGGCTGTGTCTAATATCACTTTTCGGAATTGCTGGTTGGGTGATTGCTTTGGATGCTGCTGCCGGTTTTGACGTGGCAGAAACGACAGGTGCAGATATCAATGGCTCAACTGTAGTTGCAGTGGAAGAAACGTTAGAAAGCCTTCTGAAAACCTCCAAAACTCCTGCAACATTTCGAGCCGCTTCGGCTACAAGTGTTTCATTGTCCTTATCAACGTCGTTCGGCACGGGATTAATTCCTGTCAACATTCCAATTTTCCCGATTCCAAGATCATCAGAGCCTCCCTGCCGGGTAATTTCGATCAGTGCGGCCGTTGTTACTGTCCCGTCGGCTCCGTGATCTCTGAGATACTCATAAATGGCCACAGGACTTACATCGGTAATTCCCGCTTTAGTCATTTCCTTGATGACTAATGGATGTCTGGCCATTTCAACTACTGCCGGATAAATCCTGGTTTCGACATCAATAATCTGTTTATCATCCAGAATCGGTTTCGTTTGATTTCCGGGCGCATTGACCGGTTCTATTTCAGAAACAACCGGCAGTGCCTGGCCTGCTTCAATGGCGAGAATTTCATTTTTAACAAGTGAAACGAGTTCTGGAAACTCAACAGGATTAATGCCTGTCAATTGCCCGCTCTGGTCTCCGGCCAAAGGAAGAAAAGAGTGACCTCTTCGGAGAATTTCTGTTACAGCATGAATTGTCACGCTTGTTGCAGCTTCTCTACCTGCCGTTGAGTCATTATGAGCAATGACATCTTTTGGGCCATTGTAGGCCATGTAAAAGTTTAAAATATCGGTAGGGGTTGGATTATCATTGTTCATTTCTGTGCGCACTTCCGGAACTTGTCCTAAATCCAAAAGCGCTGGATGTATTTGATTTATAACCGCGGCGCTCTGATGGCTATCCAGATCCGGCATTGCCGGATTAGCGACGGATGTTTCCCATTCTTCCAATCTCGAACGTAGTATTGGCAGATAGGCCTCGGTTAGGTGAGGTTTTGGGCTTGAACCTTGGTTTAATTCGTCAATAATCGCTCTTAAGACTGCATCGGGGTTCGAGTCTGGAATTTCTACTTCAGTAATACCAGCAGAATTCCATTTGATCTTGGCTTTAGCCGGCGAATTCAATTTAACGCTAAACGTAATAGCATCATCAGCTACGCTAAATAATTGTTGAATAAATCTTGTGAGATCTTCTCTTGTCGGAGCAACCGACGCACCGGAAGTTTCACCTTCGCCCGCCAGCAACGCCAAATCGACAACCGGTTGGCCTCGCCGTATGCTGTCGGCTTCCCTTCTAATCAGAGAAAGTTGTTTTGTTGTCGGTTCCTGGCCTGTTAAATCTATAATGGCTTCAACACGATCGGCATAATGGGCGCGAGCTGATTGTTCTCTGCCATCCTGAAGGTTTTCCGTGAGAGTGGCTAAAGCAGAAGATATGTCAGGACGTACTTTCAAGACTTGCGCTTCAAGGTCGGCTCCGTTATCGGTTTGAAATATTGTCATTAAGGCTGCGGTTTCTGTAGGATCGATCAGAGGCAACGTCTCTTCTAACCTATCAGCCACATTCTGGCGGCTTGAAGCAAAAAGGGCGACGACCATCTCTGTAAGCTTTCTTTTATTCAATTCGCTCGTGCTTTGAACGCCAAGAGCCACTTTAGGAGACGTGTTGGACCAGCCCCAGAAGGCATCGCCAATAGGTGTCATCAAATGAAAAACACCGTCGACATTAATAAGCGTTACCAAAGCCGCCTGTCTTTTAAAATCTCTCCATTTTTCGATATATTCAAAATCATTGCTGCTGCCAAAATGTTTTTTGACCTGATCGGTCATTTCCCACATAACATCCATTTTGGCGACATCCGGCATGGGGGTACGTTGTTCCTTAAGCTGAAAGGTGGGGCGCACAATATTGTCATCTTTTAAATGCTGAATATAACTGCCAAGACTCCACGCGGGCTGGTTGTGTTTTTCTTTTATTTTTGAAAACGTCTCCAACCAGAAAAACGCAAAACGCACCGCATCGTCAAAAGGTTCGCCTTTTCCGTTGGTTAAAAACATATGCAGGGAATATTCGGCCTGAGCAATTTTAAAGCCCGGATGGGTTTGTAAAAACTCTTGTACAGTTTTACCTTCCCTTTGCGCCAATTCCCTTAACATAAGATCAATAGTTGCCTTGACTTTCGAATGGCCCTTGGGATGAAGCCTGGCAACGCCCCCGAAGTGTTCGACAAGTTCACGCAGTTCTGTTTTCATACGAGAATCATAATAAAAAACCCGATTGAGATCTTTATATTGGTCCAACGTGAGCATATATTCAATGACCGGATAAAACATTTCATCGCCAAGATACAATTCCCCGCCCCAGACAACGCTGACGCGGTCAGAATCAAGGTCAAAGTTGATTATGGCTTCCTCCGGATGCTGTCGGGAGTACTCCATAATATTTGCTTTTGGATGAGATAAGGCAATATCATCCGCACGTGAGGGGTCAGCTAATCCGCCCTGCTGGTTCCAAGGATCGTCCTCCTGACGGAAAACCGTTGTCAAATGATCGCCGAGAATCTCCCGGAAAAGATCCTGATAGGCAACAGCCGAACCGCCTCCGAGATTAACGGAAACCTTAACCGGAATACGGTCCAGAAGAGACCTTAAGTGTCCAAACTCCTTTTTGAGGGA
>CAZEUO010000036.1:11564-18481 GCA_964515035.1 uncultured Planctomycetales bacterium
TCCCGGTACATCGTTGAAGCGCGATCTTTAATACCTTGATCTGTTGTGATCGTGCCGGGCTTTTCAGCTTTTCGGTAAGTCCCGTTTAAAATAAGCGGTTTTAATGCCTGCAACATATCGCCATAAAGGGTAATCCCGCCGATATTCGGCTTCGCACCGTTGGTGCCGATCTCGACGTGACTACGGGTCACATATAAGCCGCCTTGAGCTTTTAAATTACTAATGCTGCTGTAAAGATGTCCGGCAACCGTAACTCCCAAATCAATAACATTTACACCGGTATCCGTTAATCCTTTAATGAGATTTTCTTTAAACCATTGGGTCGAAGGCCCGTTATCTCCGGCGATGACAAATGTGTCCCCCGGATTCAGGGCAACCGTTTGGCCGTGGACATCGGAGGTAAATTCCGCCGTCCCTAAAGCCCGTCCAATCCATTGAAGAAGTGTTTCGTTGATTTGCTGCGGATACATCGTTTGATCACCAAATCCGTCAAAACCGCGAATGTCATATTCCTTTACGATGGAATCTAAAACTTCTGATAACGATCTTCCCTTGAGAGACCAGTCGCGAATGCTGTCATCTGTCGCCAGCAATGCCAGGTCTTTGACAGGGGCATAGCTTTCCATCATTCTTTTGATAGCGGGTAATCCCATGGAGTCATTGGTGATTTTGTTGGCCGTGGTAACATCTTCAACGCCGACCAAACCGGTTCTAAGGAGCGCCACCGAGACGTTGTTGGGGATGACGTTGGATTCTTGAGGAGTTAAGAAGGCCACCCCGACACCATCAGGAGCCTGATAGATGGAGACCGGAACAATGAAAGGATGAATAATTTGCATTTTGTTCATCAAGACATCGAGGATTTCCACGGGGTTCTTAAAATCAACAAGGGCGATGCGTGGGTTGTCTTTTAACATGGCGATGACATCTTTGGCGTTTAATGGCCGGGATGTATCGCCTTCTTTGACGGTGGCCCGGATTGTGCCAATGCCAAAATGGAATTTGGTCTGTGAGCCCATGGTAGCATCGGTAACAAGGGCATAAGGCCCAGCGATGGTCGGGTCTTCAGCGAGCATAAGCTTTGCATCCAAGCCTACCAATTTTAAAACAGCCAGCATATCGCTAGCATGATGATAGTTCTTTTCGAGAGCTGCAAATCCGTCGGCAGTCACTCCGGATTTTCCCGGGAGGGCAGCGGGATCATTAGTACGCCTAACAGTCAAAACAT
This sequence comes from uncultured Planctomycetales bacterium, assembly GCA_964515035.1. Classification (GTDB taxonomy): domain Bacteria; phylum Omnitrophota; class Gorgyraeia; order Zapsychrales; family CAZBRU01; genus CAZEUO01. The sequence continues at coordinate 12,793 of CAZEUO010000036.1, forward strand.
GAATGGCGGTGCTTCCCTGGACCACTTTGTCGCTGGCTAAGATAGGGGCAATGACACCGAGTTGGGCAGTTGTATTGCAGGAAGGACAATAAAGACCGTCTTGGGCGCTAAATTGCAAGAACGATTGACCGGAGGCGGCTAAGACGCCGGTTTCGACGGCAAATCTTTCGGCCACAAGTTCTGGCTTATTGGCGCCCTGGTACACGACAGGGACAGGAAAGCGGTCGAAGGTTTCAACTTTATGAATGAGGGAATTGGTGACTTCTTTGATGCTAAGACCTTTGTCAGCGGCATCGGCAGGAAGCTTGGTTAAGACTTTTCCATCGGGCCCTAAAACCGGTATACCAGATTTTTGGATAACGACTTTTTGTTTACCATCCAAGCCTTCGACCATTAAATCAAAGGTGATATCAGACTTGCCTTCTAAAAGAGAGATAGCGGTTAAAGGCTGGCCTTCGGTATCTGTCGCAAGTGCATAACCGGCCTTCTGGTAAGCGGCCACTGTCGAGGTATCCAAGGGGACAATTTCAAAACCGTTGTCTCTGGCGAATTTGGCCCGTTCATTGGCGCTTCGGTTGGCAGCGATAACATTAAACCCGAGCTTACGCAGTTCAAAGGCGACTTTGGAGGCAATGGTTCCGAAGCCGTAAATAAGGACATTCTTTTTAGGGATAACACGAACAATCCTGGTGCCGTCTTCTTTGCGGCTGAGAGTTAAAACGCTGGTTTGGGTGTCACCGCGACGTTTGAATTCCAAACTAAAGACACGATCGCTAACATAAGGAGCACCAGCAATGCGTCGGGTGCCAACGATATTTCCTAATTCAAAAGTGGATTCGTAGATTTCAGTGCCTTCGCGCTTTTTGTAGTCTCTGTCACTGCCGCGCAGAAAGGCCTCGAAGAGTTCAGGAAATTTGGTGTCGGTTAAAGTGACGATGTGGCCGGTGGTTTTATTTTGATTTATTGCATTATCTAATAGGGCGCCGAAATAACGTGCTGTTTGATCCATGTCCTGCCCAATAAGATTGGGATCGCTGACCGGACGGACACCAGCAGAATAAGCATCCGTGAAATCCAATCGAGCTAATTGCGCATCTATTACAACATTGGAAGGAAGTAAGGCAAGGTCAGTGGTTTTTTGGGCCGGCGCGGGAAGAGACGGTTGCCCGAGCTCGGTACCAAGGCCCGTGACAGAAGTCATGGGAATTTGGAACACCCGTTGTAAATCACTTTCATGGCCCGAGGAAGGGAGCATGGCCGGGTCAATTCGCTTCATGATCTTGGGAAGTTCTCTGGCCACAACTCCGCCGGAAAAATATTTGCGCGGCATGGGTTGTTTGGTAATTTGGTCGTAGTCTTCCTTAATATAGTTATAGACGCCTTTTTTAAAGGCATCCAGGTACTGCTGATAGATTTTTTCTTTGGCGGCTTTATCATCCAAATCAACGCCAAGAATCTTGTTTTGATTGGCATAGACTTTGCCCAATAGACTTTCTTTGAGGGCCTGTTTAAACCATGTCGCCATGATCATGGCGTGATAGATTTGCCTAAGGTTAGCAAAGTTTGCGCCTTTATTGATTTCTTCTTCAATCGCCGGAAGAATGACCTCACGGACAACTGGAGACGATATGCGGCTTAATTCCCGGACCTTTTTCTCATCGAGAGTATCCGTGGCCATGTCTTTATTCTTGAGATTGTTGGTGACGGCGAGGTAATCCTCCTCCAGCATAACCGTCAGGTGGCTGTCAATCGTCAGGGCGGTTCCGTTGGCCTCATAGACAACAGCTTTGTCCGGGACAATCCAAATCTTATTGAACGTATTAACCGGAATTTCCGTCGTCCCGTAAAGTTCTTGGGCCTTGGCATAAACTTTATTCCAAAATTCTTTTCCGAGGTCGTTTTCAGGGTACACCAATGACGCTGCGAGTTGTTTCAAAATGTAATCCTGGCCCAAAAGGTCACGGCCCAAATCGGTGGCGCCCAATTTTTCGGGTACGATACGGTTTTTTTCATAGGGAGATAAATTGACCCAAAGATCGCTTTCGGGAATGGTCAGCGCGGCAAAGAAATAGCGGATGGATCTTTCAGCTTCCTTCTTGAAGTCTTCTTGGGATAGCGGATTGTCGCCGTTGGAAATCAAAAAATCAAATTTTAAAGGGTCATCAGGATAAACTTTAAGGCCCAAAAGAAGGGGCGGCGCAAACGTCGGGCTTAAGGAAACCATGGTTCCGGGGGAAGGGAGGCTAATCGAAATACTTTGGGCAAAAGTTTGGGGCGGCGTAATGAGGCTGGCAACAAAAGAAAGGCAGATAAAAAACGAGATCGCCCTGAAGGATAGACAGTTTTTCCGTCTCTCTAAATACTTAAGCATGATTCCTCCGCTAAAAAATCTTTATTTTCAATGTTGGATTTCAAGGTTAAAACTGCATATACAAAACGTAACTCCATAGTTTTCACAAGATTATGCGTGAGGAAGAAAACGTTTTCTTATGCTTCGGTGCTAAAAGATAACATATTTTTATGGCTAAAACAAGGCGTCAGCCGAGTAACCAGAATCGTGAAAATGAATGGTAAAGGATAGCATATTCATAAAAAAATGACAAGTTTTGGTAGGGTTACACCTTGTGTCATTGCGAGGCCGTTTCTTGGCCGAAGCAATCTAATTTGAGATTGCTTCGTCGTTCGTCCCGCTTTCAGCGGGACTCACTCCTCCCCGGCCCGCCTATTGACAAGAGCCGGGGCGGGCGCAATGACAGTACGGTTACAGTGCTGTCATCTTCCAGCAGCGATGAATTTGGCGATTACGGTAGTCTTCGGGAATGGTTGCAGGTGTCATTTCGGTAAGTTCTTTAACGGGAAGCCCCTCTAATCGCGGCTCGAAACCTTGATGATTAGTTGAAAAAAACACGGTTGACCCTGAAACCATAACTTTGAGGACTTTTTGCAGCAGATCCGGGTGGTCTTTGTTGATGTCAAAAGATACCCCCTTTTTAAAATCCTGAAAAAAGGACGGCGGATCGACAAGTGCCAGCATAAACCGGCGCCCCTCGCTGTGTGCTTTGGTTAGAAATCTGTCGACATTCGACTGTACAAAAGTATGTTGTGGCCCTGAAAGCCCGTTTAATTCTAGATTATCTTTCGCCCACTTTTGATAGGTATCGGAACGGTCAACCGTAATGGTCGATTTGGCACCGCCGGCTGCGGCCGCACACGTAAATGCCCCGGTATAGGCAAAGAGATTGAGGAAATCTTTCCCTTTTGCAAGCTTCCCTATTATTACGCGCGTATCCCGATGATCCGAATATAACCCGGTATCGAGAAAATCGTTTAAGTTCACCCAAAACTGTAAATTACGTTCACGAACTTTGAAGCGTTCTTCCTTTGAGCTGATTCGGCAATAGCGCGGTCCATCATCGGTAGCCGTTTGGCGTTTTTTAATATGGATTTTCTCGGGCGGCAGCCTCAAAACTGCAGCGACGGCTGCCGCCATCGCCGGAAGCCACTCAGGCCCGGTTTGCCAGCGGACGTATTCTCCGACCACAACATGGCCGGCATACCAATCGACAACCACCCGGACTTCCTTGATGTCCCAGTCATACAGACGGAAACAATCAATGTTTTGTTTTCGGAAACGCTTGGAGAGATGGGCAAAACGGTTGCGGATGCGGTTACCTAAAATTTCCGCGTGGTATTTGGTTTTTTCGGGAGTGATGGAATGCGGTTTTGTCGGCATTTGGTAATGAATTTTAAATTATGAATTTATATATAAAATGTATTTTAGCATTAACCAAAAATGGCTAAAACTTCCGGCCAGGACAAATAAATGCCAAATTTCGTGGCTACCAAATTTCGGCGAGAAATTGAGCCGTTTAATACCAAGAGTCATCGCGCCGACGGTATAAAAAATTCCTCCTGATATAAGCCAAAAAACCCCGCCCGCAGGTAACGTGTGCACCAAAGGCGACCAAGCCACGACAACCAACCAGCCCATAATAATATAAAACGCAAATAAAATTGCAATAACACTTTTGGGAGGTTGTTTAAAAACTAATTTTAAAACAATCCCCGCAATGGCCAGCACCCAGTTGATACCCAAAAGGCTCCATCCCCACCCACCGCGCAAAACAACCAGGCACATTGGCGTATATGTTCCGGCTATCAAAAAATAAATCATGGCGTGATCAATTTGCCGCAGAATTTCGTTAGCGGCCTTGGAAACATTCAAGGAATGGTACAGCAGGCTCATGGTCCACATGGCCACCAAACTTACGCCATAAATCGAGAAGGAGACCACGTGCCACACACTGGCCTCTTTCGCGGCGCCGACAACCAAAATAGCCAGCGCCGCAACGGAAAACACAACTCCAATGAGGTTAATAAAACTGCGAACGGGGTATCGCAATGGGAGGGTCATGGCTAATTTAATGAAGATTGGCTGCCCCGCTAGGACTCTTAATGAGTGCATAAGTTACGCGACTGTTAAGAAGCGTAACTTAGCGCGCGAATTAATCCCGAGCAGCTATCGTACTAATTTCGTGCCGCGAGGGAGAACCATCCCTCGCAACAGATACATTCCCTATAGTTGCTCGGGACAACAGTTTTTCTTTTCTAAATTAAATTTTTGCAGGAAAACTGGCTGCCCCGCTAGGACTCGAACCTAGACTAAGTGATCCAGAGTCACTCGTGCTACCATTACACAACAGGGCAAAAATAATCTTTTAGGAAAACGCGAAAAACTCGATAGGAGAGTTATACCAAAAATCGGAAAGGAAATCTATAGGGCAAATTCACACGCAGGATTTTACCAAAGATTTTCTTTAAACCACCCGTCGATCTCCTGCGCGCCACTCCAGGCGCTTTTGACGTCTTTCGCAAAACCTTTGGTGGTTTCGCATCCGCCGGCAGAGAGCGTGAAAATCATCAGACCTGCAACAAACCATTTTGAAAACATTTTTTTTAACCCCCTTCTTTAAGGTTAAAGGGATTTCTCAAGTCTCTTTAAACGTTGAACCGTCTTGTCTTTCCCTAAAATGACCATCGTTTCAAATAATCCCGGCCCTACGCTTTTTCCCGTCAAGGCCACTCTCACCGGATGGACCAAGTCCGATGCCGAGATCCCAAGTTCTTCGACCAATCCCCGAAAAGCCTCCTCGGAGGATTTAATATCAAAATGAACGAGGTCCTCGAGCCGCGATGCCAAAAGGTGAAACGATTTGGCCTTATCGGCGGTTAAATATTTTTCCTTGGCCTCGCTATCGACGCTGTAGGCGTCGGTAAAAATAAAATCCATCCACTCGCAGAGTTCAATGAGCGTCTTCGAACGGCTCTGAAATAATTTTACAATGCCCTCTAAGTGTTTTCTATCAAAATTATCATTAATATAACCCTTGTCTTTTAAAAATGGAATCGCCCGTTCGGTCAAACTCGCGGGGTCGGTCTTTTTAATGTGCTCGGAATTGACCCAATCCAGTTTGTCGAAAGAAAATTCAGCGGCGGTTTTGTTGATTTTTTTAATGGAAAATTTTTTAACGGCGTCTTCGAGTTTAACGATTTCCTGGTTTCCCCCCGGCGACCAGCCCAAGAGCATCAGATAATTGACGATTGCTTCAGAGAGATATCCCATTTTGCGGTATTCCGTTACGGCGGTCGCCCCGGTCCTTTTAGACCGGCGACCGCCTTCCTCTCCCAT
>CAZEUO010000037.1:0-14811 GCA_964515035.1 uncultured Planctomycetales bacterium
CGTCCCCCCCTTTGCCCTTTCAAAGCGCCCTTCCTTGTCTTTAATCGCACCCGTAAACGCCCCTTTCACATGCCCAAAAATCTCACTCTCAAGTAGCGTCTCCGACAAGGCCCCGCAACTAACCTCCACAAACGGCCGGTCACATCGGTTGCGGTCAGATTGATGAATCGCCGAAGCGGCAAGGCCTTTCCCGGTTCCGCTCTCACCGGAAATTAAAATCGTCGCCTTCGTATTGGCAACCGAATCTATCATATTGTAAATTTTATGCATCTTCTCACTGACTCCGATGATCCCGCAATAGGACCTCCGCGAGGTTTGGGCAATCATCTGCCGAAGATCTTTGTTTTCCTGTAAAATCTTTTTCGTTTCAAGAATCTTATGAATGATAATTTTTATTTCATTGTCAATGATTGGCTTGGTGATATAGTCAAACGCGCCTTTTTTCATAGCTTCAACAGCTGTATCAATAGTCCCGAAACCGGTAATGAGGATCACGTCTGTATCTTTATAATCTTCTTTGATCTGCTCTAAGAGTTGGAGGCCGTTCATTTTGGGCAGGTTCATGTCGGCAATGACAATGTGGCAAAGAGTTTTTTTGAGAAGCTCCAGCGCCTCTTCGCCGGATTGTGCCATATGGGCATGAAAACCCTCAATCTTTAAAATCTCATAAAGTGATTTACGAATGAGAGGTTCGTCATCAACGACCAGGATATTATATTGATTATTTTCAGACGGTATCATTTTTTAAAACCGGTAATAAAATAGTAAACGCTGTCCCGGACCCGGGTTCGCTCTCCACTTCAATCTTTCCGTTATAATACTTAACAATTTCGCTGACAATCGTTAAACCTAAACCACAGCCTTTTTCAAGATCCTTGGTCGTAAAAAACGGGTCAAAGATCTTTTCCATGACATCCGCCGGTATCCCACAACCCGAATCCCTGACACAAACGGCGATATGACCGTTTTGCCGGCGTGATGCAATCGAAATCTTTCCGCCGTTCTCAACGGCATCAATGGCATTGCGAAGAAGATTACTCACAACTCGTTCCAAACCAAGATCCGTAATCATCGGTAAATCTTTCTCCAATGACAGCGTCAAATCAACCGTTTTGTGGTAAAGGTTAGTTTTCAAGGAAGAAACAACCTGTTCAATAGAGGTATTAACACTAACCTTTTCCATGCTGGGATTGGAATTTCGCGCGCAGGCCAAAAGGCTGCGAACGATATTGGCCATGCGATACAAACCTTGCTTAACCTCCATCAAATACCCGCGAACAACCTCATCTTGGACATGTTCGAGAGATAAATTCGTGAAACGGATAACGCCATCCAGAGGATTGTTAAATTCATGTGCGATTCCCCCAGCTAACTTTCCGATCGATGCCAATCGTTCCTGGGCAATAATTTGTTTCTTAAGATGACTGGCCTCTTCGTTGGTTTTGCCGAGTTTATCCTTTAAAGTCCGTGATTCTTTGATGAGGTGTTTAAACTTGTTATAAAGTTTTGTCCGCAGGTAATTAAGAGCAATTTGACTGGCTAAAAAGTCTAACAGCTGAAGTTCATCTTTGCTAAAACGCCGCCCCGATTCTTTATCGGCAATATTAATAACGCCAATCAGCTTATCTTTGATCATCAAGGGAACACAGATAAATGACGGCGTGTGATACGTTCCAGGCGATTTAATCCCCTGAAACCGTGAATCTTGGGTAATATCTTCGACAATCAACGGCTGCTTGATTTCCGCCACTCTCCCGACAATCCCCTCCCCCATGCGCTTAACCATTTGTTCCTGCTCGTCAATCTCCATCCCCTGGGCAATTTTTAAAATTAATTCCTTGCCGTTTTCATTGACCAAAAAAATGGACCCGCGTTTGGCATGAAAAAGGTCCATCGTCATTTTTAGGGAGATTTCGAGTAAATCTTTGGAGGAAACGGCAACGGTAACGGCAGCGCAGATATCGCTAATTTTTTGAAGCAGGTCAGCTTGGGTCAATTCTTCTACAGATTTTTTGCCAGTAGCACTCATCATTCCTTCTCGGTAACCTTGACGTTCTTGGTCTTTAAGTCTTCAAAGGCCTTAATCATCTCGGATAACGTTTTGTTTAACGGGCTTTCCGGATTTTGGTCGATAAATTCCCGGTATAACTGAATGGCAATATCAAAGTCTCTGATTTGCGTTAAAACAATGGCATTGACCGCTTTGACCATCGGAACGGAAACGTTGGGACTGGGGTATTTTAGCAATATCCGCCCCATGACATTTACCGCGTCCGTCCATTTTTTCTGGGCCAAATAACAATTCGATAAAAGCTGAAATGACTTGAGTCCAACAGCCGTCTCCGCATTATCGGCCGCCATTTTATTGTAATAGGCAATGGCAGCGCTAAAGGCGCCTTGAGCATCGGAGGCCTGGTTATTCTTTGCATAGTGATTGGCAATATACAAAGGAACACTTAAACCCAAATCTGTCGTTGGATAATTCGATTTTAACCGTTCATAAACCTTCAGAGCCTCCGGCCAATTGTTCTGCAACTCGTATGAACTGCCGATAGCCGACAAGGCCTCGGCACAGATCCCCTTGTTCTCGGGAAACTTTTCAAAGAGCACGTTAAATTTCTGCCGTGCCGTCTCGTAATCCTTTTTGGCTAAATTAACACGGCCTAAAAAAATATGCGCGATTGGCGCATGTTTTGATTTTGGATAATTGCTGATCACTTTCTGGTATTGATCCGCGATCTGGACAAAAACTTTATCAGGGACAACTTCCGGATTCCGGGCGGCCTCGGAGAGTCTTTTATTGGCATTCCAAATGATTTCTTCAACCGCATAATCGCCTTTTAAGTCCAACACCGTCAAAATAAAGAACAAACCGACGAGAACTCCGATAAAGGATAATAACGTTTTTTTCATGTATTTTCTTTCTTTAAAAGGTAGTAGGTTGTCGTCGACGTGAAGACTGTGGCGTCAATGGCCAGCGTAACGAGAACGCTGATTAAAATCATGATCAATTGGATAATCGGCGTCGTATTGTCCGAGATCAAAGTAATATTACTTCGTAGTAACAGGACAGGAACATAAATTAACGTCACAAGAAAAATTACGGCAAAAACGAACCAAAATGATTTAAAGAGGAGTTGAAAATTTGCCTTTAAAGCGCCGAGTACTTTCTTTTTGTCAACGACGATAGCGGGAATGACAAAAACAAACAACGATGTTGCCAGAACACCTAGGAATAAGCTTAGATATGGCTCACTGTAAACAAAAAGTTTTTTAACAAAAAGCCACTTCTTTCCGGCTACGTTAAAGGCGACAACCCATTGCAGGAGAAAATTATAACCCTTGGTTAAGAACCAATAAAACCCGAACGAAATAAAAGACGCCAGAAAAATATGAAAGTACCTTGGAAAGCATTCTCTTACAGCTGTTTTCAAAGTTGTTTTCTTGTCAGAATTGACTGCCGCAATCATGGAAATGGCCATCGCGTTTAGTACGCAGCCGATAAAGAGATAAAGGAAACATTGCGCGTAATAAAATAATTTCGGCAAGAGCATAAAATTGGCCGGATAATGAAGATAAATTTCTCCCCAGAGCCTGCGAATGAGGGGCCCAAAAAACGTATTGAGAGGAAAGCGAGGCGAGAAATATAGGATTTCCAGGGCTAACAGCTGGAAGAATACCCCGATACAGAGCGGATAAAGAATGATTGGATGTTCAAAAATTGCAACAATCGATGTTCTAATGAGGGAAAAAACTTGGATTTCTGATGTTTTTTTTGCCATGTCTGTCCTTTTCTTGGTCCTATCTTAATGTACTAAAACAAGTTAGATAATATTAACATGGTGATTTACCGGTGTCAACCCAAGTTTACAAAAATACAACACTAGAAACAATTTTAGGCAGGAATTAAATTCCTGCCTAAAATTTTAGAAAAATTCCACACCTCTCCCTACGTATATGCAATAAACCGCATTACATTCAGTAAAAGGTTACTTTTTATGGATTCTTTTTTTGAAAGCAGCCATTGCCGCCAAACCGCCGCCCAAAAGCAGCATTGTTGCCGGCTCGGGATTAGTGATAACGGAAAAAGCTGGTCCAGCTGAGCCAACGAAACTACCGCCAGCTGCCGCCGCGCTACCGCCGCCACCAAAAAAGCTGCTACCAAAGAAACCGCCGCCACCCCCGCCTAAAAATCCAAGGGCACCACCACCGCCCCCCCCGCATCCGTAGACGAAAGGAAGCAACACCGAAAGAATGGCGAAACTGATGATTCGAGAATAGACTTGCTTCATTGCTTTACCCCTTTTTGCTGTTTGACTCACTTTATTCAAAAGGCGTTAACAATCTCGCCTATTATTTTCTCAACGCGGACGGGCTCTTTTGGAGCCGTCCGCCTTGATACATCCCCAGAATGTCTCCAGGGTCTAAAGTTAAACACGCTCCGTGGCTTTGGCTGTGCTAACTTTTAATTCTTACGACGTCGCAAACCCAAAAGCCCGGCTAAACCGCTTCCTAAGAGAGCCATGCTCATTGGTTCGGGTACAGGCTGAACACGATCCACGAGGAAAATCATATCATCATAATCTTCATCACCGCAGGTAATGATTCCGCCGGCATCCGGATTTGGAATGCATGGCTTATCTTCCCAAGCAATGAGATACGGATCGTTGAATTTGTAAAGAACAGTCTCACATACGTCTTCATCATCGCAAATTTCGATGTAATACGACTTACCCTTCAAGCCCGAAAGATGATAGGTCATCATATGATCCAAACTATCGCCATTAAATACCGGATTGGAATCCCATGTCGTTGTAATACCTGTTTGAGGCCTATACGAATCAAGATAAAACCCAAAATTCTCACCCTGGCTGAGAGTTGATAAACCTGCCGGGAATGGATCTTCAAACGTCCCGGCACCGGCAAAACCAAAACCGGAATTAGGCCCAAGGATCGGAATATGGGTTCCCACATCGCTGGTGCGATAAACTCCGAGCGTATTGGAGTTTGCCGCTGTCAAACCAATAAGAACAAAAGTTCCGCTATTTTCTTCGTCGCTTAAATCTTCCCATGTTGTATCAATTCCGGTGTGCTGTAAATGATCCACATCGGAATTGCGGTCAAATGCCGTTCCCAAAAGAAGATTGATGGCATCGTTAATATCCGGTGTCGCATCGTTATTATCTCTTGGCGTCGGAACACCGGCGATATTACCCCCGCCCTGTGCTGTTCCGTAGGTATCCGCGGCAATTCTCGGCGAATACGGCTGCGCCCAAACGTTTGCCGTCAATGCCACTATCCCGACGACCAGGAAAAAACCTAACAAAAGCTTTTTCATTGCAACTCCTCCTTTTTGATTTCTTGCTTCGTTTATCATGCGTTTATCCCAAAAACACCATTTCGATGTTATTCCGTTGGTTTATTAAATCGAAATCTTTTTCTAAATCCGACAAGGCCGACAAATCCGCTGCCCAAAAGCATCATGCTCATCGGTTCCGGAACTGTGTTATCATCCCCGGGGTTTTCACCACGTTCGCATCCAACGTTGCCTTCAGATTCATAGCAGAGATCGTCATAAGTCCAGTAGTTCGGCGTTCCGTTAAAAACTAAACGATCAATGGCCACGTCCGGCGCAAAATATTGAAACATGCCGTTTGAGTTTTGAGGTAGAAATCCGGAATCAAAAACACCGATCTCATCGTTGTATCCTTGGACATAAAACGGACCACTTCCATACCCATACCAAAAATTACGGACATAAACATCCTCACTCCAATCAATCCACACGGGATTCGTATCAATTGCAAATGCCATTGCGGTAATACTGTGCGGGCCATAGGTGGGGTCGATAGATCCGCCGTAATCCAACCACATAAATCCTTCAGAATGGACAGGATTTCCGGGCAATGCCGAATAGTAGCCCAAAATGTTTGTCGGATATTGATTTCCGGTTCCATCGTAATCAATAAGAACGGCTTCGGCCATTGGTGATGTGAACAGCGCAATCCCTAAAACGATGGCGAGTAAAATCTTCTTCATATTTTACTCCTTTTTCTTTGCAAACCGAACAAACCCATAATTCCCATTCCCAGTAAGCTCATACTTGCCGGTTCCGGAACAGTGTCAGTTGGGCAATTAGGACATGCCGGACTGTCAATTTCATACTCGACCGTATGAGTGCTGTACTTTACTAAAGACGTGGTTGTAATTCTCTCATTTGTCGGCGCGCTAAACCAGAAATAATCATATTCACCAATCGAATCGAGGGTCTCATCCCCCGTTTGATCCCACTTAATACCATAAACCCCTGTCGAACCATCAGTTCCTACTTCTATATTATAGGTACGAAATTTATCGCCGACTAAAGCCAGGAGATTGCCGCCATTGGGAGAAACCCCGTTATAACCGGCGGTTGTGGCAATTGACCCAAGAAAATCTTTGTCGTAGCAATCAACCATCTCATGAGTGAAATGGCTTAATCCATTATGAAAGTCGCCGCCCGCAATGACTTCCACTTTATATATCCATTGATACCAATTGTCCTTGCCTAAAAATCCGGAATTGGCTGAATCGGCAACAACATCCACTAAGGAAATATTAAATGTATAGTTTTGGGGAACCGCAAAAGCGTTTGAGGTAACCCCAAAACCGGATAATGCAATAATAAGCGCTATAAGTCCGAATAATTTTTTCATTTTTTCCTAAGTCTGATCAAACCCATTAAACCGGATCCTAACAACAACATGCTGGCCGGTTCTGGGATAACGCCGGTCTGGTTATCAGCAAACCCAATTTGCGTCCTAATGGCGCCCCATTCATAAACGCTATTTCCTTCATCATCATTATTTGTGACTCTAAAGAAATCCTCATTATCATCGACTGCTTCCCATTGAGGGCCGTCATAATCAAAATCCACGCCATCAAAACCAAAGAAGATGTAATCAACCAACAGATTCCCCGATCCATCGTAGTCGAAGATGTCTTCGACATCAATAAACAACGTCCCATCCCCGGTAAGATCCAGAAGGTCAGAGTACACCAATGTTCGGTTAACTCCGTGATTACTATCCAAATCATCCGCAGACAACGAACCGGAATCCACATCTGTCGTTGAGAAATAAATATCGAGATCGTAGGTCGCGCTTCGGTCGTCACCATCACTAATAAAGTGTCTGAGAGACTCAATAACGCCTGCCGAACCACTCATCATGTCTTGCGAAAACCACAACTGATAACGCAAGTTATTCGCATCACCCCAGGGCCAATAATTCTCATCGGAGGCAAAAATAGTATCGTTTGTATCAAAAATAAAGGCGTCCGCCTGCTTAGGCGCGAAAACCACGAACGAAAAAATAATTACGCCCAAAATTTTTAATCTCAAAGCTCGCTTCATTCTATTTTTCCTCCCTGTTTTTTAAAAATCCTGTTATGCTTTTTGTCTACGTCTTGCGCCCATTAAACCAAGTAACCCTGCACCCAAAAGGCTCATGCTGGCCGGTTCGGGAATAACATTGTCATCGCCGGGTAATCCGGTAGAATCACCACTGAAGTTATCCACCAAGAAATAATTACCGGTATCGTGCACAATAACGTAATCAAAGAATTGCCCGGCCGGTGCATCAATCCGCAAGAAAGTCATATCGATCTGACCATTTAGATTGCCACCACCAGAATTCGAAGCGATTAAAACGTCATTAACATCATACCCTTCCAAATAGAAGTTGCTTAAACTTGTGTAGCCTGTCTGAAACCACGTACCATCATTGTTTGTAAAATCAACAATTCCGGAACCCGCATTATTGTTGGTTCCTAAAAAAGCAAAAACATTGCCATAATGCTGATAGGGGCCACGCCCATAATTGAGATCGATCGAGTTGCTATTCCAAGCGCCAGTTGACGTATCGCCATAAATCCAGTTAAACCCACCGGTAACAATAAAGCTCACTCCAGGAATATTGATAATCGGTTGATTATTTTGCCCAAAACCTTCCTCAAAGTCGATAAAAAATGCGAATGAAGACGTTGCTAAACCCAAAACCATGACAACCGCTGCCGCAACTGCGAATAACTTTTTCATTTCCTTCCTCCTCTTTCTCTTTCTTGAAACTTTTGTTTCAGGCGCTTTTCTTAACCTTCCCAAATATATGACTAACGGGCGCCCTCGCCCGTGAAAACAACTCGGACAGTGCGAAACAAAATCTGCACATCTGTCCAGAGACAAAGTTTTTTAATGTACAACAAATCGTACTTGACCTTTTTTCGAACATCGGCCATCGACTCATCGTATTTATGCCAGACCTGCGCTAAACCGGTAATCCCGGGCTTAACGGCAATTCTTTTTTCGTAATCGGAAATTTCGGCTCTGAATTTTTCAACAAAGACGGGACGTTCCGGGCGCGGACCAACAATGCTCATTTCGCCTCGCAATACGTTGACGAACTGAGGAATTTCATCAAGGTGGGCTTTTCGGATAAATTTGCCGCATGGAATAAGCCGGTTGTCATTGGCCGAAGCCCAAACCGGGCCGGTTTCTTTTTCGGCATCCACGCGCATTGTGCGGAATTTATAAATTTCGAAAGCCTTTTCATCTTTTCCGACGCGCATTTGTTTAAAGAAAATCGGCCCTCGCGAAGTCGCTTTGATCAAAAGAGCCACCAAAACACAAATCGGGGATAACAAAATCAGGCCAACGATTGCACCAAAAATATCGATTCCACGCTTAACCGCAGCATAACTTTTACGGACAAAACGGACAATCATGCCAATAATGCCACCGCCGAATAAGGCCATGGTCGAAGGTTCAGGAGCGCGTGATTTTTCTTTTTCAGGAAGGTTCGAGGGAATTGCGGAAATGCTTGATTCTTCAATTTGTTGGGCGGCGTCGTGAGGCTTAATGAAAGAGAGTGTGGCCCAAGCAGTCGTTACACAAAACGAGCAGCCCAAAAGCACCAATAGGGCCACAATAAAGTTTCGGGATCTTCGTCTTTCCAGTCTTCGCTTCGCAAACCTGTTGGTCGTGTGTGCCATACACCAAATAAATAGCAAATAGCGTGCCAACTTTAATTTCGCACGTTAAATTTTTGCTATTTGATTTGGTGTATAACTCTTTGTGAAATATTGAGTTACGTAGTCGCTTTGAGATAACCGGTAAGCACTCCTAGACAAATATAGACATACTATGACAGCCTACCCCAAACAGCTGTTTATTTAAATAAACATGTTGTCAGGGTTCACCACTTTTCAAATCATGAAAAACCGTAACTTTTGGGAAATTGGAGAGTTGGAGAAAAACTCAGGGCAGAAATTGGAAAAGTGCGGGAACGATCAGATCCGAAAACTCTTTGACCGTCTTCACAGACTCAGCCTTATCATCTTTGACAACTGTTGAAGAAACGCGAATTAAGGCGCTGCTGGCCGGACGGCCAAGAATTGTTTTAAAGGCAATGAGCATCTGCTGCTTCCAGTAGCTGCCTGTAAATGTATCGCCGACTTTAAACCAATAGTAAGCGACTTGCCGATCCTGGCCCTTTTCTAACAGCAGGCGATTGGCATCGATAACAAGGTTTGCTGAGCTCACCGTAATCGGATCAACCGCATGTTCAAGAACCGAGACTCCCCCGCCGGTATAACAAATTTCCGGCGGATGCGAAACCTTACGGTTATTTTGCGAATAAACGATAAAAAGAAAAATTTCTTTGCCGTCCGTCGTTTTGTAGCGACGGACAAAAGTATTTTTTGTTTCGAGGATTTCATAATCGGTTTCTGCGAGCGGAATATTTTCCCCGCTCCACTCACCCATTGTTTCCGGAAAATTGAAGATACTGACCGTATCCTTTTGAAGGTATTGCTTGAAATAAAGATTCCAGGAAATCGCCAGGGCAACGGCAAAAATTCCCAGTATCACCATCGTACTTTTATCAAATTTTTTCATTCCAACAGTCTCCCCACAGCAAAAAGCAAAACGAACGCCAAAGCAAAAACTATAAATCCGGAAACGTCATGCGTAAACCCTGTGGCATATTTCGCCCCCCACACTTCGCTGACCGTTGCCAAAAATATGACACGTACGACGTTGGTAATAACCGCAATCGGAATTGTTGAAAGAAGCAAAATAATACGTTTCGTTAGTCTTGACTTCATCCAATAGGCAAAAATACTGCCTAACGCCACCAAGGTAATCAAAGATCTCAATCCGCTACATACATCGTCAACAATTACGTAAGCGTGCTGCATCTTAATAATGCTTCCTTCGCGAATCGCATGCATGCGCATATTATTCAATGCAAAGGTTGCGATTTTTGCGGCAAAAATTTTAAGCTGAAAGCTGATATTCGTAATCAAGACCATCGGAACGGGAATCATAAAGACAAGGAAAAAAATCGGAAACCAAATTTTTCGTAAGATGTTCAAACCGTAGAAATGCAAGATTAATCCCGCCAAAACGACTAGCATTGAAAAACCGGAAGAAAAATAAACGCGAAAAAGTGAGCTGACGAGATGAATCGCAATCCCCAAAATGATGAGCCTCATCCCCCATGGTGAACTTTTGGGCGTCATTTTAACCAGCTCATCGCGTTGCTGCCAAATCAAATAAACCGTTACGAAAGGTATTAAAATCCCGTGGCTGTAATAAGAATCGCGGACAAACCACCGATCCCACATCCAAAGAAATGTCGGGACATAGACAAGAAGAAAGCCGATGCCGACGGCCACCTCTTTTGTGTAGTGGCGCAGGGCGTGACTCATTAACACAATCACATCAAAACCCTTTGCTTTACTCATTTTTCCTCGCCTTTTCCCAGGTCACTTGCTGCTTTGAAAAAATAAACCGGAAGAATCCGATCAACGCTGAAAAATTTAACAAACAAAATACGTACGGAATCGAACAAACCCGCGAAATGCCCCTAAGGATACCATGCTTTTGATATCTTAACAAGGCGCCGAGCACGGCCATCAAATAAAAATCGATCTGCACAAAAAATAGTTTAAAGTAAAATGCCTGTGTCGACAATGCAAAATTCATAAAAAATACCGCGATCAAAAAAAACGGGATTAATACGCGAAGCAATTTATGGGAGAAAAATTGCACCGCGATCGGGCTGTAAACCGGAATGAACATTAACGGAAACATCGCAAAGATTTGGTAGTTCCCATAAAGCGTACGGGTTTTACGCCGGTATTCTTCTTTTGGGCTTTCGGCAACTTGGTCATAGGCCTTAGCTGTTTCATCGAAGATAGCGCGAAAACTTTTTTGGATAATCTTTAATGGGATATAAACATCATCAAGTACCGTCGAAAGCGGGGCCGCAGAAAAAAGTTCGCGGCGAATCGCATAAATGGCGCCGGTTGCCCCAATCATCGAGTGGATTTGGCTTTCGGTTTTGCGGATAAATTTTTCGTAATTCCAATACAAGTTAATACCTTTGCCGGTTGATCCGGTTTCCTTGGAAAGCTCGAGTTCACCGCTGACACAACCGATTTTGGAATCGGAAAAATTGGCCACCAGCTGGCGAACCGCATTCTTTTCAAAAATTTGCCGCGCGTCGGTGAAAACCAAGATTTCGTTTTTCGCCTGCACAACAATATCGTTTAAGGTTGCGATTTTTCCCCGCCGCTCGTTGCTGGTTATCAATCGAATCCGCGGATTATTAAAATTCTTGATAATGACATCGGTTTTGTCGGTCGAACCGTCAGAGCCGATGATGATTTCTATTTTTTCGGCGGGATAATCGAGGGAAAGCAAGTTTCTAATTTTAGCCTCAATCACATCCTCTTCGTTACAAACCGACAAGATTACTGCTACACGTGGCAGGAATGTCTCTTTACGGACACGATTTGGAAACATCTTCGCGATCACATACAAAATCGCCGGATAGCCGAAATAGCAATAGATGATGAGGGAAATCAGAATCCAAAATGTGGTTGTCATGTTGATTTTTGTTTCGTTTCTACTCTGTCATTGCGAGGAGTGAGTCCCGCTAGCGGGACGAGCGACGAAGCAATCCTCTTTTAAAAAACAGATTGCTTCCCCGGCCCGCCAATCTAGCTTGCCGGGGCGGGCGGCCAAAAAGCGGCCTCGCAATGACAAAAATTCATTATCGTTTTTTCGTCAACAAAGTTGTTCTAAATTTATCATACCCGACCGCGCCTAAGACTTTTTTCAAAAATCCTTTCGCTGCCGCTCCCGCCCGCTCTTCGATGGGCGATTGGCCGCTAAGGGCTTGTTTAAACCGCGAAAGCGGCCAATCGCCCTTGACCGCCACGCGCGCAAAACAATTCTCCGGCAACGCCCCTTGTGCGCTCGAAACAAAAATATATTTGTATCCCGCCTCTTTGGCAAAGCGAATCACCCGCTCGTTGTAAAACCCGCGCGGAATCGACAAGTAATCGATATTGATTTTCAAGCGTTGTTCCAAAATTTGCTTTGAACCGATCAATTCATCCTGAACATCTTTATCTTTCAATTCCGTCAATATGCGATGCGACAACCCATGCGACCCGATAAACATATCCGCATCACGCAACTCTTTTAATTCTTCCCAGCCCATGTAACCTTTTTTTCCGATGCGATTGGACGTGACAAAAAAATACGCCGGAAACCGCAGCCGTTGCAAAATGGGCAAAGCATTTTTAAAATTATTCATTTCTCCATCGTCAAAGGTGAGGATAACCTTTGTCATTCCCGCTGACGCTTGTGCGTCTTCCACCGTTAAAACTGGAAAAATGCGGGTACGCAAAAACCCCATTTGTTCTTTAAAGCCCTCCAACGATATGTCATAAAGATCGGCACCCGTTTCCCGGCCATCCGGAATATCGCTTTGCTGTGCCACAACGCTGTGATACATCAACACAACCAGCTCACCCATTTGATTCATTTGACCCTCACCGGCATAGAAATGGATTTGATTTTCATTGACCCCTGATAATAATTTTCGTGAGGATCGCCAAGAACAAAATAATCCTCGTGAAAGTCATCTGCGTTCCAAACTTTATCCAAATCAACCGACGCGCTTTTTAACAGCTTCCCTTGCTCAGTGAGTACCCGTAAAATGTATTTATTGCGGGTTTTTTCGATTTCAATACGATACCACTCTTTTGAATCATAATGAATCGCGCTCATCCAGTCATTTTGCCATTCTTCATTGTTTCCATCGAAAGAGCGTAATTTATTTTCCTTGTTAAAAAACACCATAAAAACGGGATTCGGCATTCCGTGGCCCCAAACATTATTATCAACATCGATAACGACCTTGCGATGCTGGTGCCACCAAATATTGGTGTGATGATCTGTCGGCTTCTCATCGGTGATGGACAAAAGATAACAGCCGTTTTCATTTTGCGGGCCTTCGGAATACTCAGGATCCTGAGGCAGGCCTTCGATATTTTCCAACGGATAATCGATTTCGCCGACAACAACGCTAATCTTATAAGTCGACGGCAGCGGTTCGGTGGAGCGGATAAACGCTGAATCACGGTAACTTCCGGATTTTTGCTCGGCAAACCCCGACGTTCCGTCAATAACAAACGTCCCGGCGCGAAAGAGTTCGAAGGTCAGCTGATTGAATTTCCCAAAACTTTTCCCGGAAGCCGCAGAAATGGGTTCGTCAAATTTCAACGTTACCTGTTTGTAAGTCCCGTTATTTTTTACAAAAATACCCTGAGCCAAATTTTTGAAAATACCTATCGCCGTTTCAACTTTTGAAAACCCGGAAACCTTAATTATTAAAAGCCCTCCCGCCCCGGCTATGAAAGCACCAATCAGAAAACCAGCGATAAATAATTTAAATTTTTTATTCGGCATCGGGAGCTTGCCCTTCTTGAGTTTGCACCGGACTTTGAGCCAAAATACGATCAAACTCTTCAATTTTTTCGGCAATGGCATTACGGCGGACCATCAACGTGTTGCCGTCTTTCGTAAAACTGAATAATGATTCTGCGATCTTAGGATCAACCGTTAAAATTTGAAAACTCTCCTGAATTAAATTGCCGTAATCTTTTTCCAGGCCGCGCTTGCGAGTTTCTTTTATTTTTTGGATTAGCATCCACATGTATTCATAGTCTTCCATACCGTCGCGGAATATTTCCAACCGCAGCGATGCAATCGGGCCGTCCTTGCCGGGATAGAACAAAAGGCCGTTGCCGTTTTGTTCCCACTTGGTATTGGCCGCCGTTTTAAACGGATCCGCAAACGGCCACCAATTAACACACCAATACAGAAACCCTTTGATGTCATATTTCCAACACAACCAGGGAATGATCCGAAAGTCAATGGAATCAAAATCCAGCGCGAGATTAGGCGATCCCATTCCTCCCGGCCCTGAAGCGTACATCCAAATTTCTTTTCCGATCGATTGAAGCTTTTTCAGCAATCGTTCGTTGAAACTATCAATTTGAAATGTCCAAATGTCGATATCTTTTCCCCAATCGGGTTTCAAATCCGGATCCCAAAATCCGTGATAGCAAACCATGTTCTTTAAACCCGGATACGCCCGGTGAATCATTGAGCAAAGCTTAGCGACCTGAGGATTACCGATTTTTCCTTCGTCCCAGGTGTAAATGTAATTGTATTGCAACATCCTGTTGAGCTTTAGCATCTCACCATAGGTACGGTATTGCCCAAGAAGTTTTTCGATGGATTCGTCATCTTTAGGCCAGTTATTTCCCAACGTCCCGCCTTTTTTACCGATTGAAAAATTGTTCAACCCGTAGATGAGATAGCGATCCACTTTTCCTAAATCCCTTTCAGAGGTTGGATCAACATTGAGTATGGGATTGATGCGGTATTTCAACATTTCGATTGTAAATTTATCG
>CAZEUO010000037.1:14821-18044 GCA_964515035.1 uncultured Planctomycetales bacterium
GGTCGGCAATGCGCGCTTTGTAGGTGTCATCACTTTCTTTTTCACCCCGCGGGTAACGGGTATGCGTTTCGTGGCCGTAAAAATCAAATGCGGTTTTAAGCTTCCCCTGTTTCGGCAAGGTAAAATCATAGATTCGCAACTGCAATGGAATTTCAGCAATCGTTCGATCAGCGGATTTGACAGTAACGTTTCCGCGATAAATTCCCGCAACGGTCTTGGGAGGAATATAGACGGTAATCCAAAAAGGTTGGGTTGTTTCCGGTTTGATATCCGTGAGTCGCGCCGGCATCAGCGGATCCGGCCAATTCCCGACATACTTTGTCGGATAATAAGGCTCAACCGTGGGGACATAACCGACAACACGCCAGGTTAAAAGCGATCTGTCGATTTTGACTTCTGCCGTATCGTTGGTTAAATCGGAAATTTCCAGTGAAACAGCCGGTAAAGCACTTTGGCGGGTTTTGACAACAATTTGAAACGGCTCATATTCGTGCCGCGCCGCGGCAATCGATACCGATTCAGTAAAGGTAGGCTTGAGAAGCGTTTTGCCGTCTTTAAAAATGCGATCGAGACTGGAGGCGGCAAAAACCTCGTATGAATCGCCGGTTTTTGCCGCTCTATTTAATTCGCGCGGAGTCTTAGCATCGTATCGTTTCGGCCGGCTAATTTCCTTTTTAACGCTGTAAAGAAAAATCCCGCCGCCCCAAACAACACTCCAGCCGACAACAAAACCCAAAATGAAAATCAAAATCGATTTTTTATTTTTTAAATCCATCCGTTGCCTCTTTATAAACTTCAGCTAGCTTTTCACCGATAATATTCCAATCGTATTTTCCACAAACAAGTTTGCGGCCTTCAACACCCAACTGCTTAGCTTCCTGAGGGTGGTTCATAAGATGAATCACACGATCGGCAAATTCCTGCGGAGTATCGGCTATCGCAATGTTAAAGTTCTTTCGATAATCGATCCCCTCCGCCCCCAGCGTCGTCGAAACAACCGCCTTTTCCATCGACATGGCTTCCAAGATTTTAAGCCGCGTCCCTCCGCCGATACGCAGCGGCACAACGTAAACTTGCGCACGCTCCATATAGGGACGGACGTCATCGACTAATCCGGTAACAATAATCCGGGAATCTTCTTTTCCCATTTGAACAATTTTTGCCGACGGCCCTTTACCGACAACGTAAAACTTAATGTTTTTATTCCTTTGCCAAATGAGC
This sequence comes from uncultured Planctomycetales bacterium, assembly GCA_964515035.1. Taxonomy (GTDB): domain Bacteria; phylum Omnitrophota; class Gorgyraeia; order Zapsychrales; family CAZBRU01; genus CAZEUO01. Next base: position 16,043 of record CAZEUO010000037.1, read on the forward strand.
GGCAAGATTTCATTGCAAAAATAAATCACGGCATCGTCGTTCGGAAACCAATCCATAGAGCCCGTAAATACGAGTGACTCGTCAGATTGGTCTTTAGTCTCTAGTCTTTGGTCTGTGGTTTGAAAAAGCTCCGTGTCCACCCCGTTGGGAGCGACATGGACGGGAACTGTTCCATTGGTAATTTTCGAAAGCGTGACGCGGTCATCTTGAGAAACTGTTAGGCACGCAGAAAAATTTTTAGCCGCATGGGCCTCAAAACGTTTCATCTTTTGTGCCTGCTCGCGAAAGACTTTCCGTTTTAATATTGATTTTTCTACATCCGCACAGCGTTCCAAAATACGGTATTCAACATTGTGTTCATCCAAAACCGCGGGTACGTCATGAAAAATACCCCGGTAATGGACCATGTGCAAATGATCGATATGAACCGCGTCATACTCGTTTGTAACATCCAAAAGCGACAACGCCTGGGCCATTTTCGAAGAACTATACTTTGCAATAGAATAGGGAATAGAATTGAACAAGACCAATATGATTTTTTCGAATATCATCGGCTGAGGAGCAGAAACCAGTTTAACTTGAATTCCAATATTCTCAAGTCTTACCACAAGTTCATTATCATTTTTTTCGAAAGAAAAACAAACCAAAGTCACCTTAAAACGCTTGGCAAGCTGCTTAAGGATATTCCATGTCCTGATTTTGGCGCCAGTGTCCGGGGGTAAGGGCAGTCGTGGAGCAAGGAATAGGAGATTCATAGATTGTTAATCGTTGAAGTACCGTCATTGCGAGTGACTGAAAGGAGCGAAGCAATCTCGTTTAAATAATAGATTGCTTCGTCGCCCCACCTACGGTGGGACTCCTCGCAATGACATAAATTGATACGGTTAATGAACACTGAGAACCTCTTCATACACCTTGCGATAATTTTCAATCATTCTCTCTTGCGAGAAGTTTTCGGAAACAAAATTGAAAGCGTTGTTGGCTATTTCTGTGCGCTTAGGTGTATTCACGATTAAATCGGAAAGCTTTGCAACCAAATTTTCGACATTTCCTGATTCAACCAGCAACCCGGTTTTTCCATCAGAAATTAGCCCCGGCACTCCCCCTACCCGCGTTGCCACAACCGGGACCTTCGCAGCCATGGCTTCCAGCACAGTCAAGGGAACGCCCTCGGTTAAAGAGGGCAAACAAAAAATATCCATCGCTTGGTAAATCTTTGGCATGTCAGTTTGCAGGCCGACAAATATGACATAATTCCTCATTTGAAAAATATCTGTTGTCATCCGCAAGTCTTCTTCTTCCGGGCCGTTGCCAACAATGAGGAATTTAAAGTTGTTATGTTTTTTCACCAATTTCGTGGCGGCATTCAAAAGAAGTTTTTGGTTTTTTTCTTTGCTTAACCGCCCCACGGTTCCGATCACAATATCGCCTTCACTGATTCCAAATTTTTTCCTAACATCAATTCTTTGGTTTCGGGCGTTTGAAAATTTTGCAATATCCACGCCGTTTTTAATCACTCTTTTTTTAAGCGGCGGAAACCGGCGCAAAACACCTTCGGTGACCACAACCACCCGGTCAAAAAACCGCAAAATAAAACGATCAAATTTTTCATAAAAACTCACCGCGCGCGTCATGTTGGTAAAACCATGCGCCGTAGAAATCACCGGAATTCCCGCCAGCCTTGCCGCCAACAATCCTAAAAGGTTTGACTTGTAGTTATGCGTGTGCAAAAGATTGATATGGCTATAGAGCAAATGCTTTTTCAGGCGAAAAACGACGCTCATATCCCTTCGGCCGTTGCATTTTATGGTAAAGGCAGGGATCCCTTCAAGTGCCGCCTGCTTAACGATTTCGGTGTGAGGATAGCGCGCGTCTTCCAGGGCTGCGATGATTGTCGTTAGGCCGCTCTTGTTTAAATTTCTGGCCAACGACAGCACAACATTTTCCGCGCCAAACAATCCGGCGCTACTGATGAAGTGGAGAATGTATTTTTGGCACGTAA
>CAZEUO010000038.1:0-3549 GCA_964515035.1 uncultured Planctomycetales bacterium
AACCGGTTCGGCGCCGGAAGCCAATGCGATTGCGATTCCCAAAAATAATGCGGAACTGGCTATGGATGCGGCCGCGTGTATCGGTTGCGGGGCGTGTGTGGCGGCGTGTCCGAATGCCTCGGCGATGTTATTTGTGGGCGCGAAGGTGAGCCATTTTGTGCTTTTACCCCAAGGACAGATTGAGAAAAAAGAACGCGTTTTAAATATGGTTTCCCAAATGGACAAAGAAGGTTTCGGCAACTGTTCTAATGAATATGAATGCGAAGCCGCCTGCCCGAAAGAAATCAGTGTCGCCAATATCGCGCGAATGAATCGGGAATTCCTCTCCGCGAATAAAGATTAAATTTTTAAAGAAGCGAATCAAAACTCTAAATCCTAAACACTAAACTCTAAACAAACTCAAAATCCAAATGACCAAAACCCAAAACAGTTTTTAAAGGTGGGGATTACGGTTTTGAAATTTGAGTTTTGTATTTTGGATTTGTTTAGGATTTAGAATTTAGAGTTTAGGGTTTTAATACCCCTCAAGGCTATGTCCAGTTTATTAATTAATAAAGAAACCATTAAGAAGTTAGACATTCCCGGTCCTCGCTACACAAGCTATCCGACCGCGCCGGAGTGGACGACAGCCGTTGACGCCAAAGTTTATCGCCAAAAGCTTGCCGAATTCGGAAAATCCGACAAAACCCTTTCCTTATACATTCACATTCCGTTTTGCCAGTCGTTGTGCAGTTTTTGCGGCTGCAATGTCATTATCCGTCCCCGTGAGGATAAGTATGGCGATGAATACCTGGAATATGTTTCTAAAGAAATCGATTTGATCCGTAAGGCAATCGGCAGTAAAAAAACCATCCGTCAGTTTCATTTAGGAGGAGGGACACCGACCTACCTGACCGAATCGCAGCTGGAGCGGCTGGTGAAAAAAGTCGAAGAGAATTTTAAAATCGATTATGCGGGAGAGGTGGCGATCGAAATCGATCCGCGCACCATCGACCAAAGCAAAATGAAATGTTTGCGGCGCCTGGGCTTTAACCGCCTGTCGATGGGGATTCAGGATTTTAACGCGAGCGTCCAAGAACAGGTCAACCGTATTCAACCCTTTGATATGGTTAAAACATTTTATGATTGGTGCCGGCAGTTAAAGTTTCAATCGGTCAATTGTGATTTGATTTATGGCCTGCCCGGGCAAACGCCCGACAGTTTCAAGGATACGATCGCGAAGATTGTTACCCTTAAACCCGACCGCATCGCGCTTTACAGTTTTGCTTACGTGCCCTGGCTTAAAAAGCACCAAAGTAAAATTGCGGAAGGGCGTTTGCCTACGACGGATCAGAAACTTGATATTTTTCTTAATTCCCGCGCCGAGCTTCTTGCCGGCGGCTATCAGGCGATTGCCATGGATCATTTTGCCCTTAAAGACGATGAAATGAGCAAGGCGTTTAATAATGGAGCATTGTACCGGAATTTTATGGGCTATACGGTTAAGCCGGCTGACGAATACATAGGGGTAGGCATTACCGCCATCGGATTTTTAGAAAACACCTTTATCCAAAGCCACAAAACACTTAAAGATTATTTCGGTGCGCTTAAAAAAGGTGAACTGCCGGTCGAACGCGGACGAGTGTTGTCGCGCGATGATCAAGTCCGCCAATGGGTGATCAATTCGTTTATGTGCCGCTTTCACGTGGATAAAGAAGAGTTTAAAAATAAATTTGATAATAGCTTTGACGATTATTTTTTAGTGGAAACGCCGCATATTAATAAATGTATTGCCGAAGGGCTCTTGGTTTCCCACGGCGATTCGCTTGAGGCGACGGACTTAGGAAAGATCTTTATCAGGAACGTCTGTATGGGCTTTGACTGGTATTTGCGACAGGCGGGTGGGCATCGGAAGTGTTCGAGGACGGTTTAGTTTATGTCATTGCGAGCGACCGAAGGGAGCGAAGCAATCTTGTTTTTAAAATAGATTGCTTCGTCGTTCGTCCCGCCTTCGGCGTGACTCACTCCTCGCAATGACAGTACCACGACAGTATAAGCGGTAATCTAATTATGCCATCTCTACTCTTGCAAGCCTTCGAAGGAACGAATAAAACGACACCGCTGTGGTTCATGCGTCAGGCGGGGCGTTACCTTCCTGAATACCAAAAGATTAAAAAAGAATTCTCGCTTGATGAAATGTTTAAAACGCCGTCGGTTGCCTCCGACATAACGGCTATGCCGGTTAAAACTCTCAGCGTTGACGCCGCAATTCTTTTTAGCGATATCCTGACGTTGCCGTCACAAATGGGCTTTAACATTTCTTACGGCAACGACGGCCCCAAAATCGCTAATACCGTTAATAAAACGAGCGACTTAAAATTTATTCATGACTTTGACAATTTGTCGTTTGTTTATGAAACCATAAAGCTCACCGTTAAAAAGCTTCCTGCAAATATTCCTTTAATCGGCTTTACCGGATCGCCATTCACCGTTGCCTGCTATTTAATTGAGGGCAACGGCTCGGGCAATTTCACCAAAGTTTTTGCGTTTATGTACGAAAACCCGAAAGATTTTCACAAGCTGATGGATGTACTGACCAAAAATACCATTACGCATTTACAAAACCAGAAAAAAGCCGGCGCAAAGGTTTTTCAACTGTTTGATACCTGGGGAGGGATCTTACGGCCGGCGGACTTTGCCCATTTCGTATTGCCTTACGTTAAAGAAATTTTTAAAAGCGTTGATCTGCCATCAATTTATTATTTAAAGAATTCCGCGCCGCTTCTGTCGTTAATGGACCAGAGCGGCGCGGACTTTTTATCCGTCTGCCACACGGTTGTCTTAGGCCACAACCCGGTTTTGGAAAAAACCGACAAGGGTATTCAGGGGAATCTTTTTAACGGCCTTTTGTATGCCAATGACAAAACTCTCATCAAGGAAACCGAGGACGTCCTCGCCGGTGCTAAACATTACAAGCGTTATATATTTAATTTAAGTCATGGCGTCTTTCCGGACATATCGGTTGATAAGATGAGGTTGATTGTGAAAACGGTACACAATTATAAGAGGAGTTAAACCCTAAACTCTAAACACTAAATCCTAAACAAATCCAAAACGCAAAACTCAAAAATCAAAACCGTCATTCCCATCTTTAAAACTGTTTTGGGTTTTGGTTATTTGGATTTTGAGTTTGTTTAGAGTTTAGTGTTTAGGATTTAGTATTTAAAATTATGTTTATTAATTCTAAAGCGATTACCGAACTTGATCAAGCGATCGCTGATTGGATGTACAGAAACGGCCGGTTTTTCTTGAGGATGTCCCTGGCGGTTATTTTTGTTTGGTTCGGGGCGCTAAAGATCGTGCGCTTAAGCCCGGCGGAAGATTTGGTGGCTCACACCGTCTATTGGGTTGACCCGAAGGTGTTTATCCCGATTTTAGGCTGGTGGGAGGTTTTAATTGGGGTGGGCTTGTTTTTTAAGCCGCTTATTCGCGCCTCGATTTTTCTTTTATTTTTGCAAATGCCGGGTACGGCGCTTCCGTTATTTATCTTGCCGCACGTGTGTTTTACCA
>CAZEUO010000038.1:3559-17782 GCA_964515035.1 uncultured Planctomycetales bacterium
ACCAGCATTCCCTTTGGCCTGACCCTCGAGGGCCAGTATATTGTTAAAAATTTGGTTTTAATCAGCTCGGCAATCGTCATCGGCGGCACCGTGCGCGGGGAAAACTTGCGGGACAAAGCAATGAAAGTTTAAATGAGCCCCAAACTTACGGAGGCCCCGTAGGGGACGAACGTAAGTTTGATGGGCGAATTTATTCCGAGCGTTTTTTTGCGAGGAATCTCACAGAGGCGCCCTATACAATCCCCATACAATAAAGTGCGTGCTTTTGGAAATTTTGAGTTTTACCGATAGAAAAAGTACCTTTGAAACCCGCACTCCTAACGCTAGACATATCAGTTAGTTATATTAGGCCAAAATTTACGAACTTGAAATAAAGATTTGACTAATTTCAAGTTATAGCTTAAACTTGAAATGGTTGTTTTCTTTATTTCAAGGAGAAAAGATGACATTCAAAGCCGGTGATTACAAAAAGCGTTTCTATCTTACGGACTACGAATACGAAAGTTTTAACCCCTCGTTGGTTAATCGCCCCTTCGAATGGCGTGATAAGCAAATTACGCTATTACTAGAAGACGCTGTGCGATTACTGGGGGAGTTAAACGCATATTCGGCGTTGGTGCCGAATGTTGACTTTTTTATTCAAATGCACGTCATCAAAGAAGCCACACAATCTTCGCGTATCGAAGGGACGCAAACTAGAATCGATGAGGCTGTTCTTTCCAAAGAAGATGTTGTTCCGGAAAGGAGAGCGGATTGGCAGGAAGTCCAAAATTATATCAAAGCGATCAATTATGCCGTTGGACGTCTCCCCAAACTGCCGTTATGTGTAAGGCTTCTTAATGAGACTCATGAAAAGCTGCTTTCCGGTGTGCGGGGCAGAGAAAAGCAACCCGGCTCGATACGCAAGAGTCAAAACTGGATTGGGGGACGGAATATCAAAGATGCGGTTTTTGTGCCTGCGCATCATGAAGACTTACCAGAATTGTTGAGTGACCTTGAAAAATTCTGGCATAACAAGTCTTTGCAGGTCCCTCATCTCATCAAAATAGCCTTAAGCCATTATCAATTTGAGACGATTCACCCTTATCTTGACGGAAACGGCAGAATTGGGCGCTTACTCATTACGTTGCAGTTGGTCGATTATGGTATCTTAACCAAGCCGACGCTTTACTTGTCAAATTTTTTGGAAAAACACCGCTTGGAATACTTTGATTCCCTTACGATCGCCCGAACAAAAAATGACATCGAACAGTGGTTGCGATTTTTTCTCTCCGGGGTTATTCAAACAGCCTCCGATGGTAAGATGACCTTTGAAAAGATTATCCGATTGAGGGCCGATTATGAAAGGAAGATTATGAATTTCGGCAGGCAGGCAGAATTGGGCGAACGCTTACTGCAGTCTTTATTTTCAGAACCCGTGATGAACGTAAAACAATCTGCAAAAGCACTCAATGTTGCATTCAATACCGCCAATAGCCTCATTGAAAAATTTTGTAAAGCAAAAATACTCCGTGAAATTACAGGTCTGTCCCGGCATCAATTGTTCGCTTTATGGCAATATATGGATTTATTTAAGAAATGAGATGAGTTTGTGGGGGGCGCTTATTTGCCTAAATGAGTCCGCAATTTACGGAACCTGCCTGCCGGCAGGCAGGCGTAGTGAACGTAAATTGCTGGACGAATTTATCCAGCACTAATTTGTCGCGAATCATTCGCCTGCAAAATAGTGCTGGATACCACTCAATCGCCGGCAAATAAGCGCTGGAAACCATAAAAATAGGTACCTGCCGGCAGGCAAGAATTTATCTCAATGAGGCCGCAACTTATGGAACGATAGTGAACATAAATTGCTGGCCGAATTGATTCCGCGTCCCGCTTTGCGGGACGCGGAACCTAAAGCAATCGTCGGGATCAAGGGGATGAAGGTGGGGTATTAGCGAATCGGGATCTTTAAGGGGTAGGGAAGATTTTGGTGGGGGCGTGAGACATATCATCGATTCACCAGACAATTATTACCAAACAAAATACCAAATTATGCCAAATTTGTTTGGTAAAAAAGCAATGGATTTTTGTTACCATACATATTATAAGATATTGATAGTTGTATGGTAACGCTCGGCTTGACATCAGTTACCATACAATATATACTATTATCATGTTTGTATGGTAACACGACACAAAGGACATTTCGATGGGTGTGATTAAAGGGGTTCTAAAAGAAGAGCTGGGTAATTCTCTGCATATGAAGAAAAGCTATGAAAGGGAATTGGCGAAGCTTCCCAAGGGTAGTCTTATCAAAAAGAAAATCCGGGGACACGAATATTTTTATTTGTTGCTTCGGGACAAAGGCAAAGTTAAATTTATCTACAAGGGACGCGTGCCGGAGGAAGAAATCAAAAGGTATAGCGAGATCAAGGAATACCGCGCTAAATATCGGAAATTGCTCTCCCAAGTCAAAAAGCAAATCAGGTTTTTGCGGAGTACGTTACGTGGAAAAGAATCAGTTTGAGTTGTGCCTTGAGGTCTTGAGGCGGGATTACGGAAATTAGGAGTTGACATATGTAACATATATGTTACACTTGTAACATAATTGTTACATAGGAGATCGGCATGCAATTTTCTCAAACACCCTTAAATTTTCTTAATTCCCCGGCGAAGTTAAGGATTGTCAAATTCCTCTTAACCCATGAGGCCTTAATGAGCGAGAGAGAAATCGCTTCCGTTTTAAAACTCTCCCATATGAGCGTTAATCGTACCATGCAGGAGTTAGCCGGGGCCAACTTTGTTCATTGCACAACCGCCGGCAAAGCTCACCTGTGGAGGGTTAACCGCAAAAGTTTTCTTTTTAATAGTTTTCAACGTTTGACATCCAGCCTTGAAGAAATGCCCGACCCTTTAGAACGGTTAAAGGCCATGGTTTTAAAATATCTCCCCAAGGAAAAGGTGAGACGTGTTGTCCTCTTTGGGTCGGTTGCTAAAAATCTTGAGCGGCCCGATAGCGACATTGATGTGTTTATTTTGGTTGCCGACTCTGGGGCGCAGAAAGCGTTGGAAGGGACAATTGAGAAGCTTTCTACGGAGTGTTTAGAGATTTTTGGAAACAGGCTATCACCTTATATTTTAACCGAGCCGCAATTGAAGCAAAAAAGCCGTTTAAAAATCATTGGTGAAATTAACAAAGGCATTCAAATTTACCCAGAGGAGAAAGCAGTCTAATGGCACCAAAATATAAAACCCGCGATTGCCCAAAGTCCGGCTATGCCAATTTCCTCAAAAAAGCCCAGGAATGTTTTCACGCGGCACAAAACTCCTTTAAAAAAGAAGAATGGAATGCCGCGGCCATCAATGCGATTCATTGCTCTATTTCTGCCTGCGATGCAATGTGTGTTTATTTTTTGGGAAAGCGGCATTCCGGTGAGGACCATAACGACGCAGCTTCGCTTTTTAAAACAATTAAAAGCGACGATGAAATGAATACCAACGCCAATCGTATTTTAAGAGTCCTGCGTATGAAGAATATGGCCGAATACGAAGAGCGGCTCGTTTTTAAATCCGAAGCCGAGAAAATTTTGAAAGATTGTGAACGGTTTTTCGAATTCGTCAAGGACAGTTTGCCGACGAATTGATAAATTTGCGCTTATCCCGCCGCAATGCGGCGGGATAAGCGCCGGAAACCATAAAAATAGGTACCTGCCGACCCGGCAGGCATGTTTTATGTCGGATCGGGATCGTTAAGTGGTAAGGAAGATTTTGGCGGGAATGTGAATGGCTTACTTCTAAATTTGAAAGAAATTCGATAAAATGATTCAGGAAACGAAAGAAAAAATTCAGGCAACAAAGTTAACCGACTACCACGCTAAATATTTTGCGTATGAGCTTACAAAACGGTGTGCCTCAGATAGCGTTCAGAAATTAACTGCTTCTCTTGCTGACGCTCAAGTAGACTTAAATCCTCATCAGGTTGAAGCTGCCTTATTCGCCTTTCGATCTCCTTTATCTAAAGGCGCTATTCTTGCTGATGAGGTTGGTCTAGGGAAAACGATTGAAGCCGGACTCTTAATTTCTCAGAAATGGGCTGAAAAAAAGCGCAAAGTATTGCTAATTGTTCCCTCGAGTTTGCGTAAGCAGTGGAACGCTGAGCTTCAGGAAAAGTTTTTTATTCCTTCCGCTATCCTCGAAACTAAATCATTTAACCAAATTGTCAAAGATGGTAACCTTAATCCTTTTGACCAAAAAGATACCATTGTCATTTGTTCTTACCATTTTGCCAGGGCCAAATCGTCTTACATTAAGCAAACTCCTTGGGACTTAACGGTCATTGACGAGGCTCACCGCCTACGGAATGTTTACAAGAAAAGCAATAAAATTGCCCGAGAAATTAAAAATGCTCTTGAGGGGGTTCCAAAAATACTTTTAACCGCGACACCTTTGCAAAACTCCCTGCTTGAATTGTTCGGCCTGGTAAGCGTTGTCGATGAACATGTATTTGGTGATTTACAGAGTTTTAAAGCTCAATATGCTAAAGTTCCGAGAGAGCAAGACATTTATGACAGCGAATTGGGGATGGTCGAGCCTAAACAAGAGAAGTTTACCGATTTGCGAAACCGTCTAAAACCAATCTGCATACGAACTTTGCGCCGTCAAGTTCGAGAATATATTAATTACACAAAACGCACGCCTTTGACCCAGGAATACGTACCAACCGAACAGGAAATTGAGCTTTATAATGGAATGTCCGATTATCTTCAAAGGCCAATACTTTTTGCTTTGCCATCCAGCCAGAGACAATTGATTACGCTTATTTTGCGCAAACTTCTTGCTTCGTCTTCTTTTGCCATTGCTAGTACATTAAACGGCCTTGTTTATAAATTAACCAAAATGATTGAAGAAGCGCAACAGCAGCAATTGAGCCAGGAAATTCCCATTCCCGGCCTTGAAGAAAACTATGAGAATCTCGAAGTACAGTCGGAGGAATGGATCGATTATGATGAAGACGAGACTAAGGAAGAGACAGTCAAAAAAAAATATTCCAAAGAAGACATTGTGCTGATGAAGAAGGAGCGCGAAGATCTTGAGAAATTCCGCGATCTGGCCAAGAAAATCTGGAAGAACTCCAAAGGAGAAGCCCTTTTGATCGCCTTAAAGCAAGGTTTCGAAATGGCAACCGACCTTGGAGCCCAAAAGAAAGCAATCATTTTTAGCGAGTCGAGAATCACACAAGATTATCTTCTGCGTTTACTTTCGGAGAATGGCTATCAAAACAAAATAGTACTTTTTAACGGTTCAAACAATGATGCCAAATCAAAAGAAATTTACGAAACTTGGATTAAAGAGCATAAAGATACAGATAAGATTACTGGTTCAAAAACTGCTGATATGCGCGCGGCCTTAGTGGATTATTTCAAAGATGAAGCCCAGATCATGATAGCAACCGAAGCCGCAGCCGAGGGAATAAACCTGCAATTTTGCTCGCTGGTTATCAATTATGACTTGCCCTGGAATCCTCAGCGCATTGAACAGCGCATTGGCCGCTGCCATCGTTATGGCCAGAAGTACGATGTCGTCGTTATCAATTTTGTCAACCGCAAGAATGCCGCTGATAAGCGGGTTTATGAGTTATTGGATCAAAAGTTTAACCTCTTTAAAGGGGTTTTTGGGGCGAGCGACGAGGTGCTGGGAACAATTGAGTCGGGTGTTGATTTTGAGAAACGCATTGCCAATATTTATCAAACCTGCCGCACCGAGGAAGAGATCAATACCGCCTTTGATAAGCTTCAAAATGAGATGGACCAAAATATTCAAAGCGGTTTGAAAGATGCCCGGCAAAAACTCTTGGAAAACTTTGACGCCGAAGTCCATGAGAAACTCAAAGTAAACTTAAGGGAAAGCCAGGGGTATTTAGATTGTTATGAACGCTGGCTCTGGGATATTACCCGCCATTATCTGGGTGATATGGCGGATTTTGCGCAAAATGAATATTCCTTCATACTTAAAAAGAACCCTTTTCCTAAAGAAGAAATTCATCCTGGTCCTTATAAGATCGGCAAGAATGTCGAGGATGCTCATGTTTATCGCCCCGGACATCCTTTGGCTCAAAGAATTTTGGCAAAAGTAAAGGATTGCCGGCTTCCAGAGGCAGAAATTACTTTTGATTATTCGAATAACACGGTTATTATTTCCACGCTTAAGTCTTTAATTGGTCAATCAGGCTGGCTGTCAGCTGTGACTTTGACGATTGACTCATTAGAAAGTGAAGACCATGTCATTTTATTGGGATTTTGTGAGGATGGTTCTAATTTAGACCAGGAACAGTGCCAACGGTTATTTTCTTTACCGGCTGAAATCAAAGAAAAAGCGCCGTTAGATAAATTAGCCGATGCCAAGCAGAAGTTTAAATCTATGTTGCACGCGCGGGAGCAGGAAATTGTAGAGGCGATTACCGAACGCAATGGCACTTTTTTTGACGCTGAACTTGAAAAAATGGATAAATGGGCTGAAGATGTCAAAGAAAGCCTTGAAATGGAATTAAAGAAACTCTCTATCGATATTAAGGCCAAGAAAACCGAAGCCAAGAAGATCCTTAAACTTGAAGATAAAGTCAAAGCCCAGCGCCAGATCAAGGACATGGAGAAAAAACGCAACACCATGCGCCACGATTTATATCAGATGCAGGATGAAGTAGATGAGCGAAAAGAAAAACTTATTGCCGAAATTGAAGGGCGGTTGAGGCAGAAGATTGAAAGCTGCGAACTTTTTCTGATCAAATGGCGTTTAACATAAAATAAGTACTTTTTTCTTCCAGAAAATAAGATCAAGAAAGATATGGACAGCACACGCACACACAGATATACTTTAATCAACATACCCGCCACGCCTCTTGACTTTCGGGTCAACGCGCATTTTGGGCGGGTTTCTCTTTTATTTTTTCTCTTTAGGGGGGTATTATGACGCAATATAGTAAGCCCCCCTTGACTTACGCGCAACAGGTAGCATTACTTGAAAGTCGTGGTCTTCTCGTAACTGATAAAATTAAAGCCGAAAATTTTTTAAGTCAGGTTAATTACTATCGCTTCAGTGCTTATTGCCTTCCTTTTGAGGTCGCTCGCCACATATTCAAATCAGATGTAAAATTTGAACAAATCCAGCAGTTGTATGAATTCGATCGCCGATTACGTTTTCTAATTGATGAAACTTTAGAAGTCATTGAAATTTCCTTTCGGACATCTTTGGCGTATTATCTTTCTCACCAATATGGTCCGCTTGTTCATGAAGATGCTTCAAAATTCTACATAGGATTTGATCACCCAACGTGGATTGATAAAGTTCATGAAGAAATACAGCGCTCCAAAGAAACCTTTATTAATCATTATAAGAATACATATGATGGTTTTCCCCAGCTGCCTCTTTGGATGGCGGTAGAGGTAATGTCATTTGGAGCGCTATCTCAACTCTATTCCGGCTTACTTCAGACTGACAAGATAGCCATCGCAAAAACAATTGGTCTACATTCTACTGTTTTGCATTCGTGGCTCCATACTTTTTCATATGTCCGTAATATGTGTGCGCATCACAGCCGCATTTGGAACCGGGAACTGGCAATCGCGATGATTATCCCAAGAAATGGAAAATGGACAGGGATTAATGTCAAACGTGTTGGTTCGGTAATTTTTGCCATTAACACGTTCTTAAAAAATATACCTTTAGAACTGAATGTTCAAAAGGACTGGCATGATGAAATGGATCAACTGCTGAATCGACCGGTAGCCATCCCTAACTTCTACCAGGCGATGGGATTGCCAGAGACATATAAAGGACACGTCTTATGGAAATAAGGAATATATGAGAAACGGTAAACAAAAACTTGAACTCACCTGGATCGGCAAGGACGAACAGCCGAAGCTGGAGCCGAGGATCTTGATCGAGGATCCGGCAAAATCTTACGGCGATCCGAAAACGGTAAATATGCTGATTCATGGCGATAATTTGCTGGCGCTTAAAGCACTCGAGCAGGATTTTGCGGGGAAGATCAAGTGCGTATATATAGATCCACCTTTTAACACAGGGCAAGCATTTGATCACTACGATGATAGTAAGGAGCACTCCATTTGGTTATCGCTTATGCGGGACCGACTTGATCTTCTCCGAAAATTATTGTCAGAGGATGGTGTTTTATTTGTTCATCTAAATATGGACGAATTAGCACATTTTAAAGTGCTGGCTGATGAAATATTTGGAAGAAGTAATTTTTTACAGGTTATAACGATAAAATCGGCTACAACGGCAAGCTTTCGTTCAATAAACTTCTGTCCCGTGACAGTTACCGAATATATTTTGATGTATTCCAAAAATAGGAACGTGTATCAAAGACCAATGCAATATGTTGCAACGGAATATTCTGAGGATTATGGACATTTTATTGTTAACAAAGATGAGCCTATTGAAAAGTGGAAACTGGTTTCCCTCGATGAATTGTTCTATCAGGCAAATAATCTGAAGGGCTGGCAAGAAGCGAAGCAGAAATGGGGTGAACAGTGGAAACATGTAAGATATTCCGAGAAATCAAAATTGGCCCATTCGAATCCAGATAAAATCGTGAGTCTGAATACTTTGCAAAAACCATCTCAAGTAATTTTAAACGTTATTGAGGAATCGAAAAAGCTGAAGGGCAAAGTTTTTGAAGTCAAAAGAGCGGGGAGAGAATCAATATACGTTTTCAATGGGCGAACCTTGGCATTTTTTTCTTCTAAAATAAGGCAAATCGATGGCGAAATACAGCCGTCTGAGGTCTTAACAAATATGTGGGAGGATATATCTTATTTAAGTTTGGGTTTAGAGGGGGGTGTAGATTTCAAGAACGGCAAAAAGCCAGAAAAGCTTATTAAACGCATTCTAGAAATTGCAACTGACGAAAGTGATTGGGTGCTTGACTCGTTTCTTGGTTCAGGAACAACAGCGGCGGTTGCACATAAAATGAATCGTAAATGGATTGGCGTAGAGTTTGGTGAGCATTGTCATACCCATTGTATTCCTCGATTAGCGCGCATTATTGACGGAAAAGATACAGGAGGCATCTCAGAAATAGTTCAATGGCAAAGTGGTGGGGGATTTAAATTTTATGAACTTGCACCGAGCCTGCTTCGTAAAGATAAGCATGACAATTGGGTTATTGATGAGAAATACAATGCCGATATGCTGGCCGCGGCTATGGCCAAGCATGAGGGTTTCAAATATTGTCCGGACCAGCAGATTTATTGGAAACAAGGACAATCCACAGAAAAGGATTTTATTTTTACCACGACAAATTTTGTCACAGCCGAAATGCTGGATAAAATTCATGAAGAAATGAAGCCCGGCGAGAGCTTGCTTATCTGCGCCAAGAGCTTCGCCCCGCAATCCAAAGCCCGGCACAATAACATCACGATCAAAAAGATTCCGCAGGCAGTCCTGGGTAAATGTGAGTTTGGGAAAGATAATTATAATTTGAATATTATTAATCCTCCTAAAGAAGAAGATTTTGAAGCTGAAGAATAAGTTATGGATCAAAAAGCCCAAGCCATAAGAAACCGCCTAAGTTTGCGGAAACCTCAAACCTACAGCTTGGAAATTCTAAACAAGCTTGTTGAAGTTCTGGAATTAAAGAAGAGTACCAATTTTACCGCTGAGTTGACCAAAGTCCGATCGCTTTATCCAACCTGCACAAGTTTTGAGAGAGATTTTCCTTCCATTTGTTTCGCTTTAGCTACTGGAGTTGGCAAAACTCGGCTAATGGGAGCGTTTATTGCGTATTTGTTTACTGCTAAAAGCATCAAAAATTTCTTTGTTTTAGCGCCTAATCTCACAATCTATAACAAACTCATAGATGATTTGTCCAATCCCAATAACCCAAAATATGTTTTTCGTGGAATTGCTGAATTTACCTCGGCGCCCCCTAGAATCATTACAGGTGACAACTACAACGAAGCTCGTCAAATGGATTATTTACAAGGGCCAATCAACATTAATATTTTCAACATTTCTAAGATCAATTCCGAAGTTCGGAGTGGTCGTGAGCCAAAAATTAAGCGTCTTTCGGAATATCTTGGTGATTCATATTTCAATTATCTTTCCTCATTGCCTGATCTTGTCTTGCTGATGGATGAGTCACATCATTATCGTGCTGATGCTGGTTTAAAAGCGATTAATGAATTAAAGCCGATTTTAGGCTTAGAATTAACAGCGACGCCTATTGATACACGCGGAGAAAAATTTAAGAATGTTGTATTTGATTATCCTTTAGCGTTGGCTTTGAGTGATGGTTTTGTGAAAGAGCCAGCGGTTGCTACCCGAAAGAATTTTAATCCTGATCAATATCATCATGATCCCAAAGAGTTGGATTTAATTAAACTGGAAGACGGTATTCGTATTCATGAAGATACTAAAAGTGCATTGGAAGTTTACGCCCGGAATTCTGGGAGACCCATTGTTCGGCCGTTCGTTTTAGTCGTAGGGCAGAATACGGCTCATGCGACTGAATTACGAACTTTAATTGAATCAAATCGATTCTTTGGAGGACGCTATCAAGGGAAAGTCTTAGAAATTCACTCTAATCTTCGTGGAGAAGAAAAAGAGGAAAATATTCAGAAACTTTTAACTCTTGAAAAGTCGGATAATCAATTTGAGATTGTGGTGCATGTCAATATGCTTAAAGAAGGCTGGGATGTAACCAATCTATACACCATTATTCCATTGCGGGCATCTAATGCGCAAATTTTAACTGAACAAACCATTGGTCGGGGATTGCGTTTGCCATATGGTGAACGCACAGGTATTGCAAAAGTGGATAAATTAACCATTATTGCTCATGATCGATTCCAGGCGATTATCGATGCGGCCAATAATCCAAACTCTATCATTCGACAACAACAAATCATCGAAATAGATCCAAACGCCTATTCTGATGATATTCAGGAAGTTATCACGGTTGATTCTGCTTTGTCAGAGGAGGCATCTGAGAAGTGGAAAGAAATACTAGCGATGGAGGCTGGTGAGGCGAGGGAAAAAGCCACAGTACAGCAAGAAGCTCAGCAATTGATCGTTGACACAATAATCGAGATGGGATCGGAAGTCAGTAATATTAACGATTTATCTGGTAAGCAGGCGCAAGATTTGGCAATTAATAGGATGATTGATCATATTGAGAGCAATCCGCAGCAAGATCTCTTTAAGGAGCAGCGAATTGAGGCGCTTAAACGGAAGTATGCTGAAATAGTGGAAGAGGTTATTGCTAAGACGATTCCTATTCCCCGTATTGTTATTCAGCAGAAAAATGAGGTTCAGGGAGGTTTTTGTGATTTCAAACTTGATACCGCTGGCTTAAATTATCAACCGGTTTCTGAGGAGATTTTTGTAAAAACATTAGGAAGTGAAGCGGTCGAATATATTCGTTCGGATGGTGGAGGAGTTATTCGAGATACGCCAATTAATATTATTGTCAACGAGCTAATGAATTACGACGATGTTGATTATGACCGCGAGGCGGAATTCTTGTATAAATTGGTAGGACAGGCTTTAGCGAAGTTGGGTGACGGACGTCCTGAGAAAGAGCTGAGGAATATCGCTCTTTACTACAAGCGGAGTATAGGAGAGTATATTTATGCACAAATGAAACCGCATTTTAGACTAGAACAGGCAGAGTTTGAAAAGCCAGTTATATATCCATTTACGAAGATAGAGCCTCACAATTTTTCAAAATATACAAAAGATAGCGTCCACCATTTTACAGAAACCATTAATCCAACCCAGACTATTCCTTCTAAAGTTTTTAGTGGATTTAAGCGGGCTTGTCATAATTTTTACAAATTCGATTCAAAATCCGAAAAAGATTTTGCGATTATCCTAGAACAAGATGAAATTGTTCTTAAATGGTTACGGCCAGCTCAAGCACAGTTTGCAATTTACTGGAAATATAATTCTCAAAGATATACACCTGATTTCATTGTTGAAACAAAAGATGATATTTATATGATTGAGATAAAAGCTGAAAGCGACGTCAATGATGTGGATGTCCAAGAGAAAGCGGCTGCAGGAAAGAAGTATTGTGAAGTTGTTACTGAATATAATTCTAAAAACGATAGTAAACGTTGGGTTTACATTCTTATCCCTCATTCATCAGTTGTATTAAATATGAGTTTTGAAAATTTGGTTGGTAAAAGTTGAAAATTTAATTTTTTTGAGAGAACGAGAACGCGAGAACGCGAGAACGCAAGAACGAACCAGGTCCCGGTAAAGGGACAGGTTGATTGAGGCGTCCATTGAGAATGGCCTGGTCCTTTCGTTTTTCGCTTGAACCGGCGTGGGAAAGCCACGTATAAGTTGCTCAGGGAACAATACCAGCTTTGGGATATCTACACTACAAAGAAGAAATGCGAGCCGTTTTGTGAAGAACGACCAAGATAAGAGGCCGTTATGAGGCAAATAGAGCCGGAGAAAAGGGTCACGTTATTTGTTGATTTTGTAAGAAATATTCCAAATGTATTCAATATGCGTGACAAATATTTCAAGATTTCATGCGGCATCGATGGGGAGAATCTATATTTTATCTACGAAAATAATTATTCGAAGATTAAAGGTAAAATGTTTCAATATGTAAATTTTAACTTTGACATAAAAAGGCTAAAAAAAATATATTTTCAGAATGAGCTAAGGCTTGTTGATAACTCATTTTTGGTTCTCAATCGGGATAGCTTATCGTTAAGGTTATATGCAGAAGAATTTAAAACATCGTCATTGCGCCCTAATGAAAGAGGTGAAAAATTCAGGGGGATATCTTTCGCTAGAAGCGAAAGCAGTCACATTATTGTGGCAACAATAAATGAACAAGTCATGTGGGAATCTTCATGGCCGGCAGAACTTGCAGCGCATGACATTTTAGATGACGGCGCTGGTAGTTATTTTCAAAGAGGTGCGTATAGTAGCGAGTCTTTGCCGCGGAGTTACGTAATATCTGAGGCTAAGAGGGCCATCTTTTATTATTATGATGATTTTAGCAGCGAATTTGAACCCTCTGCGCAATAGAGATAAAAGAGAAGGGAGAAGGGGAAGTCCCTAAACGGGGGCAGGTTAAAATTCGGGGGACATGTATCAATGCGTGAAAATTAAGTGTATGCCTTAGGAATAAAGGAGAAATTATGGCAAATTTATTGTGGAAATCAAATGCTAAGACAAAACGATTATTGGCGACACCTTTTAACGCAGAAGAGGAGTTTGAAAAAATTGTATTCGAGACGCCAGAGATACTCGGTGATGTTTTTCTAATTAAACGTCAGATCCGAGGAGGCAATAAACCTGGAATTCCAGACATTATAGGCGTCGATGCAGATGGGAATATTTGTATTGTAGAGATGAAAAATGTTGAGGTCGACGCTTCAATAGTTCCGCAAGTCTTGGAATATGCTTTCTGGGCAGAATCAAATCCCGATTCAATAAAATCGCTTTGGTCTGAAAGCGATACAAAACCAGATGATCTTGAGATTGGATGGGATGATTTTCAGGTCAGGATTATTATTATTGCTCCTAGTATTGCTCGTACAACATCAGATATAGTTAATAAAATTAAGTATCCTGTAGATTTGATTGAAGTTAAGCGGTGGATTGAAAACAAGAATCACTTTCTATTGGTGAATAAGCTTGAAGAAGCCAAAAAGGCAAAATCGACACCAGTGCGGGGAATCGAAGCTTATGATAGGGAATTTTATAAGAATCACTACAATAAGAAAAGCGTCGATGACTTCTTTGACTATGTAAACCAGGTCGAGAAATTAATTAAGGCAAAAAAATGGCAATTGGAAAAGAAATTTAATAAGCATTATTGTGGCTTTAAAGCGGGCGCTTTTAATGCTTTTAGTATCGGCTGGATCGGGACCAAAACCTTTGCATTAAAAATAAAGATAACAGAGAACGAAGCTAAAAAATTACGCCCGAAAATGACAAAATATGAACCTCGATGGAAAGAGGCGTATTATTATATCGTTCCTGGAAAAACGAAGGTTAAAGGCTTTGTTTTCTTGCTCTCATTAGCATATAAAAAGCTCTCGGGCTAAGAGAAGGAGAAGGGGACAGTCCCCAATTAGGTAGATTCCGCCCATAAAGCGGGCGGAACCAATTTCCCCGCCTCTTGCAGAATGCAAGAATGCGGCGGGGTCATTGGCAGGGCTAATTAAGATCCCGACGATTGCTTTAGGGTCC
>CAZEUO010000039.1:0-263 GCA_964515035.1 uncultured Planctomycetales bacterium
TCGAAGCGCTTACCGATTCAATTGAGAAAGAAGCCCTCACGCTCATTGAAACCATTGAAAGCAAAGGGGGAGTCATCTCCTGTATTGAGCAAGGTTGGCAACAGGGACTCATTCAACAAGCAGCGTACGAATATCAGATAGAGATTGAAAAGAAATCTAGAATTATCGTGGGACTCAATTCTTTTAAAGAAGAACACTCGAATGCTACACCGATACTAAAAATTGATCCTAAAATTGAAATAGAACAGATCGAACGGCTCCAG
>CAZEUO010000039.1:273-8302 GCA_964515035.1 uncultured Planctomycetales bacterium
CTAGGCGAAATCATTGAAATTATAGAGAAAATACACGGTCGGTACCGAGCCTCTTGACGCGCAAAGTCATCTGATGTACTTCATTTGGGATGAAATTTATTAATCCATTCAATGCGGTAGTCGTTTTAACTTTTCTATTTGCGGTGTCCTTGTCTTTAGGTGCGGCCAAGGAAGGCAAAATGAATATTTGTGATGTAGATGGGGTCCACAGTGGAAATGGTTTAGTGTGGATTAATCTGAGTGGATGTAAGGGAGACTTAGATTTTACAACCAAGACTTTACGGTTGGAGCATCATGTAATGGAACGCATCGAAACTCGAGTCGGTAACGAAATCAGAATTCATTATGTCGATTCCACAGGAGATGTCCTCGCTATGAAACAGACGGCCGAAATGGCACGTCTCTTCGGTCGCCCCGTCAGAGTCCAATTTGATGATCCCAAAAAGATGAACGTGCCAAACTTTATGTCTATCGTTGGTCGAGTGGACTTAATGAATTACTCGGAGTGGAAACCTGTTCCGCCTAAGCCCAATCGCTAAAGCACATTTAAAATAAAGCTTCGTTCTGCGTATACCGCTTAAAAAATGTTCTTAAAAATATAAGCGCCATCGTACCCACAACTACGCAGCTCAGTAACACTTCAGCCAACGCTGTGAGGCGAGTTCCTTGGTAAATTCCAATCTTAGAAATCCCAAAAGATAGCCCACAGGCCAGAATCACGACCCAAATCCAGTGGAGTCCAAATCGATAAAAATCCCGCTTAAAAAACACGCCAACGCCCCTTCCCAGGATTGTGTAACCGCGTAAAACGCCGCGCTTGTGGCCGCCGAACCGACAGTGTGCTGCTTGAAGGTCATTGCGAACTGTATTCCTTTAAAAATCTCTCTAAAACCCGCGACCCTTGATAAAGATCATCCAGGACGACATATTCGTCGGTAATGTGGGCCGTCCCCGACTTGCCAAAACCGGTGGCAATCGCCGGAATCCCTGCTTTTTTAAAAAAAGATATGACCGTCGCACCCTCACTTCCTTTTAAGCGCGCCCCAAAACCCATTTTTTTGCAGGTCGCGACAAATGTTTTTACCAGCGGATGACGGACATCGATTTCATAGGGAACCTGCAAATCATCGATAATGATTTTAAATTTCTTGGCTTCCTTTTTAACCATTAAGGCAAGGTCTTTTAAAATTCCCTTGGGGTTCATTCCCGGCAAATAACGGATGTCAGCGGAAAATTCGCAAAAATCCGCAACAATATTGACCTTGTCGCCGCCTTTGATCGTGCCGATATTGACCGTCGGCGCATGCAGCCGATTGTGCGCACGAAAAACAAATTTGTGTTTTTTAAGCCGATCAATTGTGCGCGTGGCTGCTTCAATTGCGTTCACCCCTCGCCAATTGTAGGCCCCGTGCGCTTTTTTGCCAAAAATCTGAACGCGGCAATGAATCAAACCCTTTTGCGCCACGATCGTATTGAACTCATCGGAATCCATGATGAGCGCGGTTTTGCATTTTAAAATCTTTTTCTTTAAAAGCGGGACAATCCCCAAATGACTTCCAGTTTCCTCATCCGCTGTGGCCGCAAAAATTACGTCTTTGCGAAGCTTCACGCCGTCCTCAACGAGGCTTCGCAAAACTTCCATGCAGCAGGCTAAATTGCCTTTATCATCGGTTGCGCCGCGGCCATAGAGCCGGCCGTTTTTGATTGCGCCGCCGAAAGGATCGACGCTCCAGCCCGTTCCGGCCGGAACCGTATCGACATGAGGAGAAACGAGAATAGCCTCTTTAGCAGCGTTGGGCCCTTGGCCCTTCAGCGTTGCAATAATATTGGGGCGGTTTTTCTTAAAGGTATAAACCTTAACCGCAAGCCCCAATGATTGCATGTCATGCTTGATAAAATCGGCAACGGCGACTTCGTTTCCCGGAGGGTTTTCGGAATTGATGCGGACGAGTCTCTGCAAAAGGGTTGTCAGCCGTTTTTTGTTAATCATTTAAAAAAATCCTTCGCCTTGGCCTCCCCTGTCATTTTCTTAAAATCGTCAAAATCGATGAAGGTGAGTTGCCGCGTTTCATTCATTTTGAGTATTTTGGGCATATTGTCTTTAACATTCCGAAACGCGATATAACGGAAATCCGTCCGGCATTCGGGGCAATTATTCATGTCCAGTTTGACGCTCAAATTATTGCATTTGGAACAACTTGCCGAAACATCGCCGCAGATCATCAAGTGCTCCTTGATGTCGTCGATGTCAACCTTACGGTAAACGCGAATGAGTTTCGGATTCACAGGGTGTTATTATATCATAAGAGTTTTGAATTAAATCGGAATTTTGAGAGGAAATTGGGGTTTTGCGTCATTGCGCCCGCCCCGGCAAGCTAGATTGGCGGGCCGGGGAGGAGCGCTTTTTGCGACGAAGCAATCTATAAACAAGGATTCCATATCCTCACGACAATAAAAAATCCTGGTCTTGCGGACCAGAGATCTTAGATTGAGCCCTCGGGCCATCAGGCTTCCTTACCCGAGGGCTCATCCTTCGCGAGTGCAACGAGCGAAGGATCTTCGGAGCCTAAAAACAAAAAAATCCCAAATCTTTCATTTTGGGATCTTAGATTCCGAATTCCGAAGGGATTCGGAATATTTTCGTCTAACAATTTACGTTCCTCGCTTTGCTCGTCCGTAAATTGTAGACTCAAATAAAAAAAGCCGATAAAGATTGTTACGCGGCCAACCACGACTAACGACCGCTTCTTCGGCAACCCAGCCACCGTGTTGTCCTCACCCCGCACCCTAAACGGTACTTTTTTGCCCGAACCTCCCGGGCCTCTTTGGCGTCAGACAATGTAGGTCTGTAGGCTTTGCGTCCCCGAGTTTCCCCGGGTTTACCTTTATCGGCTACTTCAAATATAGCATATATTTGGCGAAATGCAAGATGATGGCTTTTTACCTTTTACGATAGGCAAGATCAGAATTAAACGTTTAACGTGTTTAGTATTTCTTCTCAGAGATGAGTTCTCCTTTGTCATTATATTGCTTTTCATTAATCAATTGGCCATCGTCATATGAACGCTCAGAACGCAATTTTCCGTTTCTATAAAATGACTTAGCAATACCATTCGGTTTGCCATCTTTAAAATCCAGATCAAGAATCAGCGTTCCGTCGGTTAAATACTCTTTAACGGGGCCGTGAAATTTGTCATTCTTGTAGCTTTTTTCGTTAATTAAATGGCCATCCCTATCATAGGATTTAAGAAGACCTTCTTTTTTACCGTTTTTGTAGTTGCCCTCATAGCGAAGTTTCCCGTTGTCATAAAACTCCCGATGAAGGCCTTCGGGTTTATCACTCGATTTTGTGGATTGCTGCTTTTGAGGATAAAAATTTCTTTCCGATGTGATGGTACCGCTTTCGCTGAATTCCCGGCTTCCCATCAACTTTCCGTCCTGATATCGATATTCGGCTTTGAGAGCCCCTTTTTCGTAATATTCTTTCCTCATCCCATCGAGCCTACCGCTTGCGTAATTGGCTTCTTCTTTGAGAGTGCCGTTTTGGTAGTATGCTTTTGCTGCGCCATTTTTTTGCCCATATTGATAATTGATCTCACTTTTTAATTTGGTATTTTGGTAATATTCTTTTTCGAGGCCTTCTTTTTGACCACTTTTATAATTCGTTTCGCGTTCTAAACTGCCGTCTTCGTAATAATCCTTACTTATCCCATCAAGCTTTCCCTTATGAAAGTTTTTTTCACTTTTCAAATTGCTGCTTCGGAAATAATATTTTGCAATTCCTTCTTCCTTGCCGCCTTCCCAGCTTACCTCAGAAATCAGGCCGCTATCTTCGTCGAAGGTTTTAGCAATTCCGTCAAGTTGATCGTCTTTGAAATTTACCTCTTGATCCAATGATTTGTCCTTGCGGTATTTTTTTGCCGGGCCATGGCGTTTATCGTTGACATACATTATCGTCGTCTTTAAAGTACCGTTTTTAAAATAACTCTTACCCAAGCCATTTTTTACCCCATTTTGATGACTCCACTCTGCTTTTAGGCTTCCATCATCGTAATATTCTTTCTGAATCTCTTGGCCATACGCTAAACTAAAAAATAGCGCAACGATAGCAAAGACTATTGTTAATACCTGCTTTTTCAACGGTCACTCCTGTTTTAAAAGACTCAGACGGCTTCCTTATTCGTTGCGCCTGTACGGATACTGATCGCTCTTTCTAAATCGTAAATAAATATTTTCCCATCGCCCTTGCGCCCAGTATGAGCCGATTGCTGAATGACTTCAACGATTTTTTGGCAATCTTCGTTGCTACAAATAATCTCAATTTTGGTCTTCGGAGTAAAATCCACGACATAATCAGCCGCATGGTGAGGATAGCTCTCATCTTTTTCTTTACCAAACCCCTTGGCCTCAATCACCGACATTCCATGAATATGAATTAATCTTAGGGCATCAACGACTTTCTTTAACATAAATGGTTGTATATAAGCTTCAATCTTTTTCATACATTCCTCCCTGTCCCGCGAAGGTCTGCCTGCCGGCAGATAGGCGGGGCTTTAAAATTCTACTTCCTCTTTCTCAAACCAGCCATATAAAACTGGTAGAACCAAGAGAGTAAGAAGTGTTGAGGTAATTAATCCACCGATAACAACCACGGCCAACGGTTTTTGAACCTCTGATCCGGGGCCCGTGGCGAATAAAATTGGAGCAAGCCCAAGAATGGCAACCGCTGCCGTCATAAGAACGGGCCTTAGCCGGCGCTCACATCCACTCGTAATAGCTGCATTCAGGGCCATCCCCTCACGTCTTAACTGATTGATATAGGATACCAGTACAACGCCATTTAAAACAGCAACGCCAAAAAGGGCGATAAACCCGATGGATGCTGGCACACTTAAATACATCCTTGAAATAAACAAGGCCACGATTCCACCGATTAAAGCAAAAGGCAAATTGATAATAATCAAAACAGCTTGCTTAATAGAATTAAACGTTAAATAGAGTAAGAAAAATATCAGCGCAACCGTGATGGGAACAATAATCATCAACCGCTTCATGGCTCTTTGTTGGTTTTCAAAGGCTCCGCCCCATGTGATGTAATATCCAGCGGGTAGTTTCAATTTTTCTTTGAGCTTGGCTTGACTTTCGGCAACAAAGCCGCCGATGTCTCTTCCTCGGACATTACATTCTACAACGATTCGTCTTTTGCTGTCATCCCGGCTAATTTGAACCGGCCCTTCAACTAATTTCACGTCCGCCAGTTGAGACAAAGGAACTTTTGCCCCATTAGGTGCATTCACTAAAATATTCCCTATTGTTTCAATCGAGTTACGTTTATCTTCAGGGAATCTAAGAAGAACATCAAACCTTCTCTCTCCTTCAAAAACCTGTGTGGCGGCTTTTCCACCAACGGCCGTCTCAATAATTTCTTGAACATCGGCCACATTAATTCCGTAACGGGCAATCTGCCGACGATTGATATCGATCTCGACATATGATTGACCGGAGACCTGCTCTACCCGCAAATCTTCGACGCCTTTAACCTTGGAAACAATTTTGGCAATTTCATCAGCCTCATTTCTTAAGACATCCATGTCATCGCCAAATAATTTAATGGCAATCTGTGACTTAACACCCGAAATAAGCTCATCGACCCGTAAAGCAATCGGCTGACTGATGTTAAGCCCGATTCCCGGAATTTTACTTAACGACTCACGAATCTTTTCGACCAATTCTTCTTTGTTTTTAGCTGCTTTCCACTCTTTATGCGGTTTAAGAGAAACAAACGCGTCACTTAAATTCGGCCCCATAGGGTCGATTGCAATTTCTGCTGTTCCTATCCTTGATACAACTTTCTCGACTTCGGGAAATTTCAGGAGTTCACGCTGCGCCAGCTTCTCAATCTCAACAGATTCTTTAAGCGAGATGCTCGGTAAACGGATGATCTGAGGGCTCAAGGAACCCTCATCTAATATGGGAATAAATTCGGTTCCCAAGAATGGAAAAAGTGCAAGACTTGCCAAAAACAGCCCCAGAGCGATGATCACTACGGACGTTTTCTTTTTTAATGCTTTATGAAGTAAAGGCAAGTAGACTTTTTTCGCTACGCGAAGAATAAGAACGTCCTCATCTTTTCCACCTTTTAAAAAGAAAGAACTTAAAACCGGAGAAACCGTCAGGGAAAGAATAAGCGATGCAAAAAGCGCGATGCTGATTGTATAAGCCATAGGGCTAAACATCTTCCCTTCCATTCCCTCCAACGTAAAAAGCGGCAAGAAAACAATAATGATAATCATGATGCCAAAAATAATCGGTTTGGCGACTTCATTGGCAGATTCGAGAATAATCTGAATTCGATTTTTTTCATGATTACTTTTTTCAGAAAGATGCCGGAAGATATTCTCAACCATGACAACTGATCCATCCACCATCATGCCGATCGCAATCGCCAAACCTCCCAACGACATGAGATTGGCCGAAAGGTTCATTTGTTTCATGGCAATAAATGTTACGAGCGCCGCGATAGGGATATTTATTGCGACAACCAAAGCACTTCTGGCATTTCCTAAGAATAAAAACAAGATTATCACAACTAAAATGCCGCCTTCAGCCAGCGCCTTTGTCACCGTCTCTAAGCATTTTTCGACAAGTTCCGTGCGGTCATAAAACGGTTTGATTTGAATGCCGTTAGGAAGAATCTGATTCTCATTAATTTCTTTAACCCGCTCTTTAACCTTGGTCACAATCTCTTTTCCGCTGCCGCCGCGGATCATCATAACGCTTCCCGCAACGCCTTCTCTTTTACCGTTGACGACCAGTGCACCTTGTCTGGTTTCAGGACCAAATTCGACTTTCGCCACATCCTTAACATAAACAGGAACACCCTCACTTTCCTTAAGAACAATATCCTCGATGTCTTCAATCGATTGAATAAGACCGATCCCTCTGACAATGTACTGTTCGGAGAAGTGCTCGAGAATATTGCCTCCGGCATTGCTGTTATTAGCGGCGATTGCTTCGGAAATTTCTCGTAAACTTAAATTATATTTAATCAATCGCTGAGGATCGATGATAATCTGATACTGTTTGACATACCCGCCGAATGAATTAACATCGGCAACCCCTGAAATATTTTTAAGAATAGGGCGGACAATCCAATCCTGTACAGTACGCAATTCCATTAAATTCTCAGCGGTTTCTTTTCCATCGGGAGGCTCTAGCGTGTACAGATAGATTTCACCCAAACCGCTTGATATAGGCCCCAATGCGGGCTCGACACCATCAGGTAATTTTTCTTTAGCTTCAATAAGACGTTCCAAAACCAACTGTCTGGCAAAATAGATATCAACCTTATCTTCGAAAACAATCGTGATCATCGAGAGACCGAACTTGGATAATGAACGTAATTCTACAAGATGAGGAAGTCCTGTCATCTGGACTTCAATAGGAAAAGTAACGAACTTCTCGACTTCAATCGGTGAACGTCCGGGCGCTTCGGCAATCACTTGCACCTGAATGTTGGTTACGTCCGGAAAGGCATCGATGGACAATTTCTTTAAAGAAAAAAACCCTAAAATACCGACAACCACAACAGCCACTAATATTAAAAGCCTTTGGCGTAAGGCAAAGGCTACCATTTTTTCAATCATGATTATTCCCCTTCCAATTCATCTTTAAGCAAGCCTGATTTCAGGAGAAAAGCGCCATCAGTAACCACCATATCACCAACATTAACACCCTCACTGACGGCCACTTCATCTGTTGTTTGCAATATAATTGAAATTTCTTTTTTATGAAATTCTCCTTCACCTGCTTTAACAAAAACAATTTGTTTGTATCCCAATGTTTGAACAGCACTGGCCGGTAAGGTTATATATTCCTGGGAACCTTGCGAAATGACCTCGCCGTTAACAAACATGCCGAGCTTAAGCAAATAAGCGGGATTTTCAATCAAGGCGCGAATTTTGATGGTGCGTGTTGTTTCATCCACGCGAGGAGAAATAAAAACAATCTTACCTTCAAAGGATTGCTC
>CAZEUO010000039.1:8312-15398 GCA_964515035.1 uncultured Planctomycetales bacterium
TTGCTCGGGGTAAGCGATAGAACGTATCGTAATCTTTTGCTCAATTTTGACTTTGGCAATATCTTTTTCGTAGATATCAAAATTCGCCCAAACTTTGGATAAATCCGCGATAGCACATAAGGAAGAAATCTTCTCGACCTTCTGCCCAACGGTATCAAAATCGCCAATGATTACACCATCATATGGCGATTTGACATCAATAGGATCCGGTTGATCCTCAACTTTAAGTCGGGAAAGCACGTCGCCTTTTTTAACAATGGCACCCAACTGTGCTGTATTCTCGACAACCACGCCTGCCCGTGGAGAAAAAACATTGTACATTTCGTTGGCATCCTGCGCAATCTGACCGGCTATCGATATTTTTTCCGTAAGCGGAGATTTTCTTACTTCTACCGTTTTAAAGTTCACCAATTCTTGTGATTCTTTCTCCAATTTAATAACCCCGTCTCCCTCTTGGTTCTCTTCCTCTTGTTTGACCTCTTCCGAGGATTTATACCCACGGATATAAGGTGAAATTAAAACACCTAAGATAAAAACAATCACAATAATAAACAAACTCTTTAAATTCTTCATTTTAAAAATTCCTCCTCACGCAAAGAACCATAAATGGCCCGTTCCAATTCACTGATATTTTGATCAAGAGTATATAAACCTTCGTAATATCTAACCTTGGTTTCTGTGGCCGTTTTGACTTGATCCCGATAATTGATAAAATCAATTTCTCCTTCTCTATACTTTAAATCAGCTAGCCGAATGAGTTCATTGGCTTCCTCGACTGACTCTTTTAAAAACTCTACCTGTTTTTGAGCCACTTCTGCATTCAAATAGGCCTGGTAAACATCAAAGGCAACTTCTTTCTCTGTTGTTTGCAGCTTGGACTGCTGAATTTCTCTTTCGGCCTTTGCTTTTTTCACTTCACCTTGATTTAAGTTCCATAAAGGAACACTCACGGAAACCAGCGCGGCATAATCCTTGTCATAATCGGTATTTGTTTTTTGAAATCCCAAAGAAAAAGACGGCAGACGATTAAGCTCTTCTTTCAGGAAATTCTTATTCTTGGAATCTAGCATCAATTTTTCAATTTTTAAATCGGGCCGCTTGGAAGAAGCCATTTCAGTCAACTTTTGAAGGTCGAGCTTCAAGTCTTCGACTTTTAACTCTTCTTTAATATCAAATGAAATATCTAGAGGGTGGCCTAAAAGAAGATTAAATCTTCCTTTATCAAGTTTTATTTCCTTCTCGGCCATCAGATAATCATTCTCAGCTTTCAGCATTTCAATCTTCGCGCGCTGAAGATCGTTCTTGAGCCCCTGACCTGATTGAAAACGAATCTGCACATTGCTAAAAAGCTGGCGCATTGTCGCTAAATTATCCTGAGCCAGTTCCAATGCTTTTTTATCAAAAATAATTTTCATATACGCCGATCGAACTTGGGAATAAATGTTCGACCAGACAGATTTAAGTGTTTCTTCCGTGATTCTCACTTCATTCTTTGCAATCTTTGTTTTTAACCCGCGGACACCCAATGGCTCAAAGGGTTGGGAAATCGAAACCGTTTCAAGATGACCTTTACGTTCACCCTCTTCGTTTTTTTTAAGGCCGCCAATTTCAGCTTCCAATTCCGGATTTAAAAGTGTGCGCGTTGTTATTAAATCCCCTTGAGCGACCTGAATAGTTTTTCTGGCCTCAATCATTTGAGGATTGTGATCGTAGGCCATAGACAACGCTTCTTTTAAACTCAGAGCGCCGCTCATTTCCTCTGCTCTCGCATGAGGAATCAGAAAGTGACTTAAGAAAATAAATGTGAAAAATAAAATTCGAATATTCCTGCTCATAAAATTAGACTCCCAAATTACAGTTTTTCAATACGAAAGGAGAAAATGAGATTTTATGAGAGGACTATCGGTGGACGTTTGGAGGTACTGAGGAACGGATCTTCGTGGGAACTGCTACCTGAAATAAAAAGAAACTTTGCTTGTGACAAAAGATTAAAACTAAACGTACTAGTGGAAAGTGCAGACTGACAACAGAGAGCATGACACGCAGGGGCGCAATGGTGAGTTACATCTTGCGAATTCGAATCATCGCAAAAACCGTTAATGGGGATAACCGATAAAAGAAGAATTATGATTAGAGTTATTTTAGAAATTTTCATGCTTCACAAGGCTATCATAAAAAAATTGAACTGTAAAGACCCTCTAGAACCGCAAACACTTTTCCCAATATTTAAAAAGCTCTTTCGTGGCGTAAATATCCTGACACAGTATTTGGCAATATGAGCGCTCGGGCCATTTAGACATCCATACCCGAGCGCTCATCTTTTGCGAGTGTAACGAGCAAAAGATCTTTGATACTAAAATTTCAAACATTTCTCCCAGTACTTATAAAGTTCCTTTGTCGCGTAAATATCCCTGACACAGTATTTGGCAATATCCTGATAGCGGCCTTCCTTATACATATCTTTAACATGCAGCCCGGTGATACCATCCTGCTTTGGGCTTTTGATGCCAAAGGCATTGCACCACATATGCAGCCCAAACTTGCGGCGCATCGCATCGTAAAATGTCAGTTGATCGCTTAAATCTACGTGCTCGCTGTGTGCGTACCGGTAAGGCATAAGGTTTTTGGTAGGGCGAATATTATTAATGGCCGAACGAAGCATCAAAAACGGACAGTCAAAAAGCCGCCCGTTAAAGGTAATAAAAGGCGAACAATTTTTAATCTGACTCCAGAAGTTGGTGAGAATCTCTTTCTCGCTGCCGGAAACAAAGACAACATTTCCCTCTGTAAATTTTTCCGGTTTGCCGTTGCCATTTTGGTAATAACAAAAACCTTTGTCTGTTTCGGCTTCCAGCATGCCGATTGTGACAACCTGGGCGGTTAAAGGAAAAAAGCTTAAGGAATTTCTGGCTTCCTCTTTTTCGGCATCCGTTCCGGCAAATTTGAGAAAATACTCTTTTGAAGAGTCATCCAAAAGTTCAAAATCCTGCCCGACAGTTTCAATATCAAAAATAATTTTTGGCATATGTTCCTATTGTTTGATGGCTTCAAAAAATTCCGTTAACAATCCGAAGCTTTTCTTCCCCGGTGTCTTCTCCACCCCGCTCGAAACATCAACAGCGTAAGGTTGGACAACTTGGATAGCGTCTTTAATATTTTGCGGGTTTAGGCCGCCGGATAAAATGACGGGCTTGGCAAATTTTTTTCCGGTGATTTTCTCCCAATTAAAGGTTGTTCCCGTTCCGCCAAACTCATTTTCCTGATAAGTGTCAAAAAGGTACGCCGAAACAGGAAAACTCGACACATTACTAATATCAAAATTCTCTTTAACCCGAAAAGCTTTAATGACCTTGTAATTGCGAAACCTGCGGAAATAGTCAGGCGTTTCATCGCCGTGAAATTGCAGCGTTTTGATCCCGCAAAAATCCGCGATCTGTTTGACTGCGCCTTCTTTAAGGTTAACAAAAACGCCGACCGGTTCGACAAAAGGCGGCAACTCGCGGATAATATTACGGACTTTCGTTGGGGAAACTGCCCGTGAGCTTTTTTTATAAAAAATAAAACCCAGCGCCCAGGCGCCAAAGGAAACGGCCAATTGCGCGTCCTCGGAATTTGTGATCCCACAAATTTTTACTTTAACTTGGGCCATGCATCACGTCCTTGATTTTCGTTGCGATATCCGGAGCCTGCAAAAATGTTTCGCCGATTAAAACTGCGTTGGCTCCTAGATCCTTGAGGGCTTGAATATCCCGATGAGTTTTTAAACCGCTTTCGGCAACAATCACTTTGCCCTTAGGAATTTTCGGAATCAACTGTTCACTCACTTTTAAATCCACCTCGAAGGTATGCAAATCACGGTTGTTAATGCCGATGATGTCCGCCCCAGCTTTAAGCGCCCGTTCGAGTTCTTTTTCATTGTGAACTTCCACCAGGCAATCCAAATCCAGGTCGCTGGCCACCTTCATCAAATGTTTTAATTTCTCATCGGTTAAAATGGCGACAATCAAAAGAATGGCGCTCGTCCCGCAGTAAAATGTTTCAAGGATTTGCACCTCATCGATAATAAAATCCTTCGTTAAAACCGGAATACTGAAGTGTTCGCTCACCTTGCGGGTATACATCGGTTTTCCCAAAAAAAACTTATCTTCGGTTAAAACCGAAATCGCCGCCGCGCCGCCTTCGACATAGGTCTTGGCGATCTGCAAGACATCGAAGTGTTTACAGATAAGCCCTTTGGAAGGCGATGCCTTTTTGATTTCGGCGATGAGATTAATCTCGCCGGGCTTCGCGATGGCTTTTTTAAAAAGCGAATAACGGGACAATTTATCATCCTTGATTTTCTTCTTCAAAGACGCGTAAAAAGCCTTCTTTTCGACAAGAAGGCTCTTTTTGTAATCGATAATTTTAGTTAAGAAGTCGGCGGGCATGATTGCGTAAATTTTTTTAATTGATCAAACTTTTTTCGGGCCTTGCCGGAATCAATCGCCTCTTGCGCCAGGCTCATCCCCTCCTCGATTGTGACAACCTCGCCGGTTAAATACAGCGCGTGGGCGGCGTTAAAAATAACGATGTCGCGTTTGGCGTCCTTTTTTCCCTTTAAAATATCTTCCGCGATCAAAACGTTGGTCGCTAAATCGCCGCCCTTGAGATCCTTCGGCTTGGCTAATTTGATTTTAAAATCTTCCGGCGAAAGCGTGTAGGAAACGACCTTGTGGCCGTTAAATTCGCTGATATGGGTCGGGCCTGTTGTCGTGATTTCATCCAGGCCGTCATCGCCGTGAAAAACAAGAGCCCTTTTTAACCCCAGATTTTTCAAAACATTGGCCAAGGGCTCAACGTATTGTTGGCTGTAAACTCCCACCATTTGAAAGTTGGCGTTCGCGGGGTTAGTCAGCGGGCCCAAAAGATTAAAGACCGTTTCAACACCCAATTCTTTTCTGACCGGCGCGATATTTTTCATCGCCGGGTGAAGTTTTTGAGCAAATAAAAACGCAATTCCTTCCTCATCCAAACATCGCCCAAGCTGTTCGTTGTTTAAATTGATGTTGATTCCCAACGCCTCAAGAACATCGGCGCTGCCGCATTGGCTCGAAACCGAACGATTCCCGTGCTTGGCAACGGCAACACCGGCGCCGGCGACAACAAAGGCCGCAACCGTCGAGACATTAAATGTTCCGGTTTTATCGCCGCCAGTCCCACAAGTATCTAAAAGAACTTTGTGTTTGGTTGTGACTTTTAATGAAAACTGCCGCATGATGCGCGCCGCTGCGGTAATTTCTTCAACCGTCGGGCCTTTGGCGCGCAAGGCCAATAAAAAAGAGGCCATCTCTTCGTGAGACGCGCCGCCGTTCATGATGGCGCTCATGACCTCTTCCATTTCACCTGTTGTTAAATTTTCTTTGCCCTGGATTTTTAGAATGTGCTGTTTCACTTCATTTTTAGGAAATTGCGCAAAATCGCCATCCCGGATTTGGTCAAAATGGATTCGGGATGAAACTGGACGCCCCAGAGCGCAAGTTCCTTATGCTCAACTCCCATAATCTCTTTATCTTTTGTCCAGGCCGTCACTTCCAAACACTTGGGCACGCTTTTGGGGTCAATCACCAGTGAGTGATAACGTGTGGCCTCAAACGGATTATCGATCGCTTTAAAAATGCCTTGTTTGCCGTGAAAAATCTTTGATGTTTTGCCGTGCATTAATTCTTTGGCTTGAATGATTTTTCCGCCGTACGCATAACCGATCGCCTGATGCCCGAGACAAACGCCTAAAATCGGAATCTTTCCGGCCAACTCCTTAATAACAGCCACCGATACCCCGGCATCTTCCGGCCGTCCGGGTCCGGGAGAAATTACGATTTTCTGCGGATGAAGTTTTTTAATTTGCTCGATTGTGATTTTATCGTTGCGAACGACTTTTAACTCCGCACCCAGCTCGCCCAAATACTGGACAAGGTTGTAGGTAAAAGAATCGTAATTATCGATGATGAGAATCATTCCTTCTCTCGCCAAACCTTGGCTCCTAATTTGTGAAGTTTTTCGTCAATATTTTCATACCCGCGGTCCAAGTGATAGATTCTATGAACTTCGGTGCGGCCTTTGGCGGCAAGCCCAGCTATGACTAACGCCGCCGAGGCACGCAAATCCGAGGCCATAACCGGCGCGCCGTAAAGGCCCCGGACACCTTCGACAACCGCATTGATCCCCTCGCGCTTAATGTTAGCGCCCATGCGATTTAACTCGGCGATGTGGATAAAGCGATCCGGATAAATTCGGTCGGCGACAATGCTGACGCCGCGGGCAATCGTCATCAGCGCCATAAATTGGGCCTGCAAATCCGTCGGAAAACCGGGATAAGGGTGTGTCGTGACGCTGACGGGTTTAAGTGTTTTTGCCGGATGAACCTTCAAATTATTGCCCTCCTGGGTTAACTTCACTCCGGCCTCGCGCAATTTATCCGCCAACGCCCAGAGATGTTCAAAACGGATATCCCTTAATGTAATTGTGCTTTTTGTCGCCGCCGCAAGGATAACAAATGTCCCTGCCTCGATACGGTCGGGAATAACACGATAGTCAACACCGTGAAGTTTTTTAACGCCCGTAATCACAATGCGCGGTGATCCCTGGCCTTTGATTTTCGCGCCCATACAAACCAGGAATTCCGCCAAGTCTTCGACTTCCGGTTCGCAGGCCGCACATTCAATAACCGTCTCTCCCTGCGCCAGCGTTGCCGCCATCATTATGTTGGCCGTCGCCAAAACCGACGACCCGAAAGAACCGCCTAAATAAACAGACGTCCCTTTTAATTGCCGTGCCGTTGCCAGAACGTAACCGCCGGCAATTTCAATTTTTGCGCCAAGCGTTTTAATCCCTTTTAAATGCAAATCCACCGGCCTGACACCGATAATACACCCGCCGGGTAAAGAAACCTTGGCTTTCTTAAGCTTAGCGAGAAGCGGGCCTAAAACACAAAACGACCCGCGCATCGTAGAAACCAATTTATAGTCGGCAACATACGGCGATTCGCCGGCTTTAGCCGTCACAATGATTTTGTCGCGTTCGATTTCGACATTTTTCCCCAGCGTTTTG
>CAZEUO010000040.1:0-15336 GCA_964515035.1 uncultured Planctomycetales bacterium
AGTCCATGGCTCTTCCATACCATCTTTATGTCATTTCTACTCAGGTTCCGAATGTGGCCGTGAGTACCCGTTATGGGACGGCGCTGGTCTTATTGGGCATGGTCTTATCAATGAATTTATTGGCGATCATTGTTCGCGCCAAATTCCGGAATAAGAAAAAATGGTAGAGAAAATTAAAATAGATGTTCGCGGTCTTCAGGCGTGGTTTGGCGGCATCACAGCTTTAAAACCACTCACTATACAGATTAAAGAAAAAGAAATTCTTGGAGTGATCGGGCCGGCGAACAGCGGGAAAAGCACATTCTTGCGCTGCTTAAACCGGCTGAATGAGTTGGACCCGAAATTTAAACGGGAAGGGATCATCCGGATAGACGATAAAAATATTTATGAGGAGGGCGATGTGAATTTGCTTCGCAAACGCGTGGGGATGGTATTTGCCTTGCCGATGCCGCTGCCGTTGACAATTTATGAAAACGTTACCTATGGCCCGATACGTCACGGAATTAAAGATAAAAAACATTTGGATGAAATTGTTGAGACAACGCTTAGGGAATCCCATCTCTGGGAGGAGGTCAAGGATCGCCTGCAAAGCCAGGCCATGAAACTTTCCGGCGGGCAGCAGCAGCGGCTGTGTCTGGCACGCACGTTGGCGGTTGACCCGGAGATTATTCTTTACGATGAACCGTGTTCCGGATTGGATCCGATTTCAACGGCAAAAATTGAAGAAGTCATGTACCGCTTTAAGGAGAAATTTACCCAGATTCTGGTTACAAATAATACAAAGCAGGCAGCGCGGGTCAGCGACCGGACGGCGTTTTTCTTGATGGGAGATCTTATCGAAATCGATACGACCGAAAAGATTTTTACGTCTCCCTCGCAAAAAAAGACGAATGATTATATCTCAGGGCGGTTTGGATAATGAACATTCTCAAGACGGATAAATTGAATTTGTTTTACGGCGACTTCCAGGCATTGATTGACGTGAATATGTCGATTAAGAAAAACAGCATTACCGCTATGATCGGCCCTTCGGGGTGCGGGAAATCAACGCTGCTGCGGACGTTTAATCGGATGAATGACTTAATTGAGGGCGTGCGGATTACCGGAAAAGTGTTTATCGACAATGTGGATATTTGTGACCCGAAGATTGATTTAGTCAAGCTGCGCAAAAAGGTTGGAATGGTATTTCAACGGCCAAATCCGTTTCCTCTGTCTGTTGCCGAAAATATTCTCTTTAGCCCCAAAATTCATCGTAGTGCAAAAAAATCAGATTATGATACAATCATTGAGAGTTCACTGAAAGCGGTCTTGTTGTGGGACAGCCTCAAAGATAAATTAAACAGGTCCGCTTTAAGTCTTTCTCTAGAGCAGCAGCAGCGATTATGTATTGCGCGATTATTGCCGGTAAAACCCGATATCCTTTTAATGGATGAGCCGTGTTCGGCGCTGGATCCGATAGCCACCGAGCGCATTGAAGAATTGATGCGGATTCTTAAAAGTGATTATACGATTGTTATTGTCACCCACAATATGCAGCAGGCAGCAAGGGTTTCCGATGACGCGGGATTTATGTTGTTAGGCGAATTGGTTGAATTTGCGCAAACACAGCAAATTTTTACCAACCCACAGGACAAAAAAACCGAAGATTATATTACCGGCCGTTTTGGCTAAGGAGTGGTAATGCACCGACACTTTGACGATGAATTAAATCAATTGAAAGAAAAATTACTCCGCATGAGCAGTCTTGCCGAGGCGGCGATCAGTTCCTCGGTCAAGGCCCTGGTGGACCGGGACGCGAATTTGGCCGCCTCGGTTGTGGACTCCGATGATGCGATCAATATGCTGGAAATTGAGATTGACGAGTTGTCGCTTCGGCTATTAGCGTTACATCAGCCCCAGGCCGGCGATTTGCGGTTTATCACCTCAACGATGAAAATCAATAATGATCTCGAGCGCATCGGTGATTTGGCCGTGAACATCGCGCAGTTAGTAAAATATATCATGAGGAGCCCTGCCTTAAAGTCCATTTCTGAAATTGTCAAAATGGCAAGCGGGGCACAGGACATGCTCCGTGACAGTCTCAATGCCTTTGTCAACGGTGATGCAAAATTAGCCGAAGATGTTTGCCGCCGTGATGATACGATCGATAATCTAAACCGTAAAATTTTTATGGATTTGCTGGACTTGATGCTTAAAGAAAAGAAGGCCATTGAACAAGCGCTGGATTTGATTTTGGTCGCCCGAAACTTAGAGCGGATTGCCGATCATTCCACCAATATCTGCGAAGATGTCATCTATATTATTGAAGGTAAGATCATTAAACACCATGTTGACGAACGGGAATTGAACAAACCACCGCAATCTTAGTCTATAAGACTCACCCGAAGCATTTGGCCGTCCTTTTTCTTGTCACCGACTACTAAATCCGATACAATAACTCTGCATTTGAACCGAAAGGACTTTGATGAAGGCGGTTTGTGTTTCTACGCCGGGTGGACCGGAGGTCATGGAATTCAAGGACATCCCGGACCCTATTATGACCGACAGCCAAGTGCTGATTGATGTGAAAGTGAGCGGAGTTAATTTTATCGACGTATATTTTCGCACGGGATTGTACAAAACGCCGATTCCGATGATTTTGGGCTTGGAAGGGGCGGGAATCATTGCCGCCTTCGGAAAGACTGTTGAAGGATTTAAAATTGGCGATCGGGTTGCCTATACGGGAATATTAGGATCATACGCCCAGCGTCAAACGGTTGCGGCCGATCGTCTTGTCATATTGCCGCCAAAGATTTCATTTCAGGAGGGTGCAACCTGCATGATTCAGGGAATGACCGCGCACTATTTAACCAAATCAACATATCCGCTGAAAAAGGGTGATACCTGTTTAATTCACGCGGCTGCAGGCGGCGTGGGATTACTTTTGTGTCAGGTCGGAAAAATATTGGGCGCGACGGTCATTGGAACAGTTTCTACGGATGAAAAAGCAGCGTTAGCGAAAGAAGCCGGCGCTGATCACGTTATCAATTATTCGAAACAGGATTTTGTTTCGGAGGTAAAACGTATAACAGGAAATCGGGGCGTCAATGTTGTTTATGACGGTGTCGGAAAGGCGACGTTTGAAAAAGGCTTGGATTGTCTGATGCCAAGAGGCATGATGGTCCTTTTTGGGCAAGCGAGCGGGTCGGTTTCACCGATTGATCCCGTTGTTTTGAATCAAAAAGGGTCAATTTACTTAACCAGGCCGGGAATTATGGCATACATTTCAACACGCGAAGAATTGGAAGGCCGGGCGAATGATGTTTTCACTTGGGTTATGAAAGGCAAAATGAAATTGCGGATTAGCCGGGAATTTCCTCTCTCGCAAGCGCGCGAAGCCCATATGGCGTTGGAAGGCCGCAAAACAACCGGAAAAATTCTTTTAATTCCTTAAAACAATGCCACCGGAATTTAAACAAATCACGATTGATGACGCAAAAAAAATGATCGATACCGCGAAAGTGACAATTGTCGATATTCGGGATCCGGAGTCATTTCAAGGCGGCCATATCTCAAACGCTGTTTCGGTGAATCCGAACAATATTGATGATTTTTTAAAAACGGCAGATAAAAAAGCTCCGCTTGTTTGTTATTGCTATCACGGGATTTCGAGCCAAGGGGCTGCGGAATATTTTGCTCAAAACGGGTTTTTGGAAGTTTATAGCATCGAAGGCGGGTTTGAAGCCTGGAAGTGCGCTTATCCGGTTGTGAATCGGTGATACGGCCCGCGTAACCCATAAGTCAAAATTTTCTTATGGCATACTTTAATGACGAAAATTTTAAAAAAAGTTCAAATCCGAACCAAGGCCGTAATTTTTGATTTAGATGGTGTCATTACCAATACCATGCCGGATCATTACCGGGCCTGGAAGGCCGTTTTTGCCAGGGAAGGGATCGTTGTTAGCCATTTGGATGTTTATCAGCGTGAGGGTCAACGCGGGATCACCAGTGTCATGGAAATTTTTCAAAGCC
Organism: uncultured Planctomycetales bacterium; assembly: GCA_964515035.1. Taxonomy (GTDB): domain Bacteria; phylum Omnitrophota; class Gorgyraeia; order Zapsychrales; family CAZBRU01; genus CAZEUO01. The sequence goes on from CAZEUO010000040.1 coordinate 4,012, forward strand.
GAGGGAAGGCCATGACGCGGTCAAGGGCCATTAAAATTTTGCGTGCGAAGGAAAAATTGTTCAAAAGAATCGCGCGCCGGCGATTTATCCCGGGCGCGCGAAAATTTTTACGTGATTTGCACGCTCAACAATTTCGTTTGGCTTTGGTGACGGGAACATCGCGCCATGAACTCAACGAGCTTCTTCCTACGTATCTCTTAAAATTGTTTCATGTCGTGGTGACGGGAAGCGATGTTAAAAGAGGAAAGCCACATCCCGAGCCGTTTCATAAGGCGCTGAAGTTGCTAAGACTTTCAGCAAAGGATTCAATCGTTTTGGAAAATTCTCCCTTTGGGATCATTTCGGCCAAAAAAGCAGGGCTTAAATGTTTGGCCTTGGAAACATCATTGCCGCGGGATTATTTAAAAGGCGCCGACATTATTTTCTCGGCCATTCCGGAGTTACGAAACAGGACAATCCTTATGGCCTCTTAAAGGATTATGCGAATGAGAAACGTTTTAATCGTTTTTAAAAAAAGTTTATTTCGGTTTTATTTTCTCGATCGGCGAAACCCAGGATTTAAAAAGGGATTACGTTTGGGTGCGTCGATCAAAAAAGAACTTCGTAGCGCCCACGATCAGCACTATCAAACTCTTTCGTACGTTGAAAAAATTCTTATGGAAAATAAGATCAAATATCGAAAATGTAATCGCGGGCAAAATATCAATTATGCGCCATTCGACTTTGTCATTACGGTTGGAGGGGACGGGACATTTTTAGAAGCCGCCCGCAGCATAAAGAAACAAATTATCCTCGGTGTTAATTCTGACCCCACACGAAGTATCGGCCGTTTTTGTGCGGCAACCCGAAAAAATTTTAAAGCGATCTTTTTAAAGGCGATTCATGGAACATGCCGCACCAAGGTCTTTTCCCGTATCAAATTGAAAACCAGCCACACGCCTCGTAGCGTCAACGTTTTAAATGATATTTTGATTGCGCATATGAATCCAGCAGCGATGAGCCGCTATCGTTTAGCGGTAAACGGCGTTAAAGAGAACCAGCGTAGTTCAGGATTATGGATTGCGACGGCGGCCGGATCATCCGGGGCGATTCATTCCGCGGGCGGCAAGGTATTACCTTCGGATTCAATAGAAATTCAATTTCGGCCAAGGGAATTATTTAAGCATCATGAAATCCGATACCGTCTACGGGGCAGTGTCATTTCATTAAAGCGACCGATGACTGTCTGCTCCATGATGCGCCACGGAATAATTTATGTCGATGGCGCTCACGCTCGTTTGCCCTTTAGTTTTGGAGAAAGCGTCTCAATTTCCGTTTCCAACGAACCGCTAACAGCCGTTTATTAACAATCCTTATGAAAAATGCTATTTTGCTGATTTCTCATGGCAGCCGGGCGACACGTGCAAAAAAAGAGGTGGTTCAACTTTCTAGGCGTCTAAGGAAGAAAAGCCGGATTCCGGTCTTTGTCTATTGTTTCTTAGAAATTAATCACCCCAGCATTCCTGAGGGTATTGAACGGTGCATTCAACAGGGTGCGCAAAAAATATTTGTTTTGTTGAATTTTCTGAATTCCGGCCTGCATGCCTTGGACGACATTCCGCGGTTAATACAAAGTTCAAAACGAAAACACCCGCACATCGAGTTTGTTTGTACGGCGCCTATCGGCCAACATCCGGAGATTGAAAATTTATTTATTAACACTTTATCCCGCAGCCGCAAAAAGAAATAAACACCGCCATGCTTTCCTCCCGTCTTCTTCGCTGGTATCAAAAAAACGCCCGTGCGCTTCCTTGGCGCGAAACCCGCGATCCTTACAAAATCTGGATTTCCGAAGTGATGCTTCAACAAACAACGGTCAAGGCCGTGATTCCGTATTATTTACGCTGGATAAAGACGTTTCCTACGGTTTGCCATTTGGCACGCGCATCGCGGCAAAAGGTTTTACGTTTGTGGCAGGGGCTGGGCTATTACGCCCGGGCAAAAAATCTTCATAAATCATCGCAAATACTCGTCAAAGATTTTAGCGGAAAAATTCCTCAAGTATTTGAACAATTACGAGCGCTTCCAGGATTCGGGCCTTATACAACCGGCGCGGTGTTGAGCATCGCATTTAATAAAAAGCATCCGATTATTGATGCCAATGTTCGGCGCGTTGTTATGCGCTTACTTGCGATCGAGGGTTTCGCCGATACAAAAAATGATGAGGACATTTTTAAATATTTACAAAAAATACTTCCCAATAAGCAGGTAGGCGATTTTAATCAGGCCTTAATGGAGTTGGGGGCGGTGGTTTGCCGCAGCCGTGAGCCTCTTTGCGGGTCGTGTCCGGTTCGTCAACATTGCTACGCGTTTCAAAAGGGAATTCAGGAGATTATTCCCAAACCCAAGAAATCTGTTATCAAGGATGTTCGCGCGGTTATTGCCGTTATTAAACGAAACGGCAAGTATCTGATTCAAAAGCGCCCATCATCAGGGTTATTGGCCGATCTTTGGGAATTTCCGGGAGGAAAGATTGAAAAAAAAGAATCGGCAAAGGCGGCACTGGTGCGTGAGGTTAAAGAGGAGCTTGGGGCGGATGTTTTGACATCCCGATTTTTGTTTGATGTCATCCATTATTACACCCAATTTCGGGTTAAATTATTTGTTTTTGACTGCCAGGTTAAGGGTCGTATTAAGTTTCATCGTTTTCAGCGCTGGGTAAGCCCTAAATCGCTGTCCCAGTTTCCAATGCCATCTGGTAGCGCACGGATATTATCAAAGATTATCGATTATAATATCCATTGACAGCGTAACGAGTTACAGTTATACTATCAACATGATTAGGCTAGTAATGTAATGGAGGGATCATGAAGATATCCGCAAAAACTGATTACGCGTGTCGCTCAATATTGGAATTAGCAATGCATTGGCCAAATGACTATCCTTTGCAGGTTAATGAAATATCGCGCCGACAACGAATTCCGACTAAGTTTTTAATTCATATTCTAATCTATTTGAAGGAGCACGGCTTTGTCAAAAGCACTCGAGGAAAAAAGGGCGGGTATGTGCTCGCCAAGCCGCCAGCGGAAATCCGTTTGAGTGACTTAATAAAAAATTTTGAAAATTCTGAACGTCACAATGGTTCCGGTTCGCAAAAGAACAACCCCGGAAATGTTATGGATTCTGTCTGGGAAGAGGTTGATGTTAAGCTTTCCAATGTCCTAAAGGGAATCAATTTTGAAAGCCTTAGCGAGCGGGCCCGTGATTCGCAACAGTCGTTTGTTTATGAAATTTAGAAGCAATTTTAGGAGCTATTATGGATCCGATCATCTTAAAAATTAAAAAATTAAACAGTGAAGCAAAGACCTTAGACGCGGCCGGAATTATTCAGCTGGCCGCGAAAGAATTCCAGGGGCGGATTAATTTTGCCTCGAGTCTTGGGGAAGAGGATCAGGTGATTACCGACCTGATTGCGAAGGTTGCGCCGGCAATTGAAATTTTTACTCTGGACACCGGCCGTTTACATCAGGAAACCTACGACTTGCTGTCCAAAACGCAAAAACGCTATAGGTTAAAATTTAAAGTTTATTATCCCGATACCGCTGCGGTTGAAAAAATGGTTCAGGAAAAAGGGATTAATCTGTTTTATGAAAGTGTTGAGAATCGTAAGCTTTGCTGCGGGATCCGGAAGGTCGAGCCGTTGCAACGCGCTTTAAAGAATGTCGATGCCTGGATGAGCGGTTTACGAAGGGAACAGGCGGTTACGCGCAAGGATTTAGAAATTTTTGAATGGGATGAAGGAAATCAAAAAATTAAAATCGCGCCGTTAGCCGCATGGGCATTGGACGATGTTCATCGTTATATTAAGGAACACAAAGTGGATGTTAATCCGCTTCACGCTAAAGGATTTGTTAGCATTGGCTGTGCGCCTTGTACGCGGGCCATTAAGCCCGGCGAGGATATTCGGGCCGGCCGCTGGTGGTGGGAACAGCCCGAAAATAAAGAATGCGGTTTGCATTTCCGTAAACCGGCAAGCGAGAAAAAATAAAGATGGCAATGTCAGAACGTTCAATCGATAAACTTGATAGCCTTGAATATCAGAGTGTCTTTATTTTGCGCGAGGCCTATCGGGAATTTAAAAGCCTGGCGATGCTCTGGTCGATCGGCAAAGACAGCACGGTTCTTTTGTGGTTGTCGCGAAAAGCATTTTTTGGCCACGTCCCGTTTCCGTTAGTGCACATCGACACAAGCTATAAAATTCCAGAGATGATCACATACCGGGATAAGCTTGCCAGGGACTGGAAGTTGAATATGGTTTACGGGCAAAATAAGGCCGCGTTGGATGCCAAACAAACATTTCCGGATGGGGCCGTTGACCGTCTATCCTGCTGCAAATTACTAAAAACGGAAGCGCTTAAACATACTTTAGCCGGTGATTGGCCGCGATACCGCTTGGATCACAAACTCGGGACCTATGTCCTTGATTCAAATAAGGAGCCCTATACGGGTGTCATCGTCGGAGCACGCGCGGATGAAGAAGGCAGCCGTTCAAAGGAAAGGTACTTCTCTCCCCGCGATAAGAAAAGCGATTGGGATGTCGGCGACCAGCCACCGGAGTTGTGGAACCAGTTTAAAACCGATTTTGCGCCCGGAACGCACGTTCGTATTCATCCGTTGTTGGATTGGACGGAATTAAATATTTGGGAATATATCGAGCGTGAAAAAATCCCCGTTACATCGCTTTATTTTGATCAAGGAAACGGAAAACGGTATCGGTCCTTAGGATGCTATCCGTGCACGACTCCGGTAGAATCAAAGGCAAAAACAGTTCACGCAATTGTCGAAGAATTGCGATCTGGAAAATTTGCAAATATTGCCGAACGCGCCGGCCGCGCCCAGGATAAGGAAGATTGGGGTGGGCTCGAGGCTTTACGCCGTGCGGGGTACATGTAATGACAACAGAAATGCGCGAACGGATGAATATTGTTATTGTTGGCCACGTTGACCACGGCAAAAGCACGGTCATCGGACGTTTACTGGCCGACACTGGTTCTTTGCCGCAAGGAAAATTGGAAGAGGTGAAGGCGCGCTGCGAACGCAATGCCAAACCTTTTGAATATGCCTTTTTGTTGGATGCGTTACGCGATGAACAGACACAAGGGATCACCATCGACACGGCGCGGAGTTTCTTTAAATCAAAAAAACGTGATTACATCATTATCGATGCTCCCGGCCATATCGAATTTTTAAAAAATATGGTGACCGGCGCGGCCCGCGCGGAAGCAGCCATTTTGGTCATTGATGCCCATGAAGGTATTCGGGAAAATTCTAAACGCCATGGTTACATGATGTCGTTTTTAGGGATTAAAAACGTTGCCATTTGCGTCAACAAAATGGATTTGGTTGGTTATCAACAGGATGTCTTTGAAAAAATTCAAAAAGACTATTCAAAGTTTCTTGAAGAAATTAAAGTTATCCCGACGTATTTTATTCCTATCGCCGCGCGCGAAGGTGAAAATATTGCCGGGCAATCAAAAAAAATGCCGTGGTATCAGGGCCCATTCATGTTAGAGGCGATGGATTCCTTCCAGAAAGCCGCGGCCAAAGGCGCGATGGAGTTTCGCTTTCCGGTACAGGATATTTATAAATTTACCGCGGAAGGCGATGACCGCCGAATTCTTGCGGGCCGCGTGGAATCGGGTGCGGCCAAACCCGGTGATGAAGTCATATTTTTACCATCGAGAAAACGTTCACGGATCACAACGATTGAGGGATTTAATAAATCCGCCCAAAAAGACGCATGCGCGGGGGAGAGTACGGGATTTTGCCTTGAGACACAGATTTACATTCGGCCGGGGGAGTTGATGTGTAAACCCTCCGAGCGTATGGCGCACGTCAGCACAAAGATTAAAGCCAATATTTTCTGGATGGGCGCGGAACCATTTGTGAAGGGAAAAACCTACAAACTTAAAATTGCGACACAGCATGTCCCCGCCGTTTTGTCGCAAATTATCCATGTCCTGGATGCCTCGGAGCTTTCCTCGATTACCAATAAGCCTCAGGTGGATCGCCATGATGTGGCCGAATGCGTCATTGAAACGCTCAAACCCATTGCTTTTGATGAAGTTGGGCTTATTCCGGAAACCGGACGATTTGTCATTGTCGATAATTATGAGATTGCTGGGGGCGGGATCATTCTGGCTCCGATTTTTGAAGACGCATCGGTTTTAATCGACCAAGCCCGTAAACGCGACTTTGAGTGGGAACGCAGCGACATTACGACCGTTAAACGCGCCGAACGTTACAAACATAAGCCGGTTTTTCTCATTATTACCGGGGCGATGAATACCTCCAAACAAAAGGTCGCAAAGTCTCTCGAGGAAGAATTGTTTAAGGAAGGAAAGTTTGCCTATTTCTTGGGTGTTTCGAATCGTTTGTTAAACGCCGGTACGGAAACACAGGATAAAACAATCAGCCGTCTAGAGCACATCCGGCAGCTTGGCGAACTGGCTCATTCCATGACCAACGCCGGGTTAATTTTAATTACCAGCATTTCCGATATTGATGAGCATGAGTTGGAAATGTTGAAAAATCTTAATCGGCCTAACCAGACGTTGGTTGTTAATATCGGCGAAAACCCCTTTTCCACAGAAAGTGTTCAGCTTGCCTTAACTGAGGCAAGCGACACGGAATCAACGCTTGCGGCCATCCGGAAACTTCTTAAAGGCGCCACAGAATTAGACCCCGAATATTTTCTTTAAACTTATGATTATTTTACTGACCAACGACGATGGAATTTTTGCCAAAGGAATTTTAGCGCTTTATCAGGAGCTAAAGAAAATCGCAAATGTGACCATCGTGGCTCCGGACTCCGAGAGAAGCTCTGTCGGTCACGGCATTACCTTAGCGAAGCCGATATTTGTTAAAAAAGTGAGCCGTCAGGGAAAATTTTTTGGCTATGGCGTTCGCGGGCTGCCGGCCGATTGCATTAAATTTGCAACCAGCGTTCTTTTAAAAAAAAAGCCTGATGCGGTGGTTTCGGGAATAAATTTAGGCCCCAATGAAGGCTGCAGCGTTTTTTATTCCGGGACGGTGGCCGGCGCGCGGGAAGGGGCGATTTTAGGGATCCCTTCGATTGCGGTGTCGCTAGCGACGTTTCGCCAGCCCGATTATTCCTATGCCGCTCAATTTGCCGCTAGGTTGGTTCTGCAGGTTCACAAAAATAGGATTCACCCGGAAACGTTTTTGAATCTTAATATACCCAACCTCAAACCTTCACTGATCCGGGGGGTCAAAATTTGCCGGCAATGCATGGTTCCGATTCATGGGGAGTTTACCAAACATAAAGACCCTCACGGCCGGACTTACTACTGGATGAAGGGGAAAGATCCGGTAACAAAAAAGGACCTCTCGATCGATACCTATGCGCTCAGCCAAGGATACATTACGATTACCCCGGTTCACTGCAATTTAACCGACCGCAAAACTCTTCAGAAAATTTCACGCTGGAAAATTTAAACCTCTTTTGTGTTTACAGACCTTATCTTTCCGTCTTACAATATGACTGAATTTTAAAAGGCAAGGAGAGTGTTGTGATTTCCGAGGAGCAAATTTTAGGCGCCAAAATTTTAATCGTTGACGACCAGAAGCTGCACGTGCTTTTACTGGAGAAAATCCTCGAATCCGCCGGCTACAAAAGTGTTTTTAGCGAGACGAGTCCCCGCAAAACAATCGATCTTTACCACAAAATTCAACCGGATATCGTTTTAATGGATTTGCATATGCCGGAAATTGACGGCCTGGTGCTCATCAAGCAATTGAAAGACCTCAAAGGCGATACCTATCTTCCGATTCTGGCATTATCGGTTGAAAAAAGCCAGGACATCCGTTTGCGGGCCCTCGAGGCCGGCGCCACGGATTTTTTAAGTAAGCCTTACGAAAATATTGAAGTGCTGGTCCGTATTCGCAATATGATTGAAATTCGCCTGATGGACGATCAGGTCCGCAATCAGAATAAAATTCTCGAGTCCAAAGTCAAAGAGCGTACCAAAGAGCTTTCCGATACGCGCCTGGACATTATCCACCGTTTGGCACGCGCCGCGGAATTCCGCGACAATGAAACCGGCGTTCACGTTATTCGCATGAGCCGTTATTGTGAAAAATTAGGGAAAGCGGCGGGGTTAAGCGAATCGCAGTGTGAATTGCTTTTGACAGCCAGCCCCCTGCATGATATCGGTAAAATCGGAATTCCCGACAGTGTCCTTTTAAAACCCGGAAAATTAACACCGGAAGAATGGGAAATCATGAAGACCCACACGACCATCGGCGCCGAGCTACTGTCAGGAAGCAGTTCTGCTTTAATGAAAATGGCGGAAATCATTGCCCTCACGCACCATGAAAAATGGGACGGGACTGGCTATCCAAAAGGCCTGAAGGGGGAGAGTATTCCGCTGGTAGGGCGTATCTGCGGAATTTGCGATGTTTTTGATGCCCTAACCTCCCGGCGCCCCTACAAGGAGCCCTGGTCCGTCGAAGATACCGTTGCCGAAATTAAAAAACAAAGCGAACGACAGTTTGACCCTCATTTGGTAGAATCGTTTTTGGGGATTTTACCGGAGATTGTTTCGATTCGTCAGAAATTACTTGAGGAATAAATGGCCATTGAATATAAAAAAGAGAATTTTATCGCAAAAGCGCCGCTTCTGACAGAGGGGTTGGATATGTATCAGGAATTTGCCGCTGAAGGCCTTAATTTTCTTCGCAGCGCGGAAAACTCGCTGTTGACTCTGGAAACGGTGCCCAATGACAGTGAAGCCATCGATAATACTTTTAAGGTGTTTCACACTATTGCCGGTTTGGCGGGATTTCTTAATCTTGACAATATTCAATTTATTTCCCACCGACTGCAGATTTTTTTCGATATGGTCAGAAAAAAAAGCGTTCCCCTGGATGAAAATAATTTGGTGGTTATTTTGGAGGCAACCTACGGTTTACAGAAGCTATTGATTCTCTTAAGTGAACAGGTCGAGAGTCAGGGTTATCTGAAAAGTCCGTATTTGGATTTGGGAGAAATTGTCGAAAATTTGGTGGGTATCATTGAAATCAAGGCATCGACCGAAACAAAATCGGCATCCGAAGGCCCCTCGGTTGACGTTGAAAAAATTTTGGAGAATTACCGCGCCCTCCAAGAAAAAATAAATATTGCGCAGGGTTCCGTCCATGTTGAGGCTGCAGTTTTGAAAAATTTAGTTTCAGATCTTCAATTGGTATGCCTGGAATTAAAGGCGGCGCAGCACCGATTTTCGAAGCGCCAACGGGATTTGATTCGCGAGCGGGATGACGTGCTCGCTTTGAACCAGCGGATTCGGGAAATTTCTAAAAAGAAGAGTGATTTTTTTGTCAACATTGCCCATGAAATCCGCACGCTGATAAACGCTATCCTGGGGTTTTGCGACCTGATTCGAAAAACGTCTGCGGATAGTAGGCAAAAAGAGCATCTCCAAACGGTATCGTCAAGCGGTAAATTGCTCTTGGAAATCGTTAACGATATTATGGATCTTTCCAAAGTCGAGAGCGGCCGGTTAACACTGGAGAGCGTTGATTTTCATTTGCATAACCTTATTAACGATGTTGTTCAAATCATGCAAATAAAAGTCGCGAAGAAACCGATCAAGCTTTTTGCGACCATTGAAAGCGGTATCCCGGAGACGCTTAACGGTGATCCGACACGCATTAAACAAATCCTGATCAACCTCATCGATAACGCCATTAAATTTACCGAAAAAGGAGAGATCACTCTTTTTGTCGGTCAGGAAAAGCCGAATGGCGATACGGCGAAAAACGGCGAGCATATGTTACGTTTTGTTGTGCACGACTCAGGTTTGGGAATTTCTCCGGACAAAAAAGATATTATCTTCGAATCATTTCGCCAGGCGGAATTGTCAACCACCCGCAAATACGGCGGTAGCGGGCTCGGACTTGCCATATGCAAAGGGTATGTCGAGGCGATGGGCGGGCGGATTTGGGTGGAGTCACAGCCGGGTAAGGGCAGCCGGTTTATTTTTACAATTAAATTCGACCGCATTCGTCCCAAAACTGCCGGCGAACGATTGCAGCAACAAAAAAATGACGGCGAAAACGACGACACAAAAATTGTGACGGAGCTCGCCGGCTCATGCCAGGGGATTAAAGTGTTGGTTGTCGATGACAGCGTTCCGAACCAAGAATTGATCAAAGCGTATTTTGGGCACATCGGATGCACAGGAGAGTTTGCCTCCAACGGCCAAGAGGCGATTGATCGAATAAAGCAATGCGATTTTGATTTGTGTTTTATGGATGTGCTCATGCCGGTCATGGACGGCCTGGAGGCGGTTGAGATCATCCGTAAAGAATTGGCAAAACAATTACCGGTTATTGCTTTGACGGCGGCAACAGAACAAGAACAAAAGGACAAAGGATTTCGCGCCGGGATGAGTGATTATTTGCAAAAGCCGTTTGATATTATTCAACTGGCGAATAAAATACTTGAGCATTATAAAAAGCGACAACAATGAAAATTTTAGTCATTGATGATTCGGATTTGGAACGTGAACTGTTAGTCGAGGTCCTGCGCGGTTCGGGCGTTCAAAATGAATTTTTGCACGCGAAAAGCGGTGAGCAGGCGATCGAAGTCTTGGGACGAAATTTTAAGGATATCTGCCTGATCATGCTGGACTGGCAAATGCCGCAGATGTCCGGGATGGAATTTATGGAAGGGGTTGTGAAGGTGCCGGCAGTGAATGCGATCCCCATTGTCATGGTGACGGCCTCGGGGACCGATGAAAACAAAAAAAAGGCCCATGATGTAAACCCAAAACTGGCGGGGTACATTATCAAACCTTACAATCCCGAGTCGGTCATTAAGACGATAAAACCTTTTTTAAAATAGCTTGATTCTTCTTAAATGACTTTTAAAATGGTAGTAGTGAACAAAAGGAACTGATATGGCCGAAAAAGAAGATCGTTTGCAGAAATTTGCTGTTCAATTGGCGAGCGCCGTTACCGAGCTCTTCAAAGAAAAAGGCGAAATTAAATTTTCGAAAGAACCGGCCTTGGTCCGCAAGAATATTCTTGAATATAACGGCCGCATGCGCGCCGACGGCATGGAGAAATTTAACGACCCGACTTTTGTTTCGACGGTCAATTATTACGCCAGTGCCAAGGATATGGAAAAGCATACGGCGATTGGGGCGTTGATCGTTTACGTCGAACAGGCCTATATCTGTACGCTGCTGCGTTTGTTGAAGTATCCCCCCGTTGATGACGAAAACATCGAGGCTATGAAAGACAGTTGCGGGACGCTGTGCC
>CAZEUO010000041.1:0-3518 GCA_964515035.1 uncultured Planctomycetales bacterium
ATGAAGCTGGCACAATGTTGTCCCGCGTAGTGGCCCATGCGCCTGGCCGTTAACAACCGCCCCGCAGGTCCCGCAAATCCCTTCACGGCAATCATGGTCAAAGGCAATCGGCTCAATGGCCTGTTTGGTTAATTTTTCGTTAACCGTATCGAGCATTTCCAGAAATGACATGTCGGTGTCAATCCCTCGGGCTTGGTAGGTTTCGAACCGGCCCGCCGCATTCGCGTTTTTTTGCCGCCAGACTTTGAGAGTTAAATTGATCTTAGTTCCCAATTGTTACTCCTTTATTCAAACTCTAAACTCTAAACCCTAAATACTAAACAAATCCAAAACACAAAACTCAAATATCAAAACCGTAATTTAAATCTTGAAAAACTGTTTTGGGTTTTGGTCATTTGGATTTTGAGTTTGTTTAGGGTTTAGTATTTAGGATTTCGTATTTAACTATTGGTAATTCCTCTGCGCCAGCTTCATTTCTTTTTTTCCTTAAGATACGCAACATCAACCTTATCTTTCATCCGACCAGTCGACTGCTTATTCTTAATAAGATCCTTTAACGAAATAAACGGAATTCTAATACCCTCCAGGTTGACCATTTTCTTTCTCGGATAAGCCTTCGAAAATGACACCCCGTCAATATGATTGATAATATCAATGCGACGTGGCGGAATACCAATCTGAAAAACAATTCCTTTCTTCGAAAAAGTACTATCTGCTATTTGCTTTAACGGCGCACCAAAATCTCGAAGCGCATTAAAAATACGAACTGAATTTTCCTTTGAGGCCTCCACCCAAATGTCAAAGTCCCCGGTCGCGCGCGGATAACCGTGCATACCCAGGGCGTAAGCTCCGACAACAAGAAATTTAACTTTATTTCTTGATAAGCTTCGTAATATGTCTTTGTAATCTTCGTTTAGCACTTGTTTTGTCCTTCAGCGACCAGATTTCAGCCGTTAACTCCCAGATAAACGCAACGCGCTTTTCCGGCGCCAACTTGGCGAAATCAAATTCTCCACCTTTAATTTTTTTTACTGCAACATGTTCTCGATCGACTTTAATCACGTGAACCTCGCTATTGATAATTTCTTTGTGCGAGTTTGACCTCTTCAAACAACAATTGCTCTTTATGAAGCGCGGATTCTTGGCCCACGCCTTTAAATTCCCAGGCGGCGACGTAACCGAAATTGGTATCGTCACGTTGCGCTTCACCGTCGGGCGTCTGGAATTCTTCACGGAAATGCCCGCCGCAGGATTCCCGACGGTGAAGCGCATCGGACACCAATAGCTCGGCAAATTCCAAAAAGTCGGCAACCCGTCCGGCCCGTTCAAGCGCCTGATTCAATTCTTCGCCGGATCCCAGAACGTTTACATTCTTCCAAAATTCATCGCGGATTTGCGGAATTCGAACCAATGCTTCTTTCAATCCCTTTTCGGTGCGCGCCATCCCGCATTTTTCCCACAACAAAAGTCCTAACTCGCGGTGAATGTCATCAACCGTGCGCTTGCCCTTAATTGACAAAAGCTGTTTAATTCTCTTATCGGCGTCTTGAGCGGCGTGTTTGAATTCGTTTTCATCGGTTGTAACTTTCGGCAATTTATTTGAAGCCAAATAATCGCCAATTGTGTAGGGTAAAACAAAATATCCGTCCGCCAACCCTTGCATCAAAGCGCTCGCCCCCAAACGATTCGCCCCGTGATCGGAGAAGTTGGCTTCTCCTAAAACAAATAGCCCGGGCAAATTACTCATCAAATTGTAATCCACCCACAATCCGCCCATCACATAATGCATCGCCGGATAAATCATCATCGGTTCGTCATAACCGCTTGAGCCGGTAATTTTTTCGTACATATCAAAAAGGTTTCCGTAGCGCTCTTTAATCACTTCTTTTCCCAGACGCTTGATGGTATCGGCAAAATCCAAATAAACCGCCAATCCGGTTGCCCCGACTCCAAACCCCTCATCGCACATGGCTTTCGCTGCGCGCGAAGCGATATCACGCGGAACCAGGTTGCCGAAGCTCGGATATTTTCTTTCCAAATAATAATCGCGTTCGCTTTCGGGAATTTGCGACGGTTTACGGGAATCTTTTTTCTTTTTCGGAACCCAGACCCGGCCGTCGTTTCGGAGGCTTTCGCTCATTAAGGTCAATTTGGATTGGTAATCGCCGTGAGTGGGAATGCAGGTCGGATGAATCTGGGTAAAACACGGGTTAGCAAAAAACGCGCCGCGCTTATGAGCCCGCCAAATCGCAGTGACGTTACAAGCTTTGGCATTGGTCGATAAATAATAAACGTTTCCGTAGCCGCCGGTTGCCAAAATCACACAATCGGCCGCGTGCGTTTCGATTTTTCCGGTAATTAAATTGCGGACAACAATCCCGCGCGCCGCGCCGTTAGAAACAACCAAATCCAGCATTTCACAGCGCGGATGGATTTCAATATTTTTTTTGCCTGTCTCTTTCATTAAAGCGCTGTAGGCGCCGAGCAAAAGCTGCTGGCCGGTTTGCCCGCGCGCGTAAAATGTTCGGGAAACCTGTGCCCCGCCAAAGGAACGGTTTTCCAAATAGCCGCTGTATTCGCGCGCAAAAGGAACACCTTGCGCCACACATTGATCGATAATATTGTTGCTGACCTCGGCCAAACGGTAAACGTTGGCCTCGCGAGAGCGGAAATCCCCGCCTTTAATCGTGTCGTAAAACAAGCGTTCAACGGAATCGCCGTCGTTGGTGTAATTTTTGGCGGCGTTGATGCCCCCCTGTGCGGCAATCGAGTGCGCCCGTCGAGGGCTGTCCTGCATGCAAAATACTTTGACCCTGTACCCTAATTCCGAAAGGGATGCGGCGGCAGAACTCCCGGCTAAACCGGTGCCGACAATGATGATTGAGTATTTACGTTTGTTGGCGGGATTAATTAATTTGATGTGGGATTTATGTTTGGTCCACTTATCTTTTAACGGACCGCTAGGGACCTTAGCATCGAGGGCCATTACAGTACCACCTTATATTTGACACAGTCTAACAAGACAAATACCGGAATGGTGCTGAATCCAATCGCGATAAAAAATCCAAAGAGATTACTAACAAAACTAATTAATGGCGTGAAACGCGGACTGTTAAAACCGAACGTTTGGGCAAAACTTTGAACGCCGTGAGCTAAATGAAATCCCAGACAAAACATTGCGACAATATAAAGGCCGCTGTGAACGGGATTCATAAAGGCGTTATAAACAACACCATAAAGCTCGTAGTTTTTTCCGTCCGGTAAGACGCCTTGGGGGCCCAAGCGATCGACAAAGGTAAAATCAATTAAATGCCAAATGACAAACGCCAAAAGAAAGGTTCCGGTGTACGGCATGAGACGGGTCGCAAAGGACCGCTCGCCAACCGGTTTTGAAACCGCATAGCCGACGCCGCGGGCTTGAATATTTTCAAGGACAACCAGATAGGTAAAATAAATGTGGGTTAAAAAGACGAACAAAAGGCCGTATTCAACTATATAAAGCGCAGGACGAAGGCCGT
>CAZEUO010000041.1:3528-10374 GCA_964515035.1 uncultured Planctomycetales bacterium
TTGCACGATAAGCCGTGCCGCCAATTCCTTGCCGCTGCCCGATTCGCCGCTGATATGTACCGGGGCCTGGCTGCGTGCCACCCGGGCGATCAGATCGCTCTTTCGCACCCGGCGACGGAGGAACACGACCAGCTCCTGCAGCGCCCGATTGCCGGCCAAATGCCCGATCACAAATAAAACCAACAATAATCCGGTTGTCGCCACAACCTGTTTTTTACCAATTGAAGACTTTAAGTAATTCAAAGACAAGCACATAAAATGTATTTTAACATAACAGTTTTGGGTTTTCGTAACTAATTCGATAAATTACGCCGGCTGAGCCTATTATTTCTTGCCCTTACGCGGCGGCCAGGAGCGGGCTTTCAGTTTATCGTGCTGAATCGCGCGTTTTTCCTGTACGAGACGGAAGATGTTTTTTTGACGATTGTTGCTTTGTTCTCGAGCCATAGTTATCTTTTTATTATGTCATTGCGAGCGTCGCCTTTCGCTTTAAGCGAAGCAATCTGACTCCGCAGGAGTCATCCTAAGTAACGAAGTGACGAAGGATCTAGATTGCTTCGTCGCTCCTTTCAGTCGCTCCTCGCAATGACAGAATTTATTTAGCTTTTCTTGTACAATCCGATCATCTCCGCTTGATCAAGAATGTGCCCTTTCATGGCTTTTTCCAATTCGCTCTTTTTAACTCCCTCTTTCAAATTCAGCATCGTATCCAACGCGTAAATTTTATGAAAATAGCGGTGCGTGCCGCTCGGGGGACACGGCCCGCCGTAATCTTTTCTTCCAAAATCATTCCAACCCTGTTTGCCGGGAATACTTTTTTCGGCGATTTGCGTTGTCGTTGGCGCAATATCAAAAATCACCCAATGCACCCAGGTTCCCATCGGCGCGTCAGGATCATCAACGATTAAAGCCAGACTTTTGGTGCCTGCAGGAATCCCCTCAAAGACTAATTCCGGATTGATATCTTCTCCCTGGCAGGTAAATTTCTTAGGAATCGATTGATTGTGAGTGAACGCGGGACTGGTGATTTTCATTTTGCCATCTCCTTGGGCGCAAGCGACGCCCCAAACCGCCAAACTCAAAATGACTGACAATGAAACAATTCTTTTCATACGGCTTTGGAGAGCATCTTTTCATAAATCGTCCGGTAGACATAGAAATCCGGTTCGGTGAAACAAACGAACCGGATTTCATTAAAGTCAGTTTGAAATTGAAAGGCTTCGGTCAAGGCGATTTTGGTCGCGTCTTCTTTCGGATAACCAAAGGCGCCGGTACTAATCGCCGGAAAAGCAATGGATTTTATATGGTTTTTCTTAGCGAGCTCAAAACTTTTCTGATAACAGCTCTTTAATTTGACCGCTTCGCTGTGTTGACCGCCGGACCACACCGGCCCAACGGTGTGAATCACTTTTTTCGCCTTTAGATTGCCGGCGTTGGTGATGACAGCGTCCCCAGTCGCACAGCCGCCGATTTTAATACACTCATCCAAAATGCTTTTTCCGCCGACACGATGAATCGCCCCATCCACTCCGCCGCCGCCATGCAGGTTTTGGTTGGCCGCGTTGACGATACAATCAACTTCTTCTTTGGTAATATCACCTTGTTTAATTACGATTTTGCCCATGCGACACCTCTTTATGGCTCAGCAATTCTGATACCCCTCGAAAAAAACTATCAATATCCTCCTGAACTTCCAATACAACATTGCCGGATAAATGAACACGGTCTTTATTTACGATAACAATCTTGCCGTGTGTCGCCGTCGGCACGCTCGCGGCCGGTTGAACAACGCAGGATGTGCCGATGACAAAAAACAAGTCCGCTTCTTCGGCTAGCTTGTACGCTTCATTTAAGTATTTAACGTTTTCGCCGAAAAAAACAACGTCGGGTTTAATCAGTCCCCCGCAATCGCAATGCGGCACGTCAATTTCGTAAATCCGTTTTTGCATACGTTCGTAGGAAAATTCTTTGCCGCAATCCAAACAAAAGCTTTTCCAAAAACTGCCGTGCATTTCTAAAATGTTTTTCGATCCCGCCTTATGATGCAAGGCATCGATATTCTGCGTAACAACACCTTTAAGCTTTCCCATTTTCTCGAGTTCGAAGAGAAAATAATGTGTAAAGGTCGGCTTTATTGTTTGCTCGAGCCCCACAAAATCCCGGGCAAAGTCGTAAAAGGGTTTCGGGTTTTCCAAAAAATAACCGATATCAAAGACCGTGTCCGGGTCGTAGCGACGCGTCACATAAAGCCCATTGGGCCCACGAAAATCCGGAATCCCGGCCGCCGTCGAAATCCCCGCGCCGGTTAAGACAACAATATTGTCCGATTCATTAATGAGTTGTAAACACCTTGAAACTTTTTGCTCTGACACTTTTATGTTTCCTCTTCATACTTCTTTTTTAACTTCTCCAACGCCGAGGAATCGGCGAGGGTTGTCATGTCGCCTAAGGCGCGGCCTTCGGCGACATCCCGAAGCAAGCGGCGCATGATTTTGCCGCTGCGGGTTTTGGGGAGATCCCCGGTAAACAAGATCTTGCTCGGCCGCGCAATCGCTCCGATTTTATTGGCGACATGGTCTTTAAGGATTTGTTCAGTACGCGGATTGGCTTCATTGCCTTCTTTTAAAGTTACGAAAGCCGCAATCGCCTGGCCTTTGACCTCATCGGTAATCCCGACAACAGCAGATTCCGCGACATACGGATGATCAACCAAGGCGCTTTCCACTTCCATTGTTGAAATATTGTGTCCGGCAACGAGCATTATGTCGTCAACGCGGCCCAAAAGCCAATAATAACCGTCATCATCTAACTTGCAGCCGTCGCCGGTAAAATAAGTATCTTTAAATTTACTCCAATAGGTTTGTTGATACCTTTCCGGATCGCCGTAAATTCCCCGTAACATCGACGGCCAGGGGCTTTTTAAAACCAAATATCCGCCGCCTATTTTGATTTCTTCGCCTTTTTCATTAACCACAACCGCGTCGATTCCGGGCAATGGTTTTGTTGCGGAGCCGGGTTTTAATTGCGTGACCGCAGGAAGCGGCGAAATTAAAATACATCCCGTTTCCGTCTGCCACCAAGTGTCAACAACCGGGCATTTTTCCCGGCCGATATATTTGTGGTACCAAACCCAGGCCTCCGGATTAATCGGCTCACCGACGCTTCCTAAAAGCCGAAGACTGGATAAGTCACAGCTCTCCGGCCATTTCGTTCCCCATTTCATAAAGGCGCGAATTGCCGTTGGTGCCGTGTAAAAAACAGTGACGCCATATTTTTCAATGATTCTCCAAAACCGATCGCGGTCCGGCCAATCGGGCGATCCTTCATAAATCACTTGAGTAGCCCCCAGCGCCATCGGCCCGTAAACAATGTAACTGTGCCCGGTCACCCAGCCAATATCCGCCGTACACCAAAAGACATCTTCCGGCCGAAGGTCAAAGACCCATTGCGTCGTATTTAAAACTCCAGTCATATATCCGCCGGTTGTGTGCATAATCCCTTTGGGCTTACCCGTAGTCCCGGAAGTATACAGAATAAAAAGTAAATCCTCGGCATCCATCGGTTCCGGTTCGCAATACGCGGCGGCATCCTGCATGAGACGGTGATACCAATGATCTCGCCCCTCTTTAACGCGCAAAGGAAAATTGCCGCGCTGGACAATAACGACATTTTCAATTGTCGGACAGCCCATAATGCCGTAATCAGCGTCGTGTTTTAACGGCAAAATCGAACCGCGGCGAAACCCGCCATCGGCGGTAATTAACAATTTGGCTTGAGCGTCATTGATTCTATCACGAAGAGCTTCCGGACTAAACCCGCCGAAAACAACCGTGTGCACCGCCCCAATCCTGGCGCAGGCGAGCATGGCAATCACGGCTTCCGGCATCATCGGCATGTAAATCGCCACCCGGTCACCTTTTTTAATCCCGAGCGTTTTCATGACGTTGGCAAACTTATTGACGTCACGGTAAATATCCCAATAGGTTAAAATCCTCTGTTCGCCCGGCTCGCCTTCCCAAATCAAGGCGGCTTTGTTTCTTAAACCGTTTTTGATATGGCGGTCAACGCAGTTGTAACAGGCGTTGAGCTTGCCGCCGACAAACCATTTGGAAAATGGCGGCGTCCATTCGAGCGTCTTATCCCATTTTTTAATCCAATCCAATTTCTCGGCGCACTTGGCCCAAAAGGCCTCGGGGTTTTTCTTGGCTTCTTCAAAAATCTTTGCGTCTTTAATAAAAGCCTTGGCGCGAAAATCCGTGCCGGCTTCAAACGTTCGTTTTTCTTCCAAAAGCGCATCGACGGTTGCTTCGTGGTTGTTTAGCTGGGCTTTCGCCATTTTTCCCCCTATTTAATGAGTTTTAAAATCTGTTTAAACTTTTCGCCTTCGGCAACCTTCATTAATTCGCAGAGCGCCATTTCGGTCGTGGTTAAACCGGCACCGATATCTTTCATGCGCTCTAAGCCGGCGGTTCGATTTTCTTCCGTTCTTGAAGACACGGCATCCGCCACAACATGCACGTCAAAACCTAAGTCCACCAAGTCCTGGGCCGTTTGGTACACGCAAACATGCGTTTCAATACCAGTGATTAAAATCTGCTTTCGGTCGTGATGGCCGAGCGCTTGCATAAACTTCGCATCCGCACAGCAGCTAAAGGTCGTTTTTTCAATAGGGTTAAGGTTGGAAAGAAGTTCGGCAATAGCGGGAGTGGTTTTGCCGATTTTTTGCGGGGCCTGTTCCGTCCAAAGAATGGGAATCCCAAGTATTTTGGCCCCCTGAATCATGCCGGCGATATTTTTGAGGGTGGTATCCTTACGAAACATGACATTCGCCAGGCTCTCCTGAACATCAATGACTAACAATAGGCAATTGGAGGAATTGAGCATACGTTTTTAGAACCGCATCATTCTACTATAGCGTCTAGGCTCCGACAATAAAAATTTCGGCAAAAAAGCCGAGGCCAGCGCGCAGGTCCCGAAGGAAAAGAAATCCTACACCCGCCATCCCGCCAAATCTTTTAAACCTTAAGGTTTTCCTAATAAGTCACGAGCGCTATTGATTCCGAATGGTGAAAAACTGTTGCTGCCCGTCCCGGAGGGGCCGCTTAGGGTTTTCGGTGAGGACGCTGCGACGTTTTGTTGGGCGGAAAGCAAAGAATCCTGAGTTTGAAACGTTGAGAGCTTTTCGCCGAATCGGCCGTACTGTTGGCGGGCGTTTATTTCGGGGTTTGAAATTTTTGAAACAAAACCTTGGACAGACCGCTGGACCGGTTCCTTCGAAACTTTCTGAATCGTCAAAAATCCATAAAAAATTGTTAAACCAAAAATAACCAACAGCAGCGCTTTATCCATGTGTTCACCAACTGCATAGCTTGGTTCTTTTTTTGCCTATTTGGCGATCTGCAGCTTCGGATTTCGCGGCACGACCAGCCCGCCGCAGACTCCGGCAATTTTCTTATCCGTATTCAAAAGAAAAAGTTTCTTCATTCCCCCAAACTCTCGGCTTCATCCATCATCATTTCCGCTTCCGGTTCATCGATGACAATGAGTCCGCAGCCAATACGGCCGCCGGCATTACCAGTCGGTTGGCCGAAATCATCCTCTTTTTCATGAAGAATGACGGCGCGCCCAGAGACATTATATTTTTCGCCACTTAACGTCAATTTAGGGATAAAAAAATGAAGTGATCCATTCCCCTGTCCATCGATCTCAATATTTCCAAAATCCCCCGCATGGGCATGCTCGTTGCCGTCCTTGACCACCAGGCCATGCACGACACCATCGGGATTGTAATGCCCGCCGGCGGCGCTTCCCGCCTCCGCGCAACTGCCGTTTTCGTGAATGTGAAACCCGTGTTTTCCCGGAGGGACTCCGTAAAGCGTGACCATAATATCGAGCCCGTCATTCATTTCAACGAGAGTCACTTCTCCCGTGACCGCCGGCCCTTCGACCGATGTCCCGCTAACAATGGCCGTCGCGGTCGCGGCAAACGCGCTTTGCGTGAAAAGAAAAATACTCACAACAAACACCCCAAACATTATTTTTTTCATTGCTCTCTCCTCAGTATTATGATTTTATCTCGACCTCAAGCCTGTCAATAAGGCTTTTTACATCCTTTAAAATCGAATGCGGTAAAATTCTTGATGTTTCAATTTCGGTTTTTAAAGATCTTAAGACCGTCAACAAGCGTTTGACGCTCGATTCCTTTCGTTTCTCTCTGGCGTCCTCCGGAGACAGCTCTTCACGCTGGCGAATGAGCGCGGTTAAATCTTTTTTAACCTCCCGGGCATCCTTGCCTTTTTGCAGGACACTCGCTTTAAATTTTTGGTAATCCGCATTGTCCAAGGTTTTCTTATTCTTTGCTAAACGCAAGACATCAATCGCTTCATAGGAAGGAACACTCGAGGCATCAGCGGTTTCCTCATACTCATCTTTTAAATACTGAGGCTCTTCTTTTTCTAAGAAGTAGTAAGAACGCAATAATTTCATGGCCGTTAATTTTCGGATGTTGATTTCTTTGGTAACAAACGCATCAAAGGTCGTATAGCCCCAATTGCGATAAAGTTTATCTTTAGAGACCGCGTACAAGGCACGGCCCAGCTCCACCCAGGAGGTTTTGAAATTCTTAGCGCACTGCAGGGTATGTGCGCGGATTTCCTCGCTGGAGCCCTCAGTTACGGGAAAATTGATCGTAGAAGAATTCTGAATCATGGTTAAATGGGAGAATTACTTGGGTAAGTGTTTTTTGATAGCCGCCATCAGGACCTCACCGTCAAATGGCTTAATAATGTAATCTTTTATTCCTTCCATTTTAAAAAGGTCCTGCATTCGATCTTTTGCGGTTAAAAC
>CAZEUO010000041.1:10384-14527 GCA_964515035.1 uncultured Planctomycetales bacterium
TATACCCGTCCATTTTTGGCATTTGAATATCCAAAATAATCAGATCGGGTTTCTCTGATGACGCTTTGGATAATGCCTCTTCTCCGTTTAAAGCCGTTACAACAGTAAACTGGTTGGTCTCAAGCCGTGTTTGTACAAGTTTGAGAACGGTGGGGTCATCATCAACTATTAAAATTTTCTTTGCCATACATCCTCCGTAATGTTAACGTTGCCTCATTCTACTTTAAAATAATTTTTTTGGGTATAAAAATTATTTTTATAATTTCATTTCAATTCCGACCGGGCAATGATCCGAGCCCGGCACTTCCTTTAAAATAAATGCCGATTTCAATCGCGGCAAAAACCCCAGCGAAATAAAAAAGTAATCGATACGCCATCCTAAGTTGCGTTTACGGCAATTGCCCATCGGGCTCCACCAGGTATAATGGCTGCCCTCGTTGTTAAAATGCCGAAATGTGTCGATAAAACCGGCGTTAACGATGTTGTCCATTCCGGCACGCTCTTGGGGTGTAAAGCCGTGATTATTTACGTTGGCCTTCGGATTGGTTAAATCGATTTCTTGGTGGGCCACATTCATATCCCCGCAAAAAATAACCGGCTTGGCTTTTTCTAGTTTCTTGAGGTATTTGAGGAAATCAACATCCCATTCTTTGGTACGGTACGGAAGGCGATCCAGCGTACGTTGGGAATTGGGGACATAAACATTAACGAGAAAGAATTGGTCAAATTCAGCCGTTGTGACCCGCCCTTCCTGATCGTGCTTAGCAATGCCAATTCCATAACTGGATTTAACGGGCTTAGTTTTTGAAAAAATGGCGGTGCCGGAATACCCCGGTTTTTGCGCGTCGTTCCAAAACTGCTCAAACTGGCTCAATTCGATTAAGTTCATTCCACCGCGCGGAACTTTGGTTTCCTGAAGACAGAGAATATCAGGTTGGTGTTTATCGATAAAACCGAAGAAGTCTTTTTTGAGGACAGCGCGAATACCGTTAACGTTCCAGCTAATGATTTTCATATGTTAATTCGCTAATCTCACAGGTACGCGCTTCGAACCCCAAGTTCCGGGTTTATTCTCGAAAACACCATTGCAGGTTGTGCCGCAAAATTCGCATTTTCCATCTTTGATATGATACCCGCCCAATTCGTACCAGTCACGTTCAATTAAGAGTTTTTTACAGTGAGGGCAGTACGTGCCCTGCCCCTTTGAGTCATGAACGTTTCCGGTATATACATAATGCAAGCCCTTTGATAAGGCGATTTGCCGCGCGCGGGTTAAGGTTTCGATTGGGGTCGGCGGATGGTCCATCATTTTAAAATCGGGATGAAAGGCGGAAAAATGAAGCGGAATATCAGGCCCTAAATTTTTCATAATCCACTCGCACATTTCGTGCAATTCCTTATCCGTGTCATTTTCACCGGGAATAATCAAATTGGTAATTTCAAACCAAACCTTTGTTTCGTTTTTTAAATACATGAGTGTATCGAGGACGGGTTGCAAGGCGCTTAATGTTAAATTCCGGTAAAATTTTTCTGTGAAGGCTTTTAAATCCACATTGGCCGCATCCATGTGTTTGTAGAATTCGGGTCGTGCTTCATCTGTAATGTAACCCGCGGTTTTGGCAACCGGGTGGATTCCGACGGATCGGCAGGCATCGGCCACATCCATCGCGTATTCAGCAAAAATGACAGGATCGTTATAAGTAAAAGCGACACTGCGGCATCCAAATTTTTTGGCGGCATCGGCTATTTTTTTAGGCGAGGCCTCGTCACTGAGGCGGTCAAACTCACGCGATTTGCTGATATCCCAATTCTGGCAAAATTTACAGCCCAAATTGCATCCGGCGGTCCCAAATGAAAATATGCTTGTTCCCGGCAAAAAGTGGTTTAGCGGCTTCTTTTCGATCGGGTCAATGCAAAAGCCGCTGCTACGCCCGTAGGTGGTTAAAACCATCTCTCCGCCTAAGTTCTGCCGGACAAAACAAAACCCGCGCTGTCCTTCTTTTAAAATACAGTTGCGCGGGCACAGATTGCATAGGATCCGCTCGCCTTCAACGGCCTTCCAAAAGCGGCCGGGATAATTTTCCGTTACTTTTGTCATTTATTTTTCACCTGTTTCATACAGAGTTTATTACGCTGGCGTTTTAAAATCAAGACTAATTTCTGCCGATACCTTACCAAAACAGTCAGTTTTGCGACGGAAAAATGTTTTTTTGGCCAAAAATTGTTTGACTTTACCCCTAGCCCAAGTAAGATAATGGGGAAACGGAAATCATCCCATGCCTAAAAAACCTTTTATCCCCAATTTTAAAACCGATCCCGAACTCTATCATCCAACGGAAAAAATCAAGGCCAATTCCCTTTTTGTCGCCCGCGAAACCTTTGTCCAATTTCGCGAAGACCATCAAAAACACGTCTCCATCGATGTCGAGACCTTCGCCAAGTCCTGCGGCATTTATTTGGAATTCGACCGCACCAAAACCGGCGGGGTTTATGAGGTCGATTGGGCTTACATGATCCGCATCAGCATTCCCGGCGGCGGCCTGATTACGCCTTTGCAGTGGAATCTTTTTGATGAGTTATCCGAAAAATACACGGTCAATCCGCATTTGACCAAGCCGTCACTTCGCCTGACAACCCGACAAAATATCCAATTCCATTGGGTCAGTAAAAAGGGCGTCTTGGATATCGTCAAGACCCTCGCTGAAAACGACAAGCGCAGCATCAACGGTTGCGGCGATAATACGCGTAACGTCATGGGCTGCCCTCTTTCGGCATACTCGGGCCTATTTAACGCCAATGCCTGGGCACAAAAGGCCGGTGCCTATTTCCAGTTACCGCTGGAACCGTACATAAAAGTTTTTGAAATCAATCCCAACTTAATCCGCAAACCCGGAGAATCGTTTAAATACGGGCCAAATTTGCTGAACCGGAAATTTAAAATTGCCTTTACAACCGCTCATCGTTCGCCGGAAACCGGGAAAATTGTTCCCGACAACTGCGTCGAGGCGTTGACCCATGATTTAGCCATTGCCCCGATTTTTGAAAAGGATAAGGTCACGGCGTTTCAAATTTATGTCGGCGGCGGCCAAGGCGAGCGTAACGGTTTTCCAACCATGTGCGCCCTGGCGCAGCCTTTGGGAATTGTCAGCGAAGACAAGCTCATGCCAACATTAGATGCCGTTGTCAGCGTTCATCAGGAATACGGCGACCGGGAAAACCGCCATTGGGCCCGTTTAAAGTATGTGATCAAGAAAAAAGGTATCGAATGGTACCGTGAGCAGGTTTCCGCACGATTGGGATTTCCTTTACAAAGACCCAATCCCACCCTCGATATCGGCGACCGGCATCTGCATCATGGCTGGAGTAAACTTCCCACAACCGGGAAATGGGCCTTCGGAATGTTTGTCGAAAACGGGCGGATTATTGATGGGAGCCCGAACGGCAATTTAAAAACATTGACCCGTGAAATTGTAAAAAAATATAAAATCAATGTGATGATTACGCCCAATCAAGATTTGCTTTTTATGGATATTGATGACGCGGCGAAGAAAGATTTTGAAAATGATTTAAAAAAACACGGCTACGGATTGCGGGACGGAAAACCGTATTCTCCCCTGCGTCTGCGTTCCGGGGCCTGCGTCGGACGCGACACTTGCCGGCTCACCTACACCGATTCGGAACGTTTTGAGCCGGAACTTATCGATGAACTTGAAAAGCGCGGCTGGGGCCCAATGATGGAATCAATCGGGATTACGGGATGCGAGCGCCAGTGTTTTCGCCCGGCCACAAAAACAATCGGGCTTGTGGGGACGGGTTTAAATCGATATCAATTTAAACTCATGGGTGATGAAACCGCGCGCTATCAAGGTGTTCCCGTTATCGATGCCAATGGCCAAACGATGCATTTACGTTCTGTCCCCCGTGAAAAGGTTGCGGATGTCATTGAAACGTTATTTAAATTTCACAAGGCCGGCGCAAAAAATAACGAAACGATGGGTGCTTACCACCGGCGAATCGGGATGCCGGCGATCATTACCCATTTGAAGGAAAATCCTGTTACCTCCCCTTTAATGGAACGTCCGTTTCCGGCCGATTGCGTTATTGAATAACATAAATAACAAGGGCCCCCGTTTTTTGTCCCAG
>CAZEUO010000042.1:0-14471 GCA_964515035.1 uncultured Planctomycetales bacterium
CCCGACGTTATCACCGGCTTGACCTTGGTCCAGTTCCTTGCGGAACATTTCAACGCCGGTCACAACTGTCTTTTGAACCTGGGGACGAAGACCAACGACATCCACTTCTTCGCCAACCTTACAAATACCTCGTTCAATTCTTCCTGTCGCCACCGTACCACGACCGGAGATGGAAAAAATATCTTCGACAGCCATGGAAAACGGTTTATCGAGATCACGTTTAGGCATCGGGATAAACTCATCAACGGCTTTCATAAGATCAAGAATTGGCTGAATCTTGGCCTGATCTTCCGGATGATTCATGGCCTCTAATGCGCTTCCCTTAATAATGGGAGTCTTGTCTCCCGGGAATTTATACTTTGTTAAAAGATCGCGAACTTCGAGCTCAACCAAGTCCAAAAGCTCTTTATCCTCGACCTGATCGCATTTATTTAAGAAAACAACGATTTGAGGAACGTTGACCTGGCGGGCTAAGAGAATGTGCTCACGCGTCTGAGGCATCGGACCGTCAGCCGCAGAAACGACAAGAATGGCACCGTCCATCTGAGCAGCTCCGGTAATCATGTTTTTGATATAGTCCGCGTGACCAGGACAGTCGATGTGCGCATAATGCCGTGCGGTTGTTTCGTACTCAAGATGGGAAATATTGATCGTCACACCGCGCTCTTTTTCCTCGGGTGCGTTGTCGATGGAATCATAAGTACGGGCCTGCGCCAACCCCTGTTTGGCCAGTGTCATCGTAATGGCCGCGCTCAACGTTGTTTTTCCGTGATCGACGTGACCAATCGTACCGATATTCAAGTGAGGTTTATTTCGTATAAATTTTTCTTTAGCCATGATTAATCCCCCTTTTTCTTAAACGTTCAATGTTATTTTTTATCTGCTGTGCTTGCTTCTCGTTTACCGATAATTTTCTCGGCAACGTGATTAGGAACTTGCGCATAAAAGGCCGGCTCCATCGAAAACGTCGCACGACCTTGGGATAAGGAACGAACGGCATTAGCGTAATTAAACATCTCGGCTAAAGGAACTTCGCAACGGGCCGTCTTTAATTTTCCTCTGGTACCGAGTGAAACGATTTTTGCCCTTCGTGTATTTAGGTCACCAATGACGGCACCCATATAATCTTCCGGAACGGTTACTTCAATATCCATAATTGGCTCTAAGAAAACCGACTTGCCGACTCTGAGGGCTTCTTGAAGCGCATATTTTGCGGCCAAATGGAAGGCCAACTCACTCGAATCAACTTCGTGGTAAGAACCGTCAACCAGTGTCACGACGATATCGGTGACGGGGTAACCTCCCAAAATTCCCGTGAGAGCACCCGTACGGATACCTTCTTCACACGGTTTGATAAACTCTCTGGGGATTGACCCTCCCTTAATTTTGTCAACAAAAGTAACACCCTTGCCCTTCTCTTCCGCTGGCTCGGCGTCGATAATAACATGTCCGTATTGGCCGCGACCGCCGGATTGTGAAATAAATTTCCCCGTAATACCTTTGGCTTTATGAAGAATCGTCTCTTTGTAGGCAACTTGCGGACGGCCGACATTGGCCTCGAGGTTAAATTCCCTTTTCATACGATCAACGATAACTTCCAAGTGAAGTTCGCCCATACCGGAAATAATTGTTTCCGCCGTTTCTGGATTATATTTGTATTGAAAAGATGGATCTTCGTCGGAAAATTTCTTCAACGTCATGCCCAGCTTATCCTGATCAGCTTTGGATTTAGGCTCAATCGCCATGGACACGACCGGCTCAGGAACGCGCATTCTTTCTAAGATAATCGGCTTGTCTTGATCGCAGAGCGTATCGCCGGTCTTTGAATCCTTTAAGCCGACGAGAGCGATAATTTCACCGGCCCCAGCCTCATCAATAATTTCCTGCCTGTTAGCGTGCATCAAAACAATTTTCGAAATCTTTTCTTTTATTTTTTTCGAGGAATTGTAGGTTGGGACACCGGAAATAATTTTTCCGGAATAAATACGGGTATAAAACAACTTTCCAACATAAGGATCCAATGCGAGTTTGAAAACCAATGCGCTTAACGGTTCGCTATCGGAGGCCCCACGTTCAATATGCTCCTCAGTTTTTGGGTCAATTCCCGTTATCGGTGGGATCTCGACAGGTGAAGGCAGATAATCGCAAACGGCATCAATGACCATCTGAACGCCTTTGTTGCGTAGCGACGTCCCGCATAATACAGGCACAAACTGATTTTTGATGGTGGTTTTTCTAATTGCAAACATCATATCATCGACCGAAATCGGTTTTTCGTGAACAAACTGCTCCATAATCTCATCGTCGACTTCAGCCAATTTTTCGATGAGTCGATGGCGATATTCCTTCACTTTATCTTTATAATCAGCCGGGATTTCGATTCTTTCAAATTCCAACCCATCGGCGTCCTTGTAAACAATCAATTTTTCGTTTATCAAATCAATAATCCCTTTAAAATCATCGGAGGCGCCCATGGGAATTTGAATCGCAGCTGCGTGTGCCCCCAGACGTTCGTACATTTGTGTCAAGACGTTATCAAAATCCGCCCCAATCCTATCCATCTTATTGATAAAGGCAATTCGCGGAACTTTATAACGATCCGCCTGACGCCAAACGGTTTCCGTCTGGGGCTGGACACCACTTGTCGCACACAATACAATAACCGCGCCGTCCAAAACTTTTAATGATCTTTCAACCTCAACGGTAAAATCAACGTGACCGGGCGTATCAATGATATTAATGCGAAAGTCTTTCCAAAGGCACGTCGTACTGGCAGCCGTAATCGTAATGCCCCGCTCCTGCTCTTGAGGCATCCAGTCCATGGCCGTCGTACCATCATCAATGTCGCCTAGCTTATGAATGACACCGGTATAATAGAGGATTCTCTCCGTTGTTGTCGTTTTTCCGGCATCAATGTGAGCGATAATCCCGATATTTCGAACCTTATCTAATGGAACTTTCTTAACAGCCATTTTTGATTACCACCTTAAATGGGCAAAGGCCTTATTGGCTTCGGCCATCTTATGGGTTTCATCTCGTTTTTTAACCGCAGGGCCTTCGGCCTTGTAGGCCGAAACCAACTCATCCGCTAATTTCGTAATCATCGGCTTACCTTTTTTGGTCCGCGCAAAGTCACGAATCCATCTCATGGCAATCGACGTCCCGCGCAAGGGATTGACCTCGATGGGAATCTGGTACGTTGCGCCGCCCACGCGTCTTGGTTTTAACTCCAGACGAGGACGAACATTGTCCAAGGCTTTATTGAAAACTTTGACAATATCTTGTTCACCCGTCTTTTGTTTTAAAATTTCAAGTGCACCATAAACAATTTTCTCAGCGGTCGATTTCTTTCCCTCCCACATGATGCTATTCACAAACCTCGCAATCAAAAGGCTGCTGTATTTGGGATCCGGGGAAAGTTCTCTTTTTTCTGCTGCTCGTCGTCTCATTATTTTTTATCCGATTTAGAACCGTATTTTGAACGTGATTTTTTTCGATTGGCAACGCCCGCCGTATCCAAAGTCCCGCGAACAATGTGATAGCGGACCCCCGGCAAATCTTTAACGCGTCCACCGCGAACTAAGACAATTGAATGCTCCTGCAAGTTATGTCCCTCACCCGGAATATAGGAGGTCACTTCAACACCATTGGAGAGCCTGACTCTCGCAATTTTGCGCAAAGCCGAATTCGGCTTTTTCGGCGTCATGGTCCTCACCTGAAGGCACACTCCCCGTCGCTGCGGACAACTGGTCAGCGCCGGTGATTTTCCTTTTTTATTCTTGAGGTTTCGTCTTATCCTGATCAGCTGTTGTATTGTCGGCATATTTTACAAACTCGATTTCGTCGTATTTTTGAAAACCCGTCCCGGCGGGTATCAAATGACCCACGATGACGTTTTCCTTGAGCCCACGTAAAAGGTCAGTTCTACCAGATGCAGCGGCTTCTGTCAAGACTCTTGTGGTCTCCTGAAAGCTCGCCGAGGAAATAAAACTGTCTGTCGTCAGTGAAACTTTTGTAATTCCCAGCAAAAGTGGTGTGGCTTGGGCCGGCTTTCCTTTCTTTTTTTGCGCTTCCTGATTAGCTTTTTTAAAGGCAATCCGGTCGACTTGCTGGCCAATCAAAAATTCCGTATCCCCGGAATCTTCGATCTTAACTTTCTTTAACATTTGCGAAATAATCAACTCAATGTGCTTATCGTTAATGCGAACGCCCTGCAGACGATAGACCTCTTGAATTTCGTTTAAAAGATATTCCTGCAAAACTTTATCGCCGCAAACACGTAAAATGTCTTGGGGAACAACCGGCCCATCGGTCAACTGCTGCCCGGCAAACACCCGATCGCCTTTATAAACATTGGGATGTTTTCCATGCGGCATGGCGTATTCTTTGGCCATTCCCGTTTGGCTGCGGACAATGATTTTTCTAAATCCCTTTTTGTCTTCACCAAATTCGACAAAGCCATCGATTTCACTGATAATGGCAGGATCCTTCGGGCGTCTGGCTTCAAATAATTCCGCAACGCGCGGCAAACCGCCGGTGATATCCCTGGTTTTTCCGGCCCCACGCGGAATCTTTGCTAAAAGTTCACCGCCATTGACCGTATCCTTGTCTTTAACCAAAATGTGTGCGCCCACGGGAATGGAATAAATCCCGATCACTTCTTTCTTCTCATCGGTAATAATAATCTGAGGGTGAAAATCTTGTTTATGTTCGACAACAACACGTTCCGTAATACCGGTCACCGGATTCAATTCCGGACGAACTGTCACATCTTCCTTGAGGTCCTCAAAATTAACGGATCCCTTGACTTCCGTAATGATGGGGATTGTATAAGGATCCCATGTCACGAAGATGATCCCCTTGTTGACTTCTTCCCCATCGGCAACGCTGATCGTTGCACCCTGTGGCAACTGATGTCTTTCATATTCGCGGCCCAACTCGTCGTTAATACTGATCGAGCCGTTGCGGTTTAAAACAATATATTGCTTATTTTTTTCGACAACTCTGAGTTTATGATATTTGGCAATCCCTTTATTTTTCGAACGGATGTAAGATTGTTCAATGGTGCGGCTGGCCGTACCGCCGATGTGAAACGTTCTCATGGTCAGCTGCGTACCGGGTTCGCCGATACTTTGTGCCGCAATGATTCCGACAGCCTCTCCCAACTCAACAAGTCTCTGATGCGCTAAATTGCGCCCATAACATTTAATACAAACGCCCCGTTCAGTTTCACAGGTTAAGACGCTGCGAATGCGCACCTTTTCGATACCCAATTGCTCGATGACCTCGGCCTTTTCTTCCGTAATCTCAGCGCCGGCTTCTACGATCTGTTGATCCGTAATAACATCAACGATATTATCAAGAGCGACGCGCCCGACAATTCTTTCCTTTAAATTAACAACAACTTCATCGCCTTCCACAATGGCAGAGACAGTAATACCATTGACGGTTCCGCAATCCACCTCGGAAATAACAATTTCTTGCGCAACGTCAACGAGACGTCGCGTCAGGTATCCGGCATCCGCGGTCTTCAGGGCCGTATCGGCCAGACCTTTTCTTGCCCCGTGCGTTGAAATAAAATATTCCAAAACCGAAAGTCCTTCACGGAAACTGGCGGTAATAGGATTTTCAATAATTTCGCCTGTGGGTTTTGCCATCAATCCACGCATACCCGATAGTTGCCGAATTTGTAAACGTGACCCGCGAGCGCCCGAATCGGCCATAATAAAAACAGGATTAAACGGATCCATCCCCTTAAACACACAATCAGAAAGCGATTCCGTTGCGTGCGTCCAAACGTCAATGATTTTATTGTAACGTTCACGGCTGGTAATGATACCCTTGCGGTACTGATCCTCGACCTTGGCGACTTCCTGATTTGCGTTTTTGACGAGATTTGCTTTTTCTTTAGGAATAATCATGTCGGCAATACTGATCGAAATTCCTGCCAACGTCGCTGATTTGAAACCAAGATCCTTAAGGCTATCCAATAAAATAACGGTCGCATGCTGTCCAAAACGTTTGTAGCAGTCAGAAACCACGGCGCCCGTTTTCTTTTTATCAAGGGTCTCATTGACAAACCCGAAACCTTCAGGTAAAAGCTCGTTGAGCATAACCCGCCCTACGGTCGTTTCAACCGTCGGAATTTCCAGATGCTCTTCCTTGTCGTCTTTGTTCTTTGTCTTCTTTTCTTTCTCATACATCTGCTCTTGAGTAATAACGAGAGACGGCTTCTCTTCACCCCAAAGATGGTCTTTTATTTTTAACTTGATTCGTGAATGCATGTCAACATATCCGTCATTGTAGGCGATCATCACTTCTTGAGGCGTTGAAAAGCGGCTGCCTTCCCCCTTGCCTGTAACTTTATCCTTTGTTAAATAATAAAGTCCCAAAATAACATCTTGGGTCGGAGCAATAATCGGTCTCCCATCGGCAGGGGAAAAAATATTGTTGACAGAAAGGAGTTCAATCTTACATTCAAGTTGGGCTTCCAGCGACAGCGGAACGTGAACAGCCATTTGATCACCGTCGAAATCGGCGTTAAAAGCCGCGCAGACTAACGGGTGTAGCTTGATGGCTTTTCCTTCGACTAAAATCGGCTGAAACGCCTGAACACTCAAACGATGCAACGTCGGGGCGCGGTTAAGCATGACCGGATGGTCTTTGATAACTTCGTCTAAAATGTCCCAAACTTCAATTTTGGCGCGCTCCACCATTCTCTTGGCACCCTTGATGGTGTGAACAAAACCCTTTTCGCGCAGCTTCCTGATGATAAAGGGCTCAAAGAGTTCCAAGGCCATTTTCTTCGGCAACCCGCATTGGTGAAGCTTCAACTCCGGCCCGACAACGATAACAGAACGACCCGAATAATCAACGCGCTTTCCTAAAAGGTTCATACGAAAACGCCCCTGTTTTCCCTTTAACATATCCGACAAGGACTTCAGCGGCCTGTTGCCGGAACCTAAAACGGGACGCCCATGACGGCCGTTGTCCAAAAGCGCGTCCACCGCTTCCTGCAACATGCGTTTTTCATTACGGATGATAATTTCCGGGGCATTTAAATCAAGCAATTTCTTTAAACGGTTATTACGATTGATGACACGTCGGTAAAGGTCATTTAAATCAGAAGTAGCAAAACGCCCTCCCTCCAGCGGAACTAG
Organism: uncultured Planctomycetales bacterium; assembly: GCA_964515035.1. GTDB lineage: Bacteria > Omnitrophota > Gorgyraeia > Zapsychrales > CAZBRU01 > CAZEUO01. Next base: position 7,161 of record CAZEUO010000042.1, read on the forward strand.
CGGACGTAGGTCCGGAGGAATAACCGGCAGCACTTCCAAAATCATCCAATCAGGCAGATTTCCAGATTTTTTGAAGTCTTCGGTGATCTTGAGTGTCTTGGCAATTTTCTTTGCATTCGTTCCGGCAGGATTGGCCTTTTCAAGGTCTTTACGTAATTTTTTGCAGTGGGCATCAACATCAATTTCTTTTAATAGATCCCGGACGGCTTCGGCACCAATTTTGGCTTTAAAAGCGCCCGGATACTTCATCAGAGCATCCTGATGTTTTTCTTCATTTAAAAGTTCTTTTTTCTTAAGCGGCGTCTGGCCGGGATCGATGACAATGTATTCCTCGTAGTAAATAACTTTCTCCAGATCGCGCAAAGTCATTTGCAAAAGTGCCGACAATCGGCTGGGAACCGCCTTATAAAACCAGATATGTGTCACCGGACAGGCCAAATCGATATGGCCCATGTTCTCACGGCGAACGGAAGAGCGAGTCACCAAAACACCGCAACGATCGCAGGTAATTCCTTTAAATTTTATCCCTTTGTATTTTCCGCAATTGCATTCCCAATCCCTTACCGGGCCAAAAATTTTCTCACAAAAAAGACCGTCTTTTTCCGGTTTCAGGGTTCGGTAGTTAAGCGTTTCCGCTTTTTTGACACCGCCCTTGGACCAGGAACGGATGATCTGAGGAGAAGCAATTTTAATAGTGATCTGATCGTAATTTCTTAAGTCGCTCATGGCGTTATTTTTTCTCTTCTTTTGTGCTGACTTCTTTCGGTTTACCGTCAATAAATTTCTCTGTACGAATATCCAGCCCTAAACCTTGTAATTCTTTAATTAAAACGTTAAACGACTCCGGGGTTCCGGGAGCTAATTTTTGTTCGCCTTTAACAATGGCCTCATAAATACGACTGCGGCCGGTTACATCGTCGCTTTTAACCGTTAACATTTCTTGCAATGTATACGCGGCCCCGTACGCCTCCAACGCCCAAACTTCCATCTCTCCAAAACGCTGCCCGCCAAAATGCGCCTTACCCCCTAACGGTTGCTGAGTGACGAGAGAATAAGGTCCGATCGACCGGGCGTGAATCTTTTCATCAACGAGGTGAATGAGTTTCAGCATGTAGATGTATCCGACGGTAACCTTTTGATCAAAAGGCATTCCGGTATGCCCATCGTAAACAACCGTTTTTCCATCCTCAGGCAGTCCGGCCTCTTTCAGTAAATTTCGAATTTCCATTTCGGTTGCGCCGTTAAAAACAGGTGTTTCCGCATGAAATCCAAGTGCTTGCGCCGCCCAACCTAAATGCGTTTCCAACAACTGGCCGACGTTCATACGCGAAGGAACGCCTAACGGATTTAAAACGATTTGGATCGGAGTCCCATCCGCCATAAATGGCATATCTTCTTCAGGCAAAATTCGTGCAACGACACCTTTGTTCCCATGACGACCGGCCATTTTATCGCCTTCGGCGACTTTACGTTTTGTGGCTACATAAACAACAACGCGTTTCAAAACACCAGCGGGAAGTTCGTCACCGCGTTTTACGCGTTCCACCTCCTGCTCCTCTTCTTCGGCCAATTCTTTAATTTTGTCGTTAAAGAACGTCAGCATATCACGGGCTTCGTCGTTAATATTAATTTCGCTATTGTCCATCTTATGAAATTTCTTTTTATCAACGCCCAAAATCTTACAGAGCTTTCGTTGTTTTTCATCTTCTAAAAATACGATTTCCTGCTTATAGTACTCCCGGATCTGATTAATGGCCGCCATTTCTTTGGACTTATCTTCTTTGGATTTTCGCCCACGCTCGCTGCGTTGAAAGTTTTCAACGTTGACAACAACGCCTTCAATACCCGGAGGCAAAGTCAATGATGTATCGCGAATATCCGCGGCTTTTTCACCAAAAATGGCTCTCAATAATCTCTCTTCCGGAGACAATTCTTTTTCGCTTTTCGGAGTGACCTTACCAACTAAAATATCTCCGGCCTTCACTTCCGCCCCAATTCGAACAATCCCCTCTTCAGTGAGATCTTTCAGGGCCTCTTCGCTCACATTAGGGATATCCCGCGTAACCTCTTCATTTCCCAAACGGGTTTCCCGAGCTTCCACTTCAAATTTCTCAACATGAATCGATGTAAATTTATCTTCACGTACTAATCTCTCGCTAATAATAATCGCGTCTTCGAAGTTATACCCACGCCAAGGCATAAAAGCGACAAGGACGTTTCGTCCCAAGGCAATTTTGCCGTCGCAGGTTCCGATTCCATCGGCAATAACGTCTCCCGCTTCAACATAATCTCCAAGCTCAACAATCGGTCGCTGGTTAACGCACGTATTCGCATTGGAGCGGACAAAGCTTTTTAAGGGATACGAAATCTTTCCGACCGTAATTTCTTTGGCATCAACACGCGTGACCTTGCCGGACTCTTTGGCAACAACAACAACGCCGGAATCTTTAGCAACCTTTCCTTCCATACCAGTCCCGACAAAGGGAACTTCAGTCACCATTAACGGGACTCCCTGGCGCTGCATATTGGAACCCATTAAAGCCCGGTTCGCATCGTCATGTTCCAAAAACGGAATAAGCGCCGTAGCAACGGAAACCAGCTGCTTCGGTGAAACATCCATGTATTCAACCTTTGACGGGGACACTCTCGGGAAATCTGTTTTATACCGGCACATAACTTCTTTATCAAGGAAAGTCCCGTCTTTATCAATTGGCGAATCAGCCTGGGCAATAAATTTATCCTGGTCCTGATCCGCTGCCAGATACTCAATTTTCTTTGTGACCCGCCCTTCATTAACCTTGCGATAGGGTGTTTCAATAAAACCAAGCTCATTAACACGCGCGCAGGTTGTTAATGACGCAATTAAACCAATGTTAGGGCCTTCCGGAGTTTCAATCGGACAAACACGGCCGTAATGCGTTGGGTGAACGTCGCGGACCTCGAATCCGGCCCTTTCACGAGATAGACCACCCGGACCGATAGCGCTAATTCTCCGTTTGTGGGTCATCTCCGCTAGGGGATTAATTTGATCCATAAATTGTGATAACTGGCTGCGCGCAAAGAAATCTTGAACCTGATTAGAAAAAAGCCTTGAGTTAATCAGATGATGAGCCGTAAGATTTTCAAAGTTGCTCATGACAACCAATCGCTCCTTGATGGAGCGTTCTAAACGCGCCAAACCAATGCGTACCTGATTCTGCACAAGTTCTCCGACGCCTTTGACACGTCTGTTTCCGAGATGATCGATATCATCGGTCTGCCCCGTCCCTTCCCGCAGTCCGATCAGATAACGAATAACACCGCAAACAGTCGTAATATCCAATACACGGTTCTCAAAAGGAACCTCAAGTTTTAATTTTCTATTGATAATGTGACGGCCAACTTTGCTAATGTCGTAACGCTTAGGGTCAAAAAATAACCTAAAGAAAAGTTGATCGGCCACATCAATGGTTGCAGGTTCCGTTGGCCGCATTTTCTTATAAAAATCGAGAAGTGCTTCTTCTTTGGTTGTCGTATGATCGCGTTCAATGGTGTTTTTAATTTTATCGTACTGGTCACCAAACATTTTTTGGATGTCTTCGGTGCTGGATAACCCCATAATCCGTAATATTTGCGTTGCGGGAAAGTTTCTGCGGCGGTCTACATAGGCCACGAGAACGTCGTTGAGATCATATTTAATTTCAAACCACGCCCCGCGCGAGGGAATGACTCGTCCGTGATAAATATTTTTTCCTGTTGGATGTTCTTCCGACTCGAACGAAACACCTGGGGAACGCTGAATCTGCGAGACAACCACTCTTTCATCGCCGTTAATAATAAACGTCCCGGTTTCAGTCATAAGAGGGAAATCACCGAAATAAACTTCCTGCTCTTTGATATCCACGGGGGTAATCAGGCGCAATTTGACCTTCAAAGGCGCAGAATAGGTCATACTACGGCGCTGGCATTCGTCCTTGGAATACTTTTCCTTGCCAAAGCCATAACTGATATATTCCAGTCGAATCTGCCCGTCGTAACTCTCCAAGGGAAAAACCTCACGAAAAACTTCTTCTAGCCCCTGGTCTTTGCGTTGCTCGGCAGGCAGATCTTTTTGAAGAAAACTTTCGTAAGACTCAACTTGGACATCCAAAAGACCCGGAAGCACAAAAACATCGTTAATCTTACTAAAATCTCTGATTTTCTTTTTTAGCATATCTCTCGGCGATTTGGTGGACGTTGAACTGCGTTATAACAACAAATTGTTGCTATTTTAATTCGACTGTTGCGCCGACGGCCACAAGTTTTTTCTGCAAATCTTCGGCTTCTTCCTTGGAAATAGCTTCTTTGACAGTTTTGGGAGCAGCCTCAACAAGATCCTTAGCTTCCTTTAAACCCAAATTCGTCGCAGCTCTGACTTCTTTAATAACGGAGATCTTGTTCGTTCCGGCAGCTTTTAAAACAACGTCAAAAGTCGTTTTTTCTTCCGCTGCTGCTGCACCGCCACCTGCTGCAGGTGCACCGGCCATCATAGGACCCGCCATCATCGCTTGCGCTGCTTTAATCCCAAATCGATCTTCCAGCCCTTTAACCAAATCCGATAGCTCAAGCACCGTCAAGCCTGAAATGGTCTTGATCACATCTTCGAGTTTCGGGGAAAGGACCTTGCTTTCTGTTTTTTCTTGCGTCGCATTTTCTGACATTTTACTTTCCTCCCTTTTCTTTCTGTTCGCTTAACTGTTTTAAGACACTGAGCAAGTCCTGAGTTTTATTGTTTAAGGCTGACATAAATCCGACAAGGGGTGATTGAATAACTCCTAAAAGTTGCGATAACAGCGCTTCGCGAGACGGCAAATTCGACAACCGCTTGACATCGCTGACGTTCAACACTTTCCCCTGCAAAAGCCCGCCTTGAATTAAAACGCCCCCACATTCTTTGGAAAACTTTGTGAGGGCTTTGGAAATCTCGACTGAGTCAACATCGCTCAAAACAAATGCCGTTTGACCGCTGATTTTCTGGGCCAATGGCTCAAATTGAAGATCTTTAAGAGTCCTTTGGGCAACGCTATTTTTGGAAACATAAACTTTGGCGCCGACTTTTTTCAAAGTCTTGCGTAACGTGTCCATCTGCAGGCTGGATACCTTCGTATAACTAATGACAAAAACACTGCTACGATTTTGAACGTTGTCTTTTAGAAATTTCGAAATACTTTCGCGATAAATTGTTCCGGCTTTCATCATAGCGCGATCCGGACCCCCGGCCCCATTGTCGTTGAAAGAAATAAGCTTTTAATAAGGTTTCCTTTGACAGCGGCGGGTTTAGCGTGATTAACCGCGTCTATGACGTGCGTTGCGTTCTCAACGAGCTGATCCTCCGAAAATGATCTCTTGCCGATTCCAACATGAATGCCGCCTTGCTTATCGGATTTAAATTCAATTTTCCCGGCTTTGACTTCTTTGATGGCGCGTTCAACATCCATCGTCACAGTCCCCGCTTTTGGACTCGGCATCAGGCCTCGCGGACCTAAAATTTTTCCTAATTTACTCAACTCGCGCATCATATCAGGCGTTGCAATCGCGCAATCAAAATCAAGAAATCCCTTTTCAATCTTTTCCATTAAATCCTCGGCACCTACGTGATTCGCACCCAATTCCCTGGCTTTGTCCGCCTGGGGCCCTTTGCAAAACGCGACAATGCGTACCGTTCTTCCGGTTCCATGCGGCAACAAAACGGTTCCGCGGACCGACTGCTCGGATGCCTTCAAATCCAAATCCAAATGAAAATGCAACTCAACCGTTTCATTAAATTTGACCTTTGGAAATTTTGACAAAGTTGAAACAGCCGTCTTTAAAGGAACAATTTGCGTCCTGTCGATGACCTTTGAAGTTTCCTTCATTCTTTTACTGACCTTAACCATTAGTCTTTAACCTCAATGCCCATACTTCTCGCTGTTCCCATTACGGTAATAACAGCCTGTTTGATATCTATCGTGTTCAAATCTTCCATTTTCTGCTTGGCAATTTCTTCAATTTGCTTTTTTGTCAGTGTCGCAATTTTTTCTTTGCCTGCCGTACCGGAGGCCTTGGCAAGGTTGGCAGCGCGTTTAATCAACACTGAACTCGGCGGCGTCTTGATGATAAAATCAAACGATTTGTCCTTATAAACCGTGATAACCGCCGGCAACGTAAGGCCGTCCCGCCCCTTTGTGCGTTCATTAAACTGCTTACAAAACATCATAATGTTGACACCATGCTGGCCTAGGGCTGGACCAACGGGCGGCGCCGGATTGGCCTGGCCTGCGGGAACATATAATTTAATTTGAGCAACTGCTTCTTTTGCCATAATTACACCTTTTCAACCTGCCAATATTCCAACTCGACGAGTGTTGCGCGGCCAAAAATCGAAACACTCACCTTTAATTTTCCTCGATCCGGATAAACCTCAACTACTGACCCGTTAAAATTCGCAAAAGGACCCTGCGCGATCCGGATCGGTTCGCTAATTTCAAAAATAATTTTTGGACTCGGTTTTGCTTCGGTTTCCTGGGTACGCTTCAGAATATTTTCAACTTCTATTTCGGAAAGAGGGCTAGGATTTTTTCCTGATCCAATAAAACCCGTAATACCCGGTGTCGTTTTAACAAGGTACCAGCTTTCCTTGTTCATTTCCATCTTCAGCAACAGGTACCCGGGGAAAAATTTTCTTGTCGAGATGCGCTTTTTGCCGCTTCGGATTTCTGAAACCTGTTCGGTTGGAATGACAATCTCACCAACAAAATTTTTCAAACTCGTCTTGGCCATACGACTTTCCAGGCCAGCTTTAGCTTTTTCTTCCGAACCAGTTTGCGTATGGACGACGTACCACTTCATTTTATCGAATTAAAGCCCCGACCAGTTTTGAAAGAGCGAGATCTGTAACCCCAATGACAACACCTAAGAATGCCGTAGCAATGATGACGACCCACGTAGCTTCAACAAGCTCCTGACGTGTTGACCAGGAAACTTTTTTAAGTTCCACAGCAACTTCACTGACAAAATTTTGAATTTTTCCAATCATATGCTCATTATCCAAACAGGCCTGGCAGGACTCGAACCTGCAACGCACGGTTTTGGAGACCGTCGCTCTACCAATTAGAGCTACAGGCCTACAGTCCGTTTTATTTTTTCACTTCCTTGTGAATGGTGTGCTTACGACAGAATTTACAAAATTTTTTTATCTCAAGCCTATCCGGATGTTTCTTTTTGTCTTTCTTGGTGTTGTAATTTCTCCGACGACATTCGCTGCACTCTAACTGGATGTGTTCACGCATTGTATCTCTAGTCTGGCGATTTCTT
>CAZEUO010000043.1:0-12608 GCA_964515035.1 uncultured Planctomycetales bacterium
TTTTTTAAGCGGGATTTTTATCGATTTGGATCACGTCTTGGACTTTTGGATAGTCAGAAAGAAACTCCGCGTTACCTACCGGGAATTGGTCGAGTTTTGTTTTGATAAAGAAGGGAAAATTTATCTCATTTTGCATTCCTACGAGCTTTTGGCAGTTTTGTGGGCGGGATTCTTTATTTTTCAGATGCCGCTTGTTTGGGGCGGGGTTGTTTTTGGAATGACCGTTCATCTTCTTTTGGATCAGGTCTTCAATTCGATTGAACCGCTAACGTATTTTACGTTTTACCGTTGGAAAATGGGTTTTCCGAAAGGTATTTTTTTCAAAGACATGTCCGCGGAGGCGGCTCAACGCAAATTTTATGAACACATCCGTTAAAAAAAGAAATTTCACTTTTTTACTTCTCTTGTTTTCCTTTGCATTGGCCTGTTGTTCATCGGAGAAAAACCCGTTGGCTCAAAGCGGCGAAAGCGCGATAATGAAAAGCGGAGATCATCACATCGGCACCTATCTTCCCGGCGAAATGATTACGTACGATATCAAAAGCCTCGGTGTACGCGCGGGACAGGCAACGCTTTCGTATCAGGGCCCTAACAATTTAGACGGAAAACCGGTCGTGTTAATTGTTTTTACCGCCCAGGCAGCGAACTTTTATGATGAGGAAAAGATTTACGCCGATCAAGAAACGTTGTATCCGTTACGCGTCGAGCGCGATTTGAATATCTGGGGCAAAAAAGAAAAAATCACCGAGGATTATAATCAGGCCAAGGGGACGACAACTCTCACAAAAACAGTTAATAGCAAAACTACGACGCAGGTTATCGAAAAAGCGGGCCCGATTGACAACATTTATTGCTTTATTTATCGCTACCGTAAAACCGGGAATTTTAAAATCGGCGATTCGTTTTCGATTAAACTGCCGACGCGGGATGCGGTTGTCAAAATGATTAAATCTACAACGGTCAAAGCCGGCGGAGAGGTTTACAAAGCTTACTATATGCAAAGCGATCCGGCTAAATATAAAATGTGGTTTGATGAAAGTGAAGGGAAAATTCCGTTACGCATTAACGGGGCAGTGGGAGTGAATGACACGGCCATGATTATGCGAAGTTATCAGGAAGGAAAGTAGTCAATGGCACAGCCGGATAAAAAAGGTCATTTCGGAGAATTCGGCGGGCAATTTGTCCCGGAGACACTCATGTCTCCGTTAGAAGAGCTCGAACGGACCTTCTTTGCCTTGCGCAAGGATAGAAAATTTAAGCAGGAATTTAATTTTTACCTCAAAGAATACGCCGGGCGGCCGACCAACCTTTATTTAGCCAAACGTTTGAGCGCGCATTTAAAAAATCTAAAAGTGTATTTAAAACGCGAAGACCTTCTTCATACCGGCGCTCACAAAATTAATAATACCCTTGGACAGATTTTAGTCGCCAAGCGAATGGGCAAAAAGCGGATTATTGCCGAAACCGGCGCGGGTCAGCACGGAGTTGCGACGGCGACGGTCGCGGCGCTATTTGGCTTTCCTTGCGTTATTTATATGGGGGAGGAAGATATCAAGCGTCAGGCGCTCAATGTTTTTCGGATGAAGCTTTTGGGCGCGCGCGTCATGCCGGTTACAAGCGGATCGAAAACCTTAAAAGACGCCATGAATGAAGCCATTCGTGATTGGGTCACCAATGTCCGCAATACTTTTTATATTATCGGGTCTGTGGCCGGGCCGCACCCGTATCCTTTGATGGTTCGGGATTTTCAGGCGGTGATCGGACAGGAAGCGAGAAAACAATTTTTATTAAAAGAGCGCCGCTTTCCGGATTATCTTGTTGCTTGTGTTGGCGGCGGAAGCAATGCCATGGGATTATTTCACGCCTTCTTTAATGACCGGCGGGTTAAATTTATCGGCGTTGAAGCGGCCGGATTAGGATTAAATACGCATTATCATTCCGCAACGCTCAATAAAGGAAAAACGGGTGTTTTGCATGGCAGCAAAAGCGGCCTGTTGCAAGATTCCAACGGGCAAGTCAATATGGCCCATTCGATTGCGGCGGGTTTGGATTATCCGGGTGTGGGCCCTGAGCATGCGCATTACCAAAAAATCGGCCGCGCCCAATACGTTTCGGTAACGGACAAAGAAGCGTTGGACGCATTGAAGCTATTGTCGCAAACGGAAGGGATTATTCCCGCTTTGGAAAGCGCGCACGCGATTGCTTATTTAGAGAAGTTGGCGCGTAAAGCGAAGCGAAATACCAGCGTCATTGTTTGTTTGTCTGGACGTGGTGATAAAGATGTCGCCTCCATTAAAGACTTAATTTGATGAATCGCATTGACTTAAAATTTCAGGAGTTAAAACGCAAGCGAAAGAAGGCTTTCCTCGCTTTTATTACAGCGGGTGATCCTAATCTTAAAGCGACTGAGCAACTCGTTTTAGATTTCGAAAAATCCGGTGTTGATGTTGTTGAGTTGGGCGTGCCTTTCTCTGATCCCTTGGCCGACGGCCCGACCATTCAAGCCTCTTCGCAACGGGCGCTGCAAAAAAATATTTCCTTAAAGCAAATTTTAGAATGTGTCCGCCGTATTCGCCGCAGATCACAAATCCCGATCGCCTTAATGACCTATTACAATCCGGTTTTTCATTTTGGAGAAAGCGCGTTTGTCGCTCAGGCCAAGGCCGCCGGCGTTGACGGGGTCATTATTCCCGACTTGCCTCCGGAAGAAGCCAAAGGGCTCATTAAGGCCGCCAAAAAGAATTGCTTCGCAACCGTATTTTTTCTTTCGCCGACGACAACACCCAAGAGAATTAAAACGATTGCGGGCGCCTCCACGGGCTTTATTTATTATGTGTCTTTAACCGGCGTCACCGGCGCCCGTCGCGCCTTGCCCGCGGAACTCGCGAAAAATATCACACTCGCCAAGCGCCTGACCAAAAAGCCGGTGTGTGTAGGTTTTGGCATTTCAACGGCACAACAGGCCAAAAACATTTCTAAAATCGCCGATGGTGTTATTGTCGGCAGCGCGATTGTCAGCGTGATTGCGCGTCATTCCGGGAAGACAAATTTAATCAAAAACGTTTCTAAGTTTGTTTCCAGTCTAACGAGGGCACTTTCTTAAGAGGAATTTCATGTACAAGAAAACAATTTTAAAAAATCAGTTACGTGTCATCACCAATGAAATGAAAGACCGGGACAGCGTTTCGGTTGGCATTTGGATTGCCGCCGGCGGACGACACGAAGATAAGAAAAACAAAGGCGCTGCTCATTTCCTGGAACACATTCTTTTTAAGGGGACGCAAAAATATTCCTGCGAAGCCATTAAAGAACAGATCGAAGGCGTCGGGGGAACGCTCAACGCCTTCACCTCTGAGGAATATACCTGTTACTTTGCCAAAATTCCTTCCAAGCATCTTGACCGCACATTCGACATCCTCTCTGATATGGTTTATCATCCCTTGATTGCCAAAAAAGATGTCAATAAAGAACGCGGCGTCATCTTGGAGGAAATCAAAATGTACCGCGACCAGCCGCAGCATTTTGTTATCGAACTTTTGGAAGAATTAATGTGGCCGGGGCATCCGTTGGGGATGAATTTAGCCGGTAGTTTCGAGTCTGTGGGGGCTATGAGCGAAAAGGATCTGCAAAGTTTTCACCGGGGCCATTACACGCCCGCCAATATTGTTGTTGCCGCCAGCGGCCGGCTGAGCCACGATCATGTCGTCGGGTTGACTTCAAAAAAATCCGCAAAATTTGACAGCAGTCGCAAGAATCGTTATCGCAATGCCGATAATTCCCAGATTAAACCGAAGGCCAAATTCTTTAAAAAAGCGATTGAGCAGATGCATTTGGCGATCGGGGCATTCGGTTTACCGGATGACCACAAGGACCGTCACGCCTATCAGCTTTTGAATATCATTTTAGGCGGCAACATGTCGAGCCGTTTATTTGATGAAGTTAGGGAAAAGCGCGGGCTCGCATACGCGATTGGCAGTTCGGCCAAATCACTGTCCGATACCGGGCTGTTTCTGATTCGCGCCGGTGTTGACAATACGAAAATCGTTGAAGCCGTTGATGTCATATTAAAGGAACTAGGCAAGATCCGTACCCAGGCTGTTTCCAAAGATGAATTTTCCCGCGCCAAGGATTATTACCTGGGCCAGACGCTTCTTGGCCTTGAAGACACGCTCGAGCATATGTTTTGGATCGGGGAGAGCACGGTGTCCTTGGACAGGACAAAAACACTGAAAGATATCTTAAGGGAAGTCAATAAAGTGACGATTAATGATATCCGGAGTGTCGCGGACGGTGTTTTTCAACGTAAGAACGTTAATCTCTCCATTGTCGGACCGCTGAAGGACAATCAGGAAAACGGTTTAAATGATTTGATGAAGGTTAGCTAGGATGTTTTCGGCGGCTCCCCAGAATTGAAATCCTTGGGGAGCCGCCTCAAACATCAATACCCGAGTATTATAGGAATAAAGGGACAATTATCAGCTGAAAGTATTGACAAACATTTGAATATCAGTTAGACTTCTAATTGCTTTAGACACTCAACCATTAACCGCAAAAGGAGAACGGCATGCAAGAGCTCGAGTTCTACGATGTGAAGTCCAAGGGCAAGTTCAAAGCGACAGAGTATTCCATTAAGGAAAGAAGCGGGCGTTTCTTCGCCGTTGCCAAGTCTAAATCCGGCCCGCATGAATGCTGGCGCGTTGTTTCCAAAGATCAAGCCGCAAAATTAAAGAAGTAAATTAAAAATTAACCGTCATTATTTTGCCTCCGCGGTCCTTCATTCGGATCGCGGCACTGCATTGCGGGATTAAAGAAACAGTGATATTGACGCATTAAGGATTATCCCTTACCATCAAAAAAGCGCAGTTAACTTCACGAAATATAGCAAAATTAATCGCAGGGTTTGCGTTTGATACGAAGGCGGACGACGTTGTCGTCCTCGATATGCGGAAAAACGTAAATTTCTGCGATTATTTTGTTATCTGCACGGGTACATCTGACCGGCGCGTCCGCGCCATTGCTGACTCGATTGACGAAGGCTTAGGGAAGCTGGGCTTAAAGGCCGGCTTTCGCCAGGGGGTGCAGGCGGCACGCTGGATTCTTCTCGATACGGGTGATATTATTACTCACATTTTTGTTCCTGAGCTGCGCGAATTTTACGGAATCGAGCATCTCTGGCAGGACGCCCCGCGCATCAATTGGAAAAGAAAATAGCAGACCCATCCGAAGGGCCGCATCCGATGTTAACGGAATTAAAAGACCAACTGCAGGCTTTAATCGAGGCATCTGTTAAAGAGGCCCATCCCGCTTTAGAGCAATATCCTTCCGCGACTCTGGAAATTCCGGCTGATAAAATTCACGGCGAGTTGTCAACCAATATCGCCATGCGTTTGACCAAACTCGCCAAAAAAGACCCGATAAGCGTGGCAACAGAGCTTTGCAGTATTATCCAAAAGAATCTTTCCAAAAGCCCTCTCAAAGACAAAGTCAAATCTGTCGAAGTCAAAAAACCCGGCTTTATTAATTTTTATTTAACGGTCAATGCCTTTTATGACATCCTGGCCGATGTTTTTAAAAAGGGCAAGGACTACGGGCGGCTTGCCGAGGGGAAAAAACAAAAGCTGCAAATTGAGTTTGTGAGCGCCAACCCCACGGGCCCTTTAAGCGTCGCGCACGCCCGGCAAGCCGCTGTCGGCGATGCTCTGGCAAACATTTTTAAATTTGTCGGGTACGATGTCACCAAAGAATTTTATTTAAACGACGAAGGCAACCAAATTAATATTCTGGGCCGTTCGATTGAGCTGCGTGCCCGCGAAGAACTAGGCGAGAGCGTCACGTTCCCCGAAGACGGCTACCAGGGCGATTATATAAAGGATATGGCCAAGGAATTTATGGCGAAGCGTAAAGTCAAAACTGTTGCTGATCTTAATAAAATCGCCCCCGAAGATTTCCGGCAATTCGGCGTCGATTATCTTTTAGCCGTCATTAAAGAAGAGCTAAAAAATTTTGGCGTCATATTCGACGTCTGGTCGCACCAATCCAAAATTGCGACCCTTAAAAATACCGAAAAAGTTTTAATCGAACTGAAAGATAAAGGCTTTATCTACGAGCACGAAGGCGCCTGGTGGTTTAAATCAACCCAATTCGGCGATGACAAAGACCGGGTGGTTAAAAAAAGCGACGGCTCATTTACATATTTAGCTCCCGACATTGTTTATCACAAAGATAAATTTCAGCGCGGATTCAACCAGGTTTTTAATATTTGGGGGCCGGATCATCACGGTTATATTCCCAGAATCAAAGCGGCTGTTGCCGCACTTGGCTTTGACCCTAAGAATTTAGAAGTCTTGATTGTTCAACTGGCGACAATTTTCAGAGACGGCAAGCCTTTATCAATGTCCACACGCCGCGGCCAATATATCAGCCTACGGGAAGTGATGGATGAAGTGGGGGTGGATGCGGCGCGATTTTTCTTTTTAATGCGCCACACCAGCGCCCATTTGGATTTTGATTTGGAGCTGGCCAAGAAAGAAACGCCCGAGAACCCCGTGTATTATATTCAATACGCCCACGCGCGCATCAACAGTCTTCTCGAAATGGCCGGGCAATCCAAATTGAAACCTAAACAAACCGGTTTAAAACTATTAAAAGAAGAGGAAGAACTTGACCTCATGAAAAAAATCGGAAGTTTTTCCGACATCCTCATGATTTGCGTGGCTCAGCGTGATTGTTTCGCGTTGGTTAATTACATGCAGGAGTTGGCGACCTGCTTTCACCGGTTTTATGACAAGCACCGTGTTATCGGGGACGATAAAGACTTATCCTCTGAACGTTTGGGCTTAATTGACGCTACCCGCATTGTCATTGCCAACGGTTTAACACTCCTCGGCGTCAGCGCGCCGGTAAAGATGTGATGCAAAAACACTGGCACATCAAAACCCCCAATCCTCACCTCCAAGTTGCCTTCAGCAATTCCTTAGGAATTCATCCGCTGGTTGCCCAGCTCTTGATCAATCGCGGTGTTGAGACAACCGAAACAGCCAAATCATTTTTAAACTGCGGCATTTCCAATCTACACGACCCGTTTCTTTTAAAGGACATGGACAAAGCCGTCAAACGGATTAACCAGGCGCGCGACAAAAAAGAGCGCGTCATGATTTTTGGTGATTACGATGTGGACGGTGTCAGCTCATCGGCCTTGTTGCACGGGACGTTAACCAAACTAGGCATTGAAGTCTTCAATTACATTCCTCATCGCATGAGCGAGGGTTATGGCCTCAACCACGCGATTGCCGACATTGCCAGGGAAAAAAATATTCAATTGCTGATTACAGTTGACTGCGGTATCAATGCCTTTACCCAAGTGGATGGCTTGAACAAAAATGGGATTGACGTCATCATTCTCGATCATCACGAACCGACCGATGAAAAACTCCCCAAAGCCGTTGCCATTATCAATCCCAAACGCCATGATTGCACCTATCCGTTTAAAGGTTTAGCTTCGGTAGGATTGGTTTTTAAACTTTCTCACGCTTTGCTTAACGAAGTTCCCATGGATGATTTGGATCTTGTCGCGGTGGGGACAATCAGCGATGTCGCGGAGCTTAACGGCGAAAACCGTATTTTTGTCAAAGAAGGCTTAAGCCGGATTCATGAAACCAAAAATAAAGGTCTTCAGGCGTTAATCGAGGTGGCCCGTATTAAAGGAAAAAAATTACGGCCCTACCACGTCGGATTTATTTTAGGCCCAAGAATTAACGCCAGCGGGCGCATGGGATCGGCAGAAAAATCGTTACAATTATTATTATCGCAGGATATTGGTGAAGCGATGGAAATAGCCCAGAGCATGGAAGAAAACAACAAAACGCGCCAGCAAACCCAAAAAGATATTGTGGAAGAGGCCCTGGGGATTGTGGAGCGGGAGGTTAATTTTAAAGACCATCAGATTATTGTTTTAAGCCGGGAAGGCTGGCATCGTGGGGTTATCGGGATTGTGGCATCACGTATTATGGACACCTATTACCGGCCGACAGTTGTGATTTCTTTAGACGAAGGCGTGGGAGTGGGGTCAGCGCGTTCTATCGATGGATTTCACTTGTTTGAAGCGCTGACACATTGTTCCGGTCTTCTGGAAAATTTCGGCGGCCACGAGCGTGCCGCGGGGTTGACGATTAAAGAAGGTAACATCGACCAATTCCGCAGCCGTATCAATGCGTTTGCCAAAGAAAATTTAAATACCGATGATCTGATTCCAACACTGGAGTTGGATTGCGAAATACCTTTGTCGGGTTTGGATGTGGAATTGATTAATACGATTGAAACGCTGGCGCCTTACGGAGAAGGGAATCCTATTCCTAAATTCTGTTCGCGCCGGCTGACAGTCAAAGGCGCGCCGGCGCGCCTCGGCAAAGACACGATTAAATTCTGGGTCACCGATGGAA
Source organism: uncultured Planctomycetales bacterium (assembly GCA_964515035.1). Lineage (GTDB taxonomy): Bacteria > Omnitrophota > Gorgyraeia > Zapsychrales > CAZBRU01 > CAZEUO01. The sequence continues at coordinate 8,439 of CAZEUO010000043.1, forward strand.
AGGTAACGCATCAGGCGGTTGGTTTTGGGAAGGGAAAGTTTTTTGATTTAGTCGCCAACGCTAAGGAAATTGATTTGGCTTATAGCTTAGGAATTGATGATTGGAAAAAAGATCCGGCGGTTCAACTAGAAGTTAAAGATATAAAAGAGAGTAGCGATAGGGAGGCAGAGAGTGATTGAAAGGTCACAATGGACCTTTTGTCATTGCGAGGAGCCCGATAGGGCGACGAAGCAATCTCGCTTTTTAAAACAGATTGCTTCGCCCTCACTACGTTCGGGCTCGCAATGACAGTACCTTACGCTCCTCGCAATGACAGAATATTTGTTTGATTGGTAAGGCGACAGCTTACGCTTTAATCGCAAGCCCTGACTTGATACATTTAGTGCAGATGTTGACCCGCTGGACGGATCCGTTTAACAGGACCTTGACTCTTTGCAGATTAGGCAGGAAACGACGCAGATTTTTGCGGGCGATCTTAATACCGGCCCCGCCTTTGTATTTGGCCATACCGCGCCGGCTGTATTTGCGGCCGGCAACCGGCCCTCGGTGACATATGACGCATTCTTTTGGCATGAAATTTTTCTCTTTTAAGTATTAAGTTGTTACGACGTCATGAAAGTATATAGGAATTGATATTATTGTCAAGAATAAATTTTTAGCGAGTACTGTCATTGCGAGCGAAGCGAAGCAATCTGTTTTTAAAGAGATTGCTTCGTCGCAAAAAACGCTCCTCGCAATGACATAATTTAGGAAATCACTCATGTCCGTCAAATGCTACGCGGCGTTTAAGCCCAAAGAACCCTTAAAAGAATTCCAATACGACCTGCACGCCTTAGCCCCGCAGGAAATTACAATCAAAGTGACTCACTGCGGAATTTGCCACAGTGATATTCACTTAGTTGACGGCGACTGGGGGACGCAGCATTTTCCGATTGTCCCGGGCCATGAGGTGATTGGTATTGTCGAAGACCTTGGGGCGAATGTGAAAGATTTAAAAAAAGGCGATCGTGTCGGAATCGGCTGGCAGTCGGGAAGTTGCATGGAATGCGAATGGTGTCTTAAGGGTGAAGAAAATCTTTGCGTAGCAAGCACGGCCACTTGCCGCGGGCATTTTGGCGGCTTTGGCGAGCGCATGCAAACCGACAGCCGTTTCGCGTTTGTAATCCCCAAAGAAATTGATTCAACCGGTGCCGCGCCGCTATTGTGCGGAGGGATTACGGTCTATTCGCCCTTGAAGCGTTTGGTGGATGCTCCGAAAGCCAAGGTTGGCATTATCGGAGTCGGGGGGTTGGGGCATTTGGCGGTTCAATTCGCCAGCGCTTTAGGCTATGAGGTGACGGCGTTTTCATCGACTCCGGGAAAAGAAAAAGAAGTTAAGGCGTTAGGGGCGAAAAATTTTATATCGAGCGTCAATGTTACGGAACTCAAGAAAAAGAAATCCGCTTTTGATTTTATATTATCAACGGTGAATGTCGGCATGCATTGGGAGGATTATTTATCGGCGCTTCGGCCCAACGGAAAATTGTGTGTTGTGGGAGTTGCGCCGGGCCCTTTAGGGATTACCGCGGATGCGCTGATTCCGGATCAAAAAATGGTAGTGGGAAGCGTTATCGGCAGCCGCAAGCTCATAAAAGAAATGTTGGGGTTTGCCGCAAAGCACAATATTAAGGCGCAAGTCGAAGTCATGGCATTGAAGGATGTTAATCTCGCGATTAAAAAGGTGAAACAAAATAAGGCGCGGTACAGAATGGTTTTGGAGGTATAGGGTAAAAAAGGAGATGAGATGAGGAAAAAATTTTGGTTTGTTTTCACGCTTTTGTTAATGGTTGGTTTTGCCAATGTTCGATTCGTTTTTGCGAATGAAGAAACAAATCAATTGACCAACAAAGGGTTGGCGCTGATTCAACAAGGCCAATGGGATGAAGGGTTGAATCTTTTAAAAGAGGCCATTGCAAAGGACCCTAAAGAACATTCTTTGCATATGAATTATGGAGGCATGCTGATGGAGAGCGGCAAGCGTCTTCTCTCTCAAGGAAATGCAACCAAGGCCCAAGAAACATTTAAAGCTGCGGAGAAGGAACTCTCATCAGCCATTGAATTGATGGGGGAAGATGCCGCATTTAGTCCGATCAAGAGTCATTGTTATTTTCTTTTGGGAGATATTTATTTCTACGCCTATAGTCAGGAAGACCAGGCAAAAATTTTTTATGAGAACGCATTAAAAGTTGATCCAGACAATCAATCTGCCACAAAGGCGTTGAAACAATACGTTAAAACTGTTATAGGCGAAAAGCCTCAACTTCATTTTGACGGCAGAAAATGGGTCAAAGGATACGAGAAGGCAGACGGAACGCAGTCTGTTGTTGAATATGTCTTGGAAGGAGAAGCGGTCAATGCTTGGAGTGAGCTGGTAACGGTCAATTTACTTTTCGGCTTACAGCAAGTTCCGTTAAGCAAAGTTATGGAAAATACTAAGAGCATAATTGTGCAAAGTTGCCCGCAAACGGATTGGAAGAATATCAGCGAGGGTACGAATAATTTAATTTACGAGTGGGAAATAAAAAGTTGTCCTAAGGCAGAAAAGCAACATGAAATTGTGCGTCTCTTGGCAGGTAACGACGGAATGTGGACGATACGTTATACGACTAAAAAAGTTCCTATATCTGATGATGTGCGGCAAAAATGGATAGAATTGCTAAACGCTGTTACTTTAATTGAAATATCAAAGTGAGCTTTGCAATTGAGTAAAAAGGTGAAACAAAATAAGGCGCGGTACCGTATGGTACTTGCGACATAGAAAAACATGGTCGAACGAAGACGCAGTCACAGGTTTTGTGTCGGGCTTAATTGTTTAATGGAGATCCCCTCTGTCAGCGGGACAACCGCGATCGCCAGTACCTTGGATATTAGCGCGACCGGTTTTTGCCTGTCAACGCAAGAAGGTATGGAAGTGGGGACGCAGCTTCCGATTCACGTAACGTTGCCGGGCACGCGCCAGGATGTTGTGACTCTTCGGGTTGAAGTGCTTTGGATTAAGGAAGTACAGATTTCAAACTCAACCGAATATAAAGTCGGCGTCAGAATCTTAGAACCGGTGACTGAGCATGAAAAAAAATTTATCCGTTTTTACGCCGGAAAGCTGCTGCAGTTTACGAGAAAATAAAAGGGGACAGCTAACTCTCAAAAATTGATTTTGAAATATCAGAAGCTATGACATATCAACCCATCTGCCAAAAAATAATAAAATTACTTCTCACCGTAAACCTTCTTTTGTTATTTTGTATTCAAAGGAGTTTTGGGATGACCGTATGCGAAGATTATTCTTTGGAGAAACAATTATTCAATGCGAATATTGTAGTAACGGGTAAAGTCACGCAAGTGATTAGAGAGGAAGGGCCGTCGGTCCAAGAGCGCAAAGATGAAGATGAGAGCAAAGGTTTTTCTGCGGCGGTCCCTCAGAGCCTTTGGGCTGATAGCCCTGGCCTCGCTCAACAGCACCATGTCAAAATTGACAGAGTATTTAAAGGGGAAGTTTCCCAGGAAGTTGTTATTTATTCTGCAACCGTCGTTTTGAAAAAAGGGGAAGAATACTTGATATTTGCCCGCCAACGAAATGGGCGATTTGAAGTCTTTGGGCGTTGTGGAGATGTCACCCCCTTATCGGAGGCAGCAGAAGCAATACACAAGATTGAGGAAATCTTAAAATAAAAAACAAAAAAAACGAGAAGAGAAGGGAGAAGGAGAAGGGGACAGAGAAGGGGACAGTCCCCAAAAAGGGACGGCTCTTATTAAGATTTCTCACCTAATAATTAATCTATGAAGTCTCACATCCTCGAAGGTCTAAATCCGCAGCAAAAGAAAGCAGTTGCCCATGATTTCGGCCCAATGCTGATTATTGCCGGCGCGGGGACGGGGAAGACGACCGTCATCACGCGGCGGATTGCGCATTTGATTGTGAACAATAAGGTGCGGCCCGATCAGATACTGGCTTTAACCTTCACGGACAAGGCCGCACACCAAATGCAGGAAAAAGTCGACGTCCTCGTGCCGTACGGATTTACCGACACCTGGATTTTTACCTTTCATGCCTTTGGCGACCGCGTGCTTCGCGAGAACGCTCTTGAATTGGGTTTAACACCGGATTTCAAAGTTCTGACCCGGCCGGAAACC
>CAZEUO010000044.1:0-3411 GCA_964515035.1 uncultured Planctomycetales bacterium
AAATATCTCGGCCGCAAAGGCATTGTTTCGCAAATTTACGACAGCCTTTCAACGTTATCCGATGAAGAAAAGCCCCGCATCGGCAAAGGGGCCAACGAATTAAAAAACCGCATCACCGAACTCCTTTCCGAAAAGCAGAAACAACTTCAGGTCAAAAACGTTTCCGGATCATCGGCAAAGCAGACAATTGATGTAACCATTCCTGGTGTTGAAAGGGAAGTGGGTCGAAGACATATTTTGTCATCGACCATTAATGAGATCTGCTCTAATTTTGAAAAACTCGGATTTGCCGTCATGGAAGGCCCGGAGATTGAGACAGAATTTAATAATTTTACCGCACTTAATATCCCCATTGACCATCCCTCCCGTGATGCATTTGATACCTTTTATTTAGAAAGGAAAGACCCGTCGACAAAGGACCGTTTTTTGCTTTTGCGCAGTCATACATCACCGGCACAAATCCGCATTATGAAAGCCCATAAACCGCCGCTGGCTGTCGTTGTGCCCGGCAAAGTGTATCGTCCTGATGCTGTTGATGCCAGCCACTCGTTTATGTTTCATCAAATCGAAGGGTTGCTGGTGGATGAGGACGTTAAGTTTTCTGATCTGAAGGGGCTTCTCAATGTTTTTTGCAAGAGCCTTTTCGGTAAAGACATCAAAATGCGTTTTCGCCCGCATTTTTTTCCTTTCACTGAACCCTCCGCCGAGGTTGACATTTCCTGTTACATTTGTGGCGCTAAAGGCTGCTCGGTCTGCGGCCGCAAAGGCTGGCTTGAAATCATGGGTTGCGGCATGGTTAACCCCAAAGTGTTTGAAGCCGTTGGTTATCCTAAGGGCAAGTACACCGGCCTCGCCTTTGGCATGGGGGTAGAGCGTATCGCCATGCTTCGCTACGGCATTACCGACATTCGTTATTTCTTCGAAAACGATAGGCGGTTTTTGGCCCAATTTTAGAGCCTCGCATAAACCAAAAACCGCCCTCCAACATCCATAACCTTCAGTTTTATATAAAATTAAAAAAACATTTTTTAAGAAAACGCTCTCTTTTTAGCCCTAATTTGTGTTGTCTTTCGAGAGAAGGTGTAATAAACTTTATACAGGAGTAGGAAAAACCTCTAAACCCTCAAAAGGCAAAAATGAAAAGAACATTTTTAGCGATTTTCTTCCTTTTATCCGTCGCCATTTTTTCAACGGCCTACGCTCAAGAAACGATTACCCTCACAACCTATTATCCATCGCCTTTTGGCCAATATGACCGCCTGCGGCTTGCGCCCCGCGCCACAATTCCTGATGCTGACTGCAATGGGACTTCCATTGGCCTCATGTATTTCGATAACGTCTTAAATGCGTTACGAGTCTGCGAAGATGACGGAGCCGGAGGTGGGCTATGGGGTTTGATTGGCGGCGGAAGCGTAATTTGGGAACGCAATGCCGCCGACGAGCAAGTCTTTTTGCAAAACCTGAATGATTCTGTCGGGATAGGCCTCCAAACTCCTCAAGAAATTTTTCATATTCGCGCCATTGGTGATACCAAAGCTTTTATCGAATCAGAAACCAGCCATGCGGCCTTACGGATTAAAAATGATCAAAGGTCTTGGGCATTGGGAGTTGAAGACAATAGCGGAAGATTTAGATTGTTCGATGAATCCGCAGGGGCAGAGCGCGTTACCGTTCTGCCAAACGGCAATATTGGACTCGGCGTAACCAATCCTGCTGCCAAGCTAGTAATTAATGGCGCTCTCTCATCCGGAACTCCGCCTTTAGCCAATGCCGGGACAGGGGATATTGTCGCCAACAGAAATATTTCCGCCGGCGGATATGTTTTTGCGGGATGCGAACAAGCAAACCAATGCGGGGCGAACGGTTATGGCGGTATCTATGCCGACGGTTTTGCCGTCATGAGCAAAAGCCTTAAAGTCGGCAGCTGGGAAGATCCGGGACAGGGGAATATTAAGCTGGATGGCAATTTGACGGTCGGGAGAAATCTGACGGTCGGGGGAAATTTTACTAATTTTCAGGTGACTGGCCCTTATCGCCAATCAATAGCCAACACCTCAACAACCCGAGAAATCATTATGACATGTTCCTCTCGCAGCATTTGCTTTCTGACCATGCAAACACTCGAAGACATTGACTCGAGTGGCGAATGGGCTTCTTGTAGAGTTGAACCGTCCCCGGTGCTTGTCCCGTGCGGTCCAGCTCTTCTGGCTCCCGCTTGGAAGCTAACAGTAGCTACAGGCGGTAATTGTGACGATTGCGATGTCATATGTGAAGCGCGCTGTTTTAGTTGGTAGAACTTTTTACGTTTTCACGATTGGATATGATATGAAGAAAAAAATTCAACATGTTGTTTTTTTAGTAATTGCCACTATTCTGGTTGTTGTCATGTTGCCAATAGCCTACGCCCAAGAACAAATCACCCTCACAACCTATTACCCCTCACCGTTTGGCCAGTATGATCGGCTGCGGCTTGCGCCTCGGGCAACCTTACCAAACGCCGACTGTAATAATACAACTGTTGGCCTCATGTATTATGATGATGCTTTAAATAGTTTAAGGGTTTGTGAAGATATGGGAGCCGGAAATTGGCAATGGAATGCAGTTGGCGATTCCATCTGGCGCCGCGATGCTGCTGATGAACAGGTTTTTTTACAAAATATCAATGACAAAGTCGGTATTGGCACGAGCGATCCCGCTAATAAGCTGGAAGTTGCCGGTATGGCCCTTTTTTATGCTCCCGTTGATCCGGCTAACTCTGTGATAATTGGTCTTGACGTTTCATTCGCTGGCGTTAACATTCGTACTAGAGATATTATTAACAATCAAACTGAGTATTTAGCGCTTGAATCAAGAGGCAATCTTTACGGAAACCTCATTCTTAGCGAAAACAATTCAGCCGTGGAAACACAAGGACTTGGGATTGGCGGAGGACAGGGGGGCAGTCCGATGACTCCTTTTCCTCGTCTTGTTGTCACCGCCGATGATATGTATTTAGGTTATAAAAGAGCAGCGGGTGATGGGAGTGTCCTGGCCGGCGCGCCCGCCAACGGTAATCTTTATGTGAGAGGTAATCTTGGTGCGGGCACAGAAACCCCAGGCTCTAAACTGACGGTCCATGGAACAGGCAGTGATTTCAACACTAGTGCTTTTCATGTGGAAAATTCTTTGGGCGCGACCATATTGCACGTCCTTGATGACCGCAGGCTTGGGATTGGGACCTCAACTCCCAACACGCCACTTCATGTTGTTGGCGATGCGACAATCGACGGTCATATTAAAATGGTCGATGGCAACCAGGGAGTAAGTAAAGTTTTGACTTCCGATGCCACCGGTTTAGCCAGTTGGCAAAGTCTGGGGCCGGGCGAGTCGGTAATGTATTTACACAGAGTCAATAATGTTTTTCCGTTAAAC
>CAZEUO010000044.1:3511-11631 GCA_964515035.1 uncultured Planctomycetales bacterium
ACGCCTCCTACCTGCGCGTCACTTCCTGGAGGAGGCTGGGTACAAGCAGATTTTGCAGAAGAACATTCAGGAGGCAATTTCGTTACTAATTTTGTTCGTACCTGTTACAGAACAGATAAAGCGTGTCAAGTTATGTACCTGCGTCGAATTAACAACGTTTTTCCATTAAACACGCCTCCTACCTGCGCGTCACTTCCTGGAGGAGGCTGGGTACAAGCAGATTTTGGAGAAGAAAAGGCAGGTGGTAATGCCCCTTATAATTTCGTCCGCACGTGTTTTCGATGTCCGTAAAGAATGAGTATTACAAGATCACCGAATGTAAATGTTACCTGAGAAAAAAATTATGAATATTAAAAAAATCTCTTTTATTGTCGCATTAATTCTCACACTAACAGCGAATATCTGTGTCTACGCCCAAGAAACCATTACCCTGACAACTTATTATCCTTCGCCTTTTGGCCAATATGACCGCCTGCGGCTTGCCCCTCGGGCTGCTTTGCCTGCGGCTGACTGCAATGGATTTACCGTAGGCCTCATGTATTATGATGATGCTTTAAATAGTTTAAGGGTTTGTGAAGATATTGGGGCAGGAGCACAGTGGGGCTCGGTTGGCGGAAGCGGCATCTGGGTTCGCAATGCCGGCCTTGAGGATGTTTATTTGCAAAATATCAATGATTTTGTTGGGATCGGGACAAACACGCCGAATGAGAAACTTGAAGTTAATGGCAATATTCGTTTGCCACTGGCTTCGGCAGCAACCGGCGTCATTAAATTAGGCCCGGATAGATTTCTATATAGCTACGGAGCCTTTGGACAATATAATACTTTTCTGGGTATCAATGCCGGTAATCTTGTCATGGCAGGACGGGACAATACCGGTATTGGCCCGAATTCTCTTCAGAATAATACGACCGGAGAAAGTAATACAGCCATTGGAGCGGGCGCCCTTCGTAGTAATACCACAAGGCACGAACACACAGCTGTTGGCGCTGGTGCATTAGCTTCTAATACCACCGGCGCTTTCAATACGGCTGTTGGCAGGAGTGCTCTTACAAGTAACACCACAGGAACGACCAACACAGCTGTCGGTATAGCCGCTCTCATGCGTAATACCTCAGGAGATCACAACGTTGCGATTGGCGGAAGTTCTCTTTACGAAAACACCGTCGGAATGGATAACACGGCCGTCGGCCAAGTCGCCCTTCGTCGGACCACTGGGAGCAGGAACGTTGGCGTTGGTTTTGGCGCAGGAGGCCTGATATCAGACCCTGCTTTCAATGTTACCGGTTCAAATAATGTGTTCATAGGCACACGTGCAAGGCCATCAGACGATAATTTTATAAACGCCACCGCTATTGGTTATCAAGCCGTGGTTGGGGGCAGTAATAAGTTCGTATTAGGCGGTACGGGTGCTAACGCGGTGGATGTCGGAATAGGAACAATACTTCCCGATGCCACGTTGCATGTTGTTGGCGACGTCAAAATCGTAGATGGCAATCAGGGATCCAACAAAGTTTTGACCTCCGATGCGGCAGGTTTGGCGACTTGGCAGAATGTCCGGGCACCGGGAAATTCAGTGATGGATTTGACAGGAATTGTCGGACAAAGCAATGATCCTAACCTTTGCCCTGGGATTCCAGCTCCAGGATGGCAACAGGCGCATTATCGAGATACTTCAGTAATCGGTGAAGAAAAAATACGGACTTGCTTTAGGACTGATAGGACTTGCCAAGTCATGGATCTGACAGGAATTGTCGGACAAACCCTCGATCCGCCTCTTTGTTCCAGTATTCCCGGCGGAGGATGGCTAGAGGCAAACTATCGAAACACAGCATTTATCGGCTCAGAAACAATACGTACTTGCTTTCGATGTAACTAACCGCTTTCAAATCCTTCCCAAATATTTCCTATGCAAACCCCAGCTGTTAAGTTAAAATATCAAACAAATGAAGATTTCTTATCAATGGCTTACGGATTACGTTGCTGTTACCGTCGATGCTGAGAAATTGGCCCAACGGTTAACGATGGCGGGCTTGGAAGTTGAAAAGACGGAAAAAATTGGTAACGATACCGTTTTTGAACTCGAAATTACACCCAACCGCCCGGATTGCCTGAATCATTTAGGAATTGCTCGCGAAGTTTCCGCTATTTTTAACAAACCTCTCAAATCCCCAAAGTTCAAAACACCCAAATCTCCAAAGAAAAAATCCGATATCGCAATTTCTGATAAGAAAGATTGTTCTCGTTATATCGGTACGGTGATTGAAAATATCCGTGTCCAAGAAACACCCGTATGGATGAAAGGCCGTCTTAGTACAATCGGCTTGCGGTCCATAAACAACGTTGTTGATATTTCCAATTTTGTTTTGATGGAAGTGGGTCAACCCTTGCACGCTTTTGATTATGACAAATTGAATGGCAAGAAGATTGTTGTCCGTCGCGCCAAAGACGGCGAAATTATCACAACAATTGATGGTGTTGAACGTAAACTCAATTCTTCTATTCTCGTCATTGCCGATGCCAAAAAACCTGTCGCGATTGCCGGAATCATGGGTGGTAAAAATACCGAAGTAACCGAATCGACAAAAAACATTCTTCTCGAAAGCGCCTGCTTTGACCCGATTTTAATCCGCCGGGCGGCGCGGGCCTTAGGACTTTCCAGCGATTCTTCGTACCGGTTTGAGAGGGGCGTTGACATGGAAGGAGTCGGCACTGGGTCGGCGCGGGCAGTTAATTTGATATTGGAACTCGCTGGCGGAACGATATCAGCCGCTGCCGATATTCACTCACAAAAAACTGTTACCAAACGTATGGTTGCTGTCGACAAAAACGAAATCGACCGTTGTTTGGGCACGACAATTTCTCTCAGTCGTTGTCAGACGATTTTGAACAAACTCGGATTTAAAGTCACAACGAAGAAAAATACACTTATGATTTCGGTTCCGCCCTTTCGAAACGATATTAAAAATGACGTCGACATTATCGAAGAGGTTGCCCGTATCCTGGGATACGATACCTTGCCGATGTCATTGTCGCTTATTAAGGCCAATAGCATTCCCCAAAGCAAAAATAGGATTTTACGGGAAACGGTTGCCAATCATTTAACGGCGCAGGGTTTTAATGAAGTCATCAGTTACACGATGACTAACGAACGCAGTGTGGAAAAATCCAATCTGTCTGCGGCGGATGCGATTCGCGTCAAGAATCCATTGACGGCAGAGCAAGAGATGATGCGACCGTCTTTATTGCCAAGTTTACTGCCAGTTGTGGCGCTAAATTTGAATCGTGGTCAACGGGATTTGAAATTTTTTGAAACAGGAAAAATCTATTTGGCTTCAAACACGGAAGAACAGGAAGTTCTGGGTATTGTTTTATCCGGCCGGCGTAATCAAGATTGGAGAGAATCCCAAAAACAGGAATCCGAATTTTACGATGTCAAAGGAATCGTAAAGAGCCTATTGGATGTGTTATCTGGAGATAAAATTTCTTTTATCCCGACGGAGGAAAAGGCTTTTGAAAGGGGGCAGGCCGCGTGTGCACTTCTCAACAGGAATAAAGTCGCCACGTTCGGCGTATTGGCGGCAAGCGTGCTGTCAGCGTGGGACATCAAACAGAAAAATATTCTTTACGGCGAAGTCAACCTTTCCGCGCTATACGGCGCGCGAAAGCCAAAAATACGATTTAGGGCGCTATCCGAATTTCCGGTGATTACCAGAGACGTGAGTTTGGCTGTTAAAAAGGACGTGACCTTTGAACAAATTCACGCGTTGGCCGTTGGCGTGATTCCCGAGTTTTTAACGGACGTTAAATTTGTCGAACAATACCTCGGAGAGAAAATACCCGCCGGCCATCATGGTATGACACTGTCTTTCATTTACCAGTCGCCCTCCCGGACTCTTCGTGAAGAGGAAGTGAACCAGCGCCATGAGACATTTTTAAAAAATATTACCGAGAAATTTGGCGCGACCATCCGATAGGTATTGTGCCATTGAAACGTATTTAGGAAGCGTGTTATAATAGTAATGCTTAAATAATTTTCCCTGCTTTGCGCGTTAGAGGGTTTCCAAGTTAAATGAACCAATGAAAACTCAAAGGGAGCCAATCCTCTCGATCTTACCTGCGGGTAAGTCAGGGCGGCACCCACTTAGTGAACCCGGTTCACTAAATACTTGACCTCGACGGCACGGTGGGGCTGATATCAAAGGGCGCCCCCGCTGTTTCGCAAAACGAAACAGCGGGGGCGCCCTCTCATTTTTCCCAGCGGCTTTGGAGATTTTCGGTTGTGTGCAAAATAAAAAAATGTTACAATGGAAAATTAGAAACGTGAAACAACCAAATCAAGACCGTGAAAAAGGCGCCTCCGTTCTTGCGGACGCCAAACGTGTTTTACGCAAAAAAATCTTAAACCTATTACGAAGCCAAAAGGAGGAAGACCGGATCGAAAAAAGCCGTAAAATCCAAAAAAAACTTTTTTTGACACCGGAATTTCAAAGCGCGCATATTATTTTGTTTTATGCATCATTTGATGGGGAAGTTGAGACGTTTGCAATGATGAAGCAGGCACGACAATTGGGAAAGACAATCGCTTTACCGACAATCATAAAAGACCGAGAAACCATGATTCCTTGTTTTGTTGAAGACATCGAAAAAGGACTGGAGAAAGGGCCATACGGCATTCAGCAGCCAAAGCCTAATCTCAGAAGTCCTGTGGATCTAAAGGACATTGATTTAGCCGTTGTTCCGGCCGTTGCTTTTGATCGTAGTAACAATCGCCTGGGACGCGGTGCGGGGTACTATGACCGCTTTTTAATCAATCTCTCTTCAACAACGCCTGCGTTTGGCCTCGCCTTTGATTTCCAAATCGTCCCTGCCGTCCCCCATCAAAAAGACCGCGACGTTTCTGTTTCGCGCGTCATCAGTAACTAAGATCAAGCGTTAAAAAAGATTTTCCAAGCCAAAAAACGGTTTCTGCTTTTAACGGACCGTTGTTATCAAGAAAAGAGGGATGACTCATGGACGATACAAACATACTGCTTAAGAGTGTCGGTTTTTCCGTTGCCGCCATTGTTTTGGTTTTATCGGGGTATTTGCTGCGGACCTTTTTCGCCGATAAAAAACTAAGACAGGCGGAAACCAAAGCCAAAGAATTAACCGAGTTTGCCAAAAGAGATGTCGAAAACCGTAAAAAAGAAGCCGATTTAGCCGCTAAGGATTTGATGATCAAACTGCGGCTGGATTTTGAAAAAGAAACCAAGGACCGCCGTGAGGAATTGATTGCGGCGGAAAAGCGCATGGCTCAGCGGGAAGAAAATCTTGAGCGCCGCGCCGATTTGCTGGAGAAAAAAGAAAAAGATATTAATATCCGCGTGGGTGCTTTGCACCAGGATGAAGAGGCGGCCAAACGCAAACGAGAAGACTTAGAAAAACTGATTGCCGAAGAAAAACAAAGACTGCAGATGATTTCTTCCCTGACTCCCGAAGAGGCCAAAAAATTGCTTCTCTCTCGTCTGGAAGAAGAACTGACGCACGAGAAAGCGACAAAAATTCGTAAGGCCGAAGAAGAAATTAAAGAGACTGCGGATAAAAGGGCCAGGGAGATTATTACAACAGCTATTCAACGCTGTGCCAGCGATCATACCGCCGAAACGACAATCAGCGTTGTCAGTTTGCCAAGTGACGAAATGAAAGGCCGCATTATCGGCCGCGAAGGGCGCAATATCCGCGCGCTTGAAATGGCGACGGGTGTCGATATTATCATTGACGATACCCCCGAAGCGGTGACGATTTCCGGATTCGATATGGTCCGCCGCGAAGTGGCGCGCATGGCCTTGGAAAATCTAGTTTCCGACGGACGTATTCATCCCGGCCGGATTGAAGAGGTTGTTGAAAAGGCGAAGAAAGAACTCGACGAGAAAATTAAAGAAGAAGGGGAACGTGCCGCGTTTGATTTGGGGATTCACGGGATGCATCCGGAGCTTTTAAAATTAGTCGGACGATTAAAATACAGAACCAGTTTCGGGCAAAATGCCCTCCAACATACGAAGGAAGTCGCGACGCTGATGGGGCTGATGGCCTCCCAGCTGGGGTTAGATTTTAAAATTGCCCGCCGGGCGGGGTTACTCCATGATATCGGAAAAGTTGTCGGGCCGGATGTGGAAGGAACTCACGCCATTGTCGGCGGAAACTTAGCCCGCAAGTACGGCGAACTGGAAGAGATTGCCAAGGCCGTCGAATCTCATCACGAAGAAGTCGAAATGAGCACGATTTATGGTGTTTTAGTTTGCGCGGCGGATGCCATCAGTGCTGCCCGACCCGGTGCCCGGGCTGAAACACTGGAAACGTATGTCAAACGTTTGGAAAGTCTGGAAACTATTGCCAACTCTTTTAAGGGAGTTGACAAGGCCTTTGCGCTTCAGGCGGGCCGGGAAATTCGTATTGTTGTCAATCCCGAGAAAGTCAACGACGACAACGCCGTTATTATGGCGCGCGATATCCGTAAAAAAATTGAAGAAGGCATGGAATATCCGGGCCAGATTAGAGTCATTGTGATCCGAGAGACACGTGCTGTCGAAGTAGCCAAGTAAAATGAAAATCCTTTGTATCGGTGACGTCGTCGGTGAACCCGGCCGGATGGCTATCAAAAAACTTTTGCCGGGGTTAAAAAGTGAATTTGATATTGAACTGACAATCGTCAATGCCGAAAATAGCGCTGGAGGATCAGGCGTTACTCCCAGACAGGCCAAAGAACTTTTTGCGGATGGTTGTGATATCCTGACAACCGGTGATCACATTTGGGATCGTCAGGAGATTAAAGATTATCTGGACGAAAACCCCAATATCATTCGCCCGGCCAATTTTCCGGACGGGGCTCCGGGCAGGGGGTATTGTATTTCGACGACACCGCTTGGCAAAAAAGTTGCCATAATAAATCTTTTAGGCCGCGTTTTTATGCGTTATAATGTCAATTGTCCGTTTAGAGCCCTTGAGGCAATTGTTAAACAGGTCCTCAAGGACACACCGGTGATTATTCTGGATATGCACGCCGAAACAACCAGTGAAAAACGGGCCATGGGATTTTTTAGCGACGGAACAATATCGGCGGTTTTCGGGACCCACACGCACGTTCAGACCTCCGATGAAACGGTCCTGCCGAAAGGGACGGCTTACATTACCGATTTAGGCATGACCGGGCCGCACGATTCGGTCATAGGCCAGAACAAAGACAGAATTATTTCAAGATTTTTGACCAGCATGCCGGCGAAGTTTGAAGTTGCTACCGACGATATTTGGCTCAACGGTATCGTACTCGATATAGAGGAAGCAACCGGCAAGGCCAAGTCGATAGTTAGGATTCAAAGGAAATTAATCCAACACTAATTTTTTAAAAAAATTAATGTTGGATCAATTCGCCCCGCCTCTTGCATTCTGCAAGAATGCGGCGGGGCTCATTGAAGGGAGTGGGATATGTCAGGATGGGATGGATTGAATCGCAGAAAATTTCCTCGGGCTAACTATCCGTGTCTCATTATTATCCGCCATAATCACGCCGGGCCGGAGGCCATGTTAACCCACACAGAAAATATCGGTATCGGCGGCGTATGTGTTGTTCTTAAGCGCGGCATTAAGCTTTTTACTCCTGTTGAATTGGAAATTGATTTGCTCGATACGACCATTCATATCAAATGCGAAGGTAAAGTTGTCTGGTCCGTCCAGAGACGCAACAGCGATGAGAAAAAACCATCCTTCTTCGATACGGGTGTCGAATTTATCAACGTTACCATGAAAGACCAGCAGCGCATCAGTGAAGTTGTCAATCGTCTCATGAAACTCAATCTTGAGACCTCTCAGACTGAATGAGTTTTTTAGGGCCTTGTTTTTCCCGCCTAATAACATTTCTTTTTATCTCCGGAGTGAGTCATGATTAGAGTCAGGTTTGCCCCCAGCCCAACAGGGTTTCTACATATCGGCGGCGCGAGGACAGCGCTTTTTAACTGGATGTATGCCAAATCGCAGCAAGGGCAATTTATCCTGCGCATTGAAGACACCGACCGCGAACGCTCCAAACAAGAATACGTCGATGAAATTTTAGACAGCCTCAAGTGGTTAGGGTTCAATTGGGA
>CAZEUO010000044.1:11641-11980 GCA_964515035.1 uncultured Planctomycetales bacterium
TGGGACGAGCTTTACTACCAAAGCCAGCGTTTTGATATTTACCGCCAGTATGCCCAGAAACTTCTTGATGAAGGCAAAGCCTACAAGGAAGAAACGGCGATCATTCTCAAAATGCCGCAAACAGAAGTTGTTATCTACGATATCATCCGCGGCGAAATCAAATTCGATACCGAAACAATCAAAGATCAAGTCCTCATGAAATCCGATGGCTCGCCGACATATAGTTTTGCCTGCGTTGTTGACGATAGTCTTATGGAAATCTCGCATGTTATTCGTGGCGAAGACCACATTTCGAATACCCCCAAACAAATGGTCATTTATCAGGCGCTTGGGCTTAAA
>CAZEUO010000045.1:0-10154 GCA_964515035.1 uncultured Planctomycetales bacterium
AGACAAAAAACGGGGGCCCTCTATTTTCGTTCCGTTTACTTTCCCGCAGCCGCTAACATGTCCGCTACGGTCACAAATTTTTCTCGAGGCTTGCCCAGGGCCTTGCCTCTTTCAATTTCCGCGGCATCAATCTTTTTCCAATCTTCAAAATTGATGAATCGAATTTTTTTATTACCGAGAAGTTGAATCACCGCGTTGGAATCCGGATTCACACAGGGTTTTAAATTTGCGGCATCCGCTAAAAGGGATTGGACGGTCTCAACACTGTCGGGTTTATTTGTCCCGATAACACCCGAAGGCCCGCGTTTGATCCAACCCGAGGCATAAAGGCCCGGCACAACTTTATCCCCATCCTGGATTCGGCCTTGCTTGTTTGGAAAAATGCCTTTCTTATCATCAAACGGAACGCCGTCAATAGCAACGCCTCGATAACCTACGCTTCGAAACAATAGTCCGCAGGCCAATTCCTTTTTCTCTCCCGTTCCTTCAGCCGTTTGCTTTCCTGCGGGGCCGTTTAATTTATTTCTTTCCAGAATTACTTTTTCTAGCCTTTCTTGTCCCGCCAATTCAACCGGGCTTTCCAAAAAATGGATAACAAATTTTTTCAACTTGCTTAATTTTGGACGCGCCGCAAACCCCTGCAGAATATCCCAGTTTTTCTTTCGCGTCGGGAACCCGATATCCTCGAGCTCCGCTTGGCTTTCCGGATTCAATTGAAGATCATGGGGATCATTAAAAACCGGCTCACAATTGGATAATTCGCCAAACTCTTTAATTTCCGCAGGCGTAAAGGCCGCTTGAATGGGGCCGCGGCGGCCAATCAAATGAACTTCCTTGATTTTACTTTTCGCCAATACGTCGAGCGCATGCTGGGCAATATCCGTCTGTTTTAATTCATCAACCGTTTTACTTAAAATGCGGCTCACATCCATCGCCACATTACCCTGTCCGACAACAACCGCCGCCTCAAACGATAAGTCAAACTGACGATCGCGGTAATCGGGATGTCCGTTATACCAGGCGACAAATTCGGTTGCGGTATGGCTTCCCTTTAAATCTTCTCCCGCAATACCCAATCGCTTGTCGGTTTTGGCGCCGCAGGTGAAAATAATCGCATCATAAAACCTCTTTAATTCGGCAACGCTGACATCAATTCCGATATGCACATTGCCGAAAAAACCAAACCGTTGATCACAGGCTGTCTTTTCGTAGATCTTTATAACATTTTTAATTTTCGGATGATCCGGGGCAACACCAAAACGCACCAGACCAAACGGCGCCGGAAGCCGGTCAAAAACATCAACCCGAACATTCAAGTTGGACGTCAATATCGCTTCAACCGCATAAAACCCGCTGGGGCCGCTACCGACGATAGCGACACGTAACGGCCTTGGCGACGTTCCTAACGTTGACATATTATTTTCCTTTTAAGAAATCAACCCGTTAAATGATTTTACTATATCGGGCGGGGTCATGATTGTCAACCCTCCGGCTTAAGATTCTCAACTTTCACCGGTTCTGGTTTGCCTTTTTGGATGGATTCAACCGTTTGAATGCTTTTTTCGTGGTCTGTCTGGTAGTGAAAAATCTCTTCAGCCGCTTTGTCTTTTTCTTTTGTGGTAAAATTATGATCCAAAACAATCGCCCCCTCACGCGTATATTCGATCTTTGTCACAACCCTACCCTTGTCATAGGTCAACTCATACCATTTTTCTCCGCTGGGGTAATACTCCCGGGACATTCCATCCAAAACACCATCGATATAATTCCGTTCCCATAATAGAATTCCGTCCTTCCCATACCCGCGGCAAATTCCATTGGCCTTGTTGTGACTGTAATTAAAATCGACCCGCAATGCCCCGGTTTCGTAAAATTCGCGGAAGTTACCGTGAAATTGGTCGTTGAGGTAATTGATTTCGGATGTCAAAACCCCGGATAAAGAAAATTCCTTAGAGATGCCGCTCAGCGCGTCATCACGGAACTCGCTTGTCTTTTTGACGATTCCCTCGGGGTAATATTCCGTCAAAGTGCCGTCTAATTGTCCGTCCTTATAATTGCGGATGGCAACAATCTTTCCTTCCGGTGTGAGAAATTTAAATTCGCCGTTGGGCCGGCCGGATAAATAATTTTCCGCCACCATGATTTTTCCGTCTTCATAATAACTTTTGGCCGGCCCGTCGACTTTTCCGTCTTTATACTGCTCAATGCGGGATATACCGCCGTTTTCAAAATAATACGTATAGGACCCGTTTCCGGCGGTAAATTGACCGTCGCCTTTGGGTTTTCCGTTCTCATAGAAAACTTTTGCAGACCCTTCGCGCAATCCGCCTTCCAGGAAGTTTTCTTCACGCCATAACGCGCCGTTTTCATAATATCCGCGAATCAACCCTACGGGGCGGTTATGGCGGTATTGGCCCTGGCTATGCAGTTGGCCGTTTTTGTAATAGCGCTCAAAGGGGCCATCCAGCCAGTTAAACTTATATCGCCAAACCGATTCCAGTTTTCCGTTTTCAAAATAACGGCGCATGACGACGTGGTATTCGTCTTCTTCATAAAAACTTTCCGCCTTAATCTTTCCGTTGGGGTAATATTCGACATCAACTAAGCCGGTCCCTTGTTTCTTCCCGCACCCAAACGCGGATAACATAAGCATGCTGGCGACACAAAGAATCGAAATCTTTTGAAGTTGAAGAAAAATGTGTTTTATAAAAGGCCGGTGACCATTACGCATTGTTTATCCACTGGCGTGTTTCCGTGGCAACAACGGAATGCAAGACAAGTAAAGAAATTAAATTGGGAATGGCCATCAGGGCATTGGCAATATCCGCAAACGACCAGACAATCGGCAGCGTGGCAACGGAACCGACCATCACCGCCGCAACCCACATCCAGCGGTACGGTTTTATAACACGTTCTCCCCATAAATACTCCGCCGCTTTTTCACCGTAGTAAGACCAACCGAGGATTGTTGAGAAAACAAAAGTCAAAAGCCCGATCGTTAAAACAAACGGCCCGACAATGGGAAAATCCGCGAAAGCCGTTTTCGTTAAAACGGCACCGTTCAATCCTTTAACCCATTCGCCGGAATTGACCAACACCAGCCCGGTCATAGCACACACAACCACCGTATCCCAAAACGTCCCGGTTGAGGAAACAAGGGCTTGGCGCACCGGATTTTTTGTCTGGGCGGCGGCCGCAACAATAGGTGCGCTTCCCAAACCCGATTCGTTGGAAAAAAGCCCACGGGCAATACCAAAGCGCATCGCCTCTTTCATTCCCGCACCCAAAAATCCGCCAACAGCCGCCTGACCCGTGAACGCGGTTTCAAAGATCAACCGCAGCGTATCCGGAATCGTTTGCCATTTTAAAAATAATAATATCGCGCATCCGACCACGTAAAAAACCGCCATAAAAGGTACCAATTTTTCGCAGGTCCTGGCAATCGATTTTATTCCACCGATAATAACAACCGCCGTCAATCCGGTAATGACCGCGCCCGTTATCCAAGGCGAGATTTGAAATGTTTCTTTCACAAGCGTTGCAATTGAATTCGCTTGAACCATATTGCCGATTCCAAAAGCCGCGACCGCCGTCAGAAATGCAAAAATCATTCCCAGCCAACGGCAATTCATGCCGCGTTCCAAAACATACATCGGTCCGCCGGCCATCATGCCATTTTTTGTTGTCATGCGGTATTTAACAGATAGAAGGGCTTCGGAATATTTTGTGGCGATGCCAAAAACACCTGTCAGCCACATCCACAGCACCGCCCCGGGTCCCCCAGCGGCAATCGCGGTCGCGACACCGACAATATTTCCCGTTCCAATCGTTGCGGCCAAGGCAGTTGTCAGCGCCCCAAACTGGCTAATGTCGCCTTCACCTTCTTTGCGGCGTTCGAAAGAAATCTTAATCGCCCGGCCAATGTAACGCTGAATAAACCCCAGCCTAAGGGTTAAAAAAATATGGGTGCCAAATAATAAAATCAGCATGGGCGGCCCCCAAACGATAGCGTTAAGGTCACTTAATATTTTTTCAAGAGTATCCATTAATGATGGTGGTGCCCCCTTCACCACCTGCTTGCTCATGATACACGGATAAGAATTGCCGAAAAATTATTAACAAGAAATGTATTGGGGATACGGAAAAATGAAAGGACGTGTTTGGGGTCACGTATTTAAAGAAGTCCACTTTTGGGATCGAGAAAGGTAACGGCGACTAAATACGGTAAACCTTTTTTTTGCTCTTCAACGCGGGCCACCCGGGCAAATCCGCGGAAGACATCCAAGCCGCACATGACAACCCTGGCCTCCAGGATATCGGCAACTTTATAAATGATTTCACAAGAAAATAAAACTCCGACCAGGCTCATATTTCTTGTGTTAGAGGCGCTCCAATATCCGTCAATTAAGATTCCGCGGCGCTTATGCAACCGGTGCTCAATGGTGAGCGCTCTTTCTTCCCGTGTATGACGGCGGCGTTCGCGGGCAATGTTTTTTTGAGCGTGGCTCTTCAGGTGATTTTCCTTTGAATTTACCGGCCGGGCCGAATCATTTTTTCCGGCCTGACGAATTTGTCAAAATCTCGTTGCGAAAGAAATCCTAATGCCAGAGCTGCATCCTTAAGTGTTGTATTTTCCTGGTGCGCCTTTTGAGCAACCTTGGCGGCTTTATCGTAACCGATGTGCGGACTAAGCGCCGTGACCAGCATCAAGGAATTGTCGACGTGTTTCTTGATAACACTTTTGTTGGCGGTAATCCCCACGACACAGTTATCCGCAAAGCTCCGGCAAACATCCGAAAGTAAATAAATTGACTGCAGCACGTTATAAATCATAACGGGTTTAAAGACATTCAGTTCAAAATTGCCGCTGGCACCGGCCATCGTTACCGTCACATCGTTGCCAATAACATGTGTGCAGACCATCGTCACCGCCTCGCACTGCGTCGGATTGACTTTGCCGGGCATAATGGAACTGCCGGGCTCGTTTTCGGGCAGATGAATCTCACCGATACCGCTGCGCGGACCCGAGCCTAACCAGCGGATATCGTTGGCGATCTTCATTAATGATGCCGCCACGGTTTTTAATGCGCCGCTACATTCGACAATCGCGTCATTGGAGGCCAGGGCTTCAAATTTATTCCTCGCCGGAACAAAGGGCTTGCCTGTCAACTGGACAATTTTTTTAATGGCCTTTCGGGCAAATTGCGGATGAGTATTCAAGCCTGTCCCAACGGCCGTACCGCCCAACGCCAATTCGTAAAGATGCGGCAGACATCCCTTCACCCGTTCGATTGAATTTGCGAGTTGTTGAACATATCCCGAAAATTCCTGCCCCAGCGTCAGAGGTGTTGCGTCCATCAAATGCGTCCGGCCGATTTTTATAATATTCTTAAATTCCTTTTCCTTACCCTTCAAAACGGCGCGCAAATGGGTCAAAGCCGGAATAAGCCAGTCGTGAATTTCTTCGACCGCGGCAATGTGCATAGCGGTTGGAAACGCGTCGTTGGTCGATTGGCCTTTATTAACGTCATCGTTGGGATGAATCGGTTTTTTACTGCCCATCACACCCCTGGCCAGCTGAATCGCCCGATTCGCGATGACCTCATTGACGTTCATATTGGTTTGCGTGCCGCTGCCGGTTTGCCAAACGGTCAGTTGAAATTCCCCGTCAAATTTTCCTTTAATGACCTCATCGGCTGCCCTGACAATCAAATCCGCTTTCTTTCTGTCGAGAACCTTAAGATCTTTATTGGTTTGAGCCGCGGCCTTTTTTAAAATGGCAAACGCACGGATAAACTGAACCGGAAATTTTTCCTTGCCTATCTTAAAATTCTGCAAAGACCGCGCGGTTTGGGCGCCGTAATACCGGTCGGCCGGTACCCGGATCGTCCCCATGCTGTCTTTTTCAATACGGTATTTCATAAAATTTGCGATAACCTCACTCTTTCGATTGAATAATTTGGCCTTTGTATTGCTTGGCCTC
The DNA here is from genome assembly GCA_964515035.1 of uncultured Planctomycetales bacterium. Lineage (GTDB taxonomy): Bacteria > Omnitrophota > Gorgyraeia > Zapsychrales > CAZBRU01 > CAZEUO01. The sequence goes on from CAZEUO010000045.1 coordinate 5,984, forward strand.
ACGCAACGCTTTGTCAGCCTTATCAATAAATGCCTGCGCATCCGCCTGTGTTTTGCCCGAAATGCTGGCGATGCCGATGCTGATTCCCAATTGACTGGCGGTGCTTTCCGCGGAAACCCGGCATTCCGCAACCTTCGACTGAATCCTTTTGGCAACAACTAATGCTCCAGTCTCATCTGTTTGTGGCAAAATGAGGGCAAATTCATCGCCGCCATAGCGCGAAACAAAATCGATATCACGGATATTCGATACTAAAATCCGGGCGATTTTTTTTAAAGCCTCATCACCCGTTGAATGGCCAAGTTTATCGTTATATTCTTTAAACTTATCGATATCGCACATTAAAAGCGATATCGGCATATTATGGCGGTTAGCCCGTTTCAGTTCGGTACGGATGGTCTGCTGAAAAAATCGGTGATTATAAGTATCAGTCAACCCATCGACTAAAGCCTGCTTTCGCGTTGTTTCAAAAACAAGGGCATTTTCAATGGCGGCAATTGTGTGAGAAGCCAAGGACGTCAGCAGTTTGACATTTTCCGGCGAATAACCCTTAATTGACATCATCGGAATAGTCACGCCTTCAATTTTAATCTGCTCACCGGGTTTGATCATTTCAAAGACACAATGCGGTTTGCCGCTTAAAACCCGGCACTCGCTTTCCTTAAAATCAATTTTCCGGTCTAAAATATTTTCGATTGCTCCGCCGAAAAATCCGGCTTCAAAATAACAAATGCCCTTCTGCGCCTCTTTGATCTCCCGCGAACTTAGGCTATCGGCCAACTCCAAAATAATGCTTTCATCGGAAAAGTCTTGAATGGTTAAAGTCCCTAAATCCAGCCGGCGGGCCAGTTTAATCAACGCTTCCTTCGTCGTCACCTGGCTGGCGTAACCGATTTCCTTACCGGAAAAATAGACACTCAAGGCCATGCGGCCTTTGGTGACGTTTTTTAAAACTAAATACTTAAAAATTGATTGGAGAGTTACGGGAAGTCTTAACGGCGGAGGTTCTTCAGTTGGCTTTATTCCCTTTGTAATATCAACAATTTCATCAAGTTCGCTGGAAATATAAGCGATACGCTCCAGCAGGTCCTCATCCGAATTTACCGCTTGCCGTCGCTCAGTCATTGTTCCCCCTCTTAAAGTTAAATAACACCGCCATTATATCATTCACGACGGCTCCGACAACGGTAAATCATAAAATTTCTTTATGAGATCCTTGTCGATTGTCAATTTTTGGCCAGTGCCGCCAGGGCCAGCTTGTTGTTCTCGGAGACAATCACAACCTTGCTGGTCTTGCCTTTTTCCTCGACACTTCCGTAAAGCAAGGTTAAATCGACTCCGATATTTGAAATTGCTGCGGTGACGGCCTTCAGCGTCCCGGGCTTATTATCCAGCGTTACGATAATAACTTCTTCTTCAGATACCTCGTACTTTTTTGACTTTAAAACACCCTTGGCGCGATTATTGTCATCGGTGACAAACAAAATAAAGCCCTTATTGTCGATAACATAGGCGCAAACCGCAACCAGGTTGATGCCCGCCTCAGAGACGATTCCCGCGGCTTCTGATAAGGCGCCAACTTTATTATTTACCGAAACCATTAACTGCTTTCCTAAAATTGCATTTGCCATGATTCTCCTCCTTAAATTAACTCAAAAGGCTTTTGACTTTAGAAAAATTTGATTTGATCGCGCCACAATGAACCATTTCGTTAACGGCCGCGAAGGAATCTTCCCTTTTTAGATTAACCCCACTTATGGCATCGGTCAAGAGATTAACTTTAAGCCCGTTTTGACATGCGTCAACAACGGATGACTTCACGCAATAATCTGTTGCCAAGCCTCCCACAAACAACACGGTTATGTTTCTTTCCTTGAGAAGCTCCCCAAAAGATGTGCCACTCTCATCAATGCCCTGAAACGCCGAATAACCATCCTCATCGGGATTAATTCCCTTTGATAAAATAATCGCAGACCTTGGCAACTGAAGGTCCGAATGAAATTGAGCGCCGAAAGTTTCTTTGACACAATGAACCGGCCAAATTCCGCCGAATTCTTTAAAATGCTTTGTCCGGCTGGGATGCCAATCACGTGAAGCAAAAATAGGAAATTTTTTTGAGAAAAACAATTTAAGGTAGGAATTTAAAACCGGAATAATCCGATCGCCCGCGGGAACGGCAAGCGCACCGCCGGGGCAAAAATCATTTTGAACATCGACAATCAAGAGGGCTTGGGAAGGCATTTCACCCGCCTTCGGATGTTTAATGGTGGGTTAGAAAATGCGTCAGCAATCTTACTCCGGCCCCTGTCGCGCCATGGCCGAAATAAAAACGCCCTTGCTCCTGGACGAAGGCCGTCCCTGCAATATCCAGATGGGCCCAAGCTGTTTCACCGACAAATTGCCGCAGGAATTCCGCCGCCGAAATCGTACCGGCCGCGCCTCTTAACCCCGTATTTTTAATGTCAGCAACTTGGGATTTGATGTGATCTTTTAATTCTGCATAAAGCGGCAGCTGCCATACTCTATCGTCTGTTGCCGCAGCTGATTTTTTAATTGCATCCGCCAATTTTTCATCGTTCGCCATTAAGCCTGAATAGTCATGGCCCAACGCCACCACACACGCACCGGTAAGTGTGGCCATGTCAATAATGCGATCCGGATGATAATTCTTAACCAGATAAGCCAAGGCATCGGCCAAAACCAGCCGCCCTTCCGCATCGGTATTGGCAATTTCAACCGTTTTACCGCTGTAACCGCGAAAGACATCGCCCGGCTTATACGCACCCGAACCGATAACATTTTCCGCAATGGTCACGGCAAAAAGGACATTCTTTTTTAAATCAAGCGCAAGCGTGCTTTTTAGGATTCCGATGACTGCAGCCGCCCCACTCATATCAGTGCGCATGGTTTCCATCGAGCCTGTCGGTTTTAAATTCAGGCCGCCGGTATCAAAGGTGATCCCTTTGCCAAGTACGGCGGTATAATTTCCTTTTGAACTTGCTCCGTTATATTTGACGATGATCAGCTTTGGTTCCTTGCGGCTCCCCTGGTTAACGGCTAAATGTAAATTCAAACCCTTGGCTTTCATGTTCTTCTGATTTAAAACTTCAACGGAAATTTTCTTATGGCCGGCAATGAGCCCCCGAATCGTTTTTTCAAGAAAATCCGAATCAACCGTATCGGCATTGTCGTTAATCAGATCCCTGGTCAGTGCAACTCCGGCACACGTCTTTACAGCGTCCTGAAATGCCGATTTTGCGGGAGCGGCAATCCAAAATTTTTTGTTGTCAAGGGCTTTTGAATCCGTATCTTTAGTTAAATATTTTTTCCACGCATACGTACCGATCAATGCGGCCTCAATAACTGCAATAATCGTTTCGTCGTCTTTTGTATGTGGAATTATTTCGACATTCTCAAGCTTGCTTAGCCAGGATGATAACAGGGCTTTACGCAGCGTTGTGCGCAGCGCCGTCAGTGAGCACTCGTCTTTCTTCCCTACTCCGGTCAAAATGACGGTCCGGCCGTTAAAGACAAGCGGAAAGAGTTCTCCCTGATCCGCGGAAAATTTTCCAGATGTCGCAAGAAGAGAAATTTCCTTTTCTAATTTCGCATTGGAAAGACGCGGCCTTCCTATCCCGCTTGAAGTTTTTTCAATGAGAATGACGGCCGCGGACTTGTCGAATTTTGGCGATGAACGAAATTCAACCACGTTAAGATCCTTTCAGTTAAAGTGTTTTGAATTGGTTACTTGCGTTTATCGATAGGGACAAATTCTCGTTTGGGATGTCCGGTATAAATTTGCCGGGGACGGCCGATTTTGGTTGCCGGATCTTCAATCATCTCTTTCCAGTGGGCAATCCATCCGGGCATGCGGCCAATGGCAAACATGACCGGAAACATATTAACGGGAATTCCGATGGCGCGGTAAATAATACCGCTGTAAAAATCAACGTTCGGGTAAAGTTTCCTTTCGACAAAATATTCGTCTCGGAGCGCGACTTCTTCGAGTTTTAAAGCAATATCCAATAGCGGGTCATCAATGCCTAATTTTTTAAGCAGTTTATCAACCTGCTGTTTAATGATTTTTGCGCGCGGGTCAAAATTTTTATAAACCCGGTGGCCAAAACCCATGAGCCGAAAGTTTTTAGTTTTGTCTTTGGCCATATCAACA
>CAZEUO010000045.1:10164-11980 GCA_964515035.1 uncultured Planctomycetales bacterium
TCATCGCCAGCATCTCGATGACTTCCTGGTTGGCCCCTCCGTGCAACGGCCCCCACAGCGCGCAAATTCCCGCCGAGACTGAGGCAAATAAATTCGCCTGCGAACTTCCGACCATACGAACCGTTGAGGTACTGCAGTTTTGTTCATGATCGGCATGCAGAATCAGCAAAACCCGCAGCGCATTTTCAACATCGGGATCGATATGGTACGGCTTATTGGGCATGGAAAACATCATATTTAAGAAATTGGGAATGTATTTCAAATCATCGCGCGGATGAACAAACGGCAGGCCATTGGCTTTTCGGTACGAAAATGCGCTAATCGTCCGGACTTTTGAAAGAAGCTGTGCGGTGATTTTATCCACATCATCGGGTTTCGGCTTCGGGTTAACCAATTCCGGGTAATACGCCGACAGTGAGCAGACCATCGCCGAAAGGATCCCCATCGGATGACCGACAGGCGGATACCCATGAAAGAAATTGATCATATCCTGATGAATCATGGCGTGCTTCGTAAATGAATTGGAAAACGAATCCAGCTGTTTTTTCGTTGGGAGCTCGCCGTAAATCAACAAAAAGGCGATTTCGACAAACGTTGTTTTACCGGCGATATCTTCAATCGGATAGCCGCGATAACGTAAAATTCCTTTCTCACCGTCAATAAATGTAATAGCGCTCTTGCAGGCGCCGGTATTTCCGTAGCCCGGATCAAGTGTAACGTAGGATGACTCGGCGCGCAATTTTTGAATATCGATCGCCGCCTCATTCTCTGATCCCACAACGATCGGTAGATCGAATGTTTTTCCATCAATCGTCAGCTTAACTGTCTTTTCCATGCGGATTCCCCGGGTTATGAAATATTCATTTTTAAAATTTAATAGGGGTTGGTTTTGTCCAGCTTTTCGTTAATCTTTTTGCGCAGTTTTTCCGGGTCAATGGGCTTAATGATGTAATCGGTGCAACCCTGATAAAATGCGTCCAAAAACGGTTTTTTATGCGCCGTAACCATGATAATCGGAACGCCCTCCCCCAACGCAATTCCGACAGACTTTTCTGTTTGACGAATTTGAGTTAAAATTTCCAGGCCGCTAATATCCGGCATCATAATGTCGAGTAAAATGAGGTCATAGGCGTTTCCCTGCAATGATTTTTCGTAAGTCTGGATGGCGGCCTGCCCGGTTGAAACGGCCTCACAAGTGGCCATGTCTCTTAAAATTTCAATCAACAATTCGCAATTCTCATGATTATCGTCAACAATCAATATTCTCCACATGTCACATCGCCCCTTTGATAATGAATTCATCCAACGCTGCCGAATGCTCTCGCAAGACGCTTAAATATTGACTGAGCTTCTCTCGTTCGGCGTTAGCCTTCACGGCTTCATGGAGATCTAAAGCTGCCGAATAAACTTTTGTCAAACGCAAATTTCCTGACGTCCCCCGAATTTCGTGAAGAAGGGCGCGCATCCCGACCACGTCGGATTTCATTAACGCATGCTCAAGGTTAATCACTTTCTCTGTTAATGTCTTCGAAAAGCTGGCAATAATTCGCTTTAAAACCTCCGGACGGACATGCAACTCCTGGCTAATCGCGTCAATATCAATCTTGGAATTACCACCTTCAGAATTCATTGATGACAGCCTCCCTATTAAATGAATGTTACTTTTTTGCAGGAATTGCGCCCATGGTCATCTCGACAACCAATCGTTTTTTATTATCGATAAAAAATGTTATCTCGTATTTATCATACTCCTTGAAACAAAAAGATCGGAAGAGCACACGTCTGAACTCCAGTCACCTATACTTATAACTCGTAT
>CAZEUO010000046.1:0-7392 GCA_964515035.1 uncultured Planctomycetales bacterium
GCAGCCTCATGGCGATGGAAACCTTCAGCCGCAAACCGCTGCTCGCTCAGATGTCGATTTATCTTTTGGCTGGGTTAATTCAAGCGCCGATTTTTGCCGGCGTCTACATGGCTTTTCACTATTTCTTTTTCTTCGGCGGTGGAATGGCCAAGATGGGACAAAGCCGCATCAAGTCCGCCAAGGTCAACGTCAAATGGCAGGACGTCATCGGCATGGAATTGGTCAAAAAAGAGGCCTGGGAACTAGTGACTCTCTTAAAAGACCGTCATTTGCTAAAAACCATCGGCGGAAAAATTATCAAAGGCACCATGCTGATCGGCCCACCGGGCTGCGGCAAAACCTATTTGGCCAAGTCGATCGCAACCGAAGCCAACTTTCCTTTTCTCGCAGCCACCGGCAGTGAATTTGTGGGAATATTCATTGGTATCGGAACCCAAAGAATGAAGTCGCTTTTTAAGGAAGCCCGCGCCTTAGCCGAGCTTGAAGGCGGCTGTATTATTTTTATTGATGAAATTGATTCGTTTGCCCGGCCGCGGACCGCGGATATGGGTTTTGGCGGCGGCACGATCGACCACAACGCCACCGTTAATCAATTTTTAACCGAACTCGACGGCCTGCGCCAGGCCGAAAATAATGTTGTCGTGATCGCGGCCACCAACGTCCCGGAGGCCGAGCTTGACCCGGCCATTATGCGCGCCGGACGTTTTGACCGCAAGATTTATGTCGGACGCCCCAATCTTAATGAGCGCAAAGAGGTTTTTAAATTTTATTTGGGGAAAGTTAAAGCCGATTCAACCGTCAATATTGATATCCTGGCCCAAAAAACCCTTTGGTTTTCTCCCTCGGACATTGAAAATATGGTCCGGGAGGCGGGAATTGTGGCTTTGCGCGAGAGACGCGAAGTGATTTCCCAGAAAGACCTCTCCGTCGCCTATGACCGCGTCCAATACGGGCTCAAGTCCAATACCATTTTAAGCGAAAAAGAAAAGGTTTGGGTCGCCTATCACGAAGCCGGCCATGCCATTATCAATTATTTAACCCACCCGACCGACGATGTTATTAAAGCAACCATTATCCCCCATAAAGGGTCGCTGGGGTTTGTCGATCCGCGGCCCCAGGAAGAAGTCAATATCCGCAACAAAGAATATTGGCTGGCTGAAATAAAAGTGAGCCTCGCAAGCTATGCCGCCGAAACAATTAAATTCGGCACCACGACCAGCGGCGTCGGCGGAGCCCCAGGAAGCGATTTTTATAAAGCGATCACCGTGGCCCACCAAATGGTTTACAGTTGGGGGATGGGAAAATCCGGACTTCTGGGAGATTTTCGATCCCTCATAACACCCCACAACAGCTCGTTATTGTCCGAATCGACAAAGGCAACTCTGGAAAAAGACATTCAGGACATTCTTCAGTCATGCCTGAAGGAAGTGGCGTCCATCCTCAACGAAAAACGAGACCTCCTTGAATATTTCGCCCAAGAACTTTTGAAAAAACAAGAACTCGAATACGACGAAATCGAGGCCATCTTTAATAAATTCAACCTTAAGCCTTTGTACCGCACTGGTTCGACGCGCCCCGCCTAAGGCGGGGCTTGTCCCTCGACTTCGCTCGGGATACCTTCGAGGGGATCCTGAGCAAGGTCGAAGGACTCACCACTAGCTCGAAGCGTCGAACTCGTTCGACAAGCTCACGACTCCTTCGGCGAACGATCCTGAGCTTGCCGAAGGGCACCCTGAGCAAGCGACAAGCGTAAGCGAGGAGCGCGTCGAAGGGCCCCTTACATGGAGTCATAGCGCCGTGTTTCTTTCCGCAAAAAAATTTCTTCCAGTTGCCCTTTTCGCCGGTTTCCTTTTTTCACTTTCCTCGTGCGTCGTTAAAAATAAAGACGTGCCATACACGCCCTCCGAGGCCGACCAACAATTTATAAAGATTGCCAAAGAAGAATTTCAATATGATGTGGCCGTCAAGCAATTCGGGAATACGCTTTGGATTTACGTACCCGGTACACATGATATTTTTAAAATCAAACCGAGCGGCAAGCCGTCAGCTCCAGCGGCGGTGCGGCCGTTTTCGGTTCAATACTTAGACGGCCGTTTCGAAGGCCGGCAAATGATTTTGGAATACGATATTATTCCGGCCACAAAACCATCAAAGGCCAACACACTCGCAACCGGCTACTCACCGGAATTTACCGAAAAATACGGAAAGATTACGAATGCTATCAGCCGCGCGTATCTCAATATGGAGGCTCTGCCGGAATTTATCGTGACGGTTTTTGCCGATACCAAGAACGGAATTGAGGTTATTAACACGGTTTTTACACAGGATTTGAAGCAATATTACCTTTCGGCGATTCCCTACGAAGAATACTTGCTGCGAGTTTTGACGGAAACAAACGGCAGTCCGGAAATTATTAACGACACGGCCGGAGAGCATTTGCCGTATTCCGAAATGACTTTGAGCAGTTTTCTCGCCCGCCAAGTCACCAACCGCGTCACGTTTAAATTTCAGCAAAGTGATTTCCCGCCCCAAAAGAGCATTTTCGAGGAACTCTTAACGATTGTACAAAATACTTTTCGCGCCTATGATTTTTCGGATTTTGACACGGTCGTACTGGAAGATGTGCGATCCCACGCCCAAGAGACATTCAATTACGAGCAAGTTTTAACAGTTGTCAAATAAGAAAAGGGGACAGGTCTACTTATCGTCAAAAGAGTAAAAAGATGGGCGATAAGTAGACCTGTCCCCTTTTTATTTAATCCGGCCGCGGATGAATGCATCGATGGCCTTTGGATAAATGCGGTGTTCGATTTTGTGGATTTTGGCTTCGAGGGTGACGAGGGTATCTGCTGGACTGACGGTAAGCGGCTCCTGCAGGATGATCGGTCCGCTGTCGACGTTGACTTCGACAAAATGAATTGTAACACCGGTTTGCTTAACTTTGCTCTCAAAAGCATCTTTGATGGCATGAGCCCCCGGAAAAGCGGGTAAGAGGCTGGGGTGAACGTTGAGGATTTTATGGCGGTATTTTTTAATTAAAAACGGGCTTAAAATCCGCATGAACCCGGCCAGAACGATAAAATCAATCTTTTCTTTCCTAAGACAACCGTAAACCGCTTCCTCAAAACACTGTTTATCCAAAAAATCTTTTGGGTTAATAATAACGGCTTTGATTTTGGCTTTTTGAGCCCGCTTTAAGGCAAAGGCCTGCGGATTGTTCGAAACCACAAGCCCTAATTTTCCTCGAATACGCCCCTGATTCACGGCATCAATAATCGCTTGCAGATTTGTGCCATTCCCGGAGACAAAAACGGCAAAGGTCATGAATGCATTCCTTCTGTTAAAGATTCCAGCCGTCGATATTTTATCAGTCCCAGCATCCCGACACACGCAAACAGCACTCCGACGCAAACTAAAATCCAGAAACGCTCAACGTGCTCCGCTAAAAATGAACTCAAAAGCATCGTTAAAAGAAAAGCAAAATGAACAACCATTTCCAGGCCGCTAAACACTTTCCCTCTCATCTTATCGTCGCTAGCTTGATGCACAATCGTGTTGGCGGCAATAAATATCGGTCCTAAAATCAAACCCAAGATAATACTTAATAATCCCGCCAAAAAAAAGCCGGAATTTTTTTGAACAATAAACGAAAATGCAACCAGGGCCGTTCCGCCCATCATAAGGCACACAAATATCGTCTTAAATCGTGAGGTCTTCTCCCCCAAACGCCCATAGGCCAGCGCCCCCGTAAAAAGCCCAACCCCTAAAAAAACGGCCAGTAATCCCAAATCTCTTGTCATACTCCCAAAGGATTCCTGGATAAAAACAATAATGACAACATAGACCGCCCCGGCCGCTGAAAAAAGGACAAACAACATATTGATGATAAACCGGATTTCCTTATGACCCTTGAGGTACAGCAAACCTTCTTTGATTTCACCTAAGACCGATTTTTGAATCTCGGTTACAACCTCTTTGCTTAAATCTATCAACTCGGAGGCTTTCAACTTAAGATGTATATGATCTTTAATTGAAAAAACCAGGGCCCCGGAAACGAAAAATGTTATTGCCCCGAAAATAAACCCGCCCCCGGCGCCCCAATGCTCCACCCCCAACCCTCCGATGGCGCAACCTAAGACAAAAGCAATCATCCCTGTCGTAGTGACGAGAGAATTGGCCATGAGCAAGTCTTCTTCGGGAACCAAATCAGGGATAATGGACATCTTCGCCGGCACATAAAACCGGCTAAGGCAAAACGTCAGGAAAACGACGAGGTAAATTGGAAGCATGGAACCGTGGCCGATAAATAAAAAGGGAATGGCCAAAACCAATAATCCTCGTAAAAAATCACAGACAAACAACGTTGTTCGTCTATCCCAACGGTCCACATAGACGCCCGCAATCGGCCCGATAATAAAAACAGGAAATATGGAGAAGGAGAGGAGCTTGGCCAGTTCAAAGGCCGAGCCCGGTGTGCGCCCGGCAATTAACCCGATTAAGGACATTTGAATAATGCGATCGCCAAATTGGGAAATGACCTGCGCCAGCCACAGCCGGGAAAAATTCTTATTTTTGAAATGATCTCTAAAGCGGCTCATCGGAATATTATTCTAACATTCTTAAAGGAGTGTTTGTTATTTCACGCTTAAAATTTTTTAAGAATTAGGTTCTGCGCATTTTGAGGCAAAGAGGCCCGAATCTTTTCGCTTTGTTGACGATAGGCCTTTCCTTTTTGTTCATCCCCTAAACTGTGATACAGGTCTGCCAAACGCAAACAGGCATCAGCCTGGAGAATATCTTCAGCTCCGGAAAGCGAAACAATTTTTTCATAATAAATAACAGCCTTATCGATTTTGCCCTCGGCCTCGTAACTGGCGGCAAGATTAAACAGAGCACCCTTAAGATGCGGGTTCAATGCAATGGCCACTTCATACTCCCTGATCGCCTCTTTGATATTGCTTGTTTTTGAATAGGCAACACCCAAGCTGAAATGTAAAAGCGCGTTGTCGGGATCCTCTTTAAGCTGTTTTTGATATTGGCCGATGAGCGCCCCGTAAGCCGACCGTAAGTTATTTTCTAAAAGATTTTTAAATGGTTCAAATTTTTCATCCAGGGGGATAACGACCCGTTCATACTCGCCTATCCCTTCAAAATATCGCCCCTGGTCGCACAACGACTTCCCCAGGGAAATACGGGCCGTAGTATCCCGGGGGTCTCCTTCTAAGGCTTCGCGGAAATATTTTTCCGCTTTCGCAAACTGGGATTTTCCGGCATACAGAGACCCGACAGAGTTATTGACCCTGACATTGCGGGGATTGTATTCCAGCGCCCGTTCCATCATGGCCATATCATTTTTCGAATAAAGAAGGTGTTGAACTAAAACAATGAAGAAATAAAGATACATCCCTCCCGTAAAAAATTTTAAAATGGCCGGAGACACCGCCTTTGTTTTGATTTGCGTGGCGTAAAGACCTCTTAAACCCACGACCGCCAGGACAAAAAACCCCACCGAAGGAACATAAAGAAAATGTTCGGCAGCCGCAATATAGCCTATCTGAATCTTGATAGGGACTAATTGCGATACCGGCAATAATCCGATGCAAAACCAGTAAATAAAAAAACGCAATTGAGGAGCGAGCCTATGTTTGACTTTTAAAAATAATGCGAGTAAGCCAAGAAAAAATAGCCCCGTTAGAACGAATTCAACATCGCCATAACTTTTGAAAATGGCCCTGGCCCGGTCGTAATACAACTGTGTGGGAAACACTAGAATGTAAAAATCGGTTATCACGGACCTTAAAAATGTTCCGACATCAAGAATAATGTCCCGGGGAATCCCCACTTCTTTGATCAGGGCTGTCAAGCCAAGGAAATGGCGAAAAAGAAAATAAAAAACATCGATGAAAATAAAGGGCAGGGCTTCTCTAATCGAAAAAAGAAATTTTCCTTTTGAATCCGGCTTCAAAACAAACTGAAAACTCAATATCAACAGGGGAAATACGGCGGCCGATTCCTTGCATAACAACGCCAGGACAAATAAGACCAAAGAACCCATGTATCCAACCCGGCTTTTTCCCCTCTGAAACGCCAGGATATAGGAAAGAAAAGCCCCGATAGAAAAAAACCCGCAAAAAATAATTGATCTTCCGGAAATATTAGAAACCGCATCCCAATGAACGGGGTGAAGGACAAACAACAGAGAAACAAAAAAGCCGGTGTTGCTATCCTGGAAAATTTCCTTTATCAGAAAGAAAACCAGGATCGCTGTTGCCAAATGAAAAAAGATATTCGTCAGGTAGTAGTAAAGAGGGTTTAATTGAAAGAAGTGGTATTCCGTCATGAAGCTCAGAGAAACTAACGGGCGCCAATAGGTGCGGTCTTTGAAAAATCCCTGCTGAAAAATTTTCCCGATATTGGCAAAACTGCGGATATCGGCATTGTTGACAATCGAACTATTATCATCCATCGCCTTAAAAGGGGCTCCCAGAATAAACGAATAGCCGACAAAGCCCGCCAGGACAATGATGAGAATCTTAATTCCTATCCGATTGTAAAATGAGTTAACCATTGAGGGCGACAAAATCTTTCAGGTCACTGCGGCAGGAACTCATGTGTGTAACCTTTTCATTTGCCTGACAACTTAAGAAAGGAAGCGCGCATTCGTGCCGGTAGACTAAACCAAAAAATATCAAGCTGGCGACCAGGCTTGAACTGGTGACCTGCGCATTACGAATGCGCTGCTCTACCAACTGAGCTACGCCAGCAAATTTCTAAAAAGAGCACTGAAACTTTTTAAAACTCCCGCCCTTCGACGCGTTCGCCTTTCAGGCTCACTTGCTCAGGGTGTTTCGACGCTTCTTGAAGTGGTGAGCAAGCCCTGAAGGGCGCGTCCCTGGCCCGCCAATGTTTAGCATGCCAGGGCGGGCGAACCACTACGCCAGCAATATCTCAAATTAAAATTCAACCTGAACTTCCGAATCCACCGGCTGAATATTAACAAATAAATAATTTTCTTGGATCTTCACATCCAGCGGTCGGCCGTCCTGACGAACGGACACACGACTCAAATCTCTCACCATCGGGTTTATCCCTACCGTCAACGGGACAAAATAAATCCTTGGGTCTAAATTACTCTTCACCTGAAAAATAATCCCGTCATTGGAAGAATCCTGAACTACCAGCGTGGTATTATTTTTCTCGAAAATGTAACAATAAACATTACGGAACGTATCAATCCAAATTTCATTTTCATTGTCCCTAATGAAAGAAAGGTGCTCCTGCAAAAATTCCGGGGTCACCGGCCTGAATGTTTTTTTATGCAAAAGCCCCATCCCGTGACATTGGGCGATGAGCCAAAGCCTTTTTTGGGCTGCCCACTTCGTCAGCTCAATG
>CAZEUO010000046.1:7402-10703 GCA_964515035.1 uncultured Planctomycetales bacterium
CAATGGCCGTTTGCGCAGAAAAATGTTTCCCGCCAAAAATCGGATGGAAAACTTTCGGATAAACGGTTTCCAGATAATTGTGGTCGGCAATCGCCCGATGGCGTTCCATAACTTTTCGGACGGCATTTTTATCAAAATCAAATCTTTCGAAAGGAAAAATAAACATAAAGGGCGGTTCGCCGATCTCTTTGACAATGGCATCAAAACTACCGTTAATTTCATTGTCCAAGGCCGCTTCGGTCAATCCGCGAAGGATGGGATGATTCATGCTGTGATTGCCGATTTCAAACCCTCTTCTGTGGGCATCCCGCCACTGGTCCCAGGTCCCCGCCAAAGGGTTACCTTCAATTCCTCCGGGAACCATGGTCACGGTCGCCTTAAAACCAAACCGGTCAAAAACAGGAAACCCGTGAGTATAAACACTCTTCGGGCCGTCGTCGAAAATATAAGAAACGGCGGCCTTCTTGTTGTCTTTAAAGGTCGTAATCCACACCCTTTCGGACGGAATCGTATCAGGGACGCTATCAATCTGCGGAACATTTTTAAAAAACTCGCTAAAGATAAGGTCATGGTCCGTATCGACATCCGTGCCCCGTTCCAAAGTCTTAATCGCCTCATTCTCTTTACCCAGATTTGCATAAAGCGTTGATAAAAGAATATAGGACCCTGGGTCAACGGGAACATGGGTGATGACGTCTTCCAGCAATTTTATGGCTTCCGTAAATTTTCGTTCTTTGATCAGCCCTGCCGCCTGCCGGATCAAGGGAGCACTTTGCTCTCCTAATTTAATCAAAGTTTCTCGGTCGACTTTTTTATGCTCCGCCTTATAATTGCCCATTGGGCCATCCGGCGGCGAAGAAGTTTTTATCATTCCCGCAAGATAAAGAGAAAACCCACCCGCCAAAAACAGCACAATAAAGGCGATCCGGTTTTTCATTTCTTAAAAGCCATTGACAGCCCGTATAAAGCCATGGTTAAAAGGATGAGCAGTTTGATCCCCGTAATAAATGACACCGTCTCCAAAAGCCCCCCGGCAACGGCTCCAATGAGATTAGAACCAAAGGCCAGGCTTCGATTTTGAGTTCTAGTAAAACTAACCGCAAAAATAATCCCCGCAAAAAATATCGGGAGATTCAGCATCGTAGAGGCCAGAAGAGATTTTGTCCAGTAGCCGAAAACATTATAAGCGTTTAAAGGAATCAAAAAATTAACCAAAAGACTTAAGAATAGAAAGACGTACGCAAAACGGACATCTTGAATCTTAAAACGCTGAACGCAAAGGTTGGCGAGTAAGATCAAAAATAAAATCATCGAAATATTAATCGAGTTAACAATCCAGGTCACTCCAAATAACAGCGCGGTCTTATTGATGTTCTGGAATTCAAGCAATAGAAATGCCGCACCTAAAAAGAAAAAATGAAAATCCAGGCGCTGGCCTTTCTTAAAGAAAAACCTCCGGCCCATCAGAAATAGCGCGGCAATCGCGGCAATCATCATAAGATACATCCCGGGAATCGTGCGGTCCCGAAGATAAAGGTACGGCCAATCATCGGTGATGATTTTATTTTCTTCCTTGTAGTTTATAACATTCGCGATAATGTAATTGCGGACGGCCGGGTCGTTATTTTTCAGAAGATCGACAACGTGCTGCCGGCTTGGGCCCGTGATCATCATAATCGGCCCCAGGCCGTTCTGGGCTCCGATCGAAATGACAAACGGATCCCATCCAAAAACTTTTTTAAGGACGTTTTCGATTCGTTTGGCAACCCAAAAGCGCTGGACCCAATACGTAACAACAAAAATTCCGTCTTCTTTCAAGAGATGTTTGGCCTCTTCAAAGCTCTCCTGTGTATAAACATAATTATCCATTCGCATGCTGTGCATAGAGGATGACTGCGAGTGTGCATCCAGGAGTCCAAAATAAACCAGGTCGTATTTATTTTTTGTTTTTTTAACGAAGGCGCGGGCATCGTCGACAAAAACCCGGACGTTGGGATGAGCATAGGGTTGTTCGGGATGATATTGGACACCTAAGTCATAAATACCAGGATCAATTTCGACAACATCGATCTGGTTGAGCCCCGCTCGTACCGCCGCTGCCGCATCATTTCCCGCTCCTCCGCCTAAAATAAGGGCGGATTTGGTATTTGGTTTTAAATAAAACGCGAGATTAAATCGGTTGAGCTTTCCGATCACCTGATTTTGATAAACAGGGTGTTTCATGACATCCTTGGCAAGCTTGATAAAAGAATCTGATAAATTTATCAAATCCATAAAACCGACATTATTAACCTTCATATTGTAGCCGGTGAAATTTATGGTTTTAAAGGGGTCAGTCCCTTCTAAATTGGGGTACGGTGCCAGCGTCAATTTCTGATAAGGAGACCATATCGTCATTCCATGTTTCATTTTATACGAATGGATTGTGGACGAATTGGCAACCAAGAGGCCAACAGCCAGGAAGCCTGCAAAAAGACCGGAAACTTTCAGGAAATTTTCATTCAGAAAAAACTTCTTCTTCTTTTCTCCAGACGTTGCCTCTGTTGGCGCAAAAATCATTAACACGATAATGATGACCAAGCTAACCAACCACCAGACCCACGGAGACGTGTAAAAAAATGAAAATGCGCTAAAGGCCCATATCCCTAACAAACTGGCCGCCACGTTCATGGAATAGGCTTCGATAGGATTTTTACTTTCTTCAAAAACCCGGCCTAAAATTTGCCCCAACGGAATAAAAGCGAGGACAATGCAGGAAAATATCACGAGTGTCGCCAAAAACCCGATGGCCTGCATAAAATAAAGATGCCCGATAGTCCGCTGGTAAAGAATCACGCTGTCCGCAAAAGATGCCAAAAAAACCGGAATATTGCGAAACAGGTGCAGGGCCTGGCCGTCAAAATGAACATAAATGGGCAAAATAACGAGTCCGGCAAGTAAACTCAACATGTACAAGGGAATATACAGCCTGATTTTTCGTGCGGAAAGATAGCACCCGATTCCCCCTCCGATAAAACAGGCCAGGAGGACCAAATTCTGAAAATAGGCAAAGATTCTGATTTCCGTCGCTATCCAACGGATAAGGGCAAGCTCAAGAAAAAGAATGAGGAAGCTTGCTAGGGCGAGATTGACTTTCTGCTTATTGTTCATGTGGGGAGTGTTGTTTTGGTGCACGGCAGACTTGAAAAAAAGTGCCGAGGGCCAGACTTGCACTGGCGACGCCAGGCTTTTCAGGCCTGCGCTCTACTACCTGAGCTACCTCGGCAGAAATTTAACCTCAAGAATTTTCAATAACAACACT
>CAZEUO010000047.1:0-10664 GCA_964515035.1 uncultured Planctomycetales bacterium
GCAACGGCTGCGGGTTTAGCCGGTTCGCCAACGGTTGTTGCGCGAGTCGTGTCGATTGAACGCAACCGTCCTCCCGTGACCATGATCGGCGGAAACAACATTCAGGAAAAAACTTCGAATTTAATCCGCGCTTTAAATAGTCCGGTGCCTGTGGTGCAGACGCCGTCTATCGCCAAAAAAGAAACGGCAGCAAACACACCGGAACAACCGGCCGAAGAGCAAATTTCCGCACAGGATAAACCTCCGCGCGTTGATTTTCGCGAAGGGGCAAGGGGTATTTTAACCTGGGTCGAGGTTCACGGCGATGCACCCACGCGGTCTTCCTTTGAAATTTTGAATCCGGCACGAAAATTGGCCGATGAATTAAAAACAAGTATTACGTCCGTTTTAATCGGTCATAACGTTTCCTCCATGGCGCCTGAGGTTATTGCCCATGGTGCCGATGAAGTGATTGTTGTTGAAGATCCTCGCCTGAAAGAATATTCGATTCTTCCTTTTGCCAGTGTCATTTCGCAAGTCGTCAAAGAACGCCGCCCGGAAATTGCTTTGTTTGGGGCAACAACGTCCGGACGCGAACTGGCCCCGCGTTTGGCCAGCCGGTTGCGGGCGGGTGTTACGGCTGATTGCACGCTTTTAAAAATCGGGGAATTCGTTAACAAGCGTTTGAAATCGACATTTTATCCATGCCTTGAGGCCATTCGCCCGACATACGGTGAGAGTAAGCTGGCAACAATCATCGGCTTTTGGTGCCCGCAAATGGCGACGGCACGGCCGGGAACATTTGAAGCCTTGCCGCCGGATCCGCATCGCCAAGGGAAAATTTCCAAGTTTCAACCCGAACTTAAAGAAGAAGATTTTGTCACCGAAATTTTAATGACGGAAAGAAAAGAAGTCGGCGGCCAAAGCCTTTTTACAGCCGATTTAATCGTATCGGGAGGGCGGCCGTGCGGGCAATTGGACGACTTTAAACTCATTCAGGATCTTGTTGTGGCTCTGCAGGAAAAAGGAATCAAGGCGGATTGGGGCGCCAGCCGCCAGGCCGTTGATCACGGCTATGCCCCTTACAGCCGCCAGATCGGCCAGACCGGAAAAACAGTGCGTCCGAAAGTTTATATCGCCGTTGCGATATCCGGGGCCATCCAGCATGTTTGCGGGATCAAGGAGTCCGGGAAAATTATTGCCGTTAACCAGGATGCAAAAGCGAGTATTTTTAATTCTGCCGATTTTGGGATCACAGGCGATTATTTGGAAATTTTTCCAGCCCTGATTGAAAAAGTAAAAGCCGGATTTACCTTTGGGCTGAAGGCACGACAAGAAAAATCCCGCGTTTTGGTGTGATGAAAATTACCTGCAAATTCAATTTACAGGTCCGCACGTAACCCGCTATTTTTAATAGAGTTAAAGATAAAAAACTAATCCAAAAAGCCCAATTTAGTTGTTGAAAATGAATGCAGGTGTAATATACTGATTGTATGTTACCGGACTACTATTACATTCTGCTTTTTCTAAATGTTGGTATCGCGTTTGTGGGAAGCGCCTTTATTGTCTCCTGGCTTTTGCGGCCCAAAGTCCCCGAAAACATCCTTAAAAATTCACCTTATGAATGTGGAGAAATCGTCAAAGGAACCTCGCGCATCCAGTTCAACGTCCGCTATTATCTTTTTGCGTTGATCTTTGTGGTGTTCGATGTCGAAGTCTTATTTGTCGTTCCCTGGGCGGTGGTCTTTAAACAGCTTGGGATGGTTGCTTATGTCGAAATGTTGATTTTTATTTTTATTCTTACGCTGGGATTGTTATATGCCTGGAGGAAAGGGGCACTAGAATGGCAATAGAACAAACGAATATGGAGCCAAAAAAAGGGAATTACCCCGGCGAGAAAATGATGCAGAAATTTCCCGGTGGCGAGATTATCGTGACCAAGACTGAAGATCTCTTCAATTGGGCAAAAGGATCATCGCTGTGGCCTTTGACCTTCGGTTTGTCCTGCTGTGCGATTGAAATGATGGCGACAGGCGCCTCCCGATTTGATATCGATCGTTTGGGTTCGGGGGTTTTTCGCGCGAGCCCGCGGCAATGTGATGTCATGATTGTCGCTGGAACCATCTGTGTCAAGATGGGGGATTGTATGAAAAAACTTTACGCCCAGATGCCGGAGCCCAAATACGTTATTGCCATGGGCAATTGTGCAATCGGTGGTGGGATTTTTTACCACGATACCTATTCCGTGGTGCAGGGCACGGAAAAATTAGGAATCCCCGTGGACATTCATGTCGTGGGTTGCCCTCCTCGGCCCGAGGGTTTATTGCATGGTATTTTAAAATTGAAGGAAAAAATCGCGATGCATGGTAAGCCAGAAGTGAGGCTTCCTGAAAAATTTATCATGCCCAAAAATGCCTTGGGAGTCATGCAAGAGCAATTAGAAGCGACCCAAAAAGTTATTGAAAATGCTCATGGACGATCTCCTGAGAAGCCTCAAGAAAAAGCCAAGGAAAATCCTCAACCTAAAACAGAAACTAATGGACCGAGCGCAAATACTTAGTATCCTTAATCGAGAGTGTCCCGGCGCTGTTGTCGAGGAACAGCCCAGGGCCGTTGTGATTAAAAAAGAATCCCTTTTGGTGGTTGCCAAGGCGTTGAAAAGCCCCGAATTGGATTTTCAAAATTTGCATTGCATCTCTGGGGTTGATCGCCGCGACAAAATGGAAGTGGTTTATCATTTTTATACCTTCAAGCACCGTTTTATGCTCACATTAAAAGCTTTCCTGCCGATGGACGATTTAACCATTGAAACGCTGTCGTATTTATGGAAGTCCGCTAATTGGCTGGAAAGGGAAACATACGATTTTTTTGGTATCAAATTTTTAAACCACCCGGATCCGCGTCGCATTTTAAACCCGGATGAATGGACCGATTTTCCCTTAAGAAAAGATTTTGACCGGCCTGATTTTTACCGGTTGCCGCAGAGCGAAGGCCTAAAAGCAGGCGGATAGAAATAATTTTAAAAGCCCAATGAACCCGCTGGAAATTAAAAAAGACGCTGATCGTAATGACGAAGAATTCGTCATTAATATGGGGCCTCAGCATCCTTCGACACATGGGGTCCTTTACTTGGAATTACGTTTAGACGGCGAAGTCGTCGTCGATTGCCGGCCGCATATCGGTTACCTTCATCGCAGCTGCGAAAAGATTGCCGAAAACCGCACCTACACCCAGTTTATCCCCTTCACCGACCGCCTCGATTATTTAGCCTCCATGAATAATAACTTAGGGTATGTCCTGGCCGTTGAAAAACTCTTGAACCTTCAAGTCAATGACCGCGTTCAGTACGTGCGGACAATTATTGTGGAATTAAACCGTGTGGCCAGCCATTTAATCGGGATCGGGACGTTTGCCCAGGATCTTGGTGCCTACGCGACGCCGATGTTTTATTGTTTTCGTGACCGCGAAAAAGTTGTTCAGCTCTTTGATGAACTCTGCGGAGGTCGCCTGACCTACAACTATATGCGCATCGGAGGCGTGCAATCGGAATTGCCTGCGCATGCCGGTAAGATCATACTGGATTTTATCAAATATGAGCGTAAAAAATTAATTGAATACAACGAACTTTTGACCTATAACGCTATTTTTCTAGCCAGGACCAAGGGTATCGGCATTCTTAAACCGGAAGTAGCCATCGACTATAGTGTGACCGGGCCGATTTTACGTGCCGCGGGTGTGAAATGGGATTTACGCAAAGACGAGCCGTACATGATCTATGACCGTTTTAAATTTGATATTCCGGTTGGAAAATCCGGCGACTCATGGGACCGGTTTAAGGTCCGGCTTGATGAAATCAGTGAGAGTTTGAAAATTCTTGAACAGGCCATCGGCGGTATTCCATCGGGAAACGCAGTTGCCAAGATCAACAAAGTCTTTAAGGCCCCGGCTGGTGAAGAGGCCTATGTGCGCACCGAAAACCCGCGCGGGGAACTTGGGTATTATCTCGTCAGTGACGGCGGCTTAAAGCCTTACCGCAATAAGATTCGCTCTCCGTCTTTCTCCAACCTTGCGGTGTTGCCGGAACTGATCCGGGGATTAAATGTTTCCGATGCGGTTTGCGTTCTGGGAAGTTTTGATCTTGTCATGGGAGAAATAGACCGGTAATGGATTTAGCCATCAAAACACTTTCAGTTGTGGGGTTTATCGCCGTCTCGGCGATGTTTTTAGTCTGGTGGGAACGAAAGGTCTCGGCCTTGATTCAAAATCGCTTGGGACCGATGATTACCGGTTGGCATGGGTCGCTGCAGAGTGTGGCCGACATGGTCAAGCTCTTGTTGAAGGAAAATATTGTTCCGGCGGGGGCGGATAAACTGGTCTGGTGGCTGGCCCCATTTTTTGTAACAGTCCCATCGGTCGCGGTCTTTGTCACAATACCGTTTGGCGAAAATTTAATCATCCGGGATTTAAATGTCGGTATTTTATTTATCACCTCTATTACTTCGGTGTGCGTCTTGGGAATATTTATGGCCGGCTGGGGTTCGAATAATAAATATTCGCTTTTGGGGGGGATGCGTTCGGCGGCCCAGATTATTAGCTATGAAGTACCGCTTCTTTTATCCATCGTGCTTGTTATTATGGAAACGGGAACGTTGTCGATGCAGGAAATCATCAGGGCCCAGGCGCACGGATGGTTTATTTTAAAACCCAATCTGGCCTTAGCCTTCGTGATTTATTTAATTTCAGCAACGGCCGAGGTCAATCGCGTGCCGTTTGATATACCGGAGGCTGAATCCGAATTGGGTGCCGGATATCACACCGAATATTCAGGGATGAAGTTCGCCATATTTTTTGTTTCAGAGTACACAAACTTTTTTATCGTGTCGGCGATTGCAACGACTCTATTTTTAGGCGGCTGGCAGGGGCCCTTTCTTCCGTCCTGGTTTTGGTTTTTATTTAAAACCTACGGGATTGTTTTTCTTTTGATGTGGGTGCGCTGGACTCTGCCGCGTGTGCGTATGGACCAGATGATGGTCTTCGCCTGGAAGTTTTTAACGCCGCTGGCGTTGTTGAATCTTTTAGTAAGCGGCTGGTTGATGGTAAAATGATCTCCCCAATTTTCCAAAAACTAAAATTCTTTTGGCTCAGTATGATCAGCCTTCTGATCGGCATGAGGGTGACGATTAGAAACTTTTTTGCCAAGTCCGTGACTTTGGAATATCCTTTGAAAAAACAGCCGATGACGTCCAACTTCCGGGGCATGGTCGACTTGATACCTGAGGCCTGCGTTATTTGCTACCAGTGCATCAAGATTTGTCCCGTGGCCGCTTTGGATTTGGCCCACAAACAAACGGTTGTTGAAGATAAAAAGAAAAACGAAATCACCAAGTTTGTCTATAATGCGGAATTGTGCTGCTTTTGCGGTCTTTGCGATGAAATTTGTCCGACGGATGCCATCTTCATGAACAAGATGTATGAAGTTTCGGCGTATTCGCATAATCAAATCGTCAATATTGATTTAATGGAACCTAATAAATATACACATCTGGACTCCAGTTATAGTTTTGCAACCGAAGTCAAGCTCAACGACGACAACACAATCGGGATCGTGAAAAAACCGGCCCCGGCGGCGACACCGGCACCTGCTGCTGGCAGTACCCCCAGCGGGACAGCGGCGCAACTGCCGGCGAATCCAGCAGTACAACCGCCGGCGAATCCGGAAAAAACAGACCAACAACCCTCATAGACCAGTGGCCGAAATTATTTTTTATATCATCGCGTTTTACACCTGTCTTTTTGCTTTTTTGACGGTGACCTCGCGTCATATCTTTCACAGCGCTGTATGGCTGTCCTTGTGCTTGGTCAGCATTGCCAGCGTTTATTTTTATCTGGATGCGCAGTTTCTCGGGGTCATTCAGGTTTTGGTCTATATCGGGGGCATCATTACCCTTTTTATCTTCGCCATCAAATTGACCGCTCACATCGATGACCTTTCTATTCCGCAGCTCAATAAAAATATTGTCCTTCCGTTTTTGGTTTCGGCGGGGTTTTTCGGAATTCTTCTTTATACGATCGTACGTTCGCCGTGGGCCATTTGCCAGCCGCAAAACAGTTTGACGTTACCGGAACTTGGGAAGTCCCTGATGACGGTTTATGTCCTTCCGTTTGAATTTATCTCGATGATTTTGCTGGCGGTTTTGGTCGGTGCTATCGTGATCGGAAAGGTTAAAAAATGATTCCCTTAAGCTATTTTGTCATTTTAAGCGCGTTTTTATTTTGCCTGGGGATTTTCGGGGTTTTAGTTAAACGCAACGTCATCGGAATCCTGTTGTCGGTCGAATTGATTTTAAACGCCGCCAATATTAACCTTATCGCATTTAATAAATATTTCGGAACACCGGACGGGATGGGGCAGGTGTTTGCTCTGTTTGTGGTTGCGATCGCGGCGGCGGGGAGTGTGGTTGGATTGGTATTGGTGATCACTATTTATCGCAACCGAAAATCAATTTACGCGGATGAAGTCAATTTAATGAAATGGTAAATATCGCCCACTTAATTCCTGTATTTCCTTTTTTGGCGTTTCTCGTCAATATCTTTTTCGGCGGGAAACTTAAAAGTAAAAGCGCCTGGGTGTCGATTGCAGCCTCAGGGTTATCGTTTGTCGCCTCGCTCATTGTCTTCCGGAATTTTCAATCCGGCAGCGGCTCTTACAATTTAGGAACATGGCTGACGATCAATGATGTGCCGCTTGATTTTGGTGTCATGATTGACGGCTTAAGTGTTGTGATGCTTTTGGTTGTCAGTCTGGTGGCAACCCTTATTAAGATTTATTCTGTCGGATATATGCACGGCGATTTACGCTTCAGCCGGTATTTTGCCTACATTTCCTTATTTTCTTCTTCCATGTTGGGATTGGTGTTGGCGGATAATTTCCTGCTTCTTTATATTTTTTGGGAAGGCGTGGGACTTTGTTCGTATCTCTTGATTGCTTTTTGGTTTGAACGGCCTGCCGCGGCCAGTGCGGGTATGAAGGCTTTTATTACGACCCGTATCGGTGACACGGGCCTTCTTATTGGCCTCTTTCTTTTATTTTTTGCGACCAAGTCCCTCAATTTTTCCGATCTGCCGGGGATAGCGATGGCCGGCCAGGAAACGCTTTTGACGATTGCCGCTCTTTTGATTTTTGCCGGGGCGGTCGGTAAATCTGCGCAATTTCCGCTGCACGTCTGGCTTCCCGATGCCATGGAAGGCCCGACGGCGGTTTCCGCGTTGATCCATGCCGCAACGATGGTGGCGGCGGGTGTTTATTTGGTAGCCCGTTGTTTTGCGTTATTTGTCATGTGTCCGTTAAGTCTAGAAGTAATCGGAATGATCGGAGCTATTTCGGCGGTGATGGCCGCGTCCATCGCGCTCGTTAATAATGATATCAAACGCATTTTGGCCTATTCGACGATCAGTCAATTGGGATTAATGATGCTGGGGCTTGGCGCCGGAGGGCTTGCTGCCGGAACATTTCATTTGATGACGCACGCGTTTTTCAAAGCGCTTTTATTTTTGTGTGCCGGCAGCGTGATTCACGCGGTGCATACCCAGGATATTTGGAAGATGGGCGGGCTGTTTTCAAAAATGAAGGTGACAGCCATAACATTTGTCATCGGGACGCTGGCTTTGGCCGGGGTTCCGCCTTTTTCCGGATTCTGGTCAAAAGACGAAATTTTGGTTGAGGCATTTCATAATCCAATTTTGTTTACCGCGGCCGTTTTAACGAGTTTCATGACGGCGTTTTATATGTCACGGTTAATTTTTGTCGTCCTGTTTGGAAAGCCGCGCAGCGAAATGCATGCCCACGAATCGCCGAAATCCATGACGATTCCGCTGGTCGTTCTATCGGTATTTGCCGTCGGCATCGGCTTATTGGGCTCGCCGGTTTTTCATCATGCGTTTCAGAATTTTATTTTAAGCGGGCATGTTGTGGAAAGCGCCCAGGGCCCGAATTATTTTATTATGGGGCTATCAACCTTAATCAGCGTATTGGGTATCACTTTGGCTTACGTCATTTATATCGGCGGAAATAAGATTTTGCCGGCTTCGGTGCGTGCGGCATTTGCTCCCGTTTACCGGCTTTTATTGAATAAATATTATATCGATGAAATTTATGACGCGGTCTTAGTCCGTCCGGTAATGAAGGCGTGCGGATTTTTATTTAAATTTGACGGCTCGGTTGTCGACGGAATTGTCAATGGTGTCGCGGATGTTTTTCAATGGCTGTCATCTGTCTTACGGAAGCTGCAAACCGGGGTTATCCAGAATTATTTACTCTTTCAGGTTGCGGGCCTAATTTTTCTTTTAACGTTATTGGGAAAATTATGTTTCAAATTCTAAGCTGGCTCATCTTTGCGCCGCTGGTGGGTGCTCTGATCATTTGCTTTGTCTCGAAAGAGCGGACGGGCTTGATGAGGGCCGTTGCTTTGGTAGCGACGGGATTTGTCCTGGCGCTGTCGTTATGCCTCATCGCGCGATTTGATTTTCAAGCGGTTGGCCTTCAATTTGTGGAACGAATTCCTTGGATTCCTCAAATCAACATTTGGTATTCGTTGGGAGTCGACGGATTAAGCGTGAACCTCGTTTTTCTAACGGCCTTGCTCGGGTTTTTAGCCTGTCTTGCCTCGAATACAATCGTCCATAGGCAAAAAGAGTATTATTTGTTGTACCTGCTTTTGATGGTCGGAATGATGGGGACTTTTCTGGCCATGGATTTATTTTTATTTTACGTGTTTTGGGAAATCGTTTTGATCCCCATGTATTTTTTGATCGGAATCTGGGGCGGGTCGCGCCGGCACTACGCTGCGATAAAATTTTTCCTTTTCACATTAACCGGGTCGGTTTTGATGTTGGTCGGGATTTTGGTGGCGTTCTTTTCGGTTGTGCCGCATACCTTCGATATGATGGAATTGATGAGGGCTGCGCCCGCGTTTGATTTTCACCTCCAGGTTTTATTGTTTTTGGCTTTTTTTCTTGCCTTTGCCGTCAAGGTTCCGATTTTTCCGTTTCACACCTGGCTTCCTGATGCCCACGTTGAGGCCCCGACACCGGTCAGCGTTATTTTAGCCGGCGTCTTATTAAAAATGGGGACGTATGGACTAGTGCGGATCTGCTGGCCGATGTTTCCGCAGGCGGTGCACTATTTTGCCTTTGCCTTGGCGGTTTTGGGAGCCATCAATATTGTTTACGGGGCCTGTGTGGCCATGGCTCAGAATGATTTTAAATCCATGGTGGCTTATTCCTCGGTGAGCCATATGGGATTTGTGATATTGGGTTTGGCCAGCATGAATGCCACCGGAATTAACGGGGCCATACTCGAGATGTTTAATCACGGTATTATTACCGGTGCAATGTTTCTTCTCGTCGGTGTTTTATATACGCGGGCGCATACTCGCGAGCTCAATCAATTCGGCGGGCTTTCCGGCCAGATGCCGGTGTATGCCTTTTTCCTGACGTTGTGTACCTTGGCGTCATTGGGGTTGCCGGGATTAAGCGGATTTGTCGGCGAATTTATGGCGTTGGTGGGGGCATTTAATGTTTACGTGAATGTGACCGCTATTTCAACGATAGGGCTTGTTATCGGCGCCGGGTATTTTCTTTATATGATTCACCGCGTTCTTTTGGGGCCGGTGAATCCGCAAAAACCAAAATATGCGGATATGAATCTAACCGAGATCTGGACGCTTGTTCCGTTGGCGATTTTAATTGTTGTGATCGGATTTTATCCGGATGTGATTTTGAAATTTCAAAACGTGTTTGTGTCGGGGCTAGTCCCGATCTTGGCGCGATAGGGCAGAGGAGCCTTCCTTGGATAGTTTGAATCTTCAATTTGTTATTCCCGAAATGATTCTGGTGGTTTTTGCCGTGGTTTTATTGGTCGCTGCGGTTTTTACCAGCCAAAAACGTGTTTTAGGTTTAGTAACGCTTTTAGGAATTATGGCGGCGCTTTTTTATTATCCGGATAGCCTGCAAGCGAATGGGGTATTATTTTCCGGAATGCTCGTCAATGATACCGTGTCGGCGTTTTTTCGTCTCATTAGTTTAGGTATTGCCGGTTTGGTAATTTTGATTTCCATGGGGTATCGTGATTTGGAGGACGAAGAAAAAGGGGAATACTACTTTTTTATTCTCACCCTAACGCTTTCGATGATGCTGGCCGTGGCTTCTAAAAATTTAATGATGATTTATATCGCGCTTGAATCTATATCGCTTTTGTCCTACATTTTGGCCGGATATTTTAAGAAGGATGTGTTTTCTTCCGAGGCCGGATTAAAATATTTTCTTTTTGGCGTATTGTCAACGGGTATCACGCTCTACGGGATTTCTCTCGTGTATGGATTATTTGGAACTCTGGACTTAACGGCTATCAGCCAGCAGTTAACAACGAATGTTGTCTATCAGCCCATGTTTTTGGCGGCTTTTTTATTAGTCTTGGCCGGGTTCGGCTTTAAATGTTCGCTGGTTCCCTTCCACATGTGGACGCCGGATGTTTATCAGGGAGCTCCGACTCCGGTGGCGGCGTTCTTTTCGGTGGGCCCGAAGGCAGTGGGATTTGCCTTTTTACTAAGGGTCTTCTTAATGACGATACCTTCCGCGTTGATGCAGCCTTGGGTTTTCATTTTTGGGATTATAGCGATTTTAACCAT
>CAZEUO010000048.1:0-10081 GCA_964515035.1 uncultured Planctomycetales bacterium
GTTAACGGAATATGCCCCTATTTTTAAAACCAGTGATGGGCAAATTACAACCGGCTTTGACATGGACGGAATCGCCAAAATCGGGCTTTTGAAAATGGATTTTTTAGGCCTTCGAACTTTGACGGTCATTAGTGAAGTTGTCAAGCTCGTTAAGAAGACGCGGGGAATCGATATTGATATTGATACGATTCCTTTGGATGATCAGAAGACTTTTGATCTGTTAAGCCACGCCAATAGTTTTGGGATTTTTCAGCTGGAAAGCGGAGGAATGCGGGATCTTTTAATGAAAATTAAGCCGAGCCAGTTTGAGGATTTAATCTCCATTCTCGCGCTTTATCGCCCCGGACCGATTGGCAGCGGTATGTTGGATGATTTCATCCGACGGAAAAAGGGGGAAGTTCAGGTTCGTTATGACCATCCCAAGCTTGAGCCGATTTTAAAAGAAACTTACGGGATCATTATCTTTCAAGAGCAAGTTATGCAAATGGCGAGTTCCCTGGCAGGCTTTTCTTTAACCCAAGCCGACCACTTGCGTCGGGCCATGAGCAAGAAAAACCCCCAGGAAATGGACAGGATGCGCATGGATTTTGTCAGCGGCTGTCACCAAACGAGTAAAATTAGCGAAGGGTTGGCGAACAAGCTTTTTGATTTAATTGATTATTTTTCTGGTTACGGGTTCAACCGCAGCCATTCGGCCGCATATGCCTTGATTTCTTATCGCACTGCTTACCTGAAAGCAAATTTTCCCGTCGAATTTATGTGTGCGCTTCTGACCAGTGAAAAAGATGATACCGATAAGGTCGTTGAATACGTCAAAGAATCCGAGGCCATGGGGATAAAAGTTTTGCCTCCGGATGTCAACGAAAGCTTGGCAGAATTTAATGTTATTGACAAAAACACGATCCGTTTTGGTTTGCTGGCCATTAAGAATGTCGGCGGCTTAGCCATTGAGTCAATCGTAAAAAATAGAATTGCAGAGGGCAAATTTAAATCGATTTTTGATTTTTGCGAAAGGGTTGATTTAAGGCTTGCGAACAGGAAGGTCGCGGAAAGTTTAATTAAATGCGGTGCCTTTGATAGTTTTAAATTTTACCGGGCCCAAATGATGTCGCTCGTGGATCGTGCGCTTGAGCTGGGTGCACGGGCCCAAAAAGAAAAAATATCTGGGCAGATATCGATTTTCGATATGATGGAGACATCTGAGCATCGGTTTCAAAAAGAATTTCAAGAAATGTCGCAAGTGAAAGAATGGCCGCAGGCCCAGATTTTAAGTTTTGAAAAAGAATTGCTTGGGTTTTATGTCAGCGGGCATCCGTTAAACCACTATCTTACTGAAATGAAACAATTTACCGATTATTCGACAAAGAATTTAATCAAGGCGATGGATGGGCAAGAGGTAAAATTGTTCGGGTTGATCAGTAGTGCAAAATTAACAACAACAAAGAAAACCAATGAACGTATGGCTATTTTGAAAGTGGAGGATATGGAAGGCGAAGTGGAAGTGGTTGTATTTCCATCGACTTATCAACAAATTGCTCCGCAGATTAGGGAAAACGTTGTTTCTGTTATCAAAGGTCGGGTGAGTTTTCGCGACGCAGCTCCCAAAATTATTGCCAGCGATATCCGGCAGGTGGATGATGCGTATAAAACGGTAACGGCGATAAGTATTGATTTATCAGGGGTTAACGAAGACGGTTTGAAGAAACTGAAGGAAAAACTGGCGCTTTTTCCAGGAAAAATTCCGGTTTATTTACGCTTGGATACGAATACTTACAAAAGTGTTCAAATTCTTGTGGGCCAAGACCTATTTGTCGCTCCCAGCGATGTTTTGATGAATGAGCTTAAAGATGTGGTAGGGCAGGGAAAGTTTTCCTTGACACTGTAACACCTTGCTGATACGATACTTAAGTCTAGGAGGTAGATGAAGGATGACCAAAAAAGATATTGTACTTCGGATAACCGATATGACAAGCATTAAACAGGTTGATGTCAAAAGAGTTGTCCAAAAAACCTTTGATGTCATCGTCGATAGCCTTATCCGTTCGGAAAAGGTTGAATTACGTAATTTCGGAGTTTTCAAGATTAAGGAAAGACGCGCCCGTTTTGGACGAAATCCCCGCACCGGAGAAAGCGTCCCCGTTCCTCCTCGCAAGGTTGTTGTTTTCAAACCTGGTCTTGAAATGAAGAAAAAGATTAAGTAATTGGTTGAATTGCTTGAAGTTACGTAATTTTATCGATTTTTTGTAGAGGAAATTTTAAAAGGGCGGAGGATCTTCGATCCTCCGCCCTTTAACCTGTCAAACCACCCATAACCAATGCCTCAAAAATTCTCACGCCCGCGCGGCACAAATGATATCTTACCTGAAAGTAGCCCTCTTTGGCGCTCCATTGAGGAAAAGGCCCACCGCCTCTTTAATCTTTACGGTTACAAAGAAATAAGAACGCCCATTTTTGAAGAGACGTCGCTTTTTACGCGCTCCTTAGGTGAAACTAGCGATGTGGTTACAAAACAAATGCTGGAATTGCAAAAGGAGGGTCTTTCCTTACGCCCCGAAGGAACAGCTTCCGTTGTGCGTTCCTACCTTGAAAATAGCATTGATAAAAAACAGGGTTTGGCAAAGCTCTATTACATCGGTCCAATGTTTCGCGGTGAACGTCCACAAAAAGGCCGCCTTCGACAATTTCATCAAATCGGGGTGGAAGTGATTGGCCCCAACGTTTCGAATCCGCACCATGATGTGGAAGTGATTGCCTTAAGCATGCGGCTTTTGCGGGAATTTGGATTATCGAATTGTAAACTCGTCATTAACAATCTAGGCCTGCCGGAAGATAAACAGAAATTGTCGGCTATTCTGCGTGAAAAATTCAAGAAAGAATCAAAAAATCTTTGCGAAGATTGCCGGGAGCGTTTGGAACGAAACGTCTTTCGGGTTTTGGATTGCAAAAATGAATCCTGCAGGGCTGTTGTCCAAAAGTTAAATGTCGGCACGGATTATTTAAGCAAGGAAAGTCAAAAAGATTTCGAAGTTGTTAAAGAGGGTTTGAATCAACTCCAGGTTTCCTATGATGTTTCGCCGTATCTCGTCCGCGGTTTGGATTATTATGTGAATACGGTTTTTGAAATTTCTCATGAGGGTTTAGGGTCGCAAAACGCCATTGGTGCCGGCGGCCGGTACAACACACTGCTTCAGGATTTAGGCGGCACACCAACACTTGGCGGATTAGGTTTTGCCATCGGAGTTGAGCGGGTGATTTTGGCAGGGTTAGCAACGCAGGAGAAAATCAGCGCTTCAACGGATACTTTTGTGATTTATATTTGCGAAAACGATAAGGATCCTGTTTACACAACGGCCTTTGCGCTGATGAATCAATTGAGAGAAAACGGTATCGCGTCGGATATGATTTTGACGCCCTCGCCTTTGAAAAAACAAATGAGCGCGGCCAGTGACCGCGGCGCCCGTTTTGCGGTTATTTTAGGAGAAAACGAAGCCAAAGAAAAAGTTGTTACGTTGAAAGACATGAAGACGGGGACACAGGAAAAAGTTTCGCAAAAGGAAATGAGCTCCCTATTAAAAAGGAAATTATGTTAAGAACACACACCTGCGGCGAATTAAATAAAAATCATTTAGATCAAACTGTGACCCTCTGCGGCTGGGTTCACCGAAGGCGTGACCACGGTAAGCTTATTTTTATCGATATTCGTGACCGGTATGGTTTAACCCAAGTTGTTTTTATTCCTAGCGTCTCCAAAGAGGCTCACACTATCGCCTCTGAACTTGGCTCAGAATTTGTCGTTCGGGTGACGGGAAAAGTGGGCCTGCGCCCTAAGGGTTCGGATAATCCAAAGTTGCCGACGGGTGAAGTAGAAATTGCTGCAACCGGGCTTGAAATTCTTAACCGTTCCCAGGTTCCGGTCTTTGAGATTGATGACGCGATTGATGTTTCCGAAGAGCTTCGTTTGACATATCGATATTTGGATCTTCGCCGCCAGAAAATATTAAGCAATTTTGTCCTTCGTCACCAACTTTGCCTCAGTGTACGGAATTTTCTGGCGAAAGAAGGATTTTTGGAGGTCGAAACACCAGTGTTGACTAAGTCAACTCCTGAAGGCGCGAGAGACTATCTTGTTCCTTCGCGCTTGAGCCCGGGACAATTTTTCGCTCTGCCGCAATCTCCGCAGCTTTTTAAGCAAATTCTCATGGTTTCGGGATTTGACAAGTATTTTCAAATCGTAAAATGTTTTCGCGATGAAGATTTACGCGCTGACCGCCAGCCGGAGTTTACCCAACTCGATATGGAAATGTCGTTTGTTGAGGAGGAAGATGTTTTTTCTTTAACCGAGAGAATGTTTCAGTCGGTGCTTAAAGAGGCTAAAGGAATCGACATTGAGATTCCTTTTCGGCGCATGACCCATCGGGAGACCATGAAAAAGTACAAAACCGACAAGCCTGACTTGCGACAAGGTGATGAAAAATTTGCTTTTGTTTGGGTTGTGGATTTTCCACTTCTTAAATACAATAAGGACGAAAAGCGCTGGGAAAGCGAACATCACCCATTTACCTCAATAAATAAAGAAGATATTCAGTATCTTGATTTAAAGGAATTTGATAAAATAAGGTCACGTTCGTACGATCTGGTCTTAAACGGTTACGAGATCGGAAGCGGGTCTGTCCGTATTCATGAGCGCGGGTTGCAGTCGAAAATATTTGATATTATTGGCTTGAGCCGCGAAGAGGCTGAAAAAAGATTCGGATTCTTATTGAAGGCATTTGAGTACGGCGCGCCGCCGCACGCGGGTGTGGCTTACGGCATTGACAGGCTGATTGCGATATTGATGGGTCTTGATTCCATCCGCGACGCGATTGCTTTCCCAAAGACTCAGAAAGCTAGCTGTATGATGACGAGCGCTCCTTCAGATGTGGATGAAAAACAATTAAGAGAATTGGGGATTTCAACGAAGGCTAAAAAATAAATAAGTATCACCAAAGGAGGGCGGAACAATGGGTAAGAATACTGTAAAAATTTTAGGAATTTTCATTCTGGCATACGCGGTTTCCGGTTGCGCGGTTCGCCAATATACTCAGGTCAAAGATCGGGTTGATCAGGACGTTTCCAGTGGTAATCAAGGGTACCTTCATGGCGCACCGCCCCCGCAAGATCGTAGCGGTGTCCGAAAGACACGCAAAACGTACGTCCTAGAGTTCTCAACAACCGGCGGTGAACCCGAAGCTGCTAAATCTTCCGGGAAAGTCCACGTTTCCGAGGAATCTTCAAAGTCGAGCCGTTCAAATCGCGGTTACGTTTACGAGGCTCCCGTAGAACCTGTGATGGCCGCAGAACAAGCACCATCTTTTGTGGAATACACAGTTGAAAAAGGGGATACCTTGCAAAAGATCTCGAAGAAATTTTATGACACCTATCGCAAATGGAATACCATTTATGAGGCCAATAAAGAAACGCTGAAAGATCCAAACAGCATTAAGCCTGGCATGGTCTTAATGATTCCTCAATAAATTTCACGCCGACCTCACTCTATGGAAACAATAATAAAGCTCAATAACAATCGAGACTTGCAGCTGATTTTTGGCAAGTATGACGAGAATCTCAAGCTGATTGAAGCGGAGTTGTCAGTAAAAATCCATCGCCAACCCGACGGTTTAAAAGTGGCAGGGCATTCCGACCAGGTTAAAAAGGCCGTTGACCTGGTGGATTATCTTCTCAATATCGCGGATAGCGGCAAGGATATTAAAAAACGTGATATTACTTATGCCTTGCGTTTATCCGGCGATGAAAAAGGCATTGATTTTAAAGTTCTTGCTAAAGAAAAAATTGAGGTTTCCGCCAAGGGCGCTGTTGTTACCCCCAAAACCAAAGGACAAATCGAATATATTGATGCGATAAAGCACTTTGATTTGGTTTTTTGTACGGGACCGGCAGGAACCGGAAAAACCTACCTGGCCATGGCTATGGCCGTCAACGCTCTTCAAAAAGGAATTGTCCGAAGAATTATTCTGACACGGCCGGCCATTGAGGCAGGAGAAAACCTCGGGTTTTTGCCCGGTGATATGGTGGAAAAAGTCTTGCCCTATCTTCGTCCGCTTTATGATGCGCTTTATGACATGATGGAAGCGGAAAAAGTCGAACAGTTTACCGAAAAAGGCGTCATTGAAATTGCGCCGCTGGCGTACATGCGCGGCCGCACGCTTAACGACGCTTTTATTATTTTGGACGAAGCGCAAAACTGCACCCCCGAACAGCTCAAAATGTTTTTAACTCGCCTCGGATTTGACTCCAAAGCCGTTATTACCGGGGACTTGACCCAAAGCGATTTACCCGGTGGAAAACCTCTCGGATTATTCAACGCCCAGGAAATCTTGAAAGATATTCCTGAAATCAAATTTGTTTACTTAACCGGAGATGACGTGGTGCGTCACGAGCTGGTTATGAAAATCATTGAAGCGTATGAAAATTCCAACAAAAAGTAAAAATGCGAAGTTAATTTTTTATATCATCCTGGCCATCGGATTTGTGACGGCGGTGTGTTACGTCGCCGGCATTTCTCTCATGGTTCCGTTTTTATTGCTTGTTGCAGGATTTTTTCTTTTTTATCTGGGTAAAGCCAGCGTAAAACTTTTTCTGGAATTGGGACTGCTTTTGACATTGATTGTTTTTGCCACGTATACGACCATTACCTATTATCCGGCGATATCGTATTTTTATGTTCCCGTTGCCAGCGTTGCGATGCTGACAATCCTTTTGTATGGCGATTTAGAGATCAGTTTTGTGATGGCGGTTCTCTCCAGCATTTTTGTAGGGTTAATTGTCGGAGGTGATTTTAATTTTATGCTGATCACCTTTATCGGGAGTATCAGCGCTGTCTACATGGTCAAAGATGCGCGCACCAGAGGGCGCCTGATTGAAGCCGGAGTTATCGTAGGAATTCTTCAAGTTTTTTGTTATCTTATATTGAATCTCTCCGATGATTTTAAACTTTCCAAACATCTTTTACTTGATTTTCTGAAACCCTTGCTTGCTAATGGGCTGATTTCGGTTATTACCGTGATGGTTACAGCCAAAATCTTTGAATCGTTATTTGGCGTTTTGACCAATTTTAGCCTTCTGGAATTGTCTGACTTTAATCATCCGCTCTTAAAGCGCCTGGTGTTAGAAGCACCCGGAACCTATCATCACAGTCTTGTTGTCAGCAATCTTGCCGAATCGGCAGCCAATGCCATCGGTGCGAATGCGTTATTGACAAAAGTAGGCGCCTATTATCATGACGTTGGCAAGATGGTCAAACCGGAGTATTTTACGGAAAATCAGCTTATTGATGGCAGCAAACACGACAGCCTTGAACCAACAATCAGCCGGTTAGTCATTTTAAATCATGTCAAAGAGGGGGTTGATCTCGCTAACAAATACAAGCTGAGCCCGAGAATTGTTGATTTTATTCCCCAACACCACGGAACCGGGATTATTTATTATTTTTATCAGAGGGCTTTGGAGGGCGCCGAAGAGGGAGAGACGGTTAACCAGGAAAATTTTCGTTATCCGGGCCCAAAGCCGCAGACCAAAGAAACGGCTATTGTCTTGTTGGCGGATTCGGTCGAAGGGGCGGTCCGCTCGTTGGATGACCCCAACGCCAATCGCATCGACGAAATCGTCAGGAAGGTCGTGAATAATAAGTTTATCGACGGCCAGCTGGATGAATGCGACCTGACCCTTAAGGAAATTGAAAAAATATGTTCAACATTCACGCGCGTATTAACCGCCATGTACCACACCCGAATCAAATATCCCGAGAAGAAAAACGGAAATGGACATCAGCCTAAGAAACCTACAGAAGCGAATTCCTTTAAATCCTCGCCGAATTCTAAAAATCGTCGAGACAATTCTGCGCCATGAAAAGATCAAAGGCGCCGAACTTTCCTTTGTCTTTGTCACGGACCGGCAAATCCAGTCGTTAAATAAGAAATATTTAAAGCGTGGTTATTCGACCGATGTCTTGGCCTTTGATTTCAAAGGTTCCGGCAAAGGCTTGCGGTTAGCCAAATCGATTGTTGGGGAAGTTGTCATTTCAACGGATACAGTCCTTCGCAACGCAAAAATCTTTAAAACAACTCCGAAAGACGAATTAACTCTCTGCATGATTCATGGCATTCTTCATTTGCTTGGGTATGACGATCACCGTCCGCAAGATATCACGCGTATGCACCGAAAAGAACAACAGCTGCTGAAAATTGCTCTCAAACGATGATTTTAAAAACTGAAGGGATTGTCCTGAAAACGTTTGATCTGCGTGAGACCAGTCGCATCGGAATATTTTTTACAAAAGACCACGGCAAATTGAAAGGTGTTTTTAAAGGAATCCGCAAGGACCACCGCAAATTCGGCAGTACCCTCGATAAATTCTCCGTTAATCACCTTGTTTATTATTACCACGAAAACGCCGACCTTCATTTAGTCGGGCAGTGTGATTTAAAGGATTTTTTCTTCGCCATTCGACAGGATTACCGCAAAACGATGGCGGCGAATTATATGGCGGAGCTCGTAAATATTATTCTGCCGCCGGAGGAGAAAAATGAAGATGTTTACCGGATGATGCTGGATTTTTTAAATTCGCTTGAATTATCCGATGATGTTGATAAGCTCGTGCATATTTTTCAAGTCAAGATTTTGCTGCTCTCCGGTTTCCGCCCGCATATTGATTCATGCTTGGTGTGTGATCAACAGATTTCCGACAAGGCGCACTTCAGCCTTCAGTTGGGGGGATTGGTCTGTTTGAATTGCAAAATCAACGATGCGACCGCCAGCCTTGTTTCACGCGGGGCGGTCGCCTCCATCCTTCACATCGAGAAAAACAGCTGGCAAAAATGCCTGAGGCTGGGGTTTTCGGCGCCTGTCAAAAAAGAACTCAGATACGTCCTCAATAACTTTCTTGTTTTCCATTTGGGGCGTTCTGTCAAAACGGCCCGTTATCTTTAAGTAGCGCGATTATTCGCTTTCGAGGGTTAGAAGGGCCCGTTTCTTTCCCCGGGAAGAGGCAATCTGGGTGAGGATATCTTTGGCGAGGGACTTTCCGATCTGATTGACTTTCGAGAGTTCATCGACACTTACGAATTTCAAATCTGTAAGCCTTTTATAACCCTTCTCGAAAAGGTTACGTGCGCGTACGCGCCCAATTCCTTTCAGGGATGCTAATTCCAGAAGCTCTTCTTTAATGCCGTAATGAACACGGTTTCGCAGGTCTTCTAAGACAAAGGTGAGCTTGTGAAACGAAAAAAGTTCGGCGATAACGCTCGAGGCGTGCAGGAGCCATTGGGTGGTTTCGGTTTGCCGGTAAATATCGCCCGGGCCAATATCAAATTCATCGCAAAGCGATTCTTCTTTTTCCTCTTCAATCCAGCGTGAGAGCAGCCAGGTTGTCTTAATCGTCGCTAAGTGAAAATAAAAATCCTCCAAAGCGGATAAATCTCTTTGATTAAGAACGAACTCTTCTTCGTTGGTATTGGCGAAATTCTGCAGTTCCTCAAAATTCTTTTGCCCGACGTTCATTAGCTCCATATCCGGGCAGCAGCAAATCATATGTAAAAGCCCAATGCTTGAAAAGGGATGGCCGGCATGGACCTTTTTTAATGCATCGCGCAGGATAATGCCGGACATCGGGTCAATGTAAAGCCGGCTGATACACTGCCCGAAAGGTGTGGCGAAATAACGAAAGCCGCTTTTTTCGATAAAACCCTCTTTGCTTAAAAATTCAAAGATACGGCTGATCAGATCAATTAGATTGATTGTTTGTCTCTGGTGCGCCAAAAAGGTGTGGGAAATGAATTCAAACATCCCGTTAATGTCGTGAATATATCCGGCGGAAATTGAAGCCAAAATGTGCATACGTAGCGCCGATTCGTTGGCTAGTTTTGAGGTAATCGGTTCGGGCGAGGCATTGATATAACGCTCAAATAAGGCGCTGGATTCGGAAAATGTCTTGGCAATCAAAACGGCCTCACCGAAGTCATCGTATTTCGGGCGCCCGGCGCGCCCGGCGCATTGTTTGTACTCGAAGGTCGGGATATAGGCGGCG
>CAZEUO010000049.1:0-2932 GCA_964515035.1 uncultured Planctomycetales bacterium
GATTAACCGTCCTCAGGCGTATTGGATGGCCAATCTTTTTCTTAGCTCCGATGAGAAATACGCGGCCGGAATTCTTCGCATGCTTAATAACAGCGCCAATCAAGCCGCCGATTTCCTCGTAGGAGAAGGCATAAAGCTTTCTGAAGCTGTCGGAATTATTCAGGAAATCGCGCCGTTAAGCCGAGCGAAAGCCCGAAAGGTTTTACAAAACCACTTTTCCGAGAATCAAATTGAAGCGCTATTAACTTTCACTCATTCCAACCCTCCGCCCTCATATATTTTTCTTTATAACGACCTCATTGAAAAGAATTTGGAATTAAGCTTTGTCGGCCGCTGGAATTTTAAGGAGATTGAGAACTTAAGTTCTGATAAGAAGGCCATGGCCGCTCTGCCGAGCCCTAAATCTCCCGATTTTATCCGGCTATTATGGAAATTAGTCGGCGGCCCCCTCAATTACAGCGAAACCTTAACCGAGATAAGCCGCCGAGGCAATCTGATCCTTTTCCCTCAAAATATTGTCGTAAACACTGCCGAGATGGGCTGCGCCATTTCATCGAACGTGTTCGGAACCGGAATCCCACAAAGCCTCATTTACCTTAGCCCACAAAAAGATCAGTTGTTGGAAAGGCCGCTTCCCGGATCTCAACTTCCGTTTTCTGTTTTTTTGTACAGCGAGGATAACCTATATCATTTAATTGTTTTGGACAGGCGGTTGGCGCAATCGTTGCTTTTTCGGTTATATTTTTTGGATGGCCAAGGACTGAATTATTTTGAGCCGTTTATAAACGAGCGGGATTTAACGCGAAGAACTAAAATCACGGTCTACCGGATCAATTGGGAAAAGTTTGCAAACGATACCCAATAGGACCTTTCAACTTTGGATCAATAATCAGACCCCATAATCTCAATTGTCCGTTTTTTGACAGAAGAAGAGGGTTGGGAAGGCCTGTCAACATATGACCCCTTGATTTGTGTTGATCCCTTTGATGCCGGACCGCTTTGCAGAACAGATGGTGAAGATGGTGCCGTGCTTCTCGCCTGCACGGAAGGCTCAAGAGACTCCGTTTCGCTAGGGCCGGATACCGACCCTCGAATCTCGATGCGCGTTTCAAAACTTGGAGTTCTGGGCCTTTGCATTTGCGGGCCGTGCGAGTTCTCTAAAAGTGCTTCCGGAATTTCCTCCTGGGGCGCCTCGGGGGGCTTGATACTCACCAGCGACCCTCCCTCTTCGCCGGGCATGTAGTAAAAATCCCTGACAACGTTTTCCAGCTGTTCGGCAAGCTTATCTTCATTCATACCGCGAAGTGTTGTAATGGTATCCAAAACCATCGGCCGGTTATCGACCATAAAATACGCCATTCCCAGTCCGTAATACGCGTAGGAAATCTTGGCCTTCTCAAGAACCTTATTGAAATAATAAATCGCCTCATTGGGTTGTGATTTTCCCAATAAATAAATCCAGGCTAAAGAAAATTGGGCCCCGCCATACTCCGGATTAATTTCGAGCGCCTTTTTACAATATTGCTCCGCCTTGTCAAACATCCCGAGATTATAATAGGCCTTGGCTAAATTATCATACGCATCAATAAATAAAGGATCAATATCAACCGCCGTCTTAAAGTACCAAACAACCTCCCGCAGGTTTCCGTCTGTTTGCTGATAGGCCAGACCTAAGAGGTTATAAGCCGGGGCAGAGTTGGGGTTTATTTTCACCGCCCCTTCCAGCTGTCCGATCGCTTTTTCATATTGGCCCTGCTGAAAGTATTCGTTGCCTTTATCGTAAAGTTCCTGAAACGTTTCCTCGGCGGCCGCAACCGGATTCACGCAGGCGGCCGCCAATAAGATCAAAAGAATAATAGGATTTTTTATTGTCCTGGTCATGATAATCGGTTAGCGAATATTAACATCGTCAACCGTCGAATCCTGTTCCACAGCCTCGTTTGAAACATCCCTTGGGGCAATTTGTAACTCCCCTACCGTTTCTGCATTTTGCGACGGCATCTTTGATTCTCTCTGTTCACTCGGAATCATTGCGGAGGTTTCTTTGTTACTATCGGCCAGATCGCTTGACAAAAGCTCTGCGTCTTTCAAAGCGGATGAGTCAATGATCACCTTAGAAACCGACATGGTCGCGGCCACCTCCTGTGAACCGGCCCGTTTTGGTGCCATCGAAAATTTGACAATCCTCAGTAAATCCTCTGAAATATCAATCGTATAGCAAAACTTCGCGACATTTTCCAGCGGCCCGTCGCATTCCAATGTGGCAAAATATTCAACAAACCCTTTTCTTTGCTTTGATTCCGAAGGGCTGACGCGAATTAAATTCACTTTCGATTCGGAGGCGAGTATCTCGATTTTCTTTAAGAAAGATGCGATGATTTCCTCTTCGGAAAGCGGCCGTTGTGCATAATATTTCTTAAAGCCTTGGTTCTCGCGTAAAATCCGGTTCTTATAGGACAAAAACCTCAAATCCCGCTTGATAAGACTTTCCTGGCTTTCAATCTCGCCTTCCAGCGATTTCAATTTGTCCATCGCCGGCCCGATAAACAACCGGTCGAGCAAGGCCACCAGGACAAAAATAATGGCCACATAAAAAATCTTTTTTTCTTTTTCTGACAGCTTGGAAACAAAATTCTGGATCAAGGGTTTATTCCTTATTGTTCGCCTTTGGCGTCCTGGTCTTTTTTTGCTTCTTCGGGTTCTTTGACGTCCTTCGGGGTATCCCCGGCCGCTTCATCTTTTGCGCTTTCTAACTTAAATACCAATTCGAAGGCAGCGACATCCTTGCCGCGCTCTTTCTTGGCCGTTGTTGAATTTGTTTTAACACTCTTGAACAACTGCGATTCCTCCAAGGCCCCCACGAGTGTAAAGACCCTGGACATCGACTCGGACGTCCCCTGGATTGTGATAGAGCCATCTTCCTCTAAAACAA
>CAZEUO010000049.1:2942-7917 GCA_964515035.1 uncultured Planctomycetales bacterium
AATATATTTCTTCCGGAATCAACCGGTAAAGCTCATTGATCACCTCGAGCCCGACCAAACGGTTCCCCAAACGGTCTTTGATAATACTCGTTTTCTCCGAGATGCGGCCCAAAATTTCGGCCTCTTCAGCCGTTTGTTGGTATTCGTTTTTCAGCTGATTTAAGAACGTGCTCTTAAAATAAATTCTCGCAAAAAATCCAACGCAAATAAAAACAAAAATGATAATACCAAGAATGGCGGATTTGAGAACCTCTCGGCCCTGCTCCTCGATTGTCTTTTGTAACTTTGCCTCTTCCGGAAGCAAATCAACCTTAGCGTCGTCCATAACGGCAACCGCAGAAATCACACCCAAGAACGATTCATCATTCAGGTCGGCAAGATTTTTTCGGGTGACCGGCCCGACTTTTAAATTGTCAACATAGGGCACAATTTTAATGGTGGCCTGCAACACCGTGCGCAAAACCGGCTGCAGATCCTTGATTTTACTTTGATCGCTCGTCAATACGTAGGTCGTCGGGGATTTTTCCCCGCCTTCACTTTGAAAAACCTCAACTGATTTTTTTAATTCCGCAACAAGCTTATCCTGCCCGGCCTGCCCCTCAGAATGAAGATGAATCATACCAACCGGAATACTGCGACAGGAAATGATCGTTCCGTTAAATCCAATAATGAAATCCGAAAAATGATTGCCGATGTCAATAATCCCAATCGGGGAGGCGAGGGTTTCCCGGTCCAGGATTTTTGCGTAAAAACAAGCGATGGTCTCCGGCGCAAAAAGAACCTTTTGAACCCTTAAGCCGGCCTGATCAAAAACACTGAGCTGCTTGGCCATGACATTGCGGTTGACGATAATCAAGAGTACCTTGCTATAGTTGCGCTGAAAGATCCCGTTATTGACATAATCAATAATGATTTCCTCCCTGGAATACGGAGTATGGCGCCCGGCCTGCAAATTGATGATGGACTTGATTTCGACGGGATCAACAGAAGGGATTTCGATATTTTTGGTTGTCGTAAAATTCGAAGGCGTAACATAAATGACCTTAGGTTTCTTGACGGCAAAATCACTGATCGCTGATTTAATAATCTTGGGGAGTTCTTCTTGGGAAATGCCGCGGATATCCCGCTTGGCAATGTTGACAACCTCGCAGATGCGATCACTCAGGCGTAAATGAGCAATCTTTAAGTCTTCTTCATTGGCCATGACGCTGATAAATTCGGCCGATTTTTTAAATGCGAAATTTCGAATCATGATATTCTGGTTTTCCCACAACATTAACGCTACGGTATCGTTGAAAAGGCCTCTCGGTAATATTTTATACCGTCGTTTTTAATGCTATAAAGGCAAATCGATATGCTCGCCGACCGCCCCTGCGAAAGCCTTGCCGTACTTTTTATAAAATAATGACTAGAGCCTGTCCCTAAAAGCCCACGAGCATTCAACGCGTTAATTTGAGACGTCTCGTCCTCGTCCAAATCGAAAAACTGCCTCAAATCGCTGTAAAAATCATAGCTGTAAATAAAAATATAGTCATCAGCTGTTGCTTCAATACCGTCTTTTCCGCGGCGCGCGGATAAAATTTTTGAAGTCAATCCCGGACTAAATCCAAGAGAGACCAACACCATTCGCGAGGCCGTGTTCATATTCACCTTTCCGTCCCCGTAAACGGTCAAAAAAGGCGTAAGCCTTTCAAAAATATCCTTGTTCATCATTTTAATCAATAATAGCTCTTCGAGTAGCTCAAAATCGGATTTTTTTTGCGGGTAAGGATACTTAAGGTTATCGTAAAATTCATCACTATAAAATCCCGTCGCTTCACTTTCGCCGAATTCCCGCCAATCACGAATCGCATTTGCCAACGACTGGGCTTGCGAATTGTCCCAACCCAAAACATTTTTAATTAAATTCCTAAGAATTTCGGGGTCGGCTTTGTTGATATTGATTTTACTTTCTTCATCCTGGACGCCATAAATTTTTTGGGGCTGATCTGCGGAT
This sequence comes from uncultured Planctomycetales bacterium, assembly GCA_964515035.1. GTDB lineage: Bacteria > Omnitrophota > Gorgyraeia > Zapsychrales > CAZBRU01 > CAZEUO01. Next base: position 4,939 of record CAZEUO010000049.1, read on the forward strand.
GACCCGCTTTCGGAATCAAAACTGATTTCAAATTCGCCCCGGTCAAGGGCGCGCGGCCCAAATTGCTGCGGGTTGTTGTGCCGCATCATCTTCTCTGCGGCCGTCATGAACGGTTGGCTTTCTTGATAACCGTCCTTTAAAAAGACGACGGCTTTTTGAATACCGGCCCGGGCAACCTCACGCAGCCGGCCTCGGTCCTCTAAGCGTGACACAAACGTTATTCGTTGTCGAACCGATTGCCCTAAAATGAGCGCAAAAATTGTCAAAAGCCCGAGTATCCATAACGACATGACCAATATCGTCCCGGATTTATTTTCTAAAAAATAACGCATTTTCACAAGTTAACTTCCGATGGCAATGGGAATAATCCGTCTCATTTGGCGGTAATCCCTATTGGACCCGAAATTCACTTCAATCATAACACCCGCCGGAATCCGCTCTTTTATTTGATCCTGCACAATTATGTTTCCATCAGAGCGATAAAAATATTGAAATTTCACGGAGCGTAGATTCTTTACCAGAACAACATCAGGAAAAAATTTCGCCTTTAAGGCTAGGCCGTAATTGGCACGACGGTAACAGAGATTCTTACTGCCGGGATCAAAAAAATATTCGACCTGCCCGATTTGACCTTGCGAAAAATCGTTCGGTGCATTGTTCTCCTGCGGCAAAAATCGTGATATCACCGCCGCAAATGTAATCGTATCGGCCTTTCCGGAAAACGGAATGACAGAGAAAGAAATTGAATTTGCGAGATCTTGCCCGATTTTATCGAAGAAAATAACAACGTCATCTTCTTTGGCGGCGAGCCTCCCTCGTTCCCAAATCTTAAGGCCGCTGGACAGACTCTGAAAAAGCGCAATCGCGATGACGGAAAAAAGCGAGCAGACAAGAAGTATCTCAATGAGGGTAAATGCTTTTTTGGGGCGAAAAATTTTCCACCCAGGCCATTGGCTTGGAGTGCGTTTAAAAACCGCCCACATAGGCAGATTGGGAAATTTTAAAATCACGGCGACCCTCTTTCCAGCTTGTCAAAACCTCAAGTTCATATAAATCAGCATTGGAATTTAACGCACTCGCGCTTTTATCAACAACAAATTCCACAGATTTGCCATCCAATGTTATGGTTTTTATCGTACGGCCAAGCTGCCCGGTCAGGTCCTTTGTAATGCCAAAATTTTCGCGAAGAGATGCGATCTGGTTTGCTGTTAAATCCATCGCAAACAAACGGTTCGTGAGGTGATTAAATGAGGTTAACGACATAAAAAACGCTTTGTAAATGAAAGCAATCCCCGAAGACAATACGACGACTGTCAGCATCAGCTCAATGAACGAAAAAGCCTTCTTTTTACCAGTTCTGAACATCATCCTCTTCCTTGTTAGCATCTTTTCCTTTTGAATGTAAATCATAATCGGCGCGATGTTCTCCGGGGGAAAGATAAACATACGGCCGGCCCCAGGGATCAATAGCCTTTTTTTCGATATAGGGACCGTTCCAATTGGGCGGAACCGGATTGGACGTCGGTTTTGTCATGAGCGCCTCCAGGCCCTGGTTGGTCGTCGGAAAACTGCCGTTATCAAGCTCATAAAGTTTAAAAGCGGTTGCCAGATGAGCTTCAATATCGGCCTTGGCGGCCGCAACCTTGGCTTGATCGGAGCGTCCCGTAAAACGAGGAATAACCATCGCTGCTAACGCGCCAATAATAATAACGACCAGCATAATTTCGATGAGAGTAAACCCTTTTTGAATCCGGTCATTGTTCATGCGTCCTCCATTATTGCTTCATATCGCTTAACCATTTCTTTTCCAATTCTTCAATTGATTTGAAAAATGCGGACGAATACGCGGCCCGCAACGCCTCTTCAAAACCCTTGCCGTTCTTTAATCCCCGGCACAAATTTCCGAAACTACCGCTTCCGTATCGTTTGAGCAGGAAATCGACAATGGAAACACTTTGCAAATAAAACAGGCTCACTTTTTGGGAATCTGTTTCCTTGCGAATATCCCATGCCATCAAAAGGTTAAAGGGGATATGAATCCCTCTTTTGATAACCGGCCTTAAGGACTGATCCGCCCGCAACTTCTTGTCGGATTCCTGAAGTTGTGCTACACCCTCTTCAAACCAGAGCGGAACAGTGGTATTAAACCCGACAAAATCTTTTAGAATGAGGTGCCCGACCTCATGGGGTAGGACCCCTTCTAAGAATTCGCTTTCCTGACGGTACGTAATAATGGTTCGGGAACGAAAAAGCCTTGAATCCCTGTTGGAATAGCCTCTGGACCAGGCGGGCTGGCCGGTCGTTTGCATAAAGGCCTCTTGGCTCGGGAATATGATAATTTTAACCCGCTCGTCCCAAGTCCAAAAATTTGCATATCTTGAATATCCGATTTGGTTCGCGATCTTACTGTAGTATTCCTCCGCCCGCCGCAAAACTGTTTCGGCGGCCCGCGTGTCTTCTTTGAAATTGTAAAGAACGATGAAGTGCTTGTCCTTGAGCTGTTGCCAAGTTTCGGCCTGGGCCGGAAACGGAAACAGATACAGCACGCCCGCTGCCAAAAACACAAACACCTTTTGCTTCATCGCGAAATTGTCTCATCCTTAACGGGCCATGACATCAATCTGAAATATCGGCAGCAGCATGGCCATGACAATGAATCCTACAATTAAACCGATCACGAGAATCATGACCGGCTCCAGAAGCGTTGAAAGCGACTTGATTGTTTCATTCGCCTCCACGTCATAGGTCTCGGCAATATCCGAAAGTACTTCTTCAAGCATTCCGGATTCCTCGCCTGTGACTAGCAAATTTGTCACCAAAGGCGGAATCACGTGAGATTTCTTGAGTCCGCTTGTAAAAGTGGCGCCTTTTTCGAGATCCTGCTGACAGCCGGCAAACTCTAGACGGACGACGTCATTTTCAAGGGTGGGAATAGCGATTTGAATCGCTCTGACAATAGGGATCCCTGATTTGAGGAGG
>CAZEUO010000049.1:7927-9942 GCA_964515035.1 uncultured Planctomycetales bacterium
AGGAGGATTTCCATAGTCCGGCAGAATCGTGATAATTCTGATTTTAAAACTAAATTTCCGAATACCGGTATTTTTAATGCCGCCCGACTGAGCGCCAACCGGCCGGCGCCTGAACGGCTCCATTTTTGAATAAAAATGATGACGGCGCCGGCCGCCAACATAATTCCCAGCCACCATTGCCGTAGCAACTCGCTAATCGTAATTAAAATTCTTGTCGCAACCGGTAATTCCTCTCCGACGTTTGAAAATAAAACCGTGATTTTTGGCATGACATAGGTCAAAATAAAAATAACCGTTGCCAATCCGACGGCGCCCATAAAAAGCGGATAAATCATGGCCGATTTAATCTTTGAGGCCATCTCTTGCTGGGTCCGCTGATATTCGGAGATCCGAAAGAGCGCTTCTTTTAAATTCCCGCTTTCCTCCCCCGTTTTGATCATCGCCACATAAAAGGCATTAAATAAATTCGGAAAATGCAACAGGCAATCTGAAAATGCCGCACCGTCACGTATCCCCGCCTCTATTTCCTTGATGGTGGTTTTCAATGACCCATTGGACGTTTGTTCATAAACGAGGGTTAACGCGCGCAGAATGGGAGTTCCCGATTTAATCAGGTTTGCCAATTGCCTGTTAAAGAAATAAATTTCCCTTGAAGAAACCTTCTTGGGAATAAAATTCCTTGGCGATTGCGAAGAACCCCCCAGTGGCTTTTCGGCCACAGAAACCGGCAATAACCCCTGCTGGCTTAAGAGCTCAATGGCATCATCCTGATTTTGAGCATCAATTTGCCCGGTGACCGTTTGCGACGAACCCTTTTTTGCCCGATAGTAAAATATTGTCATAGTTGAGCCTATTTAATGGATTCCCTCTCTAACATCTTCGCTTTAACAAATTCATTAACCTTGACTCGATCCGCGCTGGCAATATCCAGATAATAGACGGCAATGCGAAACATCGTACTGATTTCATCTTCCTCCACGCGGCACACTTTTGCCAAACAATCAATGCTCGGTGCACTTTCTTCTAAAGAAATTTTTAAATCGATGATCGCCCCAACGGTTAACGCGTGGCCGGCAACAAACAAAAGCCCCCCCGCGCTTAAATCTTTTGTTACGGTTGAGTGTTCATATTCATCTTCACGGACCATCAACGAATGCGGGTCGCTGGATTCCGGGTGGAATATCTTATATCGAACCTTAACCTTTTCTGAAATACGCTGATACAATCGGGAATCGAATTCATTTTTTGTTGATAAGACCGCATTCGATATCGCCCGGAATACCGGTTCTTTGGGACTCACCTTGGCAACCGTTGACTTAAAATGTGTCTGCGGACTTTCCGTTATGACCCCTTCAAAAAGAAACTCCTCCTTGCTTGTGACATTCATGACTTCCATCGGCGTCGTCAACCCCTCGACAACTTTTCTAAAGCCGTCTTGGCGAAGAGTGATCATTCCCCTCTTGATGGCCATGTGTTTGATATGATCCGCACGGGGTTTTTCCAAAATGACCGAGCGAATCGCATCATCGATGACTAAAATTTCATGAATAGCGGCGCGGCCGTAAAATCCGGTGCGGTTACATTGATCACAACCGCGGCCCTGATAAATTTTGACATCATCAGGATTGGCGATTTTTAAAGCCTCCGAAATTTCTTTTCTGATTTCCACGAGCCCGCTGGTAACGACTTCTTTACAATGGGGGCATATCACGCGAACCAATCGCTGCGCCACAAACGCCTCCACGCTCGAGGCCACCAGATACGGTTCCACGCCCATATCAATCAAGCGCGTCACACCGCTTGCGGCGTCATTGGTGTGCAGAGTTGAAAAAACCAAATGGCCGGTTAAGGCCGTACGAATGGCAATCTCGGCTGTCTCCAAATCCCGCACCTCCCCGACCATGATGATATCGGGGTCATGGCGCAAAACGCTCCTTAAACCCGTTGCAAAGTGAAGGTTTACTTTGGGGTTCACTTGAATTTGCGTGATACTTTCCATTTCGTATTTCACCGGA
>CAZEUO010000050.1:0-8187 GCA_964515035.1 uncultured Planctomycetales bacterium
GGATATCGATGTCTTATCGGATGCCGGTATTAACTGGGGAGATTTGGATGTCTTATCGGATGCCGGTATCAATTGGATAAACATTTCAGATATTTCCAGTACCGGCATCAACTGGTCGGATATCGATGTCTTAAGCGACGCTGGGATCAACTGGTCAGATTTGGATGTTTTATCGGATGCCGGTATTAACTGGTCGGATATTGATGTCCTATCGGATACGGGAATTAATTGGACAGAATTAGATGTCTTATCGGATGCGGGAGTCAATTGGGATAATATCGGGGATTTAAGCGCTGCAGGAGTCAATTGGAGCGATATCGGAGTATTGTCTTTTACCGGAATCAACTGGAATGACATGGAAGTTTTGAGCAAGGCAAGTGTCAATTGGAACGATATTAATTTCTTGACTCAGGCCGGAGTAAACTGGACCAATATCAATGAATTAAGCGTGGCTGGAATCAATTGGACAGAAATCGGAGTTATAAGTGATGCCGGTATCAACTGGTCGGATATTGATGTCTTATCGGATGCCGGTATTAACTGGGGAGATTTGGATGTCTTATCGGATGCCGGTATTAACTGGGGAGATTTGGATGTCCTTTCCGACGCAGGAATCAATTGGGGAGATGTTTCAACGATGACATCGACAAGCATTAATTGGGCGGATCTGGCCTATATGTCAGGTGTCGGAGTTAATTGGACGGATGTGAGCACGACGAGTACGGCTGGCGTTAATTGGAGCGATATTTCTTCGATGAGCCATGCGAATATTAACTGGAACGAAATTGCTTATTTGGCGCAGAATGCACGAACTCTTGTTAGCAATGTCAGCAGTATTTTAAGCGTTGTTAACAGCCTCAATACATTAATCGGGACGACCAGCGATACCTCATCGACAAACTCATTGTTTGGTAAGATTGCAAATGTCTTAGCGGCTGTGCAATCGATCGGTGGCAGTTCGACAATGGCGACAGACATCTCCTCGATTTTAACAAAAGTGAATACCGTTACAACCAGTATCGGTGCCAGTACGGATGCGGCAACGTCAACATCGATTTTCGGCGGCATTAAGAAGACCCAGGATTATGTCGATACGCTCGAAAGTTTAATCGGTGTCTCAACCGATACGGAAGCAGCCACGTCTGTTTTTGGTTCGCTTTCAAAATTAGCGGACATCAAAGACAATCTTAATAAGGCCAAGAGCAGTGCAGAATCGGCATTAGGCGAGGCACAGGGTATTCGCAAGGAAATCGGTGCTAAGGGTGAACCCTCCGCCGTTTATGACAAAATCAAGAAACTGGAATCAAGCCTAAAAGAGCTGAAATCATCCGCAGAAGCGATTTCTGAAAGCCAGGTTGAGGCTAATGTCCTGGCCTCCGAGATCATTGGGAAACTCTCCGGCGCGGTCAATGAAAGCGCCAAGGCCGTTGGCTTAGGCGGCACAGGGATTGAAACCCAAGGATTAACAAAGGAAGAGGCGATGAGCCCGGGCAAGGTCTACGACAAACTAGATGAAATCCGCGCAAAACTTGAAGTCTTAAAGGAATCTGTCGAAACTCAAGATGTTGTCATAAAAACGTATTTTGAAAGCAGTGAGTAACGATGACCGAATTAAGGAAAAAAATTTTTGGTCCGGTATTTTTTAACTTTTGGATTGCCTGGTTTTGCGTGTTTGTGACAACGCCGGTCTTGGCCGCGGGGAACATTACGATTAATTTGGTTGCGGCCAATGCCTCAACGACAGAAACAAGAAAAGTCCCGGTGGTTTATTATTTGCCCCGCGAACTTGATACGGAAGACGTTATAAATACAGGGGGGCTGGACCTCGATTATGATATTGATAAGTCTTCGTATTACCTCAACGGCTCCGTGGAACTTGCCCCCAAAGAATCAAAAACAATTAAAATCGAAGTTAAGGATGTCTGGAGGGTTGAGCTCGAGGAGGTTGATACCCTCAAAAAACAAATCGAAGATAATCTCAACACTCTCAAGAAAACGCAATATTACGAATCAGGTCAAACATTGCGCGATCGCATGTTTGAAAAGCTCGATTACATCCTTCAGCAGCAGCAAAATTATTCTCAGGACGTGGAAAGGCGCATTGAAGAGTACCGTGCTTATGTCAATGACATTAATACCATTAGGAAAAATTCTTTTTCCGCCGATTATTTTAAAACGAGTTCAAGTATGGCGAGCGAGGGCAAGACCGTTAAATTTATCATTGAGGTCAAAAATCCGTCGGATAAAGCGGCAAAAACCGTTAAGCAGCAGCACTTTCTCCCCAAGGAGGTGCGCTCCGAACATGTTGTTGAGGCGCAGGGATTTGAGGTCAGATTCGACGAAAAAAAACAGCAATCGTATCTTTCCAAGGAAGAGGAACTCAAACCCGGCGAAACCAAGCGTTACGAAATTGTTTTGAAAGATATCTGGAATATTGCTCCCGAAAATGTGGATACCTTACGAAACCGAGCTCAGGCCGCTTTCGAGGGCGTCAAAGGTTCAGAATATGAAGAGAGCGCGCAGTACCTCCTGGATTTGATTGTCAACAATCTTGATAAAATTGAAGTTGCACAAAGCCAAAAGATGGATATGAAGCGTTATATCGGCGCTTATCGCTCGCATACCAAGCTATTTAACGATTCCGAAGAAAATGTGATTAAGCTTGAAATGATGTTAGCATCCGTCAAGGCCAAAAAGCTCGAAGAGTTAGAAAGCAGTAAAGTCAAAAACATTTTGTCGAAAATGCAAGCCCTAAGAGGGATTATGGCCATTTCCCAGGCGGTCTTCGGAAAGAAGCCAACGGTGACCAACACCTGGAAGGTCATTTGGGGCATTTTAATTTTTGTTGCTTTTTTTACCGCTATCCATTTCTTTACCTGGTGGAGAAAATCCCAGGTGATGGGCGAGGAAATGGCGATCAAAGCGGGAGGCATCAAAGAGTTTGTGCCGCCGGCTCCGCAGGTAGAAAAGAAATAATTTTTTCCCGGTAGGGAGTCATAATTTCACGATTTGTGATGGTATCACGATAAGCCTTTGATATAATCAACTCCTAAGGAAAAAAATGTCAGATTTACGATATACAGAGGTTGGAACAGTTCGATGCATCCGGGGATGTATTGTTGTCGTCCGGGGTTTTCAGCATTGCTTAAACGGCCAGCTCATTAAATTCGGTTATGGGACCGAGGGGATTATTCTCGGTTTTGATTCCGAAGAGGCCCAGGTATTGGTTGTAAAGGAAAATGAGAGAGTCAAAACCGGCGATAAAGCGGTGGCGTCCCTTGAGTCTTTTAACACACCTGTCGGAAATAAATTGATTGGGCGCATTGTCAATCCTTTGGGGGAGACCCAGGATGGGTTGGGGCCTCTGGAATATGATGCCATGTATCCGATCTTTATCGAAGCTCCGTCGATTTTAACACGGTCTCCGCTCAACAAAACATTGGAAACCGGCATTAAGGTGATCGATGCCATGATTCCCGTCGGTTTTGGCCAACGCGAGTTAATCCTTGGAGATAAAATGACCGGAAAAACGACCGTTGTCACCGACACAATCATGAATCAAAAAAATACGGGCGTTATTTGCATTTATTGTTGTATCGGAAAGGCAAGGTCAGCCTTAGCTAAGGTCGTCCAGTTATTCCAAGATAAGGATTGTTTTAAATATACCATTATCGTCTCCGCAACAGCAGCGAGCCCTCCGGGGCAGCAGTACTTAGCACCCTATGTCGCTTGTTCTATTGGTGAATATTTTATGCAACAAGGAAAAGATGTCTTTGTGGCCTTTGATGATTTCACTAAACACGCCTGGTGTTACCGGGAAATCTCGCTTCTTTTGGGGCGTCCACCGGGACGCGATTCTTATCCGGGGGACATTTTTTATCTCCACTCGAAAATGATTGAGCGCGCCGCCTACATGGATAAAGCCCATGGCGGCGGCTCCATGACCTTCATGCCTATCGTCGAGCTTTTGGAAGGAGATTTGACGGGTTATATTTCCTCTAATCTCGTTTCCATGACCGATGGGCAGATCTATTTGAGTACCCCGCTTTTTGGTGAAGGCCATAAGCCGGCGGTTGATTCCGGGTTATCGGTTTCCCGAGTCGGAAGTAAAGTCCAGTGGTCGATTATTAAAAATTTAAGCGGGTCGTTACGTCTCGAGTATATCCAATATCGCGAACTCATGCGTGTTTCAAAACTCAAATCTTCGGGTCAATCGGAAGAAGCGCAACAACAACTTAAAGGCGGCGAAATTCTAAGCGAAATTTTAAAGCAGGACAAAGATTCTCCCGTTCCCTTGGAGGCCCAATGTTTTATTTGGTATGCCGTTAAGAAAAAAATGCTTTTTGAATTAACAATCCCTGAGGTGAATACCTTCCAGCAAGAAATTTTCGAATATGCCAAGAAAAAAAATCCTGATATCCTTCGCATTTTGCGTGAGCGTAGAAAACTGGATGATGAAATTTCCAAAGGGATGGATGCTGTTTTGGCGGAATATTTGAAGGAAATTCAAGACCGACGGCCGAAAGAGGAAGCAGAAGATGAAGACGAGGCCAATGTGGGTGTTGACACCCTGGATGCCGCAACAACCAAGAAACCGGAAGCGGCAAAAAAATAACCGGAAGAAAACATAAATCATTATGGCCTACAAAGGCACTTTTAAATTAACCGTTATGACACCTGATGCCCTTTTGTATGAGAACGAAGTGCATAGTCTTTTTTTGACCGGCGATAAGGGGGAATATGAGGTGTTGCCTTACCATTACCCGGTTTTGGGAATTTTAAAGGAAGGGAATATTATTATTGATTGGAAGGAAAGCATTCCGATCAAATTCGGATTAATCCGGTTTTTTGCGAACGATTGCATTATTTTAGTTGAGCAGGTTCTTAAGGAGAAGGTGATTGTTAAAAAAGAAGAAGACATGGCTTTTGCCGAAGAAAAAGAAAAATAATATTCGTCACTAAAAGAGAACCCGTTTAATGCAGTGGTCAGAAACCCTAGTTATCATTTCGATTATGTTTATTGCCGTCATGGGGCCGTCGGTTGTCATCGCGGTTTTAGGATATTCGGTTATTAAGGCGTTGGGCCGCAATCCGTCTGCGGCTTCAAAAATATTTTTGGGGATGATTGTTTTACTGATTTTTGTCGAGGCGATTTCGATTGTGGCCATTTTGATTATTTTCCAATTATTCGGAAGGTAGTGTCCTATGAGCGAGACGTGGGTCGCGGGTTTAATTCTCATCTCGGTTGTGCTGGTCATTGTCGCTATCCCTTGTTTTTTTGTCTCGTTTTTGGGCTATCAGATGCTTCACAGGCTTGCGTATTTTCCCAGCAAAAACCCCGCAATCCAAATGAGCATCTTTCTTTGGCTGATTGTCGTTGAAATTGCCTCCATTGTTATGTTGATCACGTTTTATCATATCTTTGCGGATTATACGCAAGAACCGGGTATCCAGGGAGCGAGGAATTATGAACGTTTGGATGATGCTGCTGCAGTTTGTTATCTTGATGACGGTGATTACCGGCGTCACGATTTTCTTTTTACATAGGTCCTTGATTTCCAGTACGGATGGGGCGGTCAAGCGCCTCAACACGGAAACCGAGGCTGTGCGCGCCAAACAGACGGAATTGAATCAGAAAATTAAAGAGGCGAATGAAGAATTAGAAAAGCGAAAGAAAGAGGCTGACGACCTCATGAAAAAAATGCGCGATGAAGCTGATGAAGTAGCCAAGGTTGAGCGTGAAAAGATTGTCAAAAAGGCCCGTGAGGACGGTGAAGAGATCATTGCCAAAGCCCAGCGCACAAAAGACCAGATCCGAAAGGAGGTTCAGAAGGAACTGGAAATAAAGACTGTCGATTTTGCAGTTGCGATCCTTCAATCTGCGTTAAGCGAAAAGGCCAGGGCGGCACTGGACACATACTTAATCGAAGAGTTTTTGGCCAATCTTGAAAAGATGAATATGGCCGAAGTTAGCGTGGAGGCTGATTCAGCCGATGTTGTTACCATTTCCGCAATTGATGACGCCATCAAATCGAAATTTGCGAAAATTATCAAGGAAAAAATGAATCGAGATATCAAGATTAACGCGACTGTTGACCCAGCGATCGCGGGAGGGGCCATTCTGCGGTTTGGGAGCCTGGCGGTTGACGGCAGCCTCCAAAGCATGATCAGGGAAATCGGCGTTACGCTTAAAAAGAAAGCCGAAGGGGAATAGGGGAGTAGCGAGAGCTTATGGGCAAGGCCAATAAGATTAAAGGCGATTTGGATGATATCATTGAGTTGGTTTCGATTATTCAGGTCCTCAAGGACGTTGCCTCAAACAAATTTCATACCCTGGCCAACCGCAAAGACCGCTTTGCCCGTTTCGGCGAATCCTTTGTTGAATTTTTTCGCATGATTAGTTTATCCAGGGTGCGTCATCCGATGGTTTCCAACGACAATCCGGCAACAGGTATTGTTGTTATCACATCCGAAGCCGGATTTATGGGAGATTTGAATTCACGTGTGATCCGGGCCGCTTTGAATGAGCAGGCTCAGTATCCGAATTCAGTTTTGATTGTGGCTGGGCGTAAAGGGGCAGCCAAACTCAATGCCCCAGGCCGAAAGATGAAAGTTTTCGAGGACATCGAAGCCACTGGCCTGTATCAGACCTCCGTCAATATGAAGGATTATATTATCAATGAAATCATCGAGGACCGGTTGGGCCGGGCGATTGTCATATACCCGTGGTCTAAAAATTTTATGGTGCAAAAACCTCGTGTGGTTAAATTATTGCCATGTGACGAGCTTTTAAGCAAACAATCTGATTTTGTGGACACGATTGAACGCGTGATTGAAGAGTCCGACCCGATTGATATCATCGGCCATTTGGCCAATATGTGGGTGGCCTGCCGCATTTATGAAATGCTCCATGATACAAGTATTTCGGAAGCGGCCGCACAGAGTCAACAACTGGAGTCCAGCCTTCAAAAGATGCAAAAAGAAAAGAAGGGTATTCAAATGTCCTTTAGCAAGGCCCGCAAAGGGGATATTGACAAAAGTATGAGGGAGGTTTTTACCTCGCGTTTGATGACGAAAAGGTAATCCATCTATGGCTGAAAATGATTCAAAATCGCCGGACAAACCTGAAAACATAAGTAGCGCTTCCAAAGACAAAGAAAAAATAGCACCGTCTTCCGACCCTGCGAAGGTTGTGAAAAGCACCGAACCGCGACGTGGTTTAGGCAAGATTGTTTCTGTTCAGGGGCCGGTTGTTGATGTGCTGTTTGAAAACCTTAAGGATATCCCCGCGCTTTATGACGTTATTGAGGCTTATACTTTTGATAAAAAACGCGTTCTTTTGCAATGCGCCGAACACATGACGACAAAAGTCGTTAAGTGCGTCGCCCTTAACGATACGCTCAATATGCAGCTTAACGCCCCTTGCTACAATACCTTTCAACCGATTGCAATTCCCATAGGCGATGAATGTTTCGGCCGAGTCATGGATGCAACAGGCAGGCCATTAGATAACGCAGGCCCTATCAATACCCCGACAACGACACCAATCCGTATACCATCAAAACCCGTTCCGTTTGACTTAAAAAAGAAAAAAGGGGAAAAGCCGTATGTTCTTGAAACCGGCATGAAATATGTCGATTTGCTTTTCCCGCTTGTGAAAGGGAGTAAAACGGGGATTTTGGGAGGAGCCGGTTGCGGGAAAACGGTTGTTATCCTTGAGCTCATCAATAACATTATTAAAGCCCACAGCGGGGCGTGTGTTTTTGCCGGGATCGGCGAGCGTATTCGTGAAGGGAATGAATTTTATTATGAAATGAAAGAACACAATCTTCTCCCTAAAGTTATGTTGGCCTTCGGTCAGATGGACCAGCCGCCGGGAGCGCGTGCGGAAGTCGTCAATACCGGCATTACGTTAGCGGAGTATATTCAGTCGAAAAATAAAGACGTTCTCTTGTTTATGGATAATTTTTTCCGGTTCATCCAAGGGGGGCAGGAGGTCTCAACGCTTTTAGGCCGGGTTCCTGCCGAAACCGGTTATCAGCCGACCTTGGCCTCCGAGGTGAGTTATGCCCAGGAGAGGATTCGCTCCGTTGAGGGCGGCGGGTCGGTTACGGCCTTGCAGGCTGTTTACGTTCCTGCCGACGATATGACGGATCCGGCGGTTGTGGCCATTTTCAGTTATTTGGA
>CAZEUO010000050.1:8197-9699 GCA_964515035.1 uncultured Planctomycetales bacterium
GAAGCATCGTTTTGTCCCGCGATTTGGTTCAAAAAGGGATGTATCCGGCGATTGATCCAACGGTGAGTTCTTGCAGTAATCTTGACACGAGTGTTGTCGGGCGGCGTCATTATGAGATTGCCCAGCGTGTCATCACTCATTTTAACAAATACAATTCCTTAAAAAGGATTGTCGCGGTTATCGGTGTCGAAGAGTTGAACAAGGAAGACCGCTTAATTTTCGGACGGGCCCAAAAATTGTTTAATTTTATGACTCAGCCTTTTACGGTCAGCGAAGTTTTCACCGGGAAAAAAGGCGAATACGTTTCCATTGAAGATAATGTCGAGGGCTGCGCCAAGCTTCTAAGCGGAGATTACGATAAAGTCAAACCCGAAGCTTTTTATATGATCGGAAAGGCGCCGAAACTCGAATAATCAAGAGATGTTGAAACCAACCGAAAAGAGTTTAGCAGAAATTTTAATCAAGGGTGGCCTCATTGCGCAAGCTGATGTTGATCGATATTTTGCTTTAGCAACGTCATCGCAGGATTCGCTGGGAGACTTTCTTATCCGCATCGGGCGGATCACAAAAGACCAAATCGCCTCCGCCATTTCCGCGCAGTTTAACATTTCGAAAATTGATTTGAAGAATACGGACATCAGCAAAGCGGCCATCGAAAAGATTCCCGTCCGGTTTGCCTGGTATTATAAATTCCTGCCGGTCAAAATAGAAAATAAAATCCTGACACTGGCTGTCGCGTATCCGTTGGACGTGAAGGTCCAGGATGAAATCCGGGTTCATTTGGGTTTTGAACCAAGATTCGTGATCGCGGCCGAATCCGATATTCAGGAAGCCATCAAGAAGCATTATGGGCTGGCGGCAGAAACCATTGACCGTATCCTTACAAAGGAGCCTATCCGAAGGACCGAGCAGGCCTATCAACAACACGACATTGAAGATCTTGAGAAACAATCCGAAGATGCCTCGGTTATTAAGCTTGTCAATCAGATCATATTGGAGGCTTATAACAAGCGTGCGACGGATATTCATATTGAGCCCTACCGCAATAAAGTCCGTTTTCGCTACCGTATTGACGGCGTATTAACTGACGCTAACCTTCCGCCGGAAATCAAACATTTTATTTTGCCGGTTCTTTCGCGTATCAAGATTATGGCTAACTTAAGTATTGTTGAAAAACGCCTTCCCCAGGACGGCAGCGCGGTCGTCAAAACAAAAGACCAGACGTTGGACCTTCGTATTTCGACCATTCCGACACCCCATGGGGAGAGCATGGTGATCAGGATTCTGCCCAGCAAGGTCATGCTTTTTAGTTTGGAGAAATTGGGGCTAGACTCCTCCAATGTAAAGATTTTTCGCGAACTCATTAAGAAACCCCATGGAATTATTTTTGTCACAGGCCCGACCGGAAGCGGGAAAACGACAACGTTATACGCCTGTTTAAACGAAATCAATTCGCAGGAACGGAAAATTATCACGATCGATGATCCGGTGGAATACGAAAT
>CAZEUO010000051.1:0-2999 GCA_964515035.1 uncultured Planctomycetales bacterium
TTGGATTATGCGCAGAAAATGACGTTGCGGGCGGCCTCCGATAAATCGTCGGCCGCACATCTTCGGGCAGCCGGTGACAAATCACCGGCTGCCCTCGAAGACGCGGCGCGTCAAATGGAGCTGGCTAAATGTTACCAGCTCTTCCAGGAGCTCATGATGAAAGAAGGCCGGCTGGATTTTGCCAGCCTTTTTTATTTGACCCTCCGGCTTTTTCGCGAACGGCCGAGCGTATTAAAACGTTATCAGGATCAATTCAAATATATTCTCATCGACGAATTCCAGGACACCAATTATGCCCAGTTTGAGCTGGTGAAACTTCTGACCGGCAAGGCAAAGAATCTAACTGTCGTTGCCGATGACGACCAGAGCATTTACAAATGGCGCGGGGCGGCGGTCAGTAACATTTTGAATTTTATGAAGGTGTATCCCAAAAGCGAAAAAATCGCTTTAACCCAAAACTATCGCTCGACCCAACCGATTCTCGATTCCGCTTACAAATTAATCCAAAATAACAACCCCGACCGCTTTGAAGTTCAGGCAAAAATTGATAAACGTCTAACCGGAAAAGTTAAAACCGGTCGCAGTCCGCAGCACATGCATTTTGATTCCATTTCTTCCGAGTCCGATTGGACCGCCGAAACCATTCAAAAGCGTATCAAAACCAAAAAGAATCATTACCGCGACTTCGCGATTTTGGTACGCGCCAATTCCGATGCCGAGCCTTTTTTGCATGCCTTGAACATGCGCGGGATTCCCTGGCAGTTTAGCGGCAACCAAGGATTGTATTCGCGCGAGGAAATTCGTAGCTGCATTGCCTTTTTACGCTTAGTCGCCGACCCGGCGGATTCGTTGAGTTTATTTTTTCTCGCCAGCTCATCCTTATATAAAATGCCGGTTGTTGAACTGACAACGGTCATGAATTATTCTCACCGCCGGCATTGGGATTTATTTTTTACCTTAAAGAAAATCGACACGCTGCCGGATCTTTCGGATTTATCCGCGCCATTTTTACAAATCAAAGACAAGCTTATCAAAGATGTTGAAGGGTATATTGAGCTGTCCCGCACGCACACGACCGGACGGCTTTTGTATATTTTCTTAACTGAATCCGGATTTTTAAAATCCTTAGTCGAAGATCAGACCGCTGAAAGCGAAGATGCCATCAAAAACATCGCCAAGTTCTTTGAGTTTGTTCGAAATTTTGAATACATTGCCAAGGAAGACCGCGCGCTACATTTTGTCAATTATTTAGACGCGCTGGTTAATGCCGGTGACGATCCGCCGGTGGCGCAGGCCGAAGCGGATGTGGATTGTGTTAATGTGCTAACAATCCACAAGGCTAAGGGATTGGAGTTTCCGGTTGTGTTTCTGGTGAGTTTAGTCGAGGGGCGCTTTCCCTGGCCGTCACGCCGGGATCCGTTGGAATTGCCGGAGGAGTTGATTAAAGATATCTTGCCGTTGGGGGATTACCACATCCAAGAAGAGCGGCGGCTCTTTTATGTCGGCATGACCCGCGCCGAAAAGGAATTGTTCTTAACCTCCGCCTTTGATTACGGCACGCAACGGCAGCGCAAGATCAGCCGTTTTGTAAGTGAGGCCGTGGACACAAAACGCGAGGCCAAAACCGTGAAGACGAATGCGCTGGAGGCGATCGAGCGTTTTTCGCCGCGATTAAAATCGAAACGCGAGATCGCCGAGCTAATAGGCGATGAAAAGATTCTTAATTTAAGTTTCTTTCAGGTTGATGATTATCAGACCTGTCCTTTGAAATACAAATACGTCCATATCCTGCGCGTGCCGATTATGGCGCACCACACCGTTCTTTACGGAAAGGCGCTGCATGATGCTATTCAGTTTTACCATCAGAGTAAAATGAAAGGCGCGCCGGCCACCGAGAATGATTTACTAAGGGCGTTTGAGGAGTCGTTTTGCAAAGAAGGCTTTATGTCGCGCGAGCATTTACAGCTGCGTCTTGTTGAAGGCCGGCGCGCCTTGGAAAACTTTTTTCGCCAGCAGGAGGCCGCCGACATTATGCCGGCGCACGTTGAGAAAGATTTTTCTTTTATGCTCGGTAACAACAAGATCATCGGCCGCTGGGACAGGATCGACAACGTGGATGGGGAAGTGCGCATCATTGATTTTAAAACCTCCAAGGTCGAAAAACAGGAAGACGCCGACAAACGTGCCAAGGACAGCCTTCAACTTTCCCTGTATAGCCTGGCCTACGAAAAAGTCTTCGGCCAGCTCCCCGATTACAAGGAGTTGCATTTTTTGGAGTCCAATCTGGTTGGCCGTGCGGAGGTTACGCAGGAAAGTGTCGACAAGGCCGTCGTGCAAGTCGAAAAAGCCTCCGCCGGAATCCGCGCCGGAGACTTTACCGCAAAGCCAAATCGCTTCGATTGCCTTTATTGCGCGTACAATCAGATTTGTCCGTATGCGGAGATAAGGCAGCAATAGCGTCATTGATTCGTTAGCGTATTAAGATCCCGCGCCCAGTTTTTTATAATGCAAAAAAACTGGGCGCGGGATTAATTCAGCTAACAATTTACGTCGCTGTCGCTTCCGTAAATTGTAGCTTCATTAAACCTATTGACAACAAACGAGATGTGGAGTTAGAATAAGGCATGCTTGAACTCATCAAAAAAATTGCAGGAAGGGAGATTGACATGGCCACGGTCAAGCCAGGCTCACGGGAACTATTAAAAGACAAACGGGTTATCGAAGAGATCAACAGGCATCTGTGGATCGAAAGCGAGAAGGCGGGCTACGACATCGGGTTTGAAAAAGCCGCTGATGACTGGCTCAAACGCTTTTCCGGCGAATGGATCAAATACAATTCGTCGAGCGATAAAAACGGTAAAAAGTTAGCGCGCAAATAATCTTTTGCGCGTTTTCTTTTTAAAGCATTTGAAGGCTTGTTGTGTCAAAAAATACGTATGCCGAATACGTATTTTTTGTTGGTTCGACGCGTTCGCCCTTCGGGCTCACTTGCTCACCAT
>CAZEUO010000051.1:3009-6988 GCA_964515035.1 uncultured Planctomycetales bacterium
GAAACGACGAGCGCGTCGAAGGGTTATACTCCTCGAGAAATCAATACCACAAAACTAAGTCTCTGTGCCTCTATCACTCTCAAAGCTTAAAAATTTTCCAGGACGCAAGGGCCCGCTTCTTCTTATTGTTATGGACGGAGTGGGCTTAGGCAACCAAGATGAATCTGACGGGGTTTTTATGGCCAAAACCCCGTGTTTAAACGAGCTTTTTAAAAGCAAACTTTACACGACCTTAAAAGCCCACGGAACAGCTGTTGGGATGCCCTCCGATGAGGACATGGGCAACAGCGAAGTCGGCCACAACGCCTTAGGTGCGGGCCGGGTCTTCGCCCAGGGCGCGAAGTTGGTGAGCGAAGCGATTGCATCCGGGCGTATTTTTAAGACCCCATTGTGGGTAAAATTTGTGGCGCAGGCTAAAAAGCCCGGCGCCACTTTTCATTTCCTCGGCCTTCTTTCGGACGGTAACGTCCATTCCCACATTGATCATCTTTTTGTGCTCCTTGGCCATTTGGCCAAGGAGCACGTCAAACGTATCCGCATTCACATCCTTTTAGACGGCCGCGATGTTCATCAAAAATCTGCCGTTACCTATATCGAAAAAACTGAAAACTTCCTCACCTTAACCAATAAAAAATTTAACACCGATTTTAAAATCGCTTCCGGCGGCGGGCGCATGGTTGTGACCATGGACCGCTACAACGCCGATTGGTCGATTGTTAAGCGCGGCTGGGACGCCCACGTTTTAGGAAAGGGCAGGCAATTTGCAACGGCTAAAGATGCCGTCGAAACCTATTACAAGGAAGATCCGAAAGTCACCGACCAATATTTGAATTCCTTTGTTGTTGCCGAAGGTGGCAGGCCGGTGGGGACCATTGCCGATGGCGACTGTGTTGCCGTATTTAATTTCCGCGGCGACCGGGCCATTGAAATTTCAAAAGCGTTTGAAGACAAAGATTTTAAAGAGTTTGATCGCGAACGGTATCCGCAAGTCCTCTTTGCCGGCATGATGCAATACGATGGCGATTTAATGATCCCGAAAAATTTTTTAGTCAACCCGCCGCAAATTGCCAATACGGTGAGCGAATACCTCTGCGCGGCCGGGGTCACGGCGTTTGCACTTTCCGAAACCCAAAAATTCGGCCACGTCACTTATTTTTGGAACGGTAACAAAAGCGGATACATTAACAAAAAGCTCGAAACCTACGTGGAAGTTCCGTCAGACAAAATCCAATTTGACAAGGCCCCCAAGATGAAGGCCTTTGAGATCACCGAAAAAACCATTGAACTTTTAAAAAGCGGCAAATACAAATTCGGCCGCATTAATTTTCCCAACGGTGATATGGTCGGGCACACGGGTGTTGTCCCTGCGATTATTGAATCCGTGGAAGCGGTTGATGTTTGCACGGCGAAATTGGTGAAGGTTATAAACGAATTAAACGGCATTGCAGTCATTTTAGCCGACCACGGCAACGCCGATGAAATGTTTACGGTTAAAGACGGCAAACGCATTGTGAAAACGTCACACTCATTAAATCCCGTTCCTTTTATTATTGTCGATGCCGGTTACAATAACGAATATACGATGGCCAAACTCGAAAAGCGTGGCCTTTCAAATGTTGCCGCGACAGTTTTAAATTTGCTTGGTTTTGAAAAAGTTCCCGAATTCGACCCGTCACTTATTACCTTTAAGGCGTGATGACCCACGACGAAAAAATTACCCGCATCGAAAAATTACGAGAAAAAATTGCCGAATGCAAACGTTGTGTTCTGCATAAAACCCGCACCCACACCGTTCCCGGAGAGGGGTCGGTTGACGCCGCAATTATGTTTATCGGGGAGGCGCCGGGGCGAAACGAAGACTTGCAAGGCAAGCCTTTTGTCGGCCGCGCCGGAGGTGTTTTCGATCAATTGCTTCAATCGGTGGGCTTAACGCGCGAAGAAATTTATTTGTGCAACATTTTAAAATGCCGCCCTCCGGAAAATCGCGTCCCTTTAAGCGATGAAGTCCAGGCCTGTGTCGGCAGCCTCGATATTCAAATCAAGACCGTCAATCCCAGAATTATTGCCACCCTCGGCAAATACGCGACCACCTACATCTTTCAGAAATTCGGATTTCCACTAACGAATATCAGCTCTGTCCATGGGCAAATATTTTCCGTGCAAACTCCTTTTGGCCTCAAGACAATCATTCCGTTATTTCATCCGGCGGTCGCGACTTACGACCCTAGAAAAATTGAAGTCCTCTTAAAGGATTTTCAGGTGTTCAAAGAGATATTGCAATCGACGGAAAAGTGACGGATATGAAAATTATGTCCGCAATGACACAATAAAATGATAGATATTATTTTCGGATTCGAAATCATTATTGGGTTAGGCGTCGCCGTCTTTTTGATTGCGACGTTTTGTGTTTTCTTTGATCAGGCGCTTTTGACGCGCAAGGACACGGTTTACCGTGTTAAGACTGCCGAAAAGAAAGTCGCTATTACCTTTGATGACCGTCCATCGCCAGAGTGGACGCCGAAGATTCTGGATGAATTAAAAAAGGCCGGTATTAAAGCGACATTTTTTATGATTGGCCATCACGTGCAAAAGTATCCCGATATCGCCCGGCGCGTGGCCCGCGAAGGCCATCAAATCGGCAATCACAGTTACGCGCATAGCGTCATGTTTTATTACACGCCTGATGAGCTGGAGGAAGACATCAAATATTCGGAATTTGTGATTAAAGAAGTCACGGGGCAAACGACAAAATGTTTTCGACCGCCCAAGGCGCTCATTACCAGCCGCGAAAAGGAAAAAATCAAAGCCATGGGCTATGAGGTGGTCTTGTGGTCTTTAAATTCCAAGGACTGGGTGACCTTCGATGACAAATATATTGTCCGATATATCTTGCGCAACGTTAGAAACGGCGATATTATTTTGTTTCACGACAGCGGCGGGGTTTTTAAAGCGGAAGGGGGGAACCGTTGTGAAACGGTTTCCACGATTCCGCTTTTGGCCGAAAAGCTGAAAGAACGCGGCTTTAACTGCGTCACAGTCGACGAACTTTTGAGCCGGAAAAAGAAATGAATAAATTAAGCCACCCCAAACTGATTCTGCTTTTACTGGCGGTCAGTTATTTTCTTTTGATGTTCGGCAACGGCATGGTCAGCTTGACGCACCCGGATGAGGTTTTTTACACGCAGACGGCCAAAGAAATGCTTGAACGTAACGAATGGCTGACGCCGTATATTTTTGACGCACCGCAATTTGAAAAGCCTATTTTTACTTTCTGGTTGATGATGATGGCGATCAAGGTTTTCGGGTTGACGCCGTTTGCGGCGCGGTTTTGGCCGGCGGCCTTCGGGATGATCGGCGTCGTTGCGACGTACGGAATCGCATATCTGATGTTTCAAAATAAGCGCCTGGCGTTTTTGTCGGGTGTCGTTTTATCATCAAGCCTCATTTATGTGACACTGTCGCGGGCGGTTTTAACGGATATGATTTTTTCCATTTGGGTGGTGTTGTCTTTGGTAGTTTTTTATTTTGGGTTTCATTACCGCACATACAAAGATATCAGTGTAATGGCGTGTTGTGTTATTTCCGGGATTGCCGTTTTAACAAAGGGGATTTTGGGAATCACTTTTCCGGCTGCTGTTATTTTGGCGTATTTGTTTTACAAAAAAGAACTTGGGTTTCTGAAATCCAAGGCGATGGTATGGGGGGCCTTATTGTTTGTCGTGATTGCCGTACCGTGGCATGTGATGATGTACCAGAAATATGGCGCGGGGTTTATTCAGGAATATTTCCAAAACGTTCACGTTCGCAGGCTTTTTGATGCCGAACATCAAAAAAGCGATACCTGGCATTTTTATCCGATGACGATGGTGGCCGGGGTTTTTCCCTGGAGTTTCTTTTTGATTCCCGCCGGCGCTCTGATTTACCGCCGGGTTCGCAAATGGCACCGGGACAAAGACCAGATGGCATTTCTTTTCTTGTG
>CAZEUO010000051.1:6998-9415 GCA_964515035.1 uncultured Planctomycetales bacterium
TTTCTTGTGGATATTTTTGATTGCCGGGATCATGCAAATGGCCCATTCAAAGCTCGCCAGCTATATCTTTCCGGTTTTTCCGGCGATTGCGATTATTCTCGCTTATTACATGGAAGCGGTTTTTAAAGACGAAGACCAAAATGTGACAAACATTTTCCGCTGGCTTAGTTATGGTCTGGCCGTATTGTTTATTGTTTTTTCCGTCGGATCTTTAGGATACGCCACCTTAAACTCCACTTTTATACCTGATATGGAGCCGATTTATTTTGTCAGCCTTAGCTTGCTCATCTGCGGGGGAACTTTAGTCCGCATGTTGTTGTTGCAACGATGGAACTGGGCGATCGGAATCACGGCATGTTTTACCGCGATATTACTGGCGTTTTTACTTTTGGGCCGGCCTTACGCGGAGCCGTGGGTGTCCTGCGAACAAATTTCCGAAGCGCTAAAGAAAGCGGATCAATCCGATTCGATTGTCCTGTGTTCCAAATTTTATGTCCGCGGGGTCAGGTATTATACCGACAGGCCTATGGCTGTTATTGATATCAACGGAAAAGGTTTTTTCAGCCCGCATCCAATTCCGTTTTTAAGTACGGACGATGCGGTTTTGCAAATTTTAAATAAACAACCGGTCACCTTTTGCGTTCTGAAAAAATCGAATGTCGACGATCTCTACAGAATTGCCGGGAGCGGTTTTCAGATTGAGCCCATCGAAGACATTGGCGGAAAATATTTGTTAAAAGTGACAAAGATTTAGATACAATGAGATAAGCACAACAGCTGTTGTCCTATGACCAAAACCTACAAATCCAAAAATATTGACACCTCCATTTTCAATAACATCAATGTGGGTATCTACCGCAATACTCCCGGGCCGATGGGGAAATTTATTGAAGTGAACAATGCCCTCATTAAGATGTTTGGCTATTTTAACAAAGAAGAATTTTTAAGAAAAGTCCGCCCCGCCGATACCTACGCTAACCCCCAGGAACGAAAAAGATTTAGCGACCTGCTTGTGCGCAAGGGGTTTGTCAAGCGCCGACGGCTCATCTTAAAGAAAAAAGATGGGTCGATTGCTTTAAGCCAGGTGACGGCGACGGCCGTGAAAGACCGCACGGGTAAAATCAAATGGTTCGACGGCATTATCGAGGACATTACCGAGATTGAGAAACACCAAAGGCGGTTTCAACTGATTTTTGAACATTCGCCGATTGCCATCTGGGAAGAAGATTTTTCGTCGGTTGCCCGCCTGATCAAAAAACTTAAAAGCGAAGGAATCAAAGATTTTAAAAGATACCTTCTTCAATACCCGCAGCTTGTTAAAGAGACTTTTCGTAAAATAAAAATTATCGATGTCAACAAAGCGGCCTTGGTATTGTATGGCGCAAAAAGTAAACGTGAATTGATTTCCAAGTTTGGCCATACCTTTACCTCCGAGGCCGTCCGGGTCTTGATTGAGGAATTTACAACGTTAGCCAGCGGCGGGCGGTTTTTTGAAGCCGAATTTAAAAGCCGAAGGCTTGACGGGCGGCTTTACGATGTTCTCCTGCGTGTTTCCGTTCCCGACGGTTATGAAAAATCGTTAGCGCGGATCATTGTTACGCTCGAAAATATCACCGATCGCAAACATCTTGAACAGTACTTGAAAAGAATTGCGCTGCAGGATTCCCTGACCAAGCTCTTAAACAGCCGCGCGATTTCCCAGCGCCTGGAAGAGGAGTTAATCCGTGCCAAGCGTTATAACATTGACCTCTCTTGTGTGATGCTAGATTTAGATTACTTTAAAGTGATTAACGATAAATTTGGCCATCAACGAGGCGACCAGATTCTCAAGCGTATCGCCTCCGCCATCAAAAATGGATTGCGCAGATCGGATATTGTCGGCCGTTATGGCGGGGATGAATTTGTGATTCTTCTTCCGGAAACCGATGAAGCTGGTGCCAAAGTGGTGGGGAATCGCATTTTACAAAAACTTCAGGATCAATCAATCCTGTAGGACGAATAATTTGTTCAACGACTTGATCACTTGTTTTAAGTTCATAACTGCTCGGCGTAGCGCTGGTATAAATTGTTGGTCCAATTCGATTCTTAAACTCGTCGAAAGTGAGCGGGCGATTATCCAACGCGCTTGGTAAACGGAAACCATATTCAATCAAAGTCTGTTTCCGACTTCGATCACCGGCATACATTCCGCCAATTTGCGGGACGGTGATATGTGATTCATCAATAATCGTTAAAAATTCTTGAGGATAATATGACAAAAGAGTGTCCGGCGGTTCACCAACCCCTCGCCCCGAGAGGTGGCGCGAATAATTTTCAATCCCCGAACAATAACCAACCTCGCGAATGAGTGCCAGATCGTAATTCGTTCGTCGCTTCAGGCGTTCAGCTTCAAGTGGTTTGCCAACTTTAATCAATTC
>CAZEUO010000052.1:0-6200 GCA_964515035.1 uncultured Planctomycetales bacterium
GACGATCGGAAACATTGTTGCGATTCAACAAAATAATGTGAAACGGCTTTTGGCCTATTCGACGATTGCGCAAGCGGGATATATCTTAATCGGCTTGACCGCCGCGACGATTTTAGGCATAAAAGCCATTTTGTTTTATATTTTTGTTTATGCTGTCATGAATTTAGGGGCATTCGGCGTTGTTGTGGCCATTTCCAATGCCGTCAAAGGCGAAAATATTGAAGACTTTGCCGGCCTTTACAAACGCTCGCCTTTTTTGGCTGTCGTTTTGCTGGTTTCTTTTTTGTCGTTGGCAGGTATTCCTCCGTTAGCCGGTTTCTTAGCGAAATTTTTTGTTTTTGCCGCGGCGATTGAACAAGGGCTTATCGGCCTTGTCGTCGTGGCGGCTTTAAACAGCGTCGTTGCCCTCTATTATTACGCCAGAGTTATTAAATTTGCCTTTCTGCATGAACCAAAAGATAGCGCTGTTGTAGCGCAATCTCCTTCCCTCATTGTTGCTTTGGGCCTGATTTCCGTTGTCATTGTTGTGTTGGGCATTTGGCCGCACCCTCTCATGAACTGGCCGATCGTTTTTTAAAGCACGTCGCATCAGTTAAAACAGTATGATCCTAAGAATCCGAACATACTTCTCTCGTCAGATTGAAGAAATCAGAAATGACCGGGCCCTGCATATTTATGGGGCCCTCATCATGTTGGGCCAGGTTTTATCCTTCCGTCATTGGCAAGCCGGGGGGATGGAGAAATTTCTTCACAAGGGCGCGGAGGCGATTTGCTGGCCATTCTTTGAGAATTGCTTCGAATACCGTTTTTTGGATGTTAATCAGGTCCACACGGTCTTTTTGGTTTTTGGGGCCGCATCTGTCATCGGGTTGGTCCTTTTTCTTCTTCCTCGACGGTTCTTAACGGCTGCTTACGTTTGGATGATGGGTGTTAACCTCTTTAAGGTTCTCATCGTCATTCAGGATTTTCAGCTACGGCGTAATCAGCATTACATGCTCTTTTTTATAACAGTTGTGTTTTTGTTTTTGCCCAATAAACGGAATCTGCTGCGATATCTTTTGGTTTTCTTTTATTTTTGGGCGGGGACGATTAAATTTAATACCGAATGGATTTCCGGCGCGGCGATGACAGTTGATCCGTTGTGGATTTCTCGCCCCTATGTTCCGGCGGCCTGTATGTATGCACTGATTTTAGAACTCGTCATTGTTTGGGGCGTATTATCACAAAAGAAATGGCTTTATTGG
The DNA here is from genome assembly GCA_964515035.1 of uncultured Planctomycetales bacterium. GTDB lineage: Bacteria > Omnitrophota > Gorgyraeia > Zapsychrales > CAZBRU01 > CAZEUO01. Next base: position 1,245 of record CAZEUO010000052.1, read on the forward strand.
AGCGCGTTTTTTCAATTATGCTTGTTTCATCTGGTGTCCTGGCCGGTTGTCATGGCGTTTTATCCGCTTTTGATGTACGGCTTGCTGTCGATTTTTCCGTTAACATACTTTATCAAAAATGCCAATGAACCGCCGAGTCTTATGGCATCTTTGGTCCGGCTCAAACAACCGGTATCGACGTATTTGTTCCTCGGGTTCTTTTCGTTCCTGCAGCTTGTTCCTGTCATCATTCCCGGAAATGAACGCGTAACGGGAGAAGGGCGGTTGTTTTCGCTGCATATGATTGATGCCATGGTTGTCTGCAAAGGAGCGATGACTTTAAAGTTTTATGACGGTACGACAAAGGTCTTTGAGATTCCCGACAAAGACAAGGATGTTAACCGCATCAAATGCGACCCTATTGTTAATTTTTCCCGGGCCAAACAGCAATGCCGTAATTATGTCGACGATCCTAATTTTAACGATCTGGATCTTCACTATGAAGCGAAGTTGAATTCCGAAGAAACCCTGCGGCCCTTGGTTGATATTAAGAATTTTTGCAGTCAGGAGTTATCCTACGATTTATTAAAACCCAACGACTGGATTAAGAAACATTGAGCCAGAGCCCATCCGATTTTCGATCCGAGAATCTCCGTAACGTCCCTTTCTTTTATGTGAAAGGTACCTATGGAAAAATCCAAACACTGGGGCAGGCGAGGTGTCTTTTGGGGCATAAAATAGCGGGCGGCCCGAATGGGCCGCCCGACGGTGTTTTTGCCGAGTGGCAATGGGACGGCAAGACGTTAACGGTTCAAAACGACAAGTACGGCTATTTCCCGCTCTTTTGTTATCATAAAGATAGCGAGTTTTGTGTTTCTCCCTCAATTGTTAAATTATTGGAATTCGCTGGCTCAAAAGAGTTTGATTATCCAGCCCTTTCGGTTTTTATCCGCCTCGGGTTTTTCCTAAAAGAAGATACCGCCTTTCAATACATTAAAATATTCCCGCCGAGTGCCCATTTTTGTTTCGAAGGCGGCCGGCTTTCATCAAGCGGCGAATACTTAATTAAAAAACCTCTGGCTATTCAAAAAGATGCGGCGATAGATGTCTTTATCGAGTTGTTTCGTCAGGCGATCAAAAAAAGGCTTCCGGTCGGTGATGATTTTATTGTTCCGGTCAGCGGGGGACGTGACTCGCGCCGGATCCTGTTAGAACTCAATTCCTTGGGAATTAAACCGAAGGCCTGCGTGACGCATTATCATTACCCAACGCGTAACGACGAAGATGTCCGCATCGCCTCAATACTGACGCGGGAACTTGGTATCAAGCACATTATCCTTGAGCAGGGGCCCTCGCGGTTTCAGGCGGAGTTGAAGAAAAATATTCTGACCAGTTTTTGCTCGGATGAGCATTCACAAACTTTAGTGATGGCCGATTATCTATCCGGAAAAACACCGATGATTTACGATGGGATTGCGGGATTTCTTGCGGAAAGCTTTCTTTTGGATCCGAAACATGTACAGTTATACCGCGAACAAAAATTTTCCGAACTCGCGCACGTTTTGTTAACTCACTGGAGTTTGAAAGAAGACGTTATCAAATCTGTCCTCAATGAAAAAACCTACCAGGCGCTTCACTATGACGTTGCTCTTGGTTATCTTGTTGAAGAATTAAAAAGCCATGCCAAGGCCGCAAATCCGATTGCCTCGTTTCATTTTTACGGCCGGACCCGCCGGGAAATCGCATTGAATCCTTTTGCGCTTTTAAGCGAAATTCCAGTTATTCATTGCCCCTATTTGGACCATGATCTATGTAAGTTTTTATTATCATTACCTGCCGAAATCACCGAAGACAGTACGTTTCATGTGCAGGCCATTCAAAAAGCCTATCCAAAATTTGCCCACATTCCCTTTGAAGATAAACATGCCAAAAAACGCGATTCAACGGCATTTTTGAAACAGCTTAGCGGAGAGTTTATACTTTATTATTTTGCGCAGGGAGGCTTAAGCTCGCGCTTTATCCGAAAAGAATTTGTGCTGCCTCGGATCGCCCGGTCTTTGTTCAGCGCTGATTATAAAAAAGAATTTTCGTGGATTCCATCCTCATTTATCCTTTATTTTATTCAGCTTGAAGATGTCTTGCGAAAAAGCCACTAGTTATGGTAAAAAACTGGGTTTTTTGAAACAGCGTGGAAACAATTTTTTTGTTGAAGCGTTAATTTTCAAATGCTACACTATGCCTCGCTTATGAGAAATTCATTCTTCAAGGCATCCTCACCGTTTGTATTTCTTTTTTCCTTAACGCTTTTCTTTCTTATCCCCTTTGTTTTCGCCGATTTAAACCAAGGCGGAAAAGAAGCGACTCTTCAAAGAAAATCCAAACAATCCGCTAATACTCTCGCGCGTACCTCTACAAAAGAATCTGCGTCCCAGAATGAAGAAACATCAAAACCGGTAGAACCTTGGTCTGAATGGGAACCGCTGTCGCAAGGCGGTGAAATTCCGGATATCAATCACATCGCGCCATCACTGGGGCCGACGACGATTCTCGATTCGCTTGATCAATATAAAACTGCACCAAAAGATAATCCGGCGACCGTTGTTTTAAAAGTCGATGACATGATTTCAAGCCTGGCTCCAGCCGTTGTCAGAGCTGTCAGCGGTGATATTACCCACGGCCGCTCGCCGCAAATCCTGATGGACAAGGCCGACGATATTACCGCGGATACTAAAGATATTTATTCCGATATTTTCAGTGTGTATGTTGCGACCGATGCGATGAAGGCGCAGTTAAGCCGCAATTACGGGGCGTTTAATGAAGCTAGCCAGTCGCAGGAGGCCGCCTTAGAATTAAACGCCAAGTCCGATGCCATGGCCGAACGCGTTGCCGGAATGAACTACGCTTTAAAGGGAATGCTTCAACAGGCTCAAACCGGCCGGGAACTCATTCAAGAGATGCCGCAGATGTTTGAGGCGATGGAAAAAGACGGCCAGGAAGCGGTGAAATATTTTGACCGTTTCGCGGGACAGGTGAGTGGCGCGGCCAATCTTTTCGAAGGGGCGGCCAGAGATTTAAAAGGACGGGGATTGGATGCCAACCAAACTTTTGACTCGACCCGTCGTTACCTTTCTGAGTTAAAGCAATTCTCTAACGATAATAAATCCCATATTTCCAGCCAACTTGATTATGTCCGTCAGTCAAAGACTTACGTTCAGAATACAGATAAATTTATCACTAATACCGTCAGAGACATCGAAGCGGCGTCAAAAGATATTCAAAACATGGAAAGTTATTTCCGCAGTGCCAAAGTACAGCCCGCCTCCGGCAAAGACATCGTCGCCGCGTCCGAAGGAGAAGGCAGTATTTGTGACGGAGCAAAAAAAGAAGATTTAAAAGAACTCCAGGATTGCGCGAAAGATTGCCGCAGCGTTTGCCGGTTTAAAGAAAAAGTAGGTGACACTTACTGCTATGAATGCCCCTCAGGGTCGCCGGATTCCTGCTATGACGTCGGCGCTTGGCCGGATAACCATCCCTGGTGCCAGCCCGGCGGCGTCTGCCATTCTGACCCCACGCTTTATTGTGTGCCGTTCGGAACCGTCGGGCCAAACCGCGAACATCTTTCCTGTACCAATTGCAAAAAACGCCCTGATGAATGTTGGCAAAAAATTGGTGATGGAACAATGTTCTATTCAACCTGCTTGCAAAGCTGCTGGGATGGGGAATGTGTTTATAAAGGGAAATATAAGGAAGCAGAATGGGATGGAACACCGGAATTTCTCCACTGTTATAAATGCGAATTACCTCCCGGGCCGCCCGCGTGCGAGGATTTAGGTTGGGGGACTTCATTATATTCTGACTGTAAAGCCAATTGCCCTGATCCCGGGGATTGTGAAAAAGTTACGGTGGGTGTTTCCGGAAAACCGCAACCCGGTCAGGACGGTGAAGACGACGGCCAGCAAGACGGTGAAGACGGCGGCGGCAAAGAAGGCGAAGGAACCGGCGGTACGCAGGCCGGCGGTACTCCGCCCCAAGGCGGCGCACGGCCCGGTAATCCGCCGGAAGGAACTCCGGGGCAACCCGGCGGCGGTGCAGCCGCAACGGCCGGAGGCGCTCCGTCGGCTCCGGGAGCGGGCGGTCAACCAACGGGCGGCGAAACTCCGACCGGTCAACAGCCTCCGCCGGCACCAACGACAAATCAACCCAATCCGCCGCAATCTCCGACGACTGCAGATCAGCCTCAGCCTCCGGAAAATCCGCCGGCACCGCCTGACAATCCGCAAACTTCTTTCTATCGAAGCTGGCTTGATGAAACCAAAGAACGGGTTAAAAGCCGTGAAGACATCATCGCCGATCCTGAGGAAGGCGAATACACAAAGGATGAGGCGCAGCGCCAGCTCGAAACCATGACCAGGGAGAAAGAGTACCTCGAAGGCCGTGTTCAGGAAGAAGAACAAAAGGATCTTGATCGTCAGAAACAAATCGAGGAAGAAAAGAAAAACCGGGAAAAATACGAGCAGTCTCGTCCTCGCCCGAGAGATTACGCCTCCGAAATGCGCCGCACCGAGTTCGAATATAAGGCCAATAAACTCAAAGAAGCTACCGATGCGCTGAAGACTAAACTCGAGGAGGCTAAAGACATCCTTGGAGCCCGACAGGATCGTATTGACAAGATTGACCAAGAAATTGAACAAATACGCGGACAATCAACTCAAACCCGGGAAAGCCAGAAGAGGCTTCAAGACCTTATCGATATGCGTAATCAGTTTCAAAAGAGATTGGATGAACTTAAAAGCCAGTACAGAGAGGAAATCGAAAAACTTCGAGTTGAATACCAGCGCCGTCTCTGGGCGGTCGACGAGCGATCACGCCGCAGAGCCGAAGCAACCCGCATTGATGAATACTTTGATAAGTTAACGGAGTTACGCGACCGCGAACAGACCAATGCCATCAGAAACGAAACGTTTGAGACAATTATTC
>CAZEUO010000053.1:0-5681 GCA_964515035.1 uncultured Planctomycetales bacterium
ATCAGCCTGCCTTTTTTGTCGGTCAATTGGCCGCCAAAATTCTGCCCAAAAAACGCACTCACCGCAATAAGGCCAAATAACGCGCTAATGGTCAATTGATTTAAACCATAAATATGCGACATGTAAACCCCCAGCCACCGATCCACACCGTGATAAAGCGTACTGATTAGAGTAATAAAAATTAAAATATTGCGTATTTGAGCGTTACGCAAAACCTGAAGGTAATTCACGCGCCCATCGAGTTTTGTCAATAAATCCGACTTAAAAAAGAATAATAACGCCGCTGCCACAATGCCTAGAATGCCTGGAAGATAAAAAAGCCAGCGCCAATGCGCCACTCCGCTTAAAAGAATCCCTGTTATGGAAGCGACAAAACTGCAGCTGAAAAATAATCCCACGAGTCTGCCGCGAACATTCTTTTCAAAGGTCCGCCCGATGAGAATTAATCCTAAAGGTACCACTCCTGCCGACACAATACCCATTAAAACGCGGAGAAATAAAATGGCCTCAATCGACGCCATTCGGACACAAATAAGATTTGTCGCAGCAAAAAGAAGCATGGTCACGATCATGACAACACGTGTCGATACGACTTTTGCCAAAGGCGCATATAAAAGCGCCCCCAATCCGTAGGGAATCATGTAATACGGAATAATTTTTGCCGCGAGAAGATCGGAAATGCCTAAATCGCTACTGATCGTGGGGATGATGGCGGAAAGAGCCGTTACATTTAAGGAAATAGCCGCCTGCTGGAGGCAGAGGAGGATGAGGATTGCGATTTTGGGATCAATCGTGAGCACTTGTCAGGGGTTGAGATGATAAAACAGTAGTATTCTGCAATAGTGTGGCTCCTGAAGGGTCACAAAGTCACCAAGTCACAAGGTCACATGTCGAAAAGCTTTTACGTGCCCGCCCCGGCTCTTGTCAATTGGCGGGCCGGGGTGACTCGTTTTTCGAGCGACGAGCAACTGAGCGACGAGCAACTGAAATTATTTCTTTGCTTCTACTCCAGCTTCTTTCTCTATAACTTCCTTAAATATCTTCATATTGTGCCGAGAGTGCTCGTTGATAAAGCCAGCGATTTGATCGGCGGTAAACTTGGTAAATTTTGGGTCCATTTCAAAATCCTGGATCCAGATCATCTCAACGCCTTCCGGAGTCTCAATGTAAAACCACACAATCTTCATGTATTTAAACGGAAACATGGGCTCATGGCGCGAGGCAACCGCGAAGCGGTGCTCTTTATCCAGCCAGCGCTTCGAAACCCACGATTTATTTTCATCGTCGGTTAGACGAAAAGTAATCTCATTACCCTTTCGCTCCAACACCTCAGCTTTGACATACTCCTTGCCAAAAAGTTCGGTCCATCTTTCAATTTTATTCGATATATCAAATACGAAATTATAAGGCGCTTCAATGACGATAGAATTTCTAGTATGGCCCATACTCTTTTTCCTTTCGTTGTTGAGTACAACTGATAACGTTTTTAACTTTTAGCAAAATTTTGGATAATCTCAGAAAACATTACTTTTTCTTAATTGAAGGCATGCAAAATAATACCGCCTGTTCCCATCATGACACAAACGAGCATTAAAATAAAACCGATTGCCGAAGGGATAGTCCATTTCCTTTGGGTTTTGTCAAAATAATAATGCAAGGAAGAATCCCATAACCACCCTAAAAAGAAAGCAAACAAGGGCACTGTAAAGATGTATTGCCGCATGAGAAACCAGTACCCTTGAAATAAGGAGGCGGCAAGAATAATCAAAATTGGCAAAACAATCATGACCAGCCAAAAACCAATTTTCTTTTGCTTTTCGCGATAAGGAATAAAAATCATGAGCATCAGACACCCTAGAAAAAAATACAACCGCTTCTGACCGATCAAATTGTAAAAAAACACGTAATTAAAGAATCTTGTGAAATCATCTAAGGGGTTTGTGCTAAACTGAAATGTGTGAACACCTTTTGCTAGAAAAGTTGCTTTGGTTTCACCCAAAGGGTTTCCCGATGCAAACCAAAACCATACCGGCATGGCGATGGCAAAAACAATGGCAATATACTTTATAATTGCAACCAGCGCTTTTGTATTTTTTGCCTCGCCCCTTTTTACCAGCAAAAAATACAAAAGCGCCATACCAACTATCAAAACCCCCAAAGCATGAAACCAAATAATCCCGATAAATAATGCCGCAATCGCCACTTTTTTTCTTTGCCTTAATTCTTCAAAACAACCAATAAATTCATCGGAATAATAAACAGCAGTGAGCGCCAATGTCGGTAAAACTGCGTATGGCCGCAGCTCGAAGGAATGAAAAACCAAATGCTGATTACACGCCACAACGGCAAAAGCTACGACAAATCCCCAAACCGTTTTGTAATACCTTGCGCACAGCTTGTAAAGAAAATAAAATCCCAGGAGAGTGACCAATATGTGCGGGGCAGCCATCGCCCATTTGTTGCCTTGAAACATGGCAACAAACGGATACGTCAAAAGATAATCGCCGGGAAAACAGGTCATGTCCCCGTAAGAAAACCTTTGCCAAATCGGCTTAAACGGCCCGATCGTACAATGCAACTGAAATATTTCGTCATTCCACAATTCACGGCCGGCGAGACTTTGAAACCGTAAATAAAACCCGTAACCAGCAAGAAGTACCGGGACAATAAGCCGACATGACCATTTTGCCGACATCATTATAATTTCTTAAACCACCAAATCAAAAAGACCGCGGCGCCTGAAAAAGTCGCCAACATGCTGATCATCCAAAACGGCGCCAGGGAAACATCCTGCTCAAAGGGTAATTTGACATTCATCGAAAACAAACTGATGACCAATGTGGGGACCATGATGCTAATCATGACAAAGGTCAGTTTTTTTATCAGAATGTTTAAGTTGTTGCTGACAATCGACACCCAGGCATCCATCATATTGGAAAGGACCTGCGAATAGGTATTGGCCTGTTCAAAACACTGGTAATTTTCAATGATCAGGTCGTCTAAATAATCACACTGTTGCTGCGTTAAGCTTAATTTGGCCGTGTTGGCCTTTAGCTTCTCAATCGCCCGGGTATTCGAACTGATAGCGTTTAAATAAAAGACCAAACTTTTTTCCAGACTGAACATATTATGCAGATGTTTGTTTTCCATTGACCGGTTGATTTTTTCTTCAAGCTCATCGGAGATAGACTGTAAGACCTGTAAATGTTCCTCAAAATGCATGATACAACGGCGGATCACCCGTAGGACGATATCCTGGATTGACTGCACCTTCTGAAATTCGCGGTTATCAAAAATCGAGGCTTCTTCAGTGCGGACCACAATCAATTTGTTGGGAAAAACAAATAACCCGAGGGAAGAAATCTTAAAAATAAAATTGTCCTCGGAACTATAGCGCTTGGGGCGCTTGATGATAATAACGGCGTGCCCTTCATCAAATTCCACGCGGGATAACTCGTTAGGGTCAAGAGCGGAATTGACGTTGTGTTCATCAATCTTTAAAGTATCGATTAAATATCGTTTTTCTTTTTCATCGGGGCAAACGTAGACCTCGACGGGGCACGCGGAATCGCCGTCTTCGACAAGTTTGTTTTCAACAATTTTAAACTTTTTTAGCATAACTTACCCCGCTTTAAAAAATGTTTGGACGCTCGGTTAATCTATTATGGCAACAACGCGGGCCCATCCTGCCCCGGCGTTACGAACTTTCACTGGCAAACAACTGATTTTAAACCCAAATGGCGTGGGAATTGATCCTAATTGCCCAAGCCTTTCCATATGGCAGTACTCACGTTTTCGTCCCAGAAAATGGCACGGCCAGATTTTGCTTTTGTCTTTCGTCGATAAAAATTCTTTGAACATCACAAAGCACGGGCGATCTAAACCGATTGTATCAATACCCATCATCGTAATCCCCTGGTCTAACAAATATTCAACCGCATCGGGAACAAGGCCGACATATTTATTCACATAATCATCCGTTCCAAGTAGCTTATCGCCACCCGTATAGAATAAAACAATATCCATCGGTTTCAATTTATAATTAATTTTTTTAAGGGCTGATTCGATTTGCTTTTTGTCGATAAAGTCAGGAAATTTAAGGTGGGTAAAATTTAAAACAACGCCATCGCCATAACACCACTCGAGCGGGATATCCATAATCTGCTTGGCGGGCTTGCCTTCGCAGGTTGAACCGTAATGAAACGGCGCGTCTACATGACTGCCCATATGAACTGAAGAATTAACAATCTCTAAAGAAAGCATTTCGCCATCGGGGATCTCATCAGCCGTTGCGACACGCTCGCCTTTGTTAAAACGCTCTTCCCCGCCGGGTTGGTTTTTCATGACCACCCAATTGAAATGTTCAACACCGGCTTTGTGGGTTATTCGCTCAATGGTTGCGGCGTGGGTTTCCTTGAGGGTGTCATCGATGGGAAGGCTGAGGTCGATTATTTTCATGGTATTAGTGAAGCGTTTTCGCCCGCCCTGGCTCTCGCGACTGGCGGGCCAGGGTGAAGCGTGAAGCGACGAGATACGCTTCACGAGCGACGAACGACTATGATACGCCTTTTGATTTCAAGATTGAAATAATTTCGCTCAACGAATGCGTCTTCTTGACTTCGTTGTCGGCAATGGGGACACCGAATTCTTTTTTAAGGCTGACGGATATCTCAACCATTTCGGTTGAATCAACTCCCAGCGATTGGTCCAATTTGGAATCGGGTTTGATTTCTTCCGGCTTAACATCTAAAACTTTTTTAAAAACCCCCTTAACTCTATCTTCAATGCTCACTTTTTCCCTCCGGTTTCGATAATGGTCACAAGACACCCCGGCCCGCCAATCAACAAGAGCCGGGCGGGCAAGTCACAACGTCACAAGTAAAAACTTTTTGTGACCTGGTGACGTGGTGACCTTGTAACCCTTAAGGCTTCTCAATAACAAGTACGGCGTTAATTCCGCCCCTGCCGCGATTAATGATCATCGCACGTTTAATGTCCTTCGCCTGCGCTTTATTCGGGCAATAATCCAAATCGCATGCTGGATCCGGATGAGTTAAATTAATCGTCGGTGGAACCATATTGTTTTCCATGGCCAAAACAGTTGTAATGACATCAACAGCGCCCGACGCGCCTAAAAGATTTCCAAACATCGACTTTGGCGCCGAAACCGGAATGGATTTGGCTTTGCTGTTAAAAACGTCCTTAATCGCCGCCGTTTCCGTGACATCTCCTAAAACCGTTCCTGCTCCATCAGCACAGATGTAATCAATTTGTGAAGAATCAAGCTTTGCATCATCCAGAGCCATTGTAATGGCCCGCGCCAATTGTGTGGGATCCGTGGAAGGGTTAATGCGGTCAACACCGTCTGTTGTTGTGCCGTAACCGGTGATATTGGCGAAGACATGCGCACCGCGACTTTTGACCCGCGACTGCGGCTCTAAAATCACAATGCCCGCACCTTCACCGATCGCGTAGCCGTCGCGAGTTTTATCAAACGGCCGGTAAGCGGTCTTAGCTTCATTGTTACGCTTAGTCAACATTCCGGATGTGTTGCAACACAAAAGTGCATATGGCGTAACCGGCGCTTCCATTCCGCCGGCTAAAATAAAATCATTTTTATCATAAATTAAGTTTCGCGCGGCGTAGGCAATCGCCATCAAAGAACTGGCGCGGTCGGAAAC
>CAZEUO010000054.1:0-3375 GCA_964515035.1 uncultured Planctomycetales bacterium
CGGATATAATTATTTTAAAGGCGAGCATCTTAAGGTCTGGCATTTCGGGGGGGTTGTGATCAAGGATGCGGTGGAGATCGGATCAGGGACTTCGATTGATCAGGGCACGTTTTCTCCGACGACGATTGGCGAGGGGACCAAGATCGATAATCAGGTCCATATGGCGCATAATTGCAAAATCGGTAAAGGTGTTTTAATCACCGGACAGGCGGGGTTTTCCGGCAGCGTTACTTTGGGAGACTATGTTGTTATGGGAGGGGGCGCTTTATTTGCTCCGGAAGTAGTCGTCGGCAAAAATGCCCAGATTGGCGGGGCCTCGGGTGTGACCGGTGACGTGCCGGAAGGCGCCACATATGCAGGGTATCCGGCTCGTCCCTTAAATGAATTCCTACGGTCTGTAGCCACATTAAGAAAACTGGCTCTGGAAAAAAGAACAAAGATTCCGATAGTGTAAACGGGCGGCAAGGCTGCTAAAAAGGGACAGTCCCCATTTGGGGACTGTCCCTTTTTAACTATTTCCTTGCATTCAGAAAGGGTTGCTGTATAATTTCGTCTTATAAAGAGTTTAATTTCCGCAAAGGAGGTATAGATTTTAGCTCTGGCTGCGGGAAACGGGGGACCCAAATCGTATTAAAAGGGGCTAATATCCTTGGCGCTTTCTGTTGAAGGATTAGAGGTATCTCTCCTCAAGCCCGGCAGCTAACCTCGTAAACCGGCTTAAGAGAGTTGAAACCAGAGAAACTCTTTGGTTTTTTCTGTATGCAGGAGACAACATGGGAAATGCATTAAAAAGAATTAAAGAAATCGTTATCGGAAAGGCCAAAAATCCTACCGATAAAAAGATTTTTCACAATATTTCCCTCATCGCCTTATTTGCCTGGGTTGGTTTGGGGGCAGACGGATTGTCATCATCCTGTTACGGCCCTGAAGAGGCCTTTATGGCGCTGGGCGAACATAAATTCTTGGCCATCTTCATTGCCTTAGCGTCGGCTCTCACCATTTTTCTTATCAGTAGCAGTTATTCTCACATCATAGAATTATTCCCATCAGGCGGCGGCGGATACCTTGTCGCCAGCAAATTATTGTCTCCGAATGTCGGTATGATTTCCGGCTGTGCGCTTCTCATTGACTATATCTTCACCATTACGATTTCTATTGCCAGCGGAACTGATGCCGTTTTTAGCTTTCTTCCTCAGGAGTGGCTGGTTTTTAAACTTGAGTTTGCTTTGTGCGGTGTTTTCTTGTTGATCATTATGAATCTACGCGGAGTCAAGGAATCAATTATTCCTCTCGTCCCCGTCTTTTTGACCTTCATTGTGACCCATCTTTTTGTCATTCTTTACGCCATTGGTACGAATATCCCGGACTTCTCGCTTGTTATGAAAACGGCCGGCGAAGAAGTTTCAAAAACCCGCTTAGAACTCGGATGGCTGGGGATGTTTTTTCTAATGATGAAAGCCTATAGCATGGGCGCAGGAACGTATACGGGGATCGAAACCGTAAGCAACGGTTTGTCCATTCTTCGGGAACCAAGGGTTAAGACGGGCCAGCGGACCATGATTTATATGGCGGTATCTCTTTCTGTGACGGTCGTCGGTTTAATTCTGGCCTATCTCTTATTTAACGTTGAGCGCATTCCGGGAAAGACGCTCAATGCCGCGTTATTTGAAACCATTGTTGGCAACTGGGGAACGAAGGGGCAGGTCCTTGTGTTAATAACGCTTTTCTCGGAGGCGACACTCTTGTTTGTTGCGGCCCAGGCCGGTTTTATCGGCGGTCCAAAGGTTTTAGCCAACATGGCGTTGGATCATTGGTTTCCCGTGAAGTTTAGTTCGTTAAGCGACCGTTTGGTTGCAAAAAACGGAATTCTTTTGATGGGAATGGCGGCCCTAGTAGCCATGATCATGACCAAGGGTTCCGTAAAACTTCTGGTTGTTTTGTATTCGATCAACGTTTTTATTACGTTTTGCCTTTCACAGGCGGGGATGGTGAAACATTGGTGGGTGACGCGCGCTCAAGGATGGTTGAACAAAATTATTATCAACGGCAGCGGTTTAGCCCTGTGTTCTTTCATCCTGGTTTCGATGGTGGTGTTGAAATTTAATGAGGGTGGCTGGATCACGCTTTTTATTACAGGCTCGCTTATATTGTTGGCATCCTGTATCAAAAGGCATTACGCGGAAACTCTTAAGCAGTTACGCCGGCTAGATGATCTGTTGAAAACGACGGAAATATCCGTGAGAGACGAATCCAGGGGATCTGCGACACCGGTTTTTGATCCCCAGGCTAAGACGGCGGTTTTACTGGTTAACGGTTATAACGGTTTGGGCTTTCATACCCTTCTTAATGTCATTCGTTTTTTTGGAAAGGAATTTAGGAATTTTGTCTTTGTGGAAATTGGAATCATTGACGCAGGAAATTTCAAGGGTAACGAGGAGATGGAGCACTTAGAAGCTAAAATTCATAACGACATTAATCGGTACATTGCATTTATGACAACTCACGGGTATTACGCCGAGGGGATGTCGTTTACGGGGTTGGAAGTCATTCGCGAAATCGAACAGCGGACCCCGGATATCTTAGCCAAATACCCCAATGCCGTTTTCTTTGGCGGGCAGTTGGTTTTTCAAAATGAATCGTTTATGAACCGCTGGTTACATAACTACACGGTCTTTGCCTTGCAAAGAATGTTTTACCGCCAGGGGATTCCATTTATTATCCTTCCGATCCGCGTTTAAGAATATCAAGAAATTTGAACAAATCTTGACTTATGTGGTTTAAGAACGTATTATGCAAATATTCATCTGCCCAAAAAATTCCGGCTAAATATTTCGCGAAAGGATTTTAAGCATGTTTAAGGATTTGAATCTCTTATCCGCCATCAAAATTGGCGGGCCGGTCATGTATCTATTGGTCGCTTGTTCGATTCTATCCGTGGCCATTATTTTTGAAAGGGCGTATTGCTACTACCGACGTTCCCTAGTGACCCGGGAAAGTTTTATGAGGCGGATTCGCGAAGAACTGGCAGGTGGCGGAGACTTCGAAAAGGCATTGACCATTTGCCGCATTGTTAAGAGCCCTTTCTCTTCCGTTGTTGCGGCGGGACTGAACGTCGGGGCCATGGATGAAAAAGATGTCATGGATGCCATGGAGCGGGCCACCATTGTTGAAACCATTCATTTGGAAAAGAGGACCGCGATTGTTGGTACCATCGGCAGTACGGCGGTTTATATCGGCCTTTTGGGGACGGTCTGGGGGATTATGAAGAGTTTTCACGACGTCTCGCAAATGGGATCCGGCGGCGTTAACGTTGTTATCCAGGGCATCTCGGAGGCCTTGATTTGTACAGCGGCCGGCCTTTGTGTCGCCATTCCC
>CAZEUO010000054.1:3385-5633 GCA_964515035.1 uncultured Planctomycetales bacterium
CGTCGCCGCATACAATTATTTTATGAAAACAATCAACGGCTTTATCACCGATATGGAGCTTTGTTCCTCGGAAGTCAGCGGTCTGATTAAGAAGCAAAAAAAGGCCAAGCGCAGTGAGAAGATCGCATAAATCAGAGGCCATTATGGCCGAGATTAACATCACGCCCTTTACCGACGTGATTTTGGTTTTATTAATTATTTTTATGATCGCAACACCCCTGATTGCCCAAAACCACATTAAGATCAAGCTCCCCGAAGCCTCCAGCAAGGAATCCGCCGATAACGACAATTTGGCTTACGTGACGATTACTGCCGAAGGGGTCGTTTACCTCAACAACGAGGTGACCAACAGCAAAGAGTTAAAACAGAAAATGAACGCTCTCATCGAAAAAGACCGCAATCTCAAAGTGAGCGTTGCGGCCGATAAGGATTGTCGATTCCAGGATGTGGTCAGAGTCATCGATATCGTCAAGGAAACGGGAGCCAAGAGTTTGAATATCTCGACAAAATCCAGCCGGGAATGAAATCCATGAATTTATTTATCCGCAAACCGATGAATCAAGTCATGCATGAAAGCGACGGCGAAGTGCATAGCTTAAAACGCACGCTGGGCGCCGGAAATCTTGTGGCCCTCGGTATCGGAGCCATTATTGGCGCCGGGCTTTTTTCGGTGACCGGAATAGCTGCCGGTGAACATGCCGGGCCGGCGGTTTTATTGTCCTTTCTCATTGCCGCGGTCGGTTGCGCGTTTGCGGGAATGTGCTATAGCGAATTGGCCGCTATGATTCCTATCGCCGGAAGCGCCTACACATATGCCTATGCGACCATGGGGGAATTGATCGCCTGGATTATTGGTTGGGATTTAGTTTTGGAATATACGGTTGGGGCGGCCGCCGTCAGCGTCAGTTGGTCGCGGTATGTCACCTCGTTTCTTTCGGATACTGGTATTCATTTCCCCGTACAATGGATGACCTGCCCATTTGAAACAACGGTCTTATCTGATGGCTCGAGCGTAACCGGCATCGCCAATTTACCGGCGATTTTCATCATTGCTGCCCTTTCGCTGCTTTTAATGCGCGGTATCCGGGAGTCGGCGCGCGTTAATGAAATTATTGTTGTGATTAAAGTTGCGGTTGTTTTGGTGTTTATCGGCGTTGGATTATTTTTTATCAAGGCGGCTAACTTCACTCCCTTTATCCCGCCGAATACGGGGGTGTTCGGCGAATTTGGTCTAAGCGGCATTTTGCGCGGCGCCGGCATCATCTTTTTTGCCTACATCGGATTTGATACGGTTTCGACGGCGGCCCAAGAAGCAAAAAATCCAAAAAGAGATATCCCGATTGGTATTATTGGATCGCTGATTATTTGTACGATTCTCTATATTGTTTTTGCTTTTGTTTTAACCGGAATGTTGAATTATCAGCTGATGCGGGGGGACGCCGCACCGGTTGCGACAGCCATTAACTTAACCCCATTCCCTTGGCTTCAAAAAATGGTTAAATTGGGGATTATTGCCGGATTTACGTCCGTTATGCTGGTGTTATTGTTGGGTCAGTCGCGGGTTTTTTATTCGATGTCCAAAGACGGGCTTTTGCCAAAACTTTTTTCCGATCTTCATCGCCAATGGCATACGCCGTGGCGCTCTAATCTTCTCTTTATGGTCTTTGTCGGATCGCTGTCCGGATTGGTTCCAATTTCAAAGTTAGGGCACATGACGAGCATCGGAACGCTCCTGGCGTTTATTATCGTTTGCGCGGGTGTGTTAATTTTGCGCCGCCTTCATCCCGAATGGGCGAGGCCGTATAAAGCTCCTTTGGTGCCTTTTGTTCCGGTCGCCGGGATTATCGTTTGTTTTACCATGATGTGCTCATTGGGCTTAGAAACCTGGTATCGGCTTGTCATTTGGCTTGCCGTAGGGATGGTGATTTATTTTGGGTATAGCCGTTTTAATAGTAAGTTGGCAAAGAGACACGCGTGACAATGAAAAGTCAAACCGTTGAAACAGATATTCTGATTGTCGGAGGCGGGCCCGCCGGGTTGGCCGTTGCTATTCATTTTTCCGATTTAATTCGAACGCATAATGAAGCGGTTGACAGCGGAAAATCAACAGCACCCAAGCTTCCTCTGAAAATTATGGTCCTCGAAAAGGCCAACGCCATCGGCAATCATACACTTTCGGGGGCCGTGATTAATCCGGTTTCACTGCGCGAGCTTCTGCCCGATGTTGAACTGAAAGATATGCCTTTTG
>CAZEUO010000055.1:0-5236 GCA_964515035.1 uncultured Planctomycetales bacterium
TCCGCGCCTCCCCGAAGGGGTTCGCACAGAACTTGGGCCCGATGCCACGGGTGTTGGCTGGGTCTTTCAATACGCCCTTGTGGATACAAGCGGACAACATTCCTTGCAGGAATTACGCAGTTTTCAGGATTGGTATCTGCGTTACCATCTTCAAAGCGTTCCCGGTGTCGCCGAAGTGGCGACACTCGGGGGTTTTGTCAAACAATATCAAATCACCATCGACCCTAATCGCCTCCTGGCTTACAACATCCCCTTGACAACGGTTGTTGATTCCATCCGAAAGGGAAATGAAGAAGCCGGCGGGCGCCTTTTGGAATTTTCCGGTGCCGAATATATGGTACGCGGCCGCGGTTACGCCAAATCAACGGACGATTTTGAAAAAATAGTTGTGGGGACTGACTCCTCGGGAACACCAATTCTCATTAAAAATATCGGGACGGTTACAATCGGCCCCGATATCCGCCGAGGCCTGGCGGATTTTGACGGTCAAGGCGATGTGGTGACCGGAACCGTGGTTATGCGTTACGGCGAGAACGCGTTGAATGTTATCAACCGCGTTAAAACAAAACTCAAAGAGGTTGAGTCCTCTTTACCTTCCGGCGTCAAAGTCGTCACCGTCTATGACCGCTCCGATCTGATTTTAAAAGCCATCGCAACCCTCAAGCATCAATTGATTGAGGAAATGATTATTGTCAGTATTGTGATTATTATTTTTCTCTGGCACTTTCCTTCGGCCTTTATTCCGATTGTGACGATTCCCGTTGCCGTGCTTTTATCGTTTATCCCTTTTTACGGGCTCCATCTGACTTCCAATATTATGTCATTGTCGGGCATCGCCATCTCCATCGGTGTTCTGGTCGACGGTGCCATTGTCATGGTTGAAAACGCCTACAAACGCCTCGAACAATGGAATGAAAGCGGGCGCAAGGGCGATTACCATGCGATTCTCCTTAAGGCGATCAAAGAAATCGGCCCTTCCGTCTTTTTTTCGCTTTTGGTCATTGCTGTTTCTTTCATGCCGATTTTTACCCTCATCGACCAGGAAGGCCGTCTTTTTAAACCTTTAGCGTGGGCCAAAAACCTGGCGATGGTGATTGCCGCCGTCTTAGCCGTCACACTTGACCCGGCGCTTCGCATGTGTTTTACCCGGATGGAACCCATTAAACTGAAATGGCCCTGGGCCTCGCGTATCGCTACGACGCTTGCCGTCGGAAATTATTACCCGGAAGAAAAACATCCCATTAGTAAAGTTCTTTTCCGGTTTTACGAACCAGCTTGCCGCTTCGTTTTAAAACGCCGAAAAGCAACGATCATAACAGCGCTCATTTTAACATTAACAACCATTCCTATTTATTTTAGACTCGGATCCGAATTCATGCCGCCCTTATGGGAAGGGTCAATTCTCTATATGCCGACAACTTTACCCGGCATTTCCGTTACCGAGGCGCAAAAATTATTGCAAACTCAGGACCAGATTTTAAAGAGTTTTCCCGAAGTCGAGCGCGTTTTCGGTAAGGCCGGGCGTATTGAAAGCTCAACGGACCCGGCACCGTTTTCCATGATGGAAACCGTTGTGCTGTTAAATCCGGAGGGTGAATGGCGAAAAGTTCACCGTTGGTATTCCTCGTGGCTTCCGGAACTTTTACAAAAACCTTTGCGTTTAATCTGGCGCGACAGAATTTCACACGAAGAACTCATTAACGAAATGGACAGAGCCTTAAAAATTCCGGGGACAACCAATGCCTGGACCATGCCGATTAAAAACCGCATCGACATGCTCTCGACGGGTGTCCGCACACCCATCGGTATTAAAATTCTCGGGTCAGATCCTAAAGAAATCGAAAAAATCGGAACGCACGTTGAAATGATTTTAAAAGACGTCAAAGGGACACGCAGTATTTATGCCGAACGCGTTGCCGGGGGGTATTTTCTGGATTTCGATTTGAAGCGCGACCAGTTGGCCCGCTATGGGCTTTCCGTTGCCGATGCTCAAATGATTATTTTATCAGCAATTGGCGGCGAGAATATCACAACAACAGTTGAAGGCCGCGAACGTTATCCGGTCAATGTTCGCTACCCCAGAGAATTACGGGACAATGTCGAAAGCCTCAAAAGAGTTTTGGTTCCGACACCCAATGGCCAACACATTCCTTTAATTGAAATTGCCGATATTGTCCTGCGTACGGGCCCCGCAATGCTTAGAAATGAAAACGGCTTGCTGGCCGGCTATGTTTATGTCGATGTCGCCGGGCGAGATATCGGCAGTTATGTGGCGGACGCAAAAAAGATCGTCCAGAAAGAATTAAAACTGCCGGAAGGGTATGCGCTCTTATGGAGCGGACAATATGAAAATATGTTACGTGTAAAAGAGCGGTTAAAAATTGTTTTGCCGCTGACAATTTTTATTATCTGCCTCCTTTTATATATGAATACCAAATCCGCCGTAAAAACAGCCATTGTTTTGCTTGCCGTTCCTTTTTCTTTAATCGGCGCGGTGTGGTTATTGTGGATTTTGGGTTACAACATGTCAATTGCCGTCTGGGTCGGGATGATCGCTCTGATGGGGCTCGATGCCGAGACAGGAGTTTTTATGCTGCTTTTCTTGGATTTATCCTATAAGGATTCAATCGAAAAAGGCCGCATGAAAACGGAAAATGATTTAACAGAGGCCATTGTTCATGGTGCCGTCAAACGTGTGCGGCCCAAGATGATGACGGTTATGGCGGCTTTCATGGGGCTTTTGCCGATCATGTGGTCTTTGGGAACCGGGGCCGATATGATGAAGCGCGTTGCCGCACCGATGGTCGGCGGGCTTTTCAGCTCATTTATTCTGGAATTGTTGGTCTATCCTGTGATTTATTTTATCTGGAAGTGGTATTTCGAGATGAAACAAGGGAAGGCGGAATGGATTAAACAATAAAATTCCCGCGAATCATTTAAAAGCAAGCGGCCCCCACGTTTGTCCTGTTACAAACAGACGTGGGGGCCGCTTGTTTTCGAATTCTTTTTTCGGTTTAATATCTTTTGGCTGGTACTTCCTTGGTCATACTATCCGCTTTATTCATCGTTGTCGTTCCATAACGATCCGTTGACATTGCTGTTGCGGCAGGTTTGGCTGCCGTGGCGGGTCTTGACGTTGCCGTTGCGGCGCCTTTCTTAGCGGCAGCGGCATTCCGCCTCTTATAATTAATCATCCCGGCTTCGGCAATGGTCATAACCGAAAGAAGCACGGCCGCCATCAGAGAAACCATTAAAATCTTTTTCATATCCCCCTCCTTTTTAACCGTCCTATCCTACGCCAAAAATGAAAACAAGACAAGTAATTATTGTGTCTTTTAAAAATCTATTTGAAAATTTCTATAAAAAATTGTTTCATCGCTTCCCACGAACGCCGGTCGGCTTTTTCATTGTAAGCAACACCCTTGGAATTATCATTACCGGCATCTTTGCGGGTAAAACTATGGACCGCACCGCTGTAAGAAACCATCTGCCAATCAGCTTTTGCATTATTCATTTCTTTCTGGAAATCCGCCACTTCCTGAGATGATACGTAGGGGTCATCGGCACCGTGCAAAACCAATACTTTGGCCTTAACATCTTTCGTTTCCATCGGATTCGGCGTTTGCAGCCCACCGTGAAAACTCACCACCCCGGCTAAATCCATTCCAGCTCTCGCCATTTCCAAAACTGTTGTCCCGCCAAAGCAATACCCAATCGCCGCGACGCGTGCCGGATCAACTAACGGATGTTTTTTCAGGACATCTAATCCGGCCTGTGCCCGTCGGCGTAACAGAGCGCGGTCACTTTTATAAATTGTCGCCTGTTGCGCAGCTTCATCGGCATTCTTCGGTCTGATTCCCTCGCCGTAAATATCGATAGCTAAAGCCGCATATCCTAATTCCGCCAGCATTTGGGCCCTTTTTTGTCCATACTCGCCCTGCCCCATCCAATCATGAACCACAATAACGCCGGGGCGTTTGTTTTGGGTGGCATCATCGTAAATCAGATACCCTTCTAAAACCGCATCCCCCGCTTTGTATTCAACTATTTCGGACTTTAAAGCGGCTTCACCGGTCATAGGGCTGATTAAATTCATGATTGCGATAAAAACAAAAAGAACTTGTTTCATAGAATAATCTTCCTCCCTTTTTCGTTATCAAATAGCCGGTATTTTCTGATACCGAATTTCTGCAAAATATATTTTGCCGTACTGCCCAAAACGCCTATGCCATAAGCGACGCTTCGACAAAAACTAATCGAGGAGCAATCTTTGTTATACGAACACGTTGCCGTAATTTCGCCAATGCGATAGTTGAAATAAAAAATTTGCGTAAGAATTTGATTGTCAAAAACAAAATCATCGGAATTTTCTAAAAGCGGGATACCGAGCAAAACTTTCCGGGAAAACGCCCTGTAACCCGTATGATATTCGGAAAGCTTTTGTCCTGTAAGAAGATTTTGAAAAAAGGTCAGCAGGCGGTTGGAGAAATATTTGTATACCGGCATCCCGCCTTTTAAAGCATAGCCTCCTAAAATTCGCGAACCTAGTACAACATCAAACAGTCCGGAAGTAATGAGTGCCGCCATGGCCGTGACCAGCCCGGGAGGATACTGATAATCGGGATGCAGCATAACGACAATATCGGCGCCGCGCTTAAGCGCTTCCCGATAACAGGTTTTTTGATTCCCGCCGTATCCCAAATTCTGTTTGTGGCTGATAACCTCGATACCTAATTTTTTGGCAACTTCAATCGTGCGGTCATGAGATAGGTCATCGACTAAGATGACTTTGTCAACGACATCCTTAGGGATTTCGTTGTAGGTCGCTTCCAAAGTTTTTTCTGCGTTGTAGGCAGGAAGGACAACAATAATTTTTTGGCCGTTAAGCATAATATTTGGTAGCCCCTCAATGAGTGTGCAACTTATGGAGTCCTGAAAGGACGAACATAAGTTGCTACACGAATTGATCCCGAGCGACCGCCCCTTTTTAATTCGGTCGCGAGGGAAAACCATTCCTCGTGGCTGAAATATGAAACGATAGCCACTCGGGACAACAGTTTTCGTTTTTCTAAAACATACATTTTGGAACGAAAACTGGTAGCCCCAACCGGATTCGAACCGGTGTTTGATGGCTGAGAACCACCCGTCCTGACCAGGCTAGACGATGGGGCCTCAATGAGTGCGCAACTTATGGAGTCCTGAAAGGACGAACATAAGTTGCTGCACGAATTGATCC
>CAZEUO010000056.1:0-1230 GCA_964515035.1 uncultured Planctomycetales bacterium
TGTTTGATATGCGTTGTCATTTTTTTGGCCGATCTGCTTGTGCGATCTTTTATCTTGTTTCAATATCGTTCCGATGACCGGATGAGTATACAGCATCTCCAATCCATTACCGACCGCCCGATGGTCCTCTCGACACAGCGCTGGCTGACCAATCTCTATACGGAAGAAAAGGACGTGCTGGAATGCCCGAAGGATTTTCCGGGCCTGGTTCACGGTTTTTCCGCGGGTTTTCGGTATTTGATTATCGGTCCGCAAGCCTATGTTTCCTGGACGCTGGATGGAAAAAAATTTACACCACGGCTGGTCAGTTATTTAAGCTTTATTCGCGACAACATAACTCCGATCAAAACACTTCCGCATTTTAATCCCGGCATGCTGGAGCGATTTGTGTTTGAGCATAATGATAATTTGCGCCGGTCACTTGAATTCTTAAGGACGGATGACGGCTCAAGAGGGCGCTTGTATATTTACGATATTAAAACAAGCATTGAGACAATGGCGCGCTCGGTGGCTGCAAGAAGGATAGCGCAATCCCCATGATCCTTAAAACCGCACCCCTCAAAGACGCTCTCGATTTGCTCAATTTGCCCGGCTTGGACAAAAACCTTTTTTCTTCGGCGCAGTGGCTTTCCGTCCTGGATCAAACTTATCGGCTGCGGCTTTTCGTTAAATATCTGGAAGATCAAGAGAAAATTGTCAGCTACATCGTCTACTCGGTAGTTCATAATTTTCTGGAAGATAAAATTTGTATTTGTTCCTACTGTGACTATTGTGACTGCTATGTGAGCGATGAAAAACACTGGTCAATATTTTTTCAGGCATTCAGAAGCGAATACCCGATGTACCGCATCGCAGTGCGTAACCTTCGCGACGACACGGCCCGGCAGTTTGTCCCGTTTCAAGTCTTAAGCAAGGAATGGTTTCATCAGCTGGATTTAGGACATGACTTATCGACTCTTTGGAAAAACGCTCACGATTCGTTTCGTTCGCCGGTAAAACAGGCGCAAAAGGCGGGCGTCGTTGTGCGTGCCTGCGACAAGAGCGGATTGGCAAAATTTTATAACCTGCATTTGAAGCTTCGGAAAAACAAATACCGTCTTTTCCCCCAACCGTATAAATTCTTTGATAACATTTGGAACGCCTACATAGAAAAAGACCAAGGAGTGCTTTTGGGCGCGTTTGACGCGCAAGGGAATTTTATCGGCGGGACAGTCTTTTTGATTTGCGGAA
>CAZEUO010000056.1:1240-5233 GCA_964515035.1 uncultured Planctomycetales bacterium
AAATTTAATACTTCGAGTTTAACAAATTTGAAATTACGGCCTAACAATATCCTTTTGTGGGAAGGCATCCGGTTTGCTAAAGAGCGGGGGCTGGAATATCTCGATTTGGGTTCAAGCGGGTTGGAGCAAAAAGGGCTGGTCATGTTCAAAGACCACGCCGGGGCCAAACGACTGGAAATTACCCATTTGGGTTTTACACCACCGGGTTATAAATTCAGCCAGAAGATTATTTTAAAAATTCTAACAAGCCTGGCGACCCATCCTTTGATGCCGGATGTGGCCCTGCGCTGGGGAAGCCATCTTATTTACCCTTATTTGGCGTAAACCTATGGAACTGAAAAAAATATTTAACGATTGGGCTGGGCGCGCCCCTAGCAGTTACGGGAAAAAACAATGGCTCTTAAGCAAATGGGACGTGGTTGAAGGCGTTGAGTGGCCGCACGGAAAAATTGACCTGATGATAAAATCCATTAAAGACGGCTTACGGCTGAGATCCTCGGATACCATAGCGGATTTGGGTTGCGGCGGCGGGTGGCTTTTAAAACGTCTTGCAAAGGACGTCCAAAGGGCCTGCGGCCTTGACCTCTCCTTCAATATTTTAAAAATCGCAAAGAAAGAATCCGGCCGCAGGCCCCTGATTTGCGGTGAATTATCTAAGCTTCCGTTTCAATGCGAATCCTTTTCGCGCGTGCTGTCTTATTTTGTTTTTATCAACATTACCGATGATGCGTATGTGCGCAAATCCATTCTTGAAATCATGAGGGTCTTAAAAAAAGGCGGGCGGGCATTGATCGGGCAACTTCCTGATAAAAACGGATCCGAAGACTATGACTACGCGAAAGACAGTTACCTTGCGTATTGCCGTGGGAAATTTAAACTTAAAAAGGATACAAGCAAAATCTGCCTGCCGCCGATTCATTTGTTTGATCGCAAACATCTTACAGGTTTTCTTAAAGACCAACGGATTGCTTTTGACATCAGGGATTCGTTTAACCCTTTTTATCGCCTGGATGAACCCATGGCGGTCAAATGGCGCTTTGATGTCATTCTGAAAAAAATCTAATGGATTAAAAATCATGCCCAATGTTTCTTTACGCGACGCATCCACTCTTAGCCGAAAACTAAAAAACCTTTCCCCCCAAAGTGAATTTCTCTTCCTCATTCTTATCTTGATGTCGTTTTATGGCTCGGTTGCGGCCTTAAAACTTTTTCCCAATAAAGATGCTTTTAATGCGTTAACCTACCTTTATTCCTACATCATTTCATCATTGCTGAACGGAACAATTCCTTATTGGGATCCGATGGCAGCCTGTGGGTCTCCGTTGTATTTGTCGTTTATGTCGCTGGGGATTTTAGATCCGATTTTTGCTGTCAGCGTTTTTTTCGGCAAGATTTTTTCTCTTAATGTTTTTCAAATTTGCATGATGTGGTATACCGTCAGTCAATGGCCGGTTTTATTCGGGATGTTCTGGCTTTTAAAAATGCTTTGCCGTCATAGTACGGTTGCGTTGTGTGGTGGTGCCTTTGTTTATTACACCATGGCGCTTTTTTCACTGCAATTGACGCTTCCGTTTGTTGCTTACTGGCCGCTTCTCTTGGCGTTGGCGGTTTATTTTTTCCGTTCGCTTAAATACGGTCGGGTTTCGATCGTGGCCTATTATGGATTTATCACCGTCCTGGGAATCAATTTGCTTATGTATAATCCGGCCTATACCTTTGTCTATTTAGGCTGTGTAATCGCGGCCGGATTTATTGTTCGGCCGCGACAATTCATTTTTTTGGCAATGTTATTCTGGAAGAAAATCACTCCTCGCCGGAAAATTGTCGGAATGATGCTTCTTATCCTGCTGGTTTCTCCGGCCGCCGTTCTCTTTGGTAATTACCGGCAGGGGGAGCACTTTGCTTACGTGCGGGTTCATACGGCCCAAAGCAATGTTGGACGCAGCATTTCTTTGTTTAACGGCGAATCGCTGGATTACGTTGAAACTGATTCTGCCGATTATCCGATGCGCCGGGGCAGGGAGTTTACGGGAAGCCTGTTTCCTTTTTATTATTTGATTGACCATATTGCTGACGGGACGGTGTATCTGGGGCTGTTAAGCGCGTTAGGGCTTATGGCCGGAATTGCTTTTGCCCGGCAGGCGGCGTTTTATATTTTTGGGTTAGGCGCGATGCTGGTCGCATTTTTAATGACCTGGTCATCAGCGCAGACCTGGAACTTTCTCATACTGGTATTTCCGTTTCTAAAAATCATTAACCAACATCAGTTGTTATATCCGGCCTTTATTATTTTAATGACTGTGGCTGTCTGTTTGGGGTTGTGTACGCTTTTAGAAATTCGAAGGTTAAAACAAATTATGAGGCGGATGACTTTTCAAAATGTTTTTGTTGCGGGAGCAGTGTTTTTGGCTGCGGGCGCACTTTTTTCCTTAGTTACGGGCGCCAATTTAAAAGAGGGGTTAGAACTTATTCAGCAGGGGTCGTGGAGGCTTTATGTCGTATTCGTCGCAGTTTTAATAGCCGTTTCCTATTTGAGCCGTATGGCTGTTAAAAGGCGGGGTGCTTATCGAGCTCTTGTCCTGTTTTTGCTTTTTATTTTTCTTGCCGATTTAGGATTTTACACATGGCATTTGACGGCGGGCGCTGATAAGAACACGGGTATTTTTGCCAAGAGCGCGTGGCTGCGAAAGCCGCTGGATTTAAAGTTTCAGCCGTTT
Organism: uncultured Planctomycetales bacterium; assembly: GCA_964515035.1. Taxonomy (GTDB): domain Bacteria; phylum Omnitrophota; class Gorgyraeia; order Zapsychrales; family CAZBRU01; genus CAZEUO01. The sequence goes on from CAZEUO010000056.1 coordinate 3,958, forward strand.
CGCAGCCCTTTGCTGCCGGCGATTTACGGAGGAACGCAGGCCAATTCGATTGTCCATCAAATCAACTTACGCAGCGCTCTTCCCGCGTATTGGAATTGCGACGTCATGTTTTCCTCTAAGCGTTATTACGACCTTATCAGCACGATTTCTTCGAATAAACTAAAATCGTTATTGTGCGTCACATCACCGGTATTGAGAATTTTTTCTCAAAAAGAGGCGTTGGATTCACAAACAAATGCCTTGGGGATGCTGCTTCGAATGTCACCCATAGAGGTTGAGAAAACAATTTTACTTCAGCCGGTCGTGGCAGAGCTCCAGAACAATTGGGCGGCGAAGTTAAAAAGGGCATTTGAAGCCCCGGTGGTTGCCTCCAAATATTTTCCCGCAACCGGGCCTCACCCTGAGCAAATTGACAGGTCATTTTATACAAACCTCTATGATGATGTGGTGACCGTTCCGCATCAGGATTACGAGAAGACATCCCAGGGAATTTACCACAAATCGTTTTATCGCATCAAATTTCCCAAGGACTTAACGATTGACTTTAACGGCCCCGAAGATTTGCTTTCGCGGTTTTTTATTCCCGACTTTCCGATTGCCGCGGATATTAATGGCGAGGTCTGTTTTATCAGTGCCGACCGCAGGGATTTCATGAAAATAGTTCCCGGTGAGGGATTTTTGATTGAATCGGACAGTACGGAACCGTATTTGCCTTCCAAATTTTACCGGCTGAAAAAACGTTCTATTGATATGTCGCAATTAACCGTAATGGATTTTGGTGTAAACCATCTATCGGTGCGGACGGCGGCACAGGACCCTTCTGTTTTAGCCTATTTCGATTTATTCGATCAAAACTGGCGGGCGACCGTTGACGGAATACCGGCTCAAATATTTATTGCCGACCACGCATTTAAAGCCGTACGGATTCCTGCGGGGAAGCATACCGTTGAATTTCGATATCACGTCCCGTTTTTGTTTCCTGCCATTTTGGTATACTTTTTATGCGTGGCAGGTTTTTTTCTGGTCCTTGTTTCGTCTTTAATAAAAAGAAAGTGTAATATAGTGTGACGTTTTTATTTTTGTTATAATAACTTCAACTTAAGCTGGTAAACATCGGGAGAGCATTTTGAAGACCGCAACCGCATATTCCTTCGAAGATTTTATTTCCACCATCGATAATTTTCAAAGCAGTTATTCGCCGGATATTAATGAAAAGAATTATTTCAGTTTTCCCAGCAATGCCATCCTGGAGGCCGAAGAAAATCTCCTCAACCCT
>CAZEUO010000057.1:0-4704 GCA_964515035.1 uncultured Planctomycetales bacterium
AGGCTGCCGACGCCAATGTAAAAAGCCCCCGTGAGGAGACCTAAAAATAAAATGGAGACAACGATCAAGAGAATCTTGACCCAGTAAAGTTTCGCGAAAATAAATAATTTTTTCATAGGTCTAAGAATATCATACGGTTAAAGTGAAGTCAATGTTCAAGCTCTTGACGTCATTGCGAGGAGCGAGTTCCGTTTTGTCGGAACGAGCGACGAAGCAATCTGTTTTAAAAACAAGATTGCTTCGTCGTCGTAAAAATCACTCCTCCTCGCAATGACATAACGATACTATCATATTGACTTGCCCCTGCTTCTATGTTATTTTGAACATCATTCCATTTTAAAAAAATTTAATCACAAGGACGCTCATTATGTCAAAAATTAAAAAAGTGATCGCCCGCGAGATCCTCGATTCCCGCGGAAACCCGACGATAGAAGTCGACGTTATTTTGGATTCCGGTACACTGGGGCGTGCGGCTGTTCCTTCAGGCGCCTCGACGGGAGAACATGAAGCTTTGGAGTTGCGCGACAACGACAAGACCCGCTATTTAGGGAGGGGTGTTTTAAAGGCCGTTGCCAATGTCAATGGCGCCATTGCCAAAGCCGTTATCGGCCAAGAACCGGATTACAAAGAAATTGATAAAATCAATTTAAAGTTAGACGGCACCGAAAATAAAGCTAAGCTTGGGGCTAATGCCATTTTAGGTGTGTCATTGGCCACGGCCAAAGCTGCAGCCAATGAGGCTGGTCTTTCTCTTTACAAATATTTAGGCGGGGTGGAGGCTAAAATTCTTCCCGTCCCCTTGATGAATATCATCAACGGCGGGCTGCATGCCGATAACGGGTTGAGCATTCAGGAATTTATGATTGTCCCTTCCGGCGCGTCGAGCTTTAAGGAAGCGCTGCGTATGGCTACCGAAGTTTTTCACAGCCTCAAATCCATTTTAAAATCCCGCAAGTTGGCAACTTCCGTTGGAGACGAAGGCGGTTTCGCGCCGGTTTTAGGCACCAACGAAGATGCCATCAAAGTCATTTTAGAGGCGATTGAAAAAGCCAAATTCAAGCCTGGTCAAGATATTTCGTTGGCATTGGACGTTGCTGCCTCCTCTTATTATAAAGAAGGAAAATATCTTTTTGACGGTCGGCAAGTAGCCGACAACGATTTAATTTTGGTTTACAAAGATTTGATCAAAAAATACCCCATTGTTTCCATCGAAGACGGCCTGGATGAAAATGCCTGGGCGGGTTGGCGGGAAATGACCAAACAATTGGGAAGCGATACTCAGCTTGTCGGTGATGATATTTTTGTTACCAATGTCAAAAAACTTAGCGAGGCTATCGAAAAGAAAGTTGCCAATGCGATTTTGGTCAAGGTTAATCAAATCGGCAGCCTTTCTGAAACTCTTGATACAATCAACCTCGCTAAGAAAAATAAATATCGTTCGATTATTTCTCATCGTTCCGGCGAAACCGAAGACACGACAATTGCTCATCTGGCTGTCGCTACGAACGTCGGACAAATCAAAACGGGATCATTGTCTCGCACCGATCGTGTGGCCAAGTATAATGAATTGTTGCGCATTGAAGAGGAGTTGGGCGCAAAGGCCCTTTACGCGGGAGTGAATTGGAGAAAGATTTAAAGTCACCCTGGCCCGCCATTTGCAAGAGCCAGGGTGGGCAAGTCACAACGTCACAATGTCACAATGTCACAAGTCTTTAACGTGTGACCTTGTGACTTGGTGACATGGTGACCCGTGAGAAGTATTTATGATACGAAACGCCGTCTGGCTTTTTATTGCCACCCTCATTGTTTTTATCATCTTTCTGCCTTCGTATACCAAGATGCAGGATTTACAGCAAAAAAATAATGAATACGCCGATCAGATTCGGCAGTTAAAGAAAGAGAATGTTTCGCTGCATGAAGAAAAAAACCGCCTTGATAACGATCCTGTCTATTTAGAGAAGATCGGCCGCGAAAAAATGGGAATTGTTCGCGAAGGCGAAACGATGTATAAGATTGTGCCGATGAATTCGGAAGTAGGCGTCGGCAAAGATTTAAAAACAAAACAGTAATTTTGTGGTACTATGAACGAGTTGTTTTTGTTCCTTTTGGAATTGAAAATTGATATCGCGGGGTGGAGCAGCTCGGTAGCTCGTCAGGCTCATAACCTGAAGGTCAGAGGTTCAAATCCTCTCCCCGCAATTTGTTAACCCAGCTCTCACGAGCTGGGTTTTTTATTTTCTCAAAATGGGTCAACGTATGACCAAAAGCAAAATTTTATTTTTTGGGAGCATCGTCCTTTTTATCGTTGTTAACGTGGCCACATTATATAACAGTCACGGTCTCGACGATGACTTTAGCCAATACCTTAAGCATGCCCAGAATATCGTAGAGCACAAGGCTTATCGAAGCGACATTGGTCTTGAGCCCGGCGTTATTTGCCCGCCGGGATACCCGTTGCTGCTTGCCCCGTTAATGAAATGTTTTGGCCTTAATTTCACGATATTAAAAATACCGAATCTTTTTTACTGGCTTATTTACGTCATCGTTCTTTACCGCCTTTGGAAAAAACGGTTGGGGGAGGGACTGGCCAGTTTGCTTGCGGTCTTTTTTCTGACCTCTCCGTTTTTCTTTTTGTTTAAACAACAATTATTATCTGACCTTCCCTTTTTATCTTTCTTGACAATCGCGCTGTATTTATTTAATCAATATGACAGGCAGGATGCAAAGGACAAACGCCCCGTCCAAACAAGCCTACTTTGGGCGGCCATGTCAACGCTAGTTGTTGCCTTTCTCATACGGCCGGCGGCGATTGTTCTTTATTTAACGGTATTGATATATTTTTTGTTTATCAAAAAGAATACGAAGCTTTGTCTGGCGGCTCTTTTGTCTTTGGCAATGGCATTGATTGTTTTGCAATGGGTCGGATTTTCTTTTTCTGCGAATTTTTCTGAGGTAACGGTTTCGGCGCGCGCTTGGTATCAATTAAGCTTTTTTCGAATTCAAACGATCTTCAGTGATCTGTGGGCCTTTTTTGTGCCTTCCATTTTACCGGATAATGCGCGAGCCCTTATATTTGAAACGTATAAAATGCAGAGGATTGTCAATATTGTGAATATCCTTTTACCGTTAGGGATTCTCTTCGTTTTTATTCATAAACTCAAGAACAAAACGATATCTCTTTTGGGGTGTTTCTTTGCGGTTTATTATTTCGCGATTGTCGTTTGGTGGATTCCGGGGCCGGGCCGATATATTCTCCCCCTCGTCGGGTTGATCCCGGTCTTTTTTATTGATTATTTTACCGTGATATACAAATTCGTTTTTTGTGAGAAGCTTAAAATATTTTGTTACGATCCTAAAAAAATCGTTTTATTAACCTTAATCATTCTTATTGTTAACAATGTTGTCTGTGTGGGCGCCAACTATCAGTATAAAGAAGACGGCGTATCCAAAACTGAATTCTTAGAAATGGTCGGGTGGGTGAAGACGAATACCCCGCGGGACGCGCATTTTATGTCTTATCGGCCGAGGCCGCTAGGATTTTTTACCGATCGCCTGGGAACAAAATTCAACGGCCATCCGGATGATGAATCTCTGACGGATAGAATCCAAAGGTTGCGCGTTAAGTATCTTATCATCTTCAGTGGACATGAAGATGTTTTGCAGATGATCAATCCTCACGTCATCACAATTCATGAGGTTTGGAAGAATAGCGAGTATAAAATATTTTTTGTTGAGTGAATCCTTAACGCGTCTTAAGCTGCCCTCCCAATTTCTCATTGCCCTTGTCCGTACAAGCGTGTAGAATCACATTATGAATCGAAGTAGAAACTGACCTAAGCCGGGCCGTTTTGCGAAGAGCGGGCTGGCTTTTGAGTTCTTATAGAAAGGAAACATATGTTCCCATTAAATCGTTTTGGAAAACTCGATTCCAGCTTTCAAATCCGTTCATCCAAGGGAAAGGACGCGCAGGTCACCACACTCTGTTCGCTTGATCAGTTTCACCAGGACAGCATGATCTTTATCAAAAATAAAAAATACTATGAGCGGCTTCTGGATAAACTGCAAAAAGGTATGGCGCTAAATAATATAGGCGTTGTTTTTCAGGATTCATTTTTCAAAACGATTAAAGCGGATGAAGAATCCGGCTCCTTAAACCGGTTCGCCTTTTATGCGACTGTAGAATCGGTTGACCTGGCGCTGTCGCGTTTTTCAAAGTTTTTTTATGATGAATTGAATGCGAAGGGCAACGATCTTGTTGATGGGCGTAAAACAGGCACGGCCAAGATCGATCCTACGAGCGCGATTGCGGAAAATGTTTTTATGGGCGCGAATGTCACGATTGGCGCGCATGTTGTTATTCATTCCGGCTGTGTCGTATTATCGCATTCGACAATTGGCGAACATACGGTGCTTTATCCCAACGTTGTGATTTACCGCAATGTGCACATCGGCAAAAATTGCCGGATTCATGGCAACACGACGATCGGTTCGGACGGGTACGGATATAATTATTTCAAAGGTGAACATCTGAAGGTCTGGCATTTCGGGGGGGTCGTGATTGAAAATTCGGTCGAGATCGGATCGGGGACTTCAATCGATCAGGGCACGTTCTCTCCGACAATCATCGGCGAGGGAACCAAGATCGATAACCAGGTCCATATGGCACATAATTGCAAAATCGGCAAAGGTGTTTTAATCACCGGA
>CAZEUO010000058.1:0-2079 GCA_964515035.1 uncultured Planctomycetales bacterium
ATTTTCAAGTTGTTCTCTGTCCACCCGAACAATAAATGTTTCAATCTGAATTTGCCTGGCCTTAATCGTATTAATCAAAGAAGGCCGCCTGGCACTAACAGCCGTCGGGGCAATCGAAATAATACTGGGGATGGGAATTTTTAAGGTCTGGTGGCCGCCTTCAATCATGCGCCTGACTTTCAAATAAGTTCCGTGATATTCCACGTCTTCGACAAATGTTGCTTGAGGAATACCAAGATTTTCCGCAACCTGAGAAGGAACGTGTGCGGTGTCGCCATCACTGGTTTGCCGCCCGGCGAAAATAATAAATTTATCGTCTTTGTTTTTCGGTAAAATTACGCTTTTTAAGAGAGTCGCGATGGCGAGACCCGTCGCGAATGTATCGGAACCGCCTAACTTTCTGTCGGAGAGAAGAACAGCGCGGTCATAACCCATGGAGATGGCCTTTCGCAGCGATTGTTCAAAACTCGGCGGCCCCATCGATACTACAATGAGCTCGGCATCCGGAACACTGTTTTTAATTTGCAACCCCTGTTCCAGGCCAAAAGAGCAATCAATATTAATGATGGATTTGGCTTTGGTGCGATCCATCAATCCGTCGGCACCCATACGCATTTCTGCGGCTACCGGAACCTGTTTCATTAAGCTAATAACTTTTAAACTCATAGGGATATACCTTATTTTAGATTCCAACGTCCGAAGGACGTTGGAATGATGCTTCGGGTTTAGATCCTAAAACCCTTCGGGTTTTAGGATGATTTTTGGGTAAGGCTAGTTCTCACTTTAGATCCTAACGCTCTTCGAGCGTTAGGATGATGCTTCGGGTATGGAAGTCTGTACTGCCCGAAGCATCACATACTCTCGTATTCCGGGCCGTCGCCACCATAAGGCGTCAGCCAAAGGACATTCTCGTAAGGATCTTTAATATCACAGGTCTTGCAATGCACACAGTTGGAGGGGTGAAGCGTCAGGGCTTTTTTCCCGCTTTTAGAGTTTGTGGCAATCTCAAAAACCTGCGCCGGGCAAAATTGCTGGCAAGGTGCGCCGAATTCGACAATGCATTTTTGACAAAGATCTGCGCTCGGCACGACGATGTGAGTCGGCTGCTCCTCATCGTGTTTGGTTCCGGAATAAAAAATATCCATCTCTTTGTCAAATGTCAGTGCTTTGTCGAAAATCAATTCGCTTTTATGTTGCTCTAAAAATGCTTTTCCTGCAACTTCCCTTGCGGGCCGGTAATGTTTATAGTCTTCTTCCATCGTTAGTTTTCCGCTTACTGACAAGCCGCGGCCGCCGGTAACCAGCTGCGCCCCAAATTGCAGCATTCCTAAAAATAAATTCGTCTTAAAGGCCTGACGGAAATTGCGTACCGCATGAAGCTCTTTGTGAGCCAGGCTTTCCTGAAAAAGTTTTTCATAAAGGCTCAATTGCCGGCTCGTGGTATCATTATTTTTGACGGCCTCAAAGGCGGTCTTTGCCGCCAGCATGCCTGATTGAACCCCTAAATGAATCCCTTTTAAACTCGGCATGGCGACCAATCCAGCCGAATCTCCGACGATCATAACGCCGTCATGATAAAGCTGCGGGACAGCAAACAAGCCGCCTTCGGGAATCGTCTTGGCGCCATAACGCAATATTTTTCCGCCTTTAAGAATTTTAGCAACCACCGGATGTCTTTTATAAATCTGAAACGCGTGATGGGTATCGAAGGTCGGGTCAGTATAGTCCAGCCCGACAACCAGGCAGACAAGATTTTTACTCAACCCATAAATAAACCCTCCGCCGAATACGTCAAACGGTAACGGATAGCCCATCGTATGAGCCACCTGGCCGGCGGAAAAATTGCCCTCTGGAATTTCCCACACCTCTTTGACACCCAAAGAATAAATCTGAGGATTGCGGTTCTTTTGCAAATTGAATTTATTGACCAGAACTTTGGTCAAATGCCCCCGCGTCCCTTCGGCCAGAATTGTAATTTTGGCGCGCACATCCGTGGGGGGCTGGTAATTGGCCATCGGCTTACCGTGTTTATCAATTCCTGAAGCCCCGGTACGAACACCGGTGATTTTTTCATTTTCA